>NZ_AZDT01000010.1 GCF_001434785.1 Levilactobacillus namurensis DSM 19117 | reverse complement strand
TTATGGTTCATCGTAACTTTGCCACAACGTGGGCAAAGGATAGAGTCATAAGTCAATTCGCCCCGTACTCGCATAACGCCATCTGATAAGACTTTAGTGCTTAAGTTTTTAATGTTTTCATCTTTTATTTGAAGTAAAACTCTAGTAGACTGGTCTTGGGACATACCGAACACTCGCTTTCAATTGGTTTTGGTCGACTTGATTGTAGCACAGGGCGGTATGCCCTTTTGTTGTACATAAAAATGGTGTTGATGGATTTCATCCATCAACACCAAATATCATAGAACCTTTTTAAATGGAATCATCCAGACGAGTTGATAAAGTTGCCGACCCAGCCAGACGTGTTCAGATACCTTGACCATTAGGACTCTTTACAATTAAAGGGTAAGTAGTTAACGGCGACGGTGCCGAACGAACGTGAAGAAGTGCAGGAGCGCTGCCAGCAGAACGTAGAAGATCACAACGAAACTAAGGTAGGTGATCCAGAACTTACCAGGGGCAAAGACACCCAGCCACCAAGCTTGAAGGCCCATGGTTACTAGCGCCATAGCCGCAATCATGATGAAGAGCAATATGTAGCGTTTCAAAGTGTTATCATCCTTTCGTGGCCGGTCGGCGATTTTATGTCCCCACCGGGTGCATTCTCGTAATTTTTCGGGCCGCGGGGCTTTAGTGCCCCAGGTCCCGGTACCGACAAACTCACCGACTTTAATCAACCCGGCACCGGTCATGACCCGGTCGAACGTGACAAAGGTCTGATCCGTGATTCCTGTAAAGAAGTTGTCGGTTGAACTAATGAAGCAGGTGGTCATACTGAGATAATGCTTGTTCTGATATTTACCGGGTAGGGTGTCGCCCACGGAATTCATCCGAACTAACCGGAACCGCATGCAGTCGAAGAACTGTTTCATCACCCCGGAGAGTCCGCCCCAGTAGGTCGGGGCACACAGAATCCAGAAATCACTGGCCGCCATCTTGGCCTCCAGCTCATCCAATGCCGGACAAGACTGCTCCTTAGTGTCTGGATAGATGTCATAGTCGCGTAAGAACACGGTTTCCACGGTAGCGTCTTCCGGCAATGCCTGGAGGACGGCTGCTAGGTACCCGGCGGTAATCCCTTCCCGTTCGTGACTTCCTAAAATTGCTAAGTAGCGCATTAACTAACCCCCATTTCCTTGATTCACGTCATTAGTATAGCGCAACTTTGAGGATAAACGAAAGTCCCACAACCATAGGGGGTTATGGGACTCACGACATTTTATTGGAATAGATCAGTTAAGATGGCGAAGAAACGGCGCCGCACCGCAACTTCTTCACCCGCCTTAGAAAATTGATAGTTCAAGAGGTGCCGATCGAATTCCCGGAAAAAGACTTTTGCCATGGTGTGATAATCGCTGTCACTTGTCTGATCGATACGCTTAAAACTCCGCCATGTTGTATACAACAACTGGTCATCAGGCACGTCGGAAATCTCTGGGAAGTTCCGGCGAATCTGTTGCGTCATAAGAACTACTTCGTGTGCACGCTCCGGGGACATTTGCATCTGCGGAGCAGCAGTAGTTCCAGTTGCACTTTGTGCCATCTGGTCTGCCTCCTTAATACAGTCACCAAGTTACTTTAAACTACCTCTAGAATACCACTGTTAAGCGAATTCGGTAAGTGGGAGGCCATTGAAGCCGGACTTTTGACGGTGGATTAGTAAATCTTAACCGAAACCAGTCACTTGTCTACAAAGGGCTATGGTATAATATTGGTTTGATTGGCATCCTTTTTAGAAGGGTGCCTGAGCGCGTTGAATTTACCAAGTGAAAGTAGGGTGTCAAATGTCGGCAAGATCTGATCAAACGGAAAGCCAATCCGTGAACGCTCAGGAACAAATGGTAGCTGGGTCAGCCTGGATGACGGCGGGAAGCATCTTCTCACGCATCTTAGGCGCCGTCTACATTATCCCCTGGAGTATCTGGTTCGGTTCCTTCTTCTTACAGGGGAATGCGCTGTATGGAAAGGGCTACAACATCTACAGCTTCTTTCTCATTGCGGCGATTGCGGGGGTCCCTTCGGCGATTGCCAAGCAGGTGGCCCATTATAATGCTTTGAACGAATATGGCATTAGTGTGCGTTTATATCAACGCGGGCTGGTAATTGCGGTAGGTACCGGGGTAGCCATTGCGGCGCTCATGTACTTTGGCGCTGGTTTGTTTACCGGAGGAGACGATAATCTGATTCCGGTACTGCATTCGTTAGCCTGGGCCATTTTGATTATTCCCACGATGAGTCTCACCCGGGGATACTTCCAAGGCTTTCAGCAAATGGCGCCGTCCGCAATTTCTCAATTTGTGGAACAGCTGGCTCGGGTCGCGTACATGTTGATCACGGCGTTTCTGATCATGAAGGTCCTCAAAGGAGACTGGGTGACGGCGGTTGCCCAGTCGACCTTAGCAGCGGCGGTCGGTGCGTTATGCGGGCTCTTGATCCTAGGTGTCTACTACTGGCGGCGCCGAGGCCACTTTCAGGCGCTGGTTCGTCATAGCAATAACGCCTTGGTCGTACCGGCTAACCAATTATACCGAGAAATTGTGGCACAGGCCGTTCCCTTTATTGTTTTGGGGGCCGGCATTACCATCTTCCAATTGATTGATCAATACACCTTTGCCCCAATCATGCATCTAGCGGGCAATTACTCCGATACGTACCTGAACGATTTATTCGCGTTATTCGGGGTCAACGCCAATAAGATTATTATGATTACGATTTCGTTGGCTTCAGCACTGGCGATTACGGTGGTGCCCCTGTTGTCGGAAGCCTACACCCGGGGCAACAAGCGAGAAATATCCGGTCAGTTGACCAATGCCTTTTTGATGTTTGAATTTGTGATGATTCCCAGTGCGTTGGGGATGTCGGCCGTAGCGCGGCCCCTGAACATCGTTTTCTACGGTCACGCGCAAGAAGCACTAGGCGCATCGATCCTGGCATTTTCATCCTACCTGTCGATTATCTTAGGGCTCTATACGGTCGTCTCAGCGCTGATGCAGGGGATTTCGCAGAACCGCCGGGCCGTGAAGTACTTCTTAGTTGGGACGGTCGTCAAATTCGTGGTGCAGTGGCCGTTAGTGTATGTCTTTGGCGCGTTTGGACCGCTCATGGCGACGGGGGTCGGGTTCTTAGTGACCTGTTACCTGATTATTCATTCGCTCAACGTCCAATTCGGCATCTATTACGTCACGATTGCTAAGCAGAGTAACGGCATCCTATTGTCCGCGATTGTGACCTTCGTGATTGCCCGATTAGTGGTCTGGGGTGGTGAAGCCCTGTTAGGGGATGGCCGAATGACCAGCTTCGTGATTACGGCTGTAGCTGCGGTCTTAGGTGGCGGTTTCTACGTCTACACCATGTTGCACAGTCGGCTGGCCGACACCATCATGGGACCACGGATGGCCGGCTTACGGCGACGTTTGCATATTCGTTAGGAGGCGGACTTGCGTGAATTTGGAACACTATTTAACAACACACCATCAGGGAACGCCCCGACAGATTTTTCGGTTATTGCGGCAGGGGCGAGTGACGGTCAACGAAACGGTCGCTGATAGCGGACGCCAGAGTGTGACGGCGGATGATGAGATCGCCGTAGACGGGTTAGCCGTCACAGGGCGACAGCCGCAATATTTGATGCTAAATAAACCGGTAGGGGTCGTCAACGACCTGCGGGCTACGGTAGCCCATAGTGTCGGTAGTCTCTTGAACGTGTTAGACCAGGAGCGGTCCTTACAGGTCTTGGCGGACCTGCCCAAGGAGGTCGCCGGTTTGGTCCTCCTAAGTGACGATGCCCACTTTTTGGCAGACGTTCAGGCTGCTCATTGGCCGAGTACGTTAGAGGTGCGGGTTAACGGGACGGCGCTACAAGACGCGGATCTGAAGACGCTGGCGGCCTGTCAGCAAGCACAGCTGGTAACGCATGACTTACAGCGTTATCAGATCGTCACGGTTCAAACTCGCCAGGTGGCGGTCGCCACGACAGCATTGTTGGGCTTGGCGAACGTGAGCGGTGCCGTAGCGCGGACGGCCATCGGTCCTTTGCAGTTGCCAGTGGACCTGTCTACGGGCACGTATCGGGGGCTATTTGAACCTGAGATTGACGCCGTCATGGTTCCCACAGGCGATACAGTACTTTAAAAGTTAGACAAAAGGGCCCGGAAGTCACTTCCGGGCCCTTTTGCGGTAAAAAGATTTTGTTCAGTTAGTGTGCTTGATGGTCATGCATGTACTGGGGCAATGCGTCAATAATTTGATGGGGTAACACCACATATTGGCTCGCGGCCAATGCTTCGGCGATGGCGCTATGGGTGTAGACGGCCGCTAAAACGGCGTCTTGGTGATCGGAAAACTGGGCCAGGAAGCCACCGACCATGCCCGCTAGCGTATCTCCCATTCCCCCGGTCGCTTGGGCGGGAGTGCCCAAAGGATTTTGAAAGCTACCAGTTGGCGTATAAATTTGGGTGCGGTGTGACTTGACCACGACGGTCGCATTAAGTTGATTGGCGGCGGCCCGATTACGTTCGGGGGTCTGATCAGCAATGGCGATGCCGCTCAGACGCTGCCATTCCATCTGGTGAGGTGTCAAGACCAGGGGAACGGCTGGTAGGGTCAGGTGATGTTGGGCGACCAACGTAATGGCGGACCCGTCGACGACCAAGGTCTGTTGCGCCGTGACTGTCTGGAAGACTTGTTGTAGCGTAGCTAACGCGGCGTCATCGGTGCCTAAGCCGGGACCGATGACCACCACGTCGGCGCCGGCAACCAGGTCAGTCAGCTGAGTGGTTTGACGCATATCGGCGAACATAGCTTCTGGAAGTCGGGCGTGCAGGCTGCTTTGGTTACTGGCATCGGTGATGGTGGTGACCAACCCGGCTCCGGCATAAACGGCCGCAGCGCTGGCCATCAGAATGGCTCCGCCAAAGTTACGGTTACCACCGACTAGGGTCACACGACCATACGTCCCTTTGTGACTGTTAGCTGGCCGTTGACGAATCGTTTGCGGTAGGATGGCGGCTGTGAGTGTTTCCATAAAGAACCCCTCCTAAAATTGATCTCTGTATCCCCAGTATAGCATGCCCGGAGCTGGCAGATGAAAACGGTTGGCCGGTATGCTAGAATTAGGGTTAAACGTGGTGATCATGGGACCACACAACATTCAAGGAGGGGCAATTATGGTACTTGATTGGCAAAAACTGGCACAACAATACCGCGACGACTACGTGGCGGATCTAAAAACACTGGTGAGCATCGATAGCTCACGGGATGATTCACAGGCAACGGCGGACTTTCCACTGGGACCAGGACCAGCTAAAGCCTTAGCGGCGTTCTTGGCCATCGCCAAACGCGATGGTTTCACCGTTAAGAATCTGGATAATCTGGCGGGGTACGTGGAATACGGGTCCGGCGATGAAACCCTAGCCATTTTAGGGCACGCGGACGTTATGCCGGCTGGCAAGGGCTGGCAGACGGATCCATTCACGTTGACGGCTAAGGATGGCAACCTGTACGGTCGGGGGACTTCCGATGATAAAGGCCCCGCCTTAGCAGCCTACTACGGATTGCGGATGTTAAAGGATCAAGGAATCGTTCCCAAGATGAAGGTGCGGTTCATTATCGGAACGGATGAAGAGAGTGACTGGACGGGGATGAACCATTACTTGGATCTGGAACCGGCGCCCACTTTAGGTTTCTCTCCGGATGCCGAATTTCCGTTAATTAACGGGGAAAAAGGCAACGTAACGTTCGAGACGCACTTTAAGGGACGTAACGACGGGGATTATAAGCTAGATGAATTTGATTCAGGGTTACGAATGAACATGGTTCCCCGCGATGCCGAAGCCGATGTGACGGTTCCGGATGCCGCTAAGTTAGCCGCGGACTTCGATGCCTTTTTGGCGCAAGCTCCCGTTACAGGTGAGGCGACAGTTGATGGCCAACACCTACACCTACACGTGGTTGGGAAGGCCGCTCACGGGATGGAACCGAAGAACGGTATCAATGCCGGGACTTATCTGGCCACGTTCTTGGCACCTTATGCGTTCGGTGGCGATGCACAGCATTTCTTGAATCTGCTGGCGGACCAATTGCATGACGATTCTCGAGCACATAAATTAGGGTTAGCATACACGGATAAGGTCATGGGTGACCTGACCATGAACGTTGGTATCATGACGTTTAAGGCGGGTGAAGCAGGCCTTATCAACACGAACTTCCGTTACCCCACGGGCACGGGGGCTGCGACCATTCTGGCTGGCTTGAAGCAGGCCACGGCAGCCATGGACGTGACCGTTGAACAGGGTCGAGAAATGGTGCCACATTACGTAGATCCGAGTGACCCAATCGTGGCGACATTAATGGACGTTTATCGGCAACAGACTGGCGATACCACGGCCCAACCAGAAGTCGTTGGTGGCGGGACTTACGGTCGGCTGATGAAGCGGGGCGTTGCCTTTGGGGCACTCTTCCCCGGTACGCAAGATACCATGCATCAGGCCGACGAGTTTCAACCGGAAGCCGACTTGCTGAAGGCGATGGCCATTTATGGTCAAGCCATCTACGAGCTGACCAAGTAGGCGATAAGTCAAAATCTAAATGGAAAGAGATTGATGACGATGACCCAACAATATCAACACATTTTAGTCGGAGTGGACGGCTCGCGCCAAGCCAAGCGGGCGATTGAAAAGGCCATTGCGGTGGCTCAGCGAAATCAGGCTGAACTTATCATTGTGACGGTCTTGCGCGGGGGACAGTACGTTGGACTGGGAAGTAATGAAGTCGGGTTTGGGTACGTTGATCAAAAGATCATGGATGAATCGCGGCAACGGTTTGAGGACTTGGTTCAGCGTTACCGGCAACAGGCCCAAGATGCTGGGGTCGAACAGGTCGTGACATCGGTTTATTATGGTAACGCGAAGACGGACCTGGCGAGGACCCTACCGCAAGAATTTGGAGCGGACCTAGTGATGTTAGGTGCAACGGGAGCTAACGTGGTTGAACGAATGGTACTGGGTTCTACCGCGGGTTACGTGATCAGCAACGCAGTCTGTGATGTGCTTCTGGTACGGACGGACTTGAAGAATCACACCAAGAAGTTGCGGTCATCCGTTATCCAGTAACTGAAAACAGAAAAATTCTAAGATTAGAAGAGTGGGACCAAAGGGAGCTAGCTTCGCTTAACTGCCTTTGGTCCCACGTTTTAGAATCGTCTAGTCAGAGGTCCGGGAATTTTATCCTGGACTTAGAAAAAGGCTCAGGGATTACGCTCCCTGGGCCTTATTTGTGTCGAAATGATTAGAGACGGTGGATGTCTAGTACACTGCCCGTCTTAGCATCGGCGATAAACTGATATTGAACCAACTGATCGTTTTCGTAACGGTTAATCCCCCCGTAGTAGACCCGGGTCTTGACCGCGAACTTCTGGTAAGGAACCGTTTGATGCTCGATCCAAGCCCCCTCAATGGGGGACTCTTGGCGGAACTGGCGCTTGACCCGGTCTAGAATCGTATCGGGATCTAAATGTGCCGCACCCTTGAATAATTGGGTGATGAAGATGCCCATAATCCCCCCGAGAACACCGGTAAGACTTAATTGATAGAGTTGTCCATTTCTAGCAGCCATCAGACCGCCTCCTTAAACAATTGTTATATTGGGCAATGTTACCACCACATCCACCTTAAGTATAGCAACTTTTGGGCAGAACTGCCCGTAATGTGCCAGAATTTGCTTTAAAATTCTGAGCTACGAGGTTTCGTGGGCCAGACCGAATCGACTTAAGCGCGATCTGTTCTGAAAAAGTTAGTTTGTTTTGGAACTTATTTATCCTCAAAAACGTTGAAAGTCGCCAAGACTAAAGGTTTTGAATGATGGGATAATCAACAAAGATAGTGAATGTTTAATGATGTTTAAATTAAAACTATGAAATGGATAAAGTTCATGATATACTTCTTTTATCGGATGATAAAGCGCTAACATTAAATACGGTGGTGACTCATAAAATGGCAACCAAACAACTTAAAAAATTACTAATTACAACGGCAGTCTTAACCATGGCAGTCGGGTCTTCGGGAGCTCTATCCCCAGTAATTGCGCAAGCAGAAACGACACCCACAACGGTAACTAAAGATCAAAAGACGACGGCAGAAGATACCACAACTTACGATATTGGTGAGGTTACGCTGCCTTTAAGTTACGCTTGGTCTAAGGGACAGTGGCGAACGGCACTGAACCCCATGGTGGCGGGCTTACCTGAAACACTGACCAAAGAGCAATTAGCAGACGATGCGTACATGGACGGTCTTACGTACCCTAGCGGCATGTCCAAAGAGGTTATTCGTAATGCGTTTAACCCGTTAATGGGGGATTTGACGCTGAAAAAGGGAGAAACGGTTGCTGAATTTACGGCAGCTATTAATGGCGAAAACGATATGGATATCGCGACAACGGTCGACCAAATGGCACAAGCGGCAGGGTTTGTCGCTTGGACCATTAAAAGCACGCAGTTATACCTCGAGGGTCGTTATACCCGAGCGGACTATGTGGCCGATTACCCGCAAATCAAGGCTTACATTGATGCGGCTGGAGAGCGTGAAGGTGGCGAGTGGATGCCTAAGGCTTATGAAACGGCCTTGACTGATGACAAGACCTTTAACACGCTGATGTACTCGACGTCGCAAGACGGGACTAACCAAGTAGCGACGCAGTATGGCCTGACCAACCGGGACTTGGACCTGACGAAAGTGGACGCGCAAGGAAGCGAGCAGAGCACGCGAGACCTGTTAGAATCGCCAGCGGATTGGTTGGTTTCGACGGATCCGAAGACGGGACTGAAGACGTTGAATCTGGTGATCATGATGCCAGTTGCCTTCGCTTTTGATGATGGGGAAACGGCGACCACGCCGACTAATCCCATCGAACCGGCTAAACCAGTGACACCAGATCCAGAACCAACGCCGGATCCTGATCCGGATAAACCGGTGACACCGGAGAAGCCTACGCTCCCAACCACACCGGTAACGCCAATTCTTCCCGAACAACCAGAGGTTACCACGCCCAATCAAGATGATGAGGTCACAGCTGGGGAAGCTGGGGCGGCGGTAACGCCGGCTAAGAAGGGGACGGCTGTGTACGCGACAAAGAAGATTGGGCTGTACAGTAGTCGCAACTTCTCTACGAAGACGCGGCGGCAATGGTACGCTAAGCAGTCGCGAATCAACCGGCCAATGTTCGTGGTCACGGATTACGCCACTTCTAAGACGGGGGCGCTGCGTTACCGCGTCAAAGATGTGAACCATCAAAGCACGACGTACGGGAAGAAGGGGTATATCACCGCTAACGCGACCTATACCGCGCCCGTTTATTACCAAACCAAACAAAAGACTTTGACGGTGATTAATCCAGCAGGGGTCAACGCCTACCAAAACAAGGACCTGACCAAGCGGACTAAGCATTACCGTCAAGGCCAAGTTCTGAAGGTCAAGAAGATTGTACGGCATCATTTGACGACGCGGATGCAACTGACGAATGGCCAGTACGTCACGGCGAACAAGAAGTTAGTGATCAGTGGACAACAAGCGATGGTCAAACGCGTACAGACCAAGAAAGCCATAAACCGTTACACAACGGTCAATCTTAAACAAATCAACCATCACTACCGGAAAGGCCAGAAAATAGCCGTTCGCGGATGGGATTACGCGGCCAGTCGTGACTTTAGTCACAAAGACGTCTTACGCTATCAGGTGAGTGGCGGGTACATCACCGCTAACCAAGCTCAGGTTAAGGTCATCAAATAAGGAATTGACACCGATAAAAGTTGCGCTAGGCAGCTTGATCGGTGTTTTCTTTTTGGTGACGAGAGGGCCATTCGGACGGGGAAGTGGCGTTGGTTGAATCCAGAAAGTCCCGTAAAGCGGATTTTACTTTGAAAAAGTAAGAGCTTAAAGTTCGACAACCAGCCTAAAAATGCTATAATTATGCGGTGTTGTAAATTTAGACTTAAATAAAGGAGCGTTTACTAATGGAACAATTACCTAAGATGTCATCCGCTGACTTAAAAGACGTGGTGAAGAGTGGCAAAACCATGCTGTTCTTCTCGGCGACCTGGTGCCCAGATTGCGCATTCATCAAGCCTGCGATGCCTGCCATTGAAGCGGAATACCCCGACTTTAAGTTTATTGCGGTTGACCGGGACGAGAATATCGACTTGGCCGCAGATCTCAACGTCTTTGGGATTCCTAGCTTCATCGCCTACGCTGATGGTCAAGAAATCGGCCGCTTAGTGAACAAGGATCGCAAGACCAAGGCAGAAGTTGAGACCTTTATCAATTCGTTATCAACACCTGCCGACTAAAACAGTTTGAAAGGATTCCGACATGTTAATTGCTAGTTATAATCCCCAGGAGTTAGGGGATACATTGATTGTTGTCATTGCGCAAGACACGCCACAACAGGCCCACACGGTTCGTGAGGGTGTTGCCCGGATTTACGACCCAGAGACCGAAAAGAGTCTCGGGTACAATTTCTTCGACGTTTCTCAGATTTTGCCGAATTTAACGGGACAAGGGCAAGTCTTCTTGTCCGCTGAAGATGTTGCGGCATTGAACCAAAAGTTAGAGGACGCGGGGTTTGCTGGCGAATTGGAGGCTGAAAAGGCTTCTCGGTTCGTCGTCGGGTATGTCAAGACGGCGACGCCTCATCCGGATTCAGACCACTTATTGGTTACTGAAACCGAAGTGGAAGACGGGCACACGTTGCAAATCGTGAGTGGTTCGCCT
The DNA here is from genome assembly GCF_001434785.1 of Levilactobacillus namurensis DSM 19117. Lineage (GTDB taxonomy): Bacteria > Bacillota > Bacilli > Lactobacillales > Lactobacillaceae > Levilactobacillus > Levilactobacillus namurensis. The sequence continues at coordinate 161,227 of NZ_AZDT01000010.1, read as the reverse complement.
AACATGCAAGCGGACATTAAGGTCGTGGTGGCGGAAGTCGGGGCAATGATGCCCAACGGTGTCATCATCTGGCCGGGCGAGTTACGGGGCGTCCCTAGCAATGGGATGATCTGTTCTGGTCGCGAACTCGGACTGGCCAATGCACCGCAGCGGCCTGGGGCACTGATTCTGCCTGATGATTATCAAGTCGGTGATGCCTTTGATTTTGACCGGGGACAAACGATTTTTGCGGCCGAATAACGCGAACTTAAAAAACAGTCTAAGAATTAGGTAGGAAAGCGGGTCAGCCCTTGTCGGCGACCCGCTTTTTTGTGTACAATAAGTAGGATTAGCAACTTTGTTTGCCGATAAAACCAGGGAATGCGTCACATCGTCGTTGACGATCACGACTGCTCCTCTTTTAAATCAAAAAACGATGGAAGATTTTCCGTCAAGGAGGAAGCAACATGGAGCACTATGATGGGCCTGCGTTTTACCGTAAATTTCCGGTAAAACCGACACCAGTTAAACGAGAAGCCCCGATTACTGAGCGGGCTGAATCACAAGTTAAAGAACGCCAGCGGCGCAATACCCGTGGAGAACGGACGACACAAAAGCCAGTCACGACGCCGCATCCCGACACTGCCGAGGTGACGTCGGCGGCAGAAAAACCTAATTACCGACCTTTTCAGGTGACAGAGGTGCCCAAGCAGCTCCACTGGACTCACCGGGAGAGTAACAGTCAACAACAGCATTATCAACGCTTAATCGCACAATTAAAAAAAACGGATGATAGCTTCTTGCGGCTAGTGACACCTAGTGTGGTTACGTCGGATGAAGACCAGACGGCTAGTGACGAAACCGTCACGACACAAGCAGTGTCGACGCCGACTAGTGCAACGACTCATCAGGGGTCGGTCACGGCCTCGGATGATCCCACACCGGTGCCGGCAGTCGATGAACCGGTGCCCGTTACAGCATCCACACCAGCGGATCGGGCCAGCTCAGATCCCCAAGATGATGCTGAGACACCGATGACCGTCGTAGATGAACAGGAGACGGTTTCATCAGTCACTACGAATCCTGAAGCGCCTGCGGGGGTGGCCTTACCCGCTGATCCCGAGCCAGCGGCCACTGATTCTGAACCCACATCTCTAGAGCCTACGGTCACCACGCCGACTGAGACACCGCACGAGCCGGCCGGGGAAGACCCGGAAGCACAGGCAACGTTAGTCGAACCCAAGCCTACGGAGATTTTCTATCCGGAAGTTCCGGTGGAACAGTTGTCTGAGAAGGTAGCCGATACACCGGTAGATGAACCGACGGCTGAACCGGAAGCAGAACCGGAAGTAGTGGCTTCGACGCCGGATTCGGACTTAACTTCCCGGCCGGTTACACCGTCAACGATGGATTACCTCCCGGTTGGGACGGTACCACAAGAGGATAGGGGAGGGGACCCCGTTACGCCGAATGACGAATCGACTAATCAAGCGGATCACGATGTTCAACGGTTGTTAGCGCGTACCGAGAAACCTGAACATTCTACAGAGTCGGTCACGCCGGCGAAGGCCGTTGCCCAAGCGGATACGCAATCGACTGATGTGCAGGCTGAAACGCCAGCGGCCACAGACCAGCAACCGGCTGAGACTGCCGATACCGATGATCAAGCGACACCGACTGAACCAGCCACGACATCGAATGAGACTCATCAGACCCGCCAGACGCCTGTTGCCACTAAACCTAAAGCAAAACCAACTCGGGGGTTGGGCCACTCCTTGGGAGATATTATGCAAGAAGAGGGGAACGACCAACGCGACTTGGCCTTATTTGCTGGCGGTCCTCATTCTGCGGCAACACCAGCGCCGACGCCAGCTGACTTGACGGCGCGGGGCTATCACTTCCCGGATATTGGGCTGTTACCTAAACCAGTGGTTCCGGATGAGCAAGCCATGGATGAATGGATCGAACACCAAGCGACGGTCTTAGACGCCACCTTGAGTGCCTTTCACGTGGACGCGCACGTCACGGACTGGACCATTGGCCCGACCGTCACGCAGTTCCAAGTCAAGTTAGCCTTAGGCGTCAAAGTCAGCAAGATTACCAACTTAAACGATGATTTGAAGCTGGCGTTGGCCGCTAAGGATATCCGAATTGAAGCGCCGATTCCGGGGAAGACCACGGTGGGGATTGAAATCCCGAACAAGAAGTCGCGGCCGGTCATGTTATCAGAAATCTTGAATTCACCAGCGTTCCAGCATAATGAGTCTCCTCTGACGGTTGCTTTAGGGGTCGACCTCTTTGGTCAACCGCAAGTCACTGACTTACGGAAGATGCCCCACGGGTTGATTGCCGGTGCAACGGGATCCGGGAAGAGTGTCTTCATCAATTCTCTGCTGCTGTCGATTCTGTATAAGGCCAACCCGCAACAGGTCAAGCTACTGCTGATTGATCCTAAGGCCGTTGAAATGGCGCCATACGATGGGTTGCCTCACTTGTTGGCCCCAGTCATTTCCGACCCTAAGGCCGCCGCGGCAGCGTTGAAGTGGGTCGTCACGGAGATGGATCAACGGTACGAAAAGCTGGCTGCGGCCGGTGTGCGGAACATCGAGCAGTTTAACGATCGCGCGGATGCCAACGATGAACCGGGTCTGAAGATGCCGTACATCGTGATCATTATCGACGAATTAGCTGACCTGATGATGATGGCGGCGAGCGAAGTCCAAGATTACATTGTCCGCATCACGCAGAAGGCCCGAGCAGCCGGTATTCACCTGTTGGTCGCAACCCAACGGCCAAGTGTGGATATCGTGACCGGGACCATTAAGAACAACATTCCGACCCGAATCGCATTTATGGTTTCGAGTCAGATCGATTCACGAACGATTCTGGATACCACGGGTGCCGAAAGCCTGCTGGGACGTGGCGATATGCTTTACTTGGGGAACGGCGCGAGTCAGCCGATGCGGTTACAAGGTGCCTTTGTGGAAGCCGAAGTGGATCGGGTCACGGACTTCGTGCGGACGCAAGGAAAGCCCCAGTATGCGTTTGAACCAAATGGTTTGTTGAAGCAAGAAACCGATGCGGAGAACCAGGACGAACTCCTGCCGAAAGTGTTAGAATACATTGCACAGGAGAAAACGGTTTCGACCTCGAAACTGCAACGAGTCTTCTCCATTGGGTACAACCGGGCTGCCAATCTGATTGACGACCTGGAACAGCACAACTATGTCTCCCCACAGCACGGGTCCAAACCCCGGGAGGTCTACCTAACGCCTGATGACTTGGGCAAGGATCTACCGGAACCCCATGACCAGGATGCACCCTTTTCATCATAAAATGAATAGGTCTCACTTGGATTAAGCCCCCGGTTCTTTTATGGGGGTGGGGGATATGCTAAACTGGTAATAGAGCAGCTCAAACGGGTCTTGGGAATTACTAAAATCGGACTGAGTTGAGTAGAAAAGAGGATCATTTAATGGATAACGCAACGGTGTACCATTTTGTCGGAATTAAAGGATCAGGGATGAGTGCCCTCGCCTTGATTTTACATGATAAGGGTTTTCAAGTTCAGGGCTCAGATATCACGCAGTATACGTTTACCCAACGGGGATTGGAAAAGGCCGATATCAAGGTCATGCCTTTTGATGAAGCCAACATTCACCAGGGGTTAACGGTGATTGCGGGGAATTCGTTTACCGATGACCATCCTGAAATCAAAAAGGCGCGGGAGATGGGACTGCCCGTTTACCGTTACCATGAATTCTTAGGCCACCTGATTGAAGGTTATACCAGCATTGGGGTCGCCGGTGCTCACGGAAAAACCAGTACGACGGGGCTGTTATCGCACGTCTTAAGTGGCGTGGCGCCAACCTCTTACTTAATCGGCGATGGCACTGGCAAAGGGACGCCTAATGCCCGGTTCTTCGTGTACGAAGCGGATGAATACCGGCGGCACTTCCTGGCGACCAGCCCCGATTATGCCATCATGACTAACATTGATTTTGATCACCCAGATTACTACACGGGAATTGATGATGTGTACAGCGCCTTTGAGACTTGGGCTAACCAGGTTAAGAAGGGCATCTTTGCTTGGGGGGACGACCCTGAGCTGCGGAAGCTGAAGACGGATGTGCCCGTCTACTACTACGGGACCAGTGACCGGGATGACTTCCAAGCCAAGAATATCAAGCGGTCAACTACGGGCTCGAACTTTGACGTTTACCATGACGGCAAGTGCCTAGGCAACTTTGAGATTCACCTGTTTGGGGAACACAACGTTCTGAACAGTCTGGCCGTCATTGCGGTGGCTTACTTTGAAAAGGTCAACATGGACGAGATCAAGCGTGAATTGGCTGACTTCAAAGGGGTCAAGCGCCGGTTTACGGAGCGTAAAGTTGCCGATATGACGATCATTGACGACTATGCGCACCATCCATCTGAAATCAAGGCGACGTTGGACGCCGCACGGCAAAAGTACCCAGATAAGGAGATTATTGCGGTCTTCCAGCCCCACACCTTTAGCCGGACGATTGCGCTGATGGACGACTTTGCCAAGAGTCTCAACTTGGCGGATAAAGTCTATCTGACCAACATCTTCAGTTCTGCCCGGGAGACGCAAGGTGCGGTCTCCAGTAAGGACTTAGCTGCGAAGATCAGTAAGGGTGGCGAAATCTTGACGGTCGACAACATGTCACCGTTACTGGACTACCACGATGCCGTTGTGGTCTTCATGGGTGCCGGTGACGTTCAGAAGTACGAACGGGCCTACGAAGATTTACTGAGTCACTTGTCCTTAAAGAATAACTAAAGCATGAATTAAAATGGCTGTCACTCCGATTAGGGAATGACAGCCATTTTTTAGCGAGGCAAGTAACCATTAACCTGGTAATAGTGCTGACTGAGTGTCGTAATTTGAGCTTGAATGGCCGCATTGGCGGGAATCAGAAACATAAGATGGTGGAGCACGCTTAACCAGTTATGTAGGCGGGCGACCCTGCTTAAGTCATCAAAATCAAAGCCGTGCCAGAGTTGCTGGTCAGTCATGGCTAACCAATTCTTTAACTGGTCGGTCGTTAAATGGTGAGCCTGAAACGCCATCACAAGGGTCATGGCCAAGCGGGGTTCCTCGTCGAATTGAAAGACCTGAGTTTGGCGCAACAGGACCGTCGTCAAGGCGTGTAGAGCGGCCTTAACGGCATCGATGGAGAACGCCGGATGAGCCCAGGCAGCCCCCAATAGGTCGGCGCCATGGGAGACACCATCAGCCCAACCGTTTACTGTCCAGCCACGTTGGTCAGTTTCACGGGGTAAATAGGTCAACGCATCGTTGAAAAAATGGTCGCGTAATTCGGGAGTCAACCAATGGGTCTGGGCGTCATCGCTTAGGACCAACGCGGTTAATAGTGCGGTGAAGCTTCGTAGAAAGACCAGGGGGCTTTGGGGGCCGTCAATTGATGCAAAGAGATCATGATTTTGCGTCAAGTGCCGGGCAATCCGATTCTTCTGATCAAGTGAAAGCGTCTGCTGTTCGAATTGCTGGGCAAAGAGACTGTAAATCGTTTGGTCACGGACTGTCGGATCAAGGGCACCAATGTTGGCCAACATGAGGGTTAATTGAGTCGGCGTGAGGGCTTGGTCGGGGTGAGCCAAGGCCTGTTGTAGTGTCAAAAACTGGGGTGCCATGGGAACATCTCCTTAGAATTCATCTTAAAGTCGACTTGTAGATGGCGTTAATTTTGGTAGTCGCTAAATGCGTAAGCCCGTGTTTAAGTTCCAGTAAACCTGTGAATTTTGGAACGCGGTTTGGTTGCTAGGTGGAGGCGGCCACCAACGTTGCCCCAATCTTAGCATATGACTTGCTGGGCGTGACTAAAAAGTGTCGTAATAAGGGGAAATCGTGATTTAACGGTGGATATTGGGGAATTGTTAGACAGATTATTGGCCCTTTAGCGACGAATTTGCTAAACTAGATTCCAGAAACCAAAAAAGTAGCTACACCTTGTTGTGATAGCTAAGTCGGGAATTGATTTGAAAAAGGAGCGTTTAAATGAACAATTATGAACAACAGCCCCGCGAGACGATTAATACCCAAGTTGGCCTGAATCGTTTTCTGACCAAGATGTTTGGTTGGATGGGGTTAGCGGTATTAGTCTCTGCGTTGACCGCTTATCTGATGGTTACCAATGGTTCAGCAAGTATGATGCGTGGTGGTGGGATGTTGGTCGGTCTGATCGTCTGGTTCATCTTACCATTCGTGATTAGTGCCCAATCGATGAAACGGCCAACGGTCGCTTTCGGAGGCCTGATGGTGTACGCCGTTATTACTGGAGCCGTTATTTCCAGTTATGCCTTTGTCTACACGGGAGCCGCGATGGCACAAGCCTTTGTCTCAAGTGCGGCTGTCTTCTTGACCATGTCCGTGATTGGCTTAACCACTAAGCGAGATCTGTCACGGATCGGGACTCAGGCCACTGCGGCGTTGATCGGATTGATTGTCGCCATGGTGATCAACCTCTTCTTGCGGAGCCCAATGATTTCGTTGATCTTCTCGTTCATTGCGGTGATTATCTTCTCCGCTTTGACGGCTTGGGACACGCAAAAGATGCAGAAGTTGTACTTGCAGTATGGGGATCAAGTTTCCGTAACTGGTTTGGCCGTTACGGGGGCATTACAACTGTACTTAGACTTCGTGAACTTGTTCTTACAACTCTTACAAATTATCGGGATTTTTGGTGGCGGCAGTCGCGATTAATCTTGAAAAATGACTTAGGGAAGTCCCGGCTGAGGCCGGGACTTTTTTTGCGATGGCAAAAACTGATTTCCCAGTGGCTGGTGCTTACCTAGAGATAAGCGGTCAACGGCAGTCAGGATGGATTTGGGTGGCATTAGCACTTGGGGAGCCGAGAACCGACTTGGTGCAATGACTCAAAAAGCAAGCAAACGGTTTGAACCTGCGCTATTTTCTCCCAGCTTACTGATTTTTGCCCTATTCACTAGGCCTTTCCCTAGGTTTTGTTTCGGATTTGACGCGTTTTTTGGTAAAATAGACCCAGAATAGACGAATGCGACAGAAGAGCTGTCGCGTGGAAGGAGTCCACTATGGCGGAGAAACGATTGTTATTGATCGATGGCAACAGTGTTGCGTTTAAAGCCTTTTTTGCCCTGTATACCTCATTAGGCCGGTTTACCAATGGGGATGGGTTACACACGAACGCCATTTATGGCTTCAACACGATGTTAGAGACCATGCTGGATAAGGTTCAACCAACGCATGCGTTAGTGGCCTTTGATGCCGGTAAGGTCACGTTTCGGACCAAGATGTATGACGACTATAAGGGGGGCCGTGCGAAGACCGCACCAGAGCTGTCCGAACAGTTCCCGTACTTAAAGGAACTGCTAAAGGCTCGGGGAATCAAGACCTACGAACTGCCGAACTATGAAGCGGACGACATTATTGGGACGACGGCTAAGCGTGCGGAGGCGGCTGGGTTCACGACCACCATCGTGACGGGAGATCGGGATCTGACCCAGTTGGCCAACGATCATACCACCGTGGCCATTTCTAAAAAAGGGGTCAGTGAAATAGAACGGTACACGCCCGCTTACGTAAAAGAAAAGATGGGCGTGACGCCGGAACAGATTATTGATATCAAAGGCCTTCAGGGCGATAATTCGGATAACTACCCGGGAGTTACGGGGGTCGGTCCTAAGCGCGCGGTTGATCTTATCGATCAGTACGGTAGCGTTGAGGGCGTCTACGACCACATTGATGAGATTACGGCGAAAAAACTCAAGGAGCATCTGGTGGCCGATAAGGACCAAGCCTTCTTGTCGAAAAAACTGGCCACGATTAATCGAGATGCACCGGTCGACCTGACCTTAGAGGACCTAACCTATGCGGGGCCTGAGCGGGATGCCTTGGTCGCGTTTTACCAACGGATGGGCTTTCGTAAGTTCTTACAGGGGATGTCGGTGGATGGCGTGACGCCTTCTGCGACCCCCGGCTTGAAAGCTATTGCGTATACGGTCTTGACAGCCGCTAACTTGGCGGATGTCCAGGTGACGGATGAGTGTGCCTTCTACCTAGAAATGGATGGGGACAATTATCATCTGGCCAAGTTTGCGGGCTTTGTCATCGGTCACGATGACCACTGGTGGGTCAGCCGAGACGTTTCGTTGTTACAGATGGCGCCCCTTAAGCAGCTGTTGGAGAATGCGCAGGTTGCCAAACAGGTCTTTGATGCCAAACGGACCTATGTCGGGTTGAACCGGCTGGGCATCACGTTGGCCGGTGTGGATGGTGACCTATTACTCTGCTCGTACCTGCTGAACACCTACGACAATAGCAATGACTTGGGACGGGTTGCCGCAGAACACGGGTATGACCAGGTGGAGACGGATGAAGACGTGTACGGTCGGGGAGCTAAGCGGGCCATTCCGACGGATGATACGGTGTTCTTCAAACATTTAGCCCGGAAGGCACAAGCGATTGCCCGGTTGAAACAGACCTTGTTTAAAGACCTAGAAGAAAATGACCAGGCAGAACTGTATCGTCAGATCGAACGTCCCATGGCCTTCGTCTTAGCGCGGATGGAAATCGAAGGTATCACGGTCGATGCCGACGAGTTACGGGCAATGGGCAGTAAGTTTAGCGAACAGCTAGCCGAGATCGAGCAAACGATTTACCAAGAAGCGGGCGAAGAGTTTAACATTGGTTCGCCTAAGCAACTGGGTCACATCCTGTTCGAAAAGATGCACCTGCCCGTGTTGAAGAAGACCAAGACCGGGTATTCGACGGCGGTAGGCGTCCTAGAAAAACTGGCCGTGGACGCGCCTATCGCTGAGAACATTCTGAAGTATCGGAAGATTGCGAAGATTCAATCGACCTATGTCGAGGGACTCCTAAAAGTGATCAATCCCGCTGACCACAAGGTTCACACGCGGTACTTGCAGACGTTAACGCAGACGGGACGACTTTCTTCGGTCGACCCGAACTTGCAAAACATCCCTGTGCGGACGGAAGAGGGGAAAGCGATTCGGAAGGCCTTTGTTCCGCGGCATCCGGGTTGGCAGATCTTCTCTTCGGACTATTCACAGATTGAACTGCGGGTCTTGGCCCATATGAGTCACGATGCGAACATGCAAGAAGCGTTCCGGGAAGGTGAAGATATTCACGCGGCCACGGCCCGGCGAATCTTTAAGCTGGGGTCGGACCAAGAAGTGACGCCGAATATTCGGCGTCAAGCCAAGGCGGTCAACTTTGGAATCGTCTACGGCATCAGTGACTTCGGTCTGTCCCAAAACATTGGAATCTCCCGGAAGCAGGCTAAGCAATTTATCGAGACCTACTTCGAAGAGTACCCAGGCGTTAAAGCCTACACCGAGCACATGGTACAGGTCGCCCATGATCAGGGCTACGTCGAGACGATTGCCCACCGGCGGCGTTATCTTCCGGATATTAACTCGCGGAACTTTAACCAACGCTCCTTTGCGGAACGGACGGCGATGAATACGCCTATTCAAGGTAGTGCGGCCGATATCATTAAGATTGCGATGATTCACATGGAGGAAGCCTTGCAGGGGATGCAAGCTACGATGTTGTTGCAGGTTCACGATGAGTTGATCTTTGAGGCGCCGGCTGAAGAGATCCCAACGCTGGCTAAGTTAGTGCCGAAGATCATGGATTCGGCGGTGAAGCTGGAGATTCCGTTGAAGGTCGAAAGTCATGCGGGACCGACCTGGTATGATTTGAAGTAACCGGATAACGGGTAAGAAGTGGTTAAGCTAGTCAGAGAAAGGGCGATAAGATGCCAGAATTACCAGAAGTTGAAACGGTTCGGCGGGGCCTGACCCAGTTAGTGGGGGGCGCCACGATCGACCACGTAGAGGTCTTTTATCCTAAAATGGTGACGCCGGATGCTGAAGTGTTTACGGCTGAATTGATTGGTCGCAAAATTGAAAAGATTGATCGCCGGGGAAAGTATTTACTCTTCCGGTTCAGCGGTCAGCTAACGATGGTGTCCCATCTGCGGATGGAAGGAAAGTATGACGTTCAGCCCGAAGGCAGTCCGGTCACGAAGCACACACACGTGATCTTTCACCTGACCGATGACCGCGAACTCCGTTACACGGATACCCGGAAGTTTGGCCGGATGCGGTTGGTTCCGACGGGGACCGAAGCGGAAGCCTTACCGTCATTGGGGAAGATGGGACCTGAACCGACTGAAGCGACCCTGACGCTGGATTATATGCAGCGAATTTTTGGAAAGTCGCATAAGATTATCAAGCCTTTCTTACTGGATCAATCCCGAATCGCTGGGTTGGGGAACATCTATGCCGACGAAGTCCTGTGGTTGTCAAAGATCAACCCGCTGACGCCAGTGGACACGTTGACCAAGGATCAGCTGGTGACGTTACGGCAAGCAATCATTGACGAGATTCAAAAGGCGATTGCGGGCCACGGCACCACGGTTCATTCGTTCTCGACGGCTTTTGGGGATGCGGGGCATTTTCAAAATGACCTGCACGTCTACGGCCACGAGGGTGAGCCCTGTGAGCGGTGCGGAACCGAAATCGTGAAGATCAAGGTTGCTCAGCGGGGCACCCATTTCTGTCCCCATTGTCAACCGTTGCCACCCGATGCGCAGGGGGTCTTGACCGATGACTGAGGTCTGGGGACTCACGGGTGGAATCGCAACGGGGAAGTCTACGGTGAGCACATGGTTAAAGCAGGCAGAGATTCCGGTCATTGATGCGGATACGATTGCCCGCCAAGTCGTTGCGCTGGGCACCCCGGGATTGCAACAAATCAGCGTTGCGTTTGGGCCCGATTACTTGCAGGCCGATGGGACACTGAACCGGGCCAAGCTGGGCCAATTGGTCTTTCATGATCCGACCCAGTTACAACGGCTAAATGCCATTACCACCCCATTGATTCGGGATGAGATTCGCCGGCAACTGGCGGCTTATCGCATGCGAAAAGTGCCGGTAGTGATGGTGGACGCGCCTACGCTGTTTGAGGTGGGCTATCTGCAAAAGCTGGTCGATCATGTGATGGTGGTGGCCACCAGTGCCACGCACCAGAAGCAACGGCTCATGGCTCGTAACGGGTATACCGCAGTGGATGCCCAAGCCAGAATCGACCGTCAGTGGCCCTTGGCTCAAAAAATTGCGGCTGCGGACGTGGTCATTGATAACGACGGGGACATTACCCAAACACGCCAACAAGTGGTAAAATGGCTTGACATGAATAAATTTGGAAAAACGAATCAGGTAAAATGAGGTGACCAACTATGCAGTGTCCGCACTGTCATCATAACGGGTCACGAGTCGTCGACAGTCGTCCGACTGACGATGGTCGCGTGATTCGCCGCCGTCGGGAGTGCGAGAGCTGCGGCTTTCGGTTCACGACGTTTGAGCGCGTGGAAGTCACACCGCTCCTGGTGATTAAGAAGAACGGGACTCGGGAAGAGTTCAATCGAGAAAAGATTTTACGGGGAATTATTCGCTCGGCCGAAAAACGTCCGGTCGGTATGGATGCCATGACCCAAATTGTTGATGAGGTTGAAAATAAGATTCGGGCGTTAGGCGTCAATGAAATTTCCAGCCAGGTCATTGGGGAATATGTCATGAACCGGTTGGTCGACGTTGACGAAATTGCCTATATTCGGTTTGCAAGTGTTTACCGGCAGTTTAAGGATACGGGGGTTTTCTTCAACGAACTGAAGGATATCTTGGATAAGGATAAGCTGAAACAGGGTAAATCCAAGCCGAAAAAGGACTAAAGTGAGGCGAGATAACGGATGGAGGATTCTTGGCATCAATTGACCCCCCGAACAGGGTTCGTGGTTCGACTGGCTGATCGCGTTACTGATCAGAGTTGGCAGACCTTGACGCAACTCTATCAACCCATTATTGGTCCAGTGGCTGCTGCGTTATACAGCAGCCTCTTTTGGCTACCGGAACGCGAACAGTTGCACCGGCACGGCCGGTTGTTAGCCGGATTAGGCATTGATCTAGAGCACTTGTACGCCGCGCGGTTACGCTTAGAGGCCACGGGGTTACTGACGACCACGGTGAAGACGGCTAACGATTTGACCACCTTTTGCTATACGTTACGCGCACCGTTGACGCCCACGCGCTTCTTTAACGATGATCTCTTAAGCGTTCAATTGTTAGGTGTGATCGGTGAGGAGAGCTATCAGACCTTGCTGACCACGGCGACAGTCGTGACGCCCGCTGCCGACGAACAGGACATTACCAAGAACTTTTTGGAAGTCTTTCACGTGGATGGCCACGAGCTCAGTCAGTTGCCCGCTGCCGTGACGGCCGGGCGACACCAGATAACGGCTAAGACGGCTGAACCGGCTGTGGATTTGCCAGCAACGGATTTTGATTTTCACTTGCTGGGTGAAATTTTAAAACGGTCTTACGTGGATGCCCAGGCCTTGCAACCTTACCGGGAATTACTGGTCACCGAACACGTGACTTATGGGTTAGACGAGCCGACCATGGCTCGTTACATTGGCGAGGCCACTGACCTGGCCACGAACGCCTTTGACCCAGAACGGTTTAAGCGGGTGGTCGCCCGTCACTTCGAACAGCAGCATCCGGGCCAACCGGTTCAATCGACGGCCTCCCCGGCGCCGACTCCGGCTGCGGTCAAGTCGACGGCTGAGCAGACGGTGCTTCAGATGGCCAGTCAGATGACCCCGGCGGACTTCCTGGAAGCCATTAAGCAACAAACGGGGGGCTTTGTGACCTCGGGCGAGCAACGCATCATTCGTGACCTGGTGGGCCGGCAACTCTTTTCCCAAGGGGTTCTGAACATGATGGTGTACCACGTTTTGGTGGACGAGGAACGGCCAACCTTGAATAAGGCGTTGCTGGATACCATCGCCAATGATTGGAGTCAATCGAAGGTCACGACCCCCCAACAGGCGGTTGTGAAGATTCGGGAGCGGCAGCAGGCAGCTAAGCAGCCACGCTCACGGGCAACGGGCTCTCGTCGGAACGCCACGACGGTCAAGGAGACGTTACCGGAATGGGCTAAGGCGCCCGCGGCCACTAAGGCGGCTAAGCAACCGCAGTTATCGGATCAACAAAAACAAAAACTTAACGCCCGAATTGCCCGATTTAAGCAACGGCGTTCTGGGAAGGAGGATTCCTGATGGAAGATGTCAGTAAAGCCATGCAGCAGCTGATGAGTCAGCGACACCTGAATGCGAATTACCGCCAGCTAATGGCCAAAGTCTATGCCGACCAGACGGTCCAGCAGTTTTATCATGACCATAAGGCAGAGTTGGCGGAAGACGTTTTGGACCGCTCGGCAGCTAAACTCTATGAATTCGTGAGCGAACGGGCCAAGGTGGCACAGGGTGGCGAAACGTTTGCAGCGGGGTATGAACCCCAATTGATCGTGTCGAATCACCTGATCGACGTGGCCTATGTTCCGACTAAGGCCACCCAAGAAAAGCAGGCCCAGCAGCAGTTACGACAACGGGTCCGGTCAATAGCGATGCCTAAGGATATTCGTAACGCGCAACTTGATAACTTTGACCACGATGAGGAACGGATGGAGGCCCTGATGGCCGCTTATGATTTCATCGAGACCTACGAGGCGAGTCCCCATCGGCGTCACCAGGCCCTATACTTGGCCGGCAGTTTTGGGGTGGGCAAGACCTACCTCTTAGCGGCGATTGCTAATCAGCTGGCTAACGACGGCTTCTCCAGCACGTTAGTTCACTTTCCGAGTTTTGCGGTGGAGATGAAGAACGCGATTGCCCAGAACGGCGTCGGGGATAAGCTGGACGCGTTGAAGCGCGCCCCGGTATTAATGATCGATGACATTGGTGCGGATGCCATGTCAGCGTGGGTTCGGGATGACATCTTAGGCGTCATTTTGGAGTACCGGATGCAAGAGGAGCTACCGACGTTCTTTAGTTCGAATTTCTCGATGGCTCAGTTGGAGAACGAACACCTGCGGATCTCATCGCGTGGGGATGACGAACCCCTTAAAGCGCAACGGTTGATGCAACGGATTCGGTTCTTATCACGGGAGATCACCATGGTGGGGGTCAACCGCCGGCCACAATAAATTCGAGGTTACCGCTTGACAACTTTTGGCTGCGAGTGTTTAATAGTCCTTGAAGCCAATTAAAAGCTAAGACGAGAGATACGATGCGTTGTGGTTTGTCTCCAGGAAGAGGAAACCTAGATTGGAAGTTTCCTTAGTCGGCCCAATGCATTACCGCTTTCGCAGCTGTCAGAAGGAAAATTTCTGGCCGGTTCGTTCCGTTATCGACGATTAGAGTTCACGGGCGTAGTCTCGTGAAGAATATCGGGTGGAACCACGTTAATTAGACGTCCCCAGTGTCCTTAATGGATGCTGGGAACTTTTTGCGTTGACTGCTCAAAACACACAAGGGAGATCATACCATGGCAGAAATTTCAATTAAGTTCCCTGACGGCAAGGTTCAATCCTTTGCTGAAGGGACGACGCCAGCTGACGTCGCCGAATCCATTTCCATTAGCTTAGCCAAGAAAGCCGTTGCGGCAAAGTACAACGGTGAACTGGTCGATTACCTGACCCCACTGAAGGGTGACGGTGATATCGAAATCGTGACGAAGAGTGATGCAGACGGTTTGGCAGTTCTGCGGAACACCACGGCGGCTTTACTGCGGATTGCCTTGAAGAAGGAATTCCCAGCTATTCGCTTGGGTGAAGTTAGCGCTGACGATGACGGCTTTTACGTTGATACGGATAAGGATGACCAACAAGTCAGTGTTGACGAGTTGGATGCCTTAGCGGTTATCGTGGATAAGTTGGTCAAGGACCACTTAGACATCAAGCGGGTCGCTTTGAGCAAGGCTGACGCGTTGGCAACGGTCAAGGATGACCAATTCAGCACGGCTCTGATCAACGCCATTGACGGCGACCAAGTGCCTTTCTTACAGATTGGGGATTACCAAGTCTTAAGTGATGGCGCCCAATTGGTGAACACCAAGGACGTTAAGCAGTTCAAGTTCCTGTCAGTTGCCGGTGCCTACTGGCAAGGCAAGTCTTCGAACCCAATGCTGCAACGGATCTACGGGACGGCCTTCTACAAGGAAGCTGATTTAAAGGCTGACTTAGCACGGCGGCAAGAAGCCCGCGAGCGGGATCACCGAGTTATCGGGAATCAACTGGATCTGTTCTTCGTTGACCCGAAGGTTGGAGCCGGCTTACCTTACTGGATGCCAAATGGTGCTACGATTCGGCGGACAATCGAACGTTACATCATCGACAAGGAAGTGGCCAACGGTTACCAACACGTTTACACGCCAGTTCTGGCTAACTTGGACTTATACAAGCAATCTGGTCACTGGGCCCACTACCGGGAAGACATGTTCCCACCAATGGACATGGGTGATGGCGAACAGCTGGAATTACGGCCAATGAACTGCCCAAGCCACATTCAGATTTACAACCACCACATCCGTTCTTACCGGGAATTGCCATTGCGGATTGCCGAATTAGGGATGATGCACCGTTACGAAAAGTCAGGTGCCCTGAGTGGTCTGCAACGGGTTCGTGAAATGACCTTGAACGACGGGCACACGTTCGTGGCACCAGATCAGATTCAAGACGAATTCAAGCGCATCTTGAAGTTGATGGTTCAGGTCTACGCTGACTTCGATATCAACGATTACACGTTCCGGTTAAGTTACCGGGATCCTAAGAACACTGAAAAGTACTTCGCCGATGACGAGATGTGGAACAAGGCACAAACCATGTTGAAGGGTGCCATGGACGACTTAGGTCTAGATTACGTCGAAGCTGAAGGGGAAGCGGCCTTCTACGGTCCTAAGCTGGACGTCCAGACTAAGACGGCCCTGGGGAACGAAGAAACGTTATCCACGATTCAATTAGACTTCATGTTGCCAGAACGGTTCGACCTGCACTACATCGGTGCTGATGGTGAAGAACACCGTCCAGTGATGATTCACCGTGGTTTGGTTTCCACGATGGAACGGTTCACGGCTTACCTGACTGAAATCTACAAGGGTGCTTTCCCAACTTGGTTGGCACCCAAGCAAGTGACGATTATCCCCGTTTCCGAAGAAAAGCATGGCGCTTACGCGGATAAGTTAGCTGCTGAGATGAAGGCTGCGAACATTCGGGTCAACGTCGACAAGCGGGGCGAAAAGATGGGTTACCTGATTCGGGATGCCCAAACGCACAAGATTCCATACACGTTAGTGGTCGGGGAACAAGAAATGGCCAACGGCAGTGTGTCTGTACGGAAGTACGGGGAAGACGATGCGCAATCCATGAGCAGCGCCGACTTCATGAAGGAAATTCTGGACGACATTGCCTCATACAGCCGTGACGGAGACAGCACGGGTGAAGAAAGCCAAGTTGAAAAGAAGTTAGACCAAGACTAGTTCATCGGTCGGTGGATTAGACTAGGTTGACGATTAGCCATTGTTTTGGGAAAAGCAGTTGACATCCGCAACTGGTCCTGATATGATGGTTAAGTTGAGAAATTAAGCAGAGGCTACCGCTTCTCGCCTTGTGACTAAGTTGCTGGGCTGGATATGCACGTTAATTCCGTTCTTTAGAATGGGATTTCTTGCGGGAGCCGTTTGATTTTCATCAAAGGTTCCCGCATTTTTTGTCTCATGTGGTTCTCAAGATTATTTTGGAGGTGGATTACCATAGCAAACGACACGATTGTCAACGAGGGGATTCGCGCACGCGAAGTTCGGTTGATTGCCGATAACGGTGACCAATTAGGAATCAAGTCCAAGCGCGATGCATTACAGATCGCCGAAGACGCCAACCTCGATTTAGTTTTGGTTGCACCGAAAGCTAAGCCACCCGTAGCCCGGATCATGGATTACGGGAAGTACCGGTTCGAGTTGCAGAAGAAGCAACGCGAAGCTCGGAAAAAGCAAAAAGTGGTCAGTGTTAAGGAAGTGCGTCTGAGTCCTACCATTGATACCAACGACTTTAACTTCAAGTTGAAGAACGCTAAGAAGTTCTTGACCAAGGGTGAAAAGGTTCGGGTCTCAATCCGGTTCAAGGGTCGGGCCATTACCCATAAAGACATTGGTCGCGAAGTACTCAATCGCATGGCAGAAGAAACTTCTGACGTGGCAACGGTTGAGCAACGGCCAAAGATGGATGGTCGGAGCATGTTCTTGATGCTCTCACCCATTGAGAAAAAGTAAGAGTTGATTGTGTAGCTTCGGCTACGAACTTAAGGAGGATTTTTCGTACTATGCCAAAGATGAAGACTAACCGCGCTGCAGCCAAGCGTTTCAAAGTAACTGCTAAGGGCGGTATCAAGAGTGCTAATGCTTACACGTCTCACCGTTTCCACGGTAAGACCAAGAAGCAACGCCGGAACCTTCGTGGGACCCGGATGATGGATCAAACGACTATCAAGACTTACCGGAGCTTATTACAAAAGTAATTCTCGGGTATTCGGTCGTTAAAATTTCGGGTGGACGATGAATCGTCCCCATAATGTTTGAATTGATTTAGGAGGAAAAGATTATGCCACGAGTTAAAGGCGGTAATGTTACACGCGCACGTCGTAAGAAAGTTTTAAAGTTAGCTAAGGGTTACCGGGGCTCCAAGCACCGTTTATTCAAGGTTGCTAAGGACCAAGTTCGGAAGGGTTACCAATACTCCTTCCGTGACCGTAAAGCTACGAAGCGTAACTTCCGTAAGCTTTGGATTGCCCGGATCAACGCCGCAGCCCGGATGAACGGTCTGAGCTACAGCAAGTTGATGCACGGTTTGAAGTTAGCCAACATTGATGTTAACCGGAAGATGTTAGCCGACTTAGCTGTGAACGATGCAGCTGCCTTCACTGCTTTAGCTGACCAAGCTAAGCAAGCATTGGCTGCTTAATTTCAGTCGATGAAAAGACTTCGCTGACTTTCAGCGGGGCCTTTTTTATTTTTGCGGGTCGCAGAAGATAGCCGTTAAGATGCCCCATGGGTCTTAGACGGAAGTGGTGCGGTCCGCAAACACCATGGGTGGTAAAATAACCAGATATTGCGTATAATGAAGTGCTAGATATGCCAGTATGGCATTGGCACGAAGGGAGGAGTCACCCGCATGGTTGCTGGATTTAAACCCACGTGGATGGTTACGAACATATATGATTTGACCCCCGCCGATTTGAAGGCGCAAGGGATTCGAGCAGTCTTGACCGATTTGGACAATACCTTGATTGCTTGGAACAATCCGGATGGAACGCCGGAATTACGTCACTGGCTCAATTTATTAGAATTAGCCGGGATTCGGGTGATCGTGGTTTCCAACAACAGTCGCCAGCGGGTGGACCGGGCCGTTGCCCCGTTTAAGCTACCGTATATTCACCGTGCACTGAAGCCGTTGTCGTGGGGGCTCAAGCGGGCCTTGACCCGTTGGCACCTTCGCCGCGATGAAGTGGTGATGGTCGGTGACCAGTTATTGACGGATGTCTGGGCGGCCCACAATAGCGGCATTCGTAGTGTACTGGTCAAGCCGTTGATTCAATCGGACGCCTGGGTCACCAAGGGCAACCGTTTCCTAGAAAAAATCGTGATGTGGCGGTTACGTCACGTCTATCCAGAGTTAACTTGGCAGGAGGATTTAAATGAACGAAAAACACATTGACCCCGTCTTAGTGGACGGGGAACCGTTACGTTGCATTGGGTGTGGCGCAATGATTCAAACAACGGATAAGACGGCACCGGGGTATACGCCTCAGTCCGCCTTGGATAAGGGCATTGAAACCAACGAAGTCTATTGCCAACGGTGCTTCCGGTTACGGAACTATAACGAAATTACGCCAGTCGGGTTGACCGATGACGATTTCTTAAACCTGTTGACGCAGATTCAAGACGCAAATGCCCTAATCGTGTATGTTGTCGACATCTTTGACTTTAACGGTAGTGTGATTCCAGGGTTGCACCGGTTTGTCGGGGACAACCCCGTTCTGCTGGTCGGGAATAAAGAGGACCTCTTGCCAAGTTCGTTGAAGCGCAGCAAGTTGCAAGACTGGTTGCGGCAACGGGCGAATGAAGCGGGCTTGCGGCCGATTGACGTGACGTTATTGAGTGCTAAGACCAACCAGTCGGTCGATAGTCTCCTTGCCAAGATTGACAAATACCGGGGAAACCGCGACGTTTACGTAGTCGGCGTGACCAACGTCGGCAAGTCAACGTTAATTAATCAAATTATCCGGCAGAATACCGGAGTCCGTGACCTGATCACCACGTCACGGTTCCCGGGGACGACCTTGGACAAGATTGAGTTGCCACTAGATGACGACCATGTCTTGGTTGATACGCCGGGGATTATTCAAAATGCACAGATGGCCCACTTCCTAACGGGGAAGGACCTCAAGATTGTGACGCCACAGAAACCGATTAAGCCGAAGGTCTACCAGTTGAATGACCAGCAGACGTTATTCTTAGGTGGTGTGGCACGTTTCGATTATGACAAGGGGCCTAAGTCAGGGTTCACGGCTTATTTCGAGAACAACCTATACATTCATCGGACCAAGCTGGCGAACGCCGATGATTTTCGGCAACGGCAGTTAGGACAACTTCTGACGCCACCGCAACCGGAAAACGTCGCTGATTTTCCAGCCTTAGTGGCCCACACCTTTAAGACCACGGCTAAGAGTGACTTAGTCTTTGAAGGCTTAGGGTGGATCACAGTACCAGCAGGGGTCAATGTGACCGGCTGGGCACCCGAGGGTGTTGGCGTCTTGTTACGACGCGCAATGATATAGTAATGGAGGAAATAAATTTGTTACGAGGCAAACAAAAACGCTATTTACGGGCACAAGCCCACAACCTACGGCCCATCTTTTCTGTTGGCAAAAATGGGCTGACCCAGACGTGGTTAGATCAGCTGACAGGGGCCCTGGAAAAGCGGGAACTGATTAAGATTAACCTGCAACAAAGTGCCGAAGCCACGGTCGCAGAGACCAAGGACTTCATCGAAGGCCATACGGACATTCAAGTCGTTCAAACGATTGGACGGGTACTAGTGCTGTACCGGCCGGCAACGGATACGGATAATCAACGCTATTCAACGGTGGTTGAAGACATGTAAGGGGGCTAAGCGGTCGTGGTAAAGATCTTAGAACGAACGAGTACGAAAGTCGCTACGGAGATGGCGGCTACGGCCAAGAAGCGTCGAATCGGCATTCTTGGCGGAACTTTTAATCCGCCGCACTTAGGACACTTAGTGATTGCGGATCAGGTTGCGACCCAGTTGGGCTTAGATCAAGTCTTGTTCATGCCGGATGCGGAGCCGCCACACGTTGATCGAAAGATTACGATTCCGGCAAAGGACCGGGTGGCCATGGTCAAGGCAGCGATTGCGGATAATCCGCGATTCTCGTTAGAATTAACTGAAGTTGAGCGGGGGGGCCGGAGCTATAGTTATGAGACGATGCGCCAGCTTACCCAGCAACATCCAGAAAATCAGTATTATTTCATTATTGGCGGCGACATGGTCGCCTACCTGCCGAAGTGGTACCGGATTAATGATTTGGTAAAGTTGGTCCAGTTTGTGGGCGTTTGCCGTCAGGGATACACTCACGAGTCGCCGTATCCCGTTCTCTGGGTCGACGTGCCGCAGATTGGCATTAGTTCGACGATGGTTCGGGAACAAGTTCGGCGGGGCCAGTCGGTTCGTTATCTGGTTCCGACCTTGGTGGATCTCTATATAAAGGAGCATTTGTTATATCGTGGCTGAGATGACGTATACGGAACACCTCTTTCCGGGGACCCGGGAGGAGTTGCTGGCTAAGATTGAAAAGCAGCTAAAGCCCAAGCGGTTTCAACACGTTTTACGGGTGGAGCAGACTGCCATTCAGTTAGCCCAAGCGAACCACGTTGATTTGGAGAAAGCCAGTATTGCGGGGTTGACCCATGATTACGCGAAGCAGCGACCGGATGAAGACTTTATCCAGGCCATTCACGACTATGCCATGGATCCCGCGTTGCTCACCTACGGCAATGCCATCTGGCACGGCGTTGTGGGTGCTGAGTTCGTTAAGCGCGAGCTGGGTGTCATGGATGAGGACATCTTAAATGCGGTTCGGCACCATACCACCGGCGCGGTTTACATGACGAAGCTGGAGCAGATTGTGTATATGGCAGACTTCATTGAACCAGCCCGCGACTTTCCCGGGGTTGATCGGGCCCGGGAACTCACGGCACAAGACTTGGGCCGCGGGGTAGCCTATCAAGCACAACACACGTTGGCGTACTTAGTGGCGAAGAACCAACCCGTTTACCCTAAGTCTATTGAAACCTATAACGCCTGGATTCGGCGTTACCCGACGATTTGAGAGGAGCACATCATTTGGAAAGCAAAACATTATTAGAAATTGCAGTTAAAGCCGCTGAAAGCAAGCGGGCAGAGGGCATTACCGCATTGGATATGCAGAAAATCAGCTTGATGGCAGACTACTTCCTGATCATGGAAGCTAATTCTAGCCGGCAAGTTAAGGCGATTGCTGACGAAATCATTGATAAGATGGCCGAAAACGACGTGACGATTCGCGACGTGGAAGGTAAGGATGGCGCCAACTGGATCTTAATCGACCTAGGTGACGTTGTGGTTCACGTTTTCCAGAAGGAACAACGGTCCCACTACAATCTGGAAAAGCTCTGGTCCGACGCGCCAACCGTTGACCTGAGCCAATGGGTCGAAGCAGAAGCATGATTTATCAATCCTTCGCCCAGTTATACGACGAATTGTTTGATCCAGCCATGTACCAACAATGGCTGGATTTTGTCGCTTCACGTGTTGCACCTACGGAAGGGCCCTTGTTGGATTTGGCCTGTGGGAGCGGTCGGCTAGGTGTTCAACTCGCCCAGCGGGGGTATGACGTGAGTGGCTTAGATCTGTCGGAAGAGATGCTGGCTTTGGCGGAAAAACACGCTGAAGAGGCCCAGGTGACCTTTCCGCTGATGGCGGGGAACATGGTCGACCTCAGTGAGATCGACACGTATCAAACAGTGACTTGTTTTGCCGATTCGTTCTGCTACTTACCAGATATCGCGACGGTCACGCAGGCCTTTACGCAGGTTCATGATCACTTGGCAATCGGCGGAAAGTTCTTGTTTGACGTCATCACGCCCCATCAGACGGACGACGTCTACCCGGGGTATATGTATAATTATGTTGATGATGACCGGGCCTTTCTCTGGACCAGTTACGGGATTGAAGATGAAGAACACGCCGTTGAGCACGACTTAACGTTCTTTATTCACGATGTCGCCGACGACGCCTATCACAAAGTTACGGAATTACACCATGAACGAACTTACGCGTTGGCTGATTATCAGCAGGCGCTTCAACAAGCTGGACTGACCTTAAAGCGGGTAAGCGCCGACTTTGGTGAACGGGACATTGATGATCAGACCACGCGTTGGTTCTTTGAGGCCACACGGGAGGCTTAACCATGACGTTACGGGCGGCAGGTATCATTGCCGAATATAATCCTTTTCATAATGGACACGCGTATCAATTGAGCCAGGTGCGCACGCAGACGGATGCGGATCTCATCGTGGTGGCGATGAGTGGTAACTGGGTCCAGCGTGGGGAACCGGCCTTGATGGACAAGTGGCAGCGGGCCCAAGCAGCGTTAGTAAGCGGCGTCGATCTAGTGGTCGAATTACCTACGACCAGTGCCGTTCAACCCGCGCATTTATTTGCTGCGGGGGGTGTGCAGGTATTAGCAGCGCTGGGGTGTCAGTGGTTAGCGTTTGGGACGGAGCATCCGGATTTAGACTATGGGCAACTGATGGCTCATTTGCCCACGAATCCGGCGACGTTTAAACGGTTCGACCAGACCTACGCGACCCTGTTTCAGGGGTATCTCCGGGATCAGACGGGGATTACGTTGAATGCGGCTAATGACATTCTGGGCTTCTTCTATGCCCTAGCGAACCGCCAAGCTGGTAGTCCGCTCCGCTTAGTACCGTTACCGCGACGGGGGAGTCAGCATAACGACCAACGGATTGCCGATCAGGCGCACTTTGCGAGTGCCACGGCGATTCGTACGGCAGCGCTAGCCGATGACTGGGACGCCGTTCGGTCCGTGGTGCCTGAGACCACGCTAGCCGCGTTACAGACGACCCAGTTGACCAGTTGGGAGGACTTCTGGCCCCTATTACGGTACCAACTGATCAGTAGTGCCGTAACGGACCTGGGAGCCCTGTACCAGATGCGTGAGGGCGTAGAGTACCGCTTGAAGAAGGCGGCGTTGCCCGCGACGAGTTTTGCGGCGTTTATGCACGCGGTCAAGACCAAACGGTACACTTATACGCGACTACAGCGGCAGGCCACATCGGTGCTCTTGCAGACCAAGCCTGCGGAAATGTTAGCCGGTCCCCAGTACCTTCGCGTTTTAGGGTATAATGCGGTGGGACGCCAGTATCTGCACCAGATTAAGAAACACGTGGCTTTGCCGCTGGTCAGTCGAGCAGACCGGGAGTGGCAGCAGAAGCTGGGAGCTTTGGACAACCGGGCGGGCCTGGTACGGTCTCTGGTGACTGGCGTTGCCCAGGACGATGGCCGCATTCCCGTGATGTTTCCCGATTCTCAAAGACTATCAAGGAAATTACCTTGACATCATTTCGCTTGACAGGTATAATTTATCACGTTGCATTGGAGGAATAACGATGAAATGGTCGTTGACCGAGTTACGCAAGAACCACCGGAATGACCCCTTACAGTTTGAGGAGACGCTGGATTTGAAGGCGGATCTGATGGATCGGTATGGGGAAGAGGTCTTAGATCTCAGTCCCGTTAAGGTTCAAGGGATGGTTTCCGTCGTGAACGGTGACGTTGCGGTGGATGCCCGGGTCAAAGCGGATTTGACGGTTCCGTCAAGTCGGTCTTTGACGCCGGTGGATTTACCCGTCGATTTTAGGATGACGGAGTACTACGTTTCGGATGCTGCGGCAACGCAACGGTTTGAGAAGACCGACGTTGTGATGGTGGTTCCGGACGACTTGATTGATTTTGATAAAGCCGTTGGGGATAACATCATCTTGCAAATTCCGATGCACATTCTGTCTGATGCCGAACAACAAGGTGCCGCAATGCCAGAAGGGCAAGATTGGCAGGTTGTGCGTGAGGCCGACTTAGATAAAGTCGAGGCAGAAAATCAATCAGTTGATCCACGTCTTGCAAAGTTAAAGGACTTCTTCCCTGATCAGGATGATAAGTAGTCACTTTGTGAGCCTTAAAATTTTTTCACTAGTGGATAATTTTAATTAAAGGAGGTGTTTTCTTTGGCTGTACCAGCACGGAAAACGTCTAAGACGAAAAAGCGCATGCGTCGGGGTCACATTAAGTTGAATGTCCCTGGTTTGACGCCATGCCCAAACTGTGGTGAACTGCGTAAGTCACACATGGTTTGCCCTAGCTGTGGCTTCTACGATGGCCGTCAGGTCGTTGCAAAGGCAACTGCAAACAACTAAACCTAAATGAAAAAACTCCTATGAAGTCCGCGGCTTCTGGGAGTTTTTTTGTACCCTAATTTCACTTGTGTGTTGATAAATGATAAATTAAAATATGATTATAAAACGATTATTATTTATTAATTATGGAGGTGGAAAACGTGCTGGTTCGGCGCTATTGGCACTATGCTCGGTATTCGGTAGGCTGGTTATTGCTCCTGATACCGATTGCTAGTGCGATTGAAATTGCGGTTGCCGCGTTGTTACAGCTGATGACGGATGCAGCGACGGGTCACAGTTCAATATCCTATGGCGGGTTGGTGGCTATTGTGGGTGGCTATATTTTAGTGGACGCGGGGATGTTTTTCGGCTGTCAGTACCTGACACAAACGACGCTGAATCGTATGATGGCTGGTCTTCGCCAAGATCTGTTAGGGGCACTGTTCCGCCAACCGACCGGTGTTGGCCGGGATACCCAAGCGCTAACGACGACCTACTATAATGACTTTACGACTACGTTACCCATCATTCGGCAAGAATACCTGCAGGGGAGCGTCAACGTGTACCGGGCGTTATGGCAATTCTTAATTGCCGTGGGCATGTCGGTGATGATTCAGCCCTGGCTGAGCTTATTGATCTTGGCATTATGCTTGCCGGGATTGGGGGTGCCGTTTCTTCAACGGCGTCGCTTACAACGGCGGAAGCAAGCCGTACTCCAACAAAATCAAGCGGTGACGCAACGGTTACAGGATGCAACGCAGGGATTGCGTACGATTCAAATTTTTAATGTTCAACGACAATTACAACGGCTATTTAATCATCAAAGTCAACGGCTGTGGCGCGTTCAAAATCAAGATCAGTGGACACGCAAGACCGTTAGCGGGGTCAGCCAGCTCTTGGATAATGTGTTGTACTTGGGGACCTGGGTTGGCGGAATTTACTTTGTGGTGCGGCAGACGATTACGTTGGGACAGTTGGTAGCCTTCTCCCAATTGATGATTTTTATCTCGGAGCCCATTCAGTCGGCTTCCGGATTGTTAGGAGATCTGGTGGGGGGGCGTACAGCGGCACGTGAGCTTGAAGCGCGTTTGGCAGTGACCCCGTCAAACGCGTCCCAACGGCAGCTGGCACCACTTACCCAGATAGCTTTTAATCAGGTGGGTTATGCCTCGAAAGATGTGTCGATTTTACAGGGTGTCAGCCTAACCTTGCAGGCCCAACAGCATTACGTTATTGTTGGCAAGAGCGGGAGCGGTAAGTCAACGTTGTTGAACTTACCACTTTCTCCGGGACTGTCGATAGCGGGGACCATACAGCTTAATCAGCACAATCTGGAAGAGTATTCAGCAACGTCCGTGGCTCAGCGCTTGGGACTCTTGACGCAAGAGGTCGCGCTCTTCGATGATACGATTGCGAACAACTTGAGTCTGTACCAGGAGGTGGCTGAACCACGACTTCAAGCGGCCCTACGGTTAGTGGGTCTCGATCGCTGGGCAACGCCTGAAGGGGTCCAGCAAGCCATTAGCCGGCAGGGGACCCGGTTATCGGGTGGTGAGCGGCATCGGTTAGCTGTGGCGCGTCTGTGGCTTCAAAACAAAGATTTTTCGTTTTTAGATGAACCCTTGACGGGGTTAGACCCTAAGACGGCCCATGACTTGGTTCAAGTCTTCACCACGCGCTGGCCTACGGGGTGGGCGCTAGTAACCCATCAGTATGATGCAACCCTGTTTGCGGCGGCTGATCAGATCATTGTGGTTGACGCAGGCCGAATTGTGGCCCGAGGAACTCAGGAGACGGCTGCCGTGCAGCACTGGTTAGCGCGGCTTAAGTTAACGGAAGCCTGACGGTTTTAGACTAGAATACGTCAAAACGGCAGTGACGTCCTGAGGGGACGGCCACTGCCGTTTAGTGCGTTATCGTTTAAGTTTACTTGGTAAAGTCGACGACCATCCGACCAACGATTTGGTTGTTCTTCATTTCGTCAATGATATCGTTAACTTCGTCCAAACGACGGGTCTTAACGATTGGGTGAACCTTGCCTTCAGCACCGAATTGGAAGGTTTCGGCTAAGTCTTGACGGGTCCCAACTAAGGAACCACGAACGGAGATACCGTCCAGAACCGTCTTGGCGATGTTCAGCTTCATGTCACCCTGTGGTAAGGCCACGGCAACGAGCTTCCCATCAGGACGCAGGGCGTTAACGGATTGCGTAAAGGCGTCCGCGTTAACGGCAGTTACTTGGGCGGTGTTGACCCCGCCGACCTTCTTTTGAATCTGTTCAGCAACGTCACCGTCGTGCCGGTTGATCAGCACTTCCGCACCGTTTTCCTTAGCAGCTTCCAGCTTGTCTGGGTTCCCATCAACGGCAACAACGTGTGCACCGAAGACGTTGTGGGCGTATTGGATGGCCAAGTTACCTAAACCACCGGCACCGACAACTTCGACCCATTGGCCAGGCTTGGTCTCGCCGACCTTCAAGGCCTTGTACATCGTCACACCAGCACAAGTTAAGGAAGTGGCTTCGACAGGGTCCAAACCTTCAGGGACCTTAACAGCATAGTTGGCATCCACGATGCATTCTTCAGCCATGGCACCATCGACGGTGAACCCGGAGTTCAGAACATTCCGGCAAAGTGTTTCCCGACCGGTCAAGCAGTATTCACAGTGGCCACAGCCCTTGTAGAACCAAGCAATGGAGACCCGGTCACCGATCTTTAAGTTTTTAACATCGTCAGCAACTTGAATCACTTTACCGACACCTTCATGGCCAATGATCCGACCTGGTTGCTTACCAAAGTCACCGGCAGCGACGTGTAAGTCGGTGTGGCATAGCCCACAATATTCCATCTTAACTAAGGCTTCACCGTGAGTGATGGGACGGAGCGTGACGTCCTTGATATCAACATAACCATCTACAGAATCGCGAATAACAGCAGCTTTCATGAAAAGAACCCCTTTTCTTTTTTATCTACACCGCTTAGTATACTTAAAAAATTCACAAGTGCAAGTGAAATCATACACAAAAATAAAATTTAAAAAACTTTTGTCGAAACTGATTGGGGATAATATGGCTTTAGAATGGTTATTCAACTGCCTTTCTAATGTGAAAGTAACCACGAATTAATTTTTCATTAAGCACAAGCCAAAAGAATGCAACCGGTTGTTTACAGGCCTTAGCGCACTTTTAACGCTTCTGCCAATTAATCCCTGTTACGACGAAGGGAAAAGGCGCACAATTGGGAGTAAATATGATAAAATTAAATATTGGAATGAACCACGGTTGCTCTTGAAACACCACGACTGGTGTATGCTGAGCACAGCTAAATCGCCCTAGAGGAGTTAAAGAGTAATGAGTCGAATTTTAATTATTGAAGACGAAAAAAACCTGGCGCGCTTTGTTGAACTGGAACTGAAGCACGAAGGATACGAAACGAACGTTCAGTTTAATGGCCGGACGGGGCTTGATGCCGCGTTATCACAGGACTTCGATGTGATTTTACTAGATTTGATGTTGCCTGAATTAAACGGGATTGAAGTTGCCCGGCGGGTGCGGGAAGTGAAGAGTACGCCAATCATTATGATGACGGCTCGTGACTCGGTGATCGACCGTGTCTCCGGGTTGGATCATGGTGCCGACGATTACATTGTTAAGCCGTTTGCCATTGAAGAATTGTTGGCCCGGGTGCGGGCCCTGTTACGCCGGATTCATTTGGAAGGTGAACAGAAGAACACCAAGCAAACCACGGTGAAGTTCAAAGATCTGACGATTGAGAAGGAAAACCGAATCGTGCGGCGTGGCGACGAGGTCATCAACCTCACTAAGCGGGAGTACGAACTGCTCTTGGCGTTGATGGAGAACGTGAACGTAGTCCTGGCCAGAGACGTGTTACTGACCAAGGTCTGGGGGTACGAATCCGAAGTTGAGACCAACGTGGTCGATGTGTACGTCCGGTACTTACGGAACAAAATTGATGTGCCTGGTCAGAAGAGCTACATTCAGACTGTCCGGGGCACGGGGTACGTGATGCGGTCGTGAGAACTCCCGAATCTAGTCTCGCGGAAGAACCCGTTGAGGCTAAGAAAAAGCCGTTCCGCTTTTCGTTAAAGTGGAAGTGGGCTTTATCAACGGCTGGCGCAGTTTTGATTATTTTTACCGTGATTGCGCTTCTGATCTTTAACAGTTTCATGACCGTCTTACTCCAGCAGGAGCGGACCCATGTCGGTGACACCATGAATGTTGTGGTGGAAAAGCTGAATACTCAGAAACAAGAACTGACGGGCCAAACGGTCGATAACCTATTGCGCCCCCGAGTAGCGGCGATTTTGGGGAAGAAAACCACGCCGTACAATAGTGCTATCGTGACCAGCTTAGCTCGGGATAGCCAGACCGTTGCGGTGTATGACCCGGCCGGAGCCTTGCTCTTCACTAGTCGGGGTGCGAACGTCGCGACGTTTAAGCCGGTGAATAAACAACAGATTCGGACCCAGCAGACCAAGCAGGGATCCGGGTTGATTGGTCGGACACCGATTCGCTCGAAACAAAATGACCAGATTATTGGGTACGTGCAGGTCGACGATAACCTCCAGGATTATCACGAGACCCAGACGCGGCTGCTACAGGTCGTCATTGTCTTGGGCTTGATGGCCGCATTGGCGGCGGCAATTCTCAGCTACATCTTGGCGTCGTTCTTACTACGGCCTATGGATGCCATTCGGGATACGATTCACGCCGTGCGGGATGATCCCCAAACGGATGAACGAGTGCCAGTGTCTAAGCGTAACGATGAACTGGGTGATTTGACAGCGCTGCTGAACGATATGATCGATACCACGCAGCGGTACATCGACCAACAGCAACAATTCGTGGAAGATGTCTCTCATGAGTTGCGGACGCCGGTGGCCATTATTCAGGGCCACATGGAGATGCTGGACCGGTGGGGGAAAGATGATCCCGAGGTCCTTGATGAGTCCATTAAGGCTTCCTTACAAGAGACCAAGCGAATGAAGAGCTTGGTTCAAGAGATGTTGGATCTGCAACGGGCGGAGCAGATTGAAGTGACGTTTACCAATGACGTGACCGATGTGAGTGAAGTGGTCACGCAGGTCTACGACAACTTTAAGATGATCCATCCCGACTATGTCTTTATTCTGGACGATGACGTTCATCAGTCGATTCAAGCCCAGATCTACCGGAACCACTTGGAACAGATCTTGATTATCCTGCTAGATAACGCCGTGAAGTACTCGACCACGCGCAAGGAGGTCCACCTGACCTACGAGCAAGATTCACGGAACGTGGAGATTGCGGTCCAGGACTTCGGGGAAGGCATCTCGCAGGCCAATCGCGACCGGGTCTTTAACCGGTTCTATCGGGTCGACAAAGCACGTTCGCGGACTAAAGGGGGCAATGGACTGGGTCTCGCAATTGCCAAACGGTTGATTGAGGGGTATCACGGGTCCATTACCATTGAGAGTGCCGTCGGACACGGGTCCGTCTTTCGAATCTCGTTGCCAATCCTGTCTAAGGAAGCGGCAGACCGTTTGATAAAAAAGAAACAGCAGGCCCAAGCAGCGAATACGGACATTTCTGGCTTGCTGAAGTCTCAGCTATTAGAGGACGACTCCGGTGAAGATCCGGCTACTAAGTCGGAGACACCGGACGACCATTAAGACACAGGTCTATGATGCATTAGGCCCGAATAAAAGGCGCTCACCAAGTTGAATTGGTGAGCGCCTTTTAGATGGTTTTAGCAATTACCGCCGGTGCTGTTGTTTACCAGCATTCCGGTTGCGGTTGTGATGATGAATCTGTTTTTGTTGCGCTTTGACCTGTTTAGGTGCAACGGGTTTGACGGGTGCAACCGGCGCAGGTTTAGGCATTTTTTCCATTTCTTCTTTGATCTGCCGCCGAATTCGAGGCCGATAGAAGTTGATGATCAACGTTTGCAAGCAGGCGAACAACCCACCCACGAAGAAGTACAGGCCAAGTCCGGCAGGTGAACTCATCGTGAAGAAGAGAATCATAACGGGGCTCATCAGCATGGTGTAGCGCATCTGCTTCTTCTGATCTTCCGGCATCCCCAGCATGGATAAGTACCCTTGAAGCAAGTAGGACAAGAAGGAGAGCAGGGCTAACAGCCAACTAGCTTTCCCTAAGGGGATGTTCATGAAGACGGCTTTGGAAAGCTCAGGTGAGTACCGGATAGCGGCGTATAACGCGGCAAAAATCGGCATTTGAATCAATAATGGCAAACAGCCGATTCCCCCGGTCATACTGATGCCGTTGTTCCGGTAGAGGGCCATCATTTCTTGACTGATAGCGGCTTGCTCTTCCTTAGTCTTCGCAGCCTTCTGCCGTTTTTGAATCTCCTGCATCTGAGGCCGAACCATGGACATCTTTTCTTGTTGGACCGTGGCGCCCCGCATCTGCTTGACCATGACGGGAAGCAGGACCATCCGGACGATCACCGTTAAGATGATGATGGCCCAGCCGTAGCTGTTCCCGAAGATGTTGGCTAACCAATCCATGACGTGTTGTCCGGGAACGGCGAGGTAATCATAGACGAAGCCATACGGTTTCCCGTTCTTGGTCTGCACACACCCGCTCAGCAGTAAGGCTAAGCTCGCGAGGGCGGCAGTGGCCGAAAATCTCTTGGAAAATTTCATTGATTTCAGAAACCCCTTTATAAATTTAACAATAGAAACGTTGCCGTTCCCATGCGGCGAAATCGCCGTGAACATTCAATATCTTACTTGATTTAGGTGGCTTTTTCAAATGATTATTTGAAAGTCGGCAAAGTGTTGGGCCGGAAGTTCCGTCTGAACCAAGTCCGTGACCCGAGCCCAAGCATTGACGTGGTAGAGTCGGTGAGCGAACAAGTCCAGGACCTCGGCTGAACCGCTGGCTACGATTGCGACTTGGCCGGTCTCCAGGTTCTGAACGGTTCCCGTCACGTGTAGATCACGGGCTAACTGGACGGTGGCCCAGCGAAAGCCGACGCCCTGAACGCGACCACTCACCAGAAAGCGACGAGTTAACAAGGTGATTTCCCTCCTTTTAAGATATCCCTTTATGACATGATACCGCATCAATTCCCGGCGGACACGAATATATGGTAAAATTAAGAATAAAACCAGTGAATGGGAGCGTTACTCTTGCAAGAAAAAATCACATCGAGTCAAAATAAACGGGTCAAGCAGTGGCGGGCACTGACCACCAAAAAAGGACGTCAAGCAACGCAAACCTACCTATTGGAAGGGTGGCATCTGGTCCACGAGGCCATCTTGGCGCACCAGTCGTTACGGGCCATCATGGGAACGGCGGAACAGTTAACGGCCCATGCGGCTGAGTTGCCGGCCAACGTTGATCGCTTTGAACTGACCGAGAGTATCGCTAAGACGATTGGGGATGCCAATACGCCACAGGGAATCTTTGCGACGGTCCCGCTACCGGCTAAGGATGTTTTAGACCCCCAGACGGTTGAAGGAGGCTGGCTGTTCTTAGATCAGGTGCAAGATCCTGGGAACATTGGAACCATGGTTCGGACGGCCGACGCTGCTGGCTTACGGGGCGTGGTCTTGGGACTAGGGAGTGCGAGCCTGTACCTGCCGAAGGTCCTGCGGGCGATGCAGGGGAGTCAATTTCACGTTGAAGTGGTGGAAGCAGATCTGCACCAGTGGATTCAGGCCTTCACGGCGCGGCATTTACCGGTCTACGGGACCAACCTAGACCCGCAGGCGCAAGATTACCGGAACGTTGACCCAGTCACGACGGGGGCGATTGTCATGGGGAATGAAGGGAACGGCATGGCTCCCGACCTGCAGCAACTCACAACGCGTAACCTGTACATTCCCATTAAGGGCCGGGCGGAATCGCTAAACGTGGCGGTAGCGGCGGGAATTGTAATGTTTCGGTTGTTTGGCTGAGGCCATCGATTGAGAGCCAGGTTGCAAGACTAGGCGACTTAAAATGGTGACCGTTTAGCAGTTTTCGTTAAAAAAGTGCTAATTTACGGCTAAATCGGCCATAATGATTGCATTTTGAGGAAAAGTAAGTAAAATACAGGGTAACTATTGGTAGTATCACAGCATAATTCTAATTGAAAAGGAAGCATTCTATGACCAAATTATCTTGGCGTGATGATCCCGAATACCTTGCGATCGTTTCTGATTTGTTGGCGCAGGAGCCGGTGCAACGTCTGGCGAATTATACCCAGCATCATCACTCTAATCGACTGGACCATTCCATCTCGGTTTCGTATAACAGTTACTTGATTGCAAAGAAGTTGCATTTAAATGCACGGGCCACCGCGCGGGGTGGGTTGCTTCATGATTTGTTTTATTATGACTGGCGGACGACCAAGTTCGATTTAGGGTCGCACGCGTTTATCCATCCGCGGGTCGCTTTACGGAACGCCGAAAAGTTGACGGATTTGACGCCGATGGAAAAGGATATTATTTTGAAGCATATGTGGGGGGCCACGTTGGCCATGCCGCGGTATCGCGAAAGTATGATCGTTTCGTTAGTTGATGACTACGAAGCCGTCCACGAGTTCACGGGCCCGGCCCGTAAGCATATGCAACTGCTACTTGATAAGTTAACGCCTAACGCTTAGAGTGGGCTAGGAATGTATGAAGGGAGGTAAACGATATGCAAATGATGCCTACAAAAGAGGAAACATCGAAATCAGAAGAAGTTGATTTTACGCTCTGTCCTCGTTTGGAACAGACGTTTACCTTTTTAGGTAAGAAGTGGAACGGCTTGATTATTGATGTTTTGCTAGAAGATGGCCCGCAACGGTTCCGGGACTTGGCGCACAAGGTCTCCCGGTGCAGTGATCGGGTGCTGGTGGAACGCTTGAAGGAGCTGGAACAAAACGGTGTGATCGTACGCCGGACGTATCCTGACAAGTCGTTGATCGAGTATGACCTGACCACTAAAGGTCGGGAATTCCGCGATGTGATGACCGCGATTCATGCGTGGTCTGACAAGTGGTCTTGTCCGGTCGAAGCTGCTGAGAAGTAGTTGACAGCTACCGGAAAGTTCGGTAGGCTGATAAGAGTGATTTAGTTAAAGACGATGATAGAAATTAGTAGCCGGAAGGATTTGGCAGGAAGAGCGGGGCATGACTGAAACCCTGCTTCAAATCCATTCGGGTGAATTCACTTCTTGAGTTGACACCGGGATTCGGAAACGATGAAAGGTGCTCCGGTGAGTGACCGTTATCACGACTGAGTGTGGGGCATTAGGAGAACTAGTGCCCTGAATCAGGGTGGTACCGCGAAGCTTCGTCCCTCTTTTTAAGAGGAACGGAGCTTTTTTTGTGGGCATCACTAGGTGGTTGAGTAGAAATGGAGGAAAACACGGATGTCGTTAAAAGAGCGATTAACGGAACTACAACAAAAAGGGTTAGCCGAAATCCAAAAGTCCCAAGACTTGAAGGATGTCAACCAGATTCGGGTCAACCTGTTGGGCAAGAAGGGTCCCATTACCGAAGTTTTACGGGGGATGCGGGATCTAGAAGCCGAAGAACGGCCTAAGGTCGGTGCGTTTGCGAACGAAGTACGGGATAACCTGACCGCTGCATTGGCTAAGCGTCGCGAAGACCTGGAAGCAGCTGTTTTAAACGCGCGGTTGGCTAAGGAAACCATCGATGTGACCTTACCAGGAACGCCGGTCGCTAAGGGTGAGCCTCATGTGATCCAACAAATTATTGACCAGATTGAAGACCTCTTCTTAGGGATGGGGTACCAAGTCTTGAGTGGGCCAGAAGTCGAAGAAGATAAGTACAACTTCGAAATGATGAACTTGCCTAAGAACCACCCCGCTCGGGACATGCAAGATACGTTCTACATCACGAAGGAAATCTTGATGCGGACGCAGACGTCACCGATGCAAGCCCGGACGCTGGAAAAGCACGACTTTAGTCAGGGCCCATTGAAGATGATCTCTCCCGGTGTGGTTTATCGGCGCGACACCGACGACCCCACACACTCCCACCAGTTCCACCAAGTGGAAGGCCTAGTGATCGACAAGCACGTGACCATGGCGGACCTCAAGGGAACGTTACAGGTCTTAGCGCATGAGTTGTTCGGAGATAAGTTCGATGTTCGGCTGCGGCCAAGTTACTTCCCGTTCACGGAACCATCAGTTGAAGCGGATATTACTTGTTTCAACTGT
Source organism: Levilactobacillus namurensis DSM 19117 (assembly GCF_001434785.1). Lineage (GTDB taxonomy): Bacteria > Bacillota > Bacilli > Lactobacillales > Lactobacillaceae > Levilactobacillus > Levilactobacillus namurensis. Next base: position 126,594 of record NZ_AZDT01000010.1, on the reverse strand, counting down.
GGTGGTAAGGGCTGCAAGGTCTGCAAGAACACGGGCTGGATCGAAGTGTTAGGTGCCGGAATGGTCCACCCGAACGTCTTGAAGATGGCGGGCGTGGATCCGGACGTTTACGGCGGATTCGCGTTTGGGGTCGGTCCCGACCGGTTTGCCATGTTGAAGTATGGCGTCGACGATATTCGGAACTTCTACTTGAACGATGTTCGTTTCCTGACGCAATTTACCAAGAAAGGATAGCCGCCAACGATGAATATTTCTTACAATTGGATTAAAGAATACTTGGATTTAGATGTTTCCGCAACGGATTTGGCGGAAAAGATCGAACGGACGTCGGTTGAAGTGGACAGTGTGGTACGGCCCGCCGACGGGTTAAAGAAGATCGTGGTGGGGCACGTGAACTCATTGGTTGCTCACCCCGATTCTGACCACCTCCACATCTGTGAAGTCGATGTAGGGGATGACCAACCTTCACAAATCGTGTGTGGGGCACCCAACGTCGCAGCGGGTCAGAACGTGATCGTTGCGTTACCGGGGTCACGGATTGCCAACAACGTGAAGATCAAGCGTTCCAAGATGCGGGGCGTAGAATCCGATGGCATGATCTGCTCCTTACAAGAAATTGGATTCAGTGAGGATGTTGTGCCTAAGGAATACGCTGATGGCATTTACGTATTGCCAGCCGATGCACAACCGGGTGAACCCGTTTTCGGACTCTTAGGAATGGACGACAGCCTGATTGATTTGGATGTCACGCCTAACCGAGGCGACATGCTGAGCTTGAACGGGACGTTGCGCGACTTAGCCGCAATCTATGATCAACCCGTTAAGCTGGACCAACCAGCCGTTAAGGAGACTGGGGAGGCCATTGCTGACCAACTGACCCTGCACGTGGATGCGGCGTTAGCGCCTCAGTACCGGATGCGGTTAGTCCGCGACCTGAAGATTGCCCCTAGTCCAATGTGGTTACAGATTCGGTTATGGAACGCGGGGATTCGGCCAATCAACAACGTGGTCGATGTGACGAACTACATCATGTTGAAGTATGGCCAACCCCTACACGCCTTTGACTACGATAAGTTTACGGGACAGGACGTCTATGTTCGGACAGCAAATGCTGGGGAACAGTTGACGACTTTAGACGAAAATGACCACGATTTGGATCCTAAGGATATCGTGATTGCTGATGGTCAAGCGCCCATTGCGTTGGCTGGGGTGATGGGTGGTTTATCGACCGCCATTACTGGTCAGACACACACGGTGGCCATTGAAGCAGCGGTCTTCGAACACGATCACATCCGTAAGGCAGCACAACGGCACCACTTACACACGGACGCGTCACAGCGGTTCGAACGGGGCGTCAACCAAGCGGGTGTGCAGGATGCCTTAGATGCTGCTGCTCAGCTGATGGATGAATTAGCTAGTGGCGCGGTTCAGACGGGGACGGCCGTGGGCAGTAACCAACAACCCGATCCAGCGGTGATTCCGTTGACGCTGACGCACGTGAATGCCGTCTTGGGGATGGACCTCAAGCAGGCACAGGTCACGCATATTCTGGAATCATTAGGCTTTACGGTGGCTGTTGACGGGGACCAAATGACCGTCACGGTGCCAATTCGGCGCAACGATATTCATATTCCGGCCGATCTGCTGGAAGAAATTGCGCGAATCTACGGTTACGACAACATTCCAGTGACCTTGCCGACGGGACGGATGACGCAGGGACGCTTGACGCCAGCTCAACGGCTGATGCGGGCGACCCGGCACTCCTTAGAGGCCTTGGGCTTGAACCAAGCCATCTCGTACGCATTGACTACGGAAGACAAAGCTAAAATGTTCATGATGCGCGAGAGTGTTCCGACCAAGTTGGCTTGGCCAATGAGCGTGGATCACGCGGTCTTGCGAATGAACCTGATTACGGGCTTGTTGGACGATCTGGCCTACAATGCCGCCCGGAAAGTCAAAGATGTTGCGTTATATGAACAAGGACGGGTCTTCTACCGTGAGGACGGAACTGACCGGCCAAGCGAAGAAGAACACATTGCCGGTGCCATTACGGGAACGTTGATGCCCCAGGCTTGGAACCAACCTGCTCAAGCAGTTGATTTCTACCAAGTCAAGGGAATCGTTGCAGCTTACCTGCAAGACATGGCGGTCAATGGTGAGGTCACGTATGTTCCGAACCAGGAGATGCCGGAGATGCACCCTGGACGGACCGCGGATATCTTGGTTCACGGACACCGCATCGGGTACCTTGGTGAGATTCACCCCACGATTGCTAAGCAGTTCAAGATCGGGACGACCTACGTCTTTGAATTGAACCTGCAGGCGATTATTGAGATGCCTAAGCAGGAGAACCAATACGACGTGATCTCGCGGTATCCTGCAATTACGCGTGATATTGCGATGTTGGTAGACGATGAGGTGACCAACGAACAGGTCGTCAACTTGATTGAGAAGCGGGGCGGCGCTTACTTGCAGTCCGTCAAGCTATTCGACGTTTATGCTGGGGTTAAGGTGCCTAAGGGCAAGAAGTCCTTGGCCTACACGCTGACCTATCAAGACAAGCACGCCACCTTAGTGGATGATGCCGTTAACCAGGCCTTTGCGAAGGTTACGAAGCGTTTGGAAGATGAACTGGGCGCGGAGATTCGTTAAACAAGTACGGAGCGTGGACGACCAAGTCGTTCGCGCTTTTTGTTGAAGGTAAACATTACATTTTTATCAAAGTGGTACTTGCTGGTTTTCGTAGCCCCTGAAGTTCTGTATAATATAGGGGACTATGGCATAGAACGGAGGAAACAAGTTGGATAATGGCACAGATCCCACGCCGTCACGACAGGTTCGAGGGCCCAAGCGAACCTCTTTCGGACGGCGAATCATGATTGGGGTGGCCAGCTTATTGGTCATCCTGGCGGTAGCAATCGGCATTATTGGGTATCATTACTTTCAGTCGGCGCTGAAGCCGCTGGATGCCAGTAACGATAATGTGGTTCAGGTGAACGTGCCGATGGGCGCGACGTCAAACAAAATTGGGCAGATTCTGCAGGATAAAAAAGTGGTCAAGAGTGGGATGGTCTTCAACTACTATGTGAAGTCCCATAAGTTCACGAACTTTCGGGCGGGCTACTACCAGTTGAAACCGTCGATGACTCTGAACACGATCGCCAAACGTCTGCAAATGGGTGGTTCGGCGGAACCTATCCAGAGTACGGCCGGTAAGGTGCTGGTTCGAGAAGGCGAAACGGTCGATCAATTAGCCGCGGAGATTCCGATCCAAACGGACTTCACCAAAAAAGAATTTCTGAGCTTGATGAAGAGTCCGAGCTTCTTCAACCAATTAGCGGCGAAATATCCCCGCTTGTTAAGTTCAGCGAAGCAGGCCAAGAACGTCCGGTACCGCTTAGAAGGTTACTTAGCTCCGGCCACGTATCAAGCAGGGAAAAAGATGACCTTGAAGCAGTTGATCACTGAGATGGTGGCCAAGATGGACCAGAACCTACAAAGTCATTACCAGACCATCAAGAAGCAGAAGTTAACGGTTCAAGAGACGTTGACGTTAGCTTCCCTGGTTGAACGCGAAGGGGTTACACAGAAGGACCGGGACAAGATTGCCGGCGTCTTCTTGAACCGAATCGATGCGAATATGGCCTTACAATCGGATATTGCGGTTCAGTATGCGTTGAAGACCACCAAAAAGTCATTGACTTATAAGGACCTCAAGGTAAAATCACCGTATAACCTTTACGTTCATACCGGGTTCGGCCCTGGGCCGTTCGATAGTCCGAGTGTCTCATCGATCAAGGCGGTGCTGCACCCGAGTGCGCGGAATAAGGATTACTATTACTTTATTGCGAACACCAAGACCGGTAAAGTTTACTTTTCAAAGACCTATGATCAGCACCAAGCGTTGACCAGTTCACTGGCTAGCGACAATAAATAAAGGATGGCGACAAAAGTTGGCAGATAAGAAGCGACCAATCATCATTGGAGTTACCGGGGGTTCCGGAAGTGGGAAGACGACCGTTAGTCGGGCGATTTTTAATCAATTAGTGGGTCATTCCATTATGATCTTGCAACAGGATTCCTACTACAAGGACCAAGCAGAAATGACCATGGAACAACGGAAAGCGGTCAACTACGACCATCCTTTGACGTTTGACACGGACCTGCTGGTTGACCAGCTAAAGCAACTCTTACGGTATGAGCCCATTGAAAAGCCGGTCTATGACTACAACTTGTTTACGCGGAGTGATGAAACGATCCACCAAGAACCACGTGACGTGATCATTTTGGAAGGAATTTTGATTCTAGATGATGAACGGTTACGGGACTTAATGGATATTAAGGTCTTCGTTGATACGGATGATGATATTCGGATTATCCGTCGGATTCAACGGGATATGAACGAACGGGACCGTTCGCTGGAATCCGTTATCAGCCAGTACCTGAAGACGGTGAAGCCGATGTACCATCAATTTGTGGAACCCACGAAGCGTTATGCTGACATTATCGTGCCAGAAGGCGGTGAGAACCAAGTGGCCATTGACTTATTGGTCACGAAGATTCGGGCCATCTTAGAGGCGCACGGGAATAAAGAAGTTTTTGACAATCCTGACACGACCATTTAAGATGATGGGGTTAGCTGTATCGGCCTAGTCCGTCTCACGGGCGGGTCGTGAGAATATCGACTCAGTAAAAATAATAGAGAAAAAGGGGTGGCCATTGTGGCAGAAGATAAAATGTATCCAATGACTGAAGAAGGTAAGGAAAAGCTTCAGGCTGAATTGGAAGACTTGAAGACGGTTCAACGGCCTAAGGTGATTGAACGCATCAAGATTGCACGGTCTTACGGTGACCTTTCAGAAAATTCTGAATACGAATCAGCTAAGGATGAACAAAGTATGTTGGAAACTCGGATCAGCACGGTTGAACGGATGATTCAATACGCGCAAATTATTGATAACGAGGGAACCGATAAGGACGAAATCAGTGTCGGGAAGAAGGTCACTTTCCAAGAAGGTGACGATGATCCCGAAGAATACACCATCGTCGGTGCGGCTGAAGCGGATCCGATGGCGGGAAAAATCTCTAACGATTCCCCGATTGCTAAGGGGCTGTTAGGACACCGGGTCGGTGAGAACGTGACGTTCCCCACGCCAGGTGGCGATATGACGGTCAAGGTTTTGGCGGTCGACTAAAGTTAACAGAATACTATTTAACCGGACGCCTGAATGGTGGTCCGGTTTTTTAGTAGCGCGGGTCCCCAATCTAATTGTGAACAATATAATTAGGGATTCTACTTGCCATTAACGGGGCGTTCATGTTATAAAGGTAGTTGAAAACGGATTCATAGTCTGGTTAAGAGGAGTTCTGGTAAAATGAAAATTACGGTAACGGATAGAGCAAGTCAGTGGTTCCGCGAGGATATGGGCATGACGGGTCGTGGGATCCGCTTCTTCGGTAAAGTTTACGGGAAGACGCCAGTTCACCAAGGTTTTTCGTTGGGGATGACGCCAGACGACCATCCGCGCGATCCGGTTGTGACCATGACCAAGGATGACGTCACCTACTACATCACGGAAGGGGACGAATGGTTCTTTGTCGGGTACGATTTGACCATTGAGTATGACCCTAAGACCGATGGCCCAACCTATATTTATACCGAGAATGGCGAATTATAGACCAGCATTAGAGTACTTGTGAGACCCGTTTTCACAGCAACGTATGACATCACAGTTAAAAATACCAAGCTTAGAGGCATAGCTGTTCCCGCTGGGGAGCTCCTATGCCCCAAACTTTTCCCTAGAAAACGTTGAGTATTGCTGAGACGTTGAAAAGAGACCCTCCGGCGTTGGCTGGAGAGTCTCTTTTTAAATAACTGGTAGATTAGTGGCGACGGTGATGGTCGTTAGCGGGACGTGGCCGGTGACGACGATGTTGTCCCCACCAAATCAGACTGACCACTAACAAGGTCAGCGTACTGATCAAGAGCCCCAGGTTCAACATTGGGGGCCAGTAACTGAGCTTGACGTGGTTGGTTCCTTTGCGTAACTTGACGGCGTTGAACATCCCCAAGGTCTTGTAAACCTTAGCGGAGTGGCCATTAACCGTGGCATGCCACCCGGCAGCGTAGGGAATCGACGTGTTGAGCACTTGGTGAGCCGTGGTGGCGGTCACGGTACCGTCAAAGGACCGCTGACTATGTTGAGTTAGCTGCCAAGGGTGCTGTTGCAGCTGTGTGGTCGCTTGTTTGAATTGCGCCGTCTGTAGCCGGTAAAGCGTGAAGTTTTCGAGCCACAGCGAGCTCTTCTTGAGCTGAATGGTCAACTTGAGGGTCTTGCCCTTCGCGTGGTCGGCGACACTTACCAGAATGGTATTGCGGTAAGTCTTGTATTGATTCAGTGGCTGACCATTTAGAATGAAGGTGGCGTTGTCGGGATTGACCGTTGAACCAAAGGTCAGGTAGTAAGCATCGTTAGTGTCGGGCTTGATGGTCAACGTGATACTGGCCGGCTTCACCAGGTTCTTCTTTTGCAGAATGGCGCCGGTGATTTTAGTCTGCTGATTGATGTTTTGGAACGTGACCTGGTTGAAGTTTTCTACTTGATACAGGTGTTTATCCTGAGCATTACCGGTCAGGGCCGCGACCCAATTAGCTTGGTATTGTGCTGGGTCGGCGGTCCCATTCTTTAACGTTAGGATCTGATCACTGGCTGCGTAGCCAATCGGTAGCGCGTAAGGATTCTGATAGGTCGTTGCCCAGTGGTCCTGACGAATTGGTCGGTAGGCCGCTAAGTCGGCCTTGTTGGTGCTGGCGGGAAGCATGTTGGACCCAGCCAACGCCCCCGATAATTGCTTTTGCTGGAAGTAGTACTTCATATTCAGCAGGGAGTCGGTGACTAAGGTCCCGTTACTGTATTCCACGAACCCGTCACCATCAGGACTCCCAATGTGTCCCATGAACGTCGGCGTGGCTTTAGGCAGTGCCGAGGAGAAGACGGAGCCACCGTTAAAGCCGGTTTGGAAAGCGTCCCCCTTAGTTCGCAGGAAGGTCTTTCCAATCCGATAAAAGCTTTGATCGTGGGCCTGGGTCTTATCTACTAAGCGTTGCAATTCGTTGGTGTAGTTGGCGTACTCCGATTGGGAGACGTAGCTGATATTATTCAGAGACAAGAAAGCATTAGCGGTGACTTCAGTGACTCCGACCACGAATAACATCAGGGGATAGAGCCAGTGCTTACGAATCGGCAATGCGTAGATCAGCAAGGCTAAGACCACAAAGAGTGCGCCTAACCAGAAGGCGTTACTGTGGAGGAAGGAAAACTTCTTGAGGTTTTCCCCCACGTAGAAGCAACCGCCGGCAACGACTACCGTGACTAGGGCGATTGCAAGCGGACCGGGTTGAAAATCAGCCGTCAAGGTCTGGGCGGCTAACCAGATCAGCCAGAACCCGACAATGAAGGAGAACCGGTAAGGGTACCAGACGGGAAATTGGCCCGCGTGCCAGAGCAGATCTAAAGGCTGCACACATAATGACGCTGCCAAAAAGAGCGTGATGATTCCGGCGGTGAGGCGACTGCGTAAGGTCTGTCGGCGATCGACCAGGAAGAAGAGTGCCCCTAAAACGGCGATTGCCCCAACAAAGAGGTTGGCCGTTCCACTCGGCATCTGGTCGAAGTTAAACGTGCCCATGAAGAATTTAGCCAGCATTTTGGGTGGGAAAAACTCAAACTTCCACTTGAACGACGTCACCGTGTACTGAGCCTTACTCTGGGTCAAGGACCACCAAGTTGGCAGTAAGACTACTGCGGCCAGGAGCCCGCTAGTCAACGAGCCCAGCGCGAAACGGCCAGCTTGTAAGGCCAACTTTCGCCAGGAGGTAAAGTGCGTTACGGCAATCCAAATGAACGCTAAAATCATGAATAGGCAAATCATGTAAGCCATGTAGTAATTGACGATTAGCATCAGCGTCAGCCAGATTAAATAGGCGCGCCAGTGATTGGTCACGACTAGGCGGTAGAGGCCGTAGAAAATCAGGGGTAGGAAGAACAGGGCATCTAACCACATGATGTTCAGTTGATTGGCGATGGTCCATCCCATCATGGCATAGGCCGTTGATAAGGTGATGGCCACGAAACCGCGTTGCGGCGTGAGCTTCAGGAGAAGCCAGGCGAAGCTTAGTCCCGCAAGGCCGTATTTTAGAACGGTTAGCAGAAAAATACCGCTAGAAAGTGACGTTCCGGGAAAGAAGAAGAGCAACCAATTCAGCGGACTTAGGAGGTAGTAAGCCCAGTTACCGACCATTTCGCCCCCTAGGCCGTTACTGAAGGAGTAAAAAATGGCACTGGGATCGTGCAGAATCGTGCGCCGTAAGTAGGCGAAAAAGTCGATATACTGCTGACCTAAGTCGACGGTCAGTAAACTACTGGTACCGAAGGGAGCCATGTGACGGTAGGCAAAATACGCCGTCATGATTATTAAAGGCGTCAGGAATGCCCCGAGAAGCGTCCATTGACGTTGCGTCAGCGTTTTACGCCGTTGCTTTGCTTGCAAAAGAAAGCCACCTCAATCTTTAGAAATTATAAAAGGTTCTTGGGGAACCTGTACTTTTTGCTTTCAACTACCTAGAATAGCATAGAATCATTAAATTTCGATAGCGGGATAGTGGAGTGAGGCGAAGTTTGGTAAAATAGTAGCAGTACAGTAAGGAGCAGAGCTGTTGTGAAGAATTTCTATAATCGTATGAGTAACCGAAACTCGCGGTCGAGCGGTCCTCAAAAATCGTCGATCCCGTTTCGGTTAAACTTTCTTTTCATTATTGTTGCCCTGTTATTTGCAGCGCTGATTGGACAATTGGCTTACTTGCAAGTAATGTACGGTGCGCAATTCAAGGCCCAGGTGAACCAGACCGATACCACCATTGAAACGACCAATGTTCAGCGGGGGATGATCTATGATTCCAACGGGAAGGTTCTGGTGGGGAACCGAGCGCACCAAGCGATTGCCTATACTAAGGGCGTGAACGTTCTGTCGACGGACATGTACAGTATCGCCAATAAGTTAGGCAAGTATTTGACGGTTCCAACGGATACGTTGACTCCACGTCAATCGATCGACTACTACTTGGCCGATACTAAGCGGTTGGCAGCGGTGGAAAAGCGGATTCCGAAAATCAGTCAGTATTCGGAAACGGAACGCTATAACAAAGCCATGACGTACTTGGAAAATGACGATGGCTTTAAGCTGACCGCGACGCAGAAGAACGCAGCTGAAATTTTCGCTAAGATGAGCGGGGCATACGCCTTGTCGACCACGTACATCAAGGATTCGGACGTGTCGAGTACGGAAATTGCCGAGATTGGTGAACACCTTTCCGAAATGCCGGGGATCAAGGTCAGCACCAGTTGGTCCCGGAGCTACCCGAACGGTGAATCAATCAAGTCAATCATTGGGACGGTTTCGTCGGAAAAGACCGGGTTGCCTAGTGACCAGATCAACGAATTGCTGGCTCAAGGTTACTCCCGAAACGATAGTGTGGGTCAATCCTACTTGGAACAAGAGTACGAGTCCGTCTTGCGTGGGACCAAAGCACAGAAGCAAGTGGAAGTCGCTGGGAATAACAAGATTACCAAGGAAGTCGAGAAGTATGGCGGTCAAAAGGGAGACAACCTTCAGTTGACCATCAATTCGACTTTCCAGACTAAGCTACAAAAACTAGTTCGTTCAGCTGAATCCGGAGCCGGTGGTTATTCAACGGGAACCTACGCTGTCGTGATGAATCCCAACACTGGGGGAATCATTGGGATCGCCGGGGTTGACCGTAATCCTTCGACGGGTAAGATGACCGACAACGCTCTAGGGACCATCAATAGTGACATCGTCATGGGGTCCGTTGTGAAGGGCGCCATGGTCTCAGGGGCGTTGATGGACAAAGTCATAACGCCGGAGAACAATACCTTGACGGATAAGGTGATCAACACTGGTGGGGTCAAGAAGTCGTCTTGGTTCAACCACAGTGGGAATGCGAACATTGCCGTCAACGCGGCAACTGCGCTGGAAGTTTCCTCTAACTCCTATATGATGCAATTGGCCATGAAGGAAGCTAAGTTCAACTATGTACCAGGGGGCGCGCTGAACATGAGTACTGACGCTTTCAGTATTGAACGGGGTTACTTTAACCAATTCGGGTTAGGCGTTAAGACGGGAATCGATCTGCCTGGTGAAAGCAGTGGGTTACAAGGTGGTAGTACCAAAGCCGATATTGGGAGTGCTTTGGACTTGGCCTTCGGGAACTACGACGCTTACACCACCATGCAGGTGGCCCAGTACATGTCAACCGTGGCTAACGGAGGCACGCGGATCGCGCCACACGTGGTTCAAGCGATTCGTGGGACCACGTCTAGCGGGAAGTTGGGAACGGTCAAGTCGACCGTAACGCCGAAGATCCTGAACACCATTGACATGACGGAAGCCGAGAAGAAACTGGTCAAGGAAGGCCTCTATGACGTGGTTCATGGGACCAACACTTACAAGACGGGGGCGGAATTGGCCTCAATCTCACCAGGAATCTCGGCGAAGACGGGGACGGCCGAAACCTTCTACAAGGGTCATTCAACGGTTACGCTGAGCTTGGCGTCTTACGCGCCATCCAATGATCCACAAGTCGTTGTCGCCTTGGCTATGCCAAACTTGAGTACCAGTGATGAAGACAATAACATGAAGTTAGCTAAGCAGATCTATGCCGCTTACTGGAAGACGGTTCAGTCGACCTCTACGTTGGATAATCCGACCAAAGCGACTAAGTCTGGTGCCGCACAAAATACGGCGGGGTAAAAGACCTGTAAAGTATTTTTCCTTAACATATTTGGAATAAGACTGGTAAATGTCGCCGATTAATGGTAATATATTACGAGTTAAGGCTCTAGCCTGTAATTCTGAACAAGTTGGGAGGTTACCCACATGCGTGTCCACATCACTTTGGAATGTACGGAATGCCACGAACGCAATTACTTATCCAGCAAGAACCGGCGTAATAACCCGGACCGGGTTGAATTCAAGAAATACTGCCCGCGCGAACGGAAAGTAACGTTGCATCGTGAAACTAAGTAAAGGGTACGGGCGAAAGCCCGCACCTTTTTTTGTGGTTTCAGACGATTCAGTGCGTCATGCTGGCAAATTATTTTTGAAATGGCAGGCACTATTATAGAATAGGTCTCAAGGAGGTCCTGTAGTCATGGACAAAGCGACACTACGACAACAAACGATTCAGGCGTTGGCCAGTATGCCGGCGGATCAGAAGCAAGCGGCTAGTCAGCAACTTTATCATGCACTACAGGCTTTGCCGCAGTGGCAGGCTGCTCAAACCATTGCGACGACGCTAAGTAGTTCCTTGGAACTAGCGACGCACCCCATCATTGCGGCTGCCCGAGCGGCGGGCAAGACCGTGGCCGTCCCGCAGACGCTACCTAAGCGTCAGATGGCGTTTCGGGAGCTGACGGACCAGACGACCCTAAAGACCACCAAATTTGGCTTAACAGAGCCGCAGGACGGACGAATTATTGAGCCGGCGGCCTTCGATTTGATTGTGGTCCCCGGTCTAAAGTTCGCGGCCGGTGGCGAACGGTTAGGATTTGGCGGCGGATACTATGACCGCTACTTACCGCGGACCCAAGGGTTTAAGGTGGCCTTGGCACTACCGGCACAACAAGCGGAACAGCCTAGCTGGCCGGTAGAAGATTTTGACGTTTTGTTGGATGCCGTTTTAACGGCACAGGGAGAAAAATAAAGGGGACTTTGGGGTGAACCACTTGCGATATCGCTTGCGACGGTTAGATCAGACGCCTTACGTGACGGTAGGGCTGATTGGCTTAATGGTGATCGTTTTCTTAGCGATGACCCTAGCTGGTGGCAGCACAAACGGGAGCGTTTTAATTGAGTTTGGGGCTAAGCTGAACCCGTTGATTCAGCAGGGACAGTGGTGGCGCTTAGTCACACCGATTTTCCTTCATATTGGCTTCACACACATTTTGATGAACATGATCACGTTGTACTTTGTGGGGATGCAGTTGGAAGTGGCGTTCGGCCATGGTCGGTACCTGGCCATCTTTTTGGTGTCCGGTATCGGGGGTAACGTGGCAAGCTTCTGCTTCTCTGATAGTTTATCGGCCGGTGCTAGTACGGCAATTTTTGGCCTCTTTGGGGCCTTTATGATGTTGGGCGAGTCCTTCTGGCAAAATCCAGTGATTCGATCGTTAGCGCGGACTTTTTTGGCCTTTGTGGTGATGAATTTAGCTTTCGATGTCTTTACGCCGGGAATTGACCTAGCCGGCCACGTTGGTGGATTGTTTGCTGGCTTTTTCGTGGCCTATTTAGTCGGGGTCCCGAGAATTGGTCGAGTTAGTGTAATTAAGCGCGTCATCGCATCGATCGTATTAATTGGTGGATTGGTCTGGTTGTATCTTCACGGAATGGCGCAATAGTCAAGTAAAATGTCTCGTGCAATTTGATGGAGGTTGTGGCACAATGAAAACGTTATATGATGTTCAGCAGCTACTTAAAAAATTCGGTATTTATGTATACGTCGGCAAGCGTATGTGGGACATTGAAGTGATGGCATTGGAGCTCGATCACCTGCGGCAAGCAAGGGTGGTTGATGAGGCGACCTTTGTCCAAGCGAAAGTGGTCCTCACACATGAACACCGTCTCGAGGAACAGCGGGCAAGAAATCAACACCAATCCATTGGAGGGATTTAGAGTTATGGCACGTAATTTAATCGGAATTGATTTAGGTGGGACAACCACAAAAATGGCGTTTATTTCGGTTGACGGGGAGATCCTGACGAAGTGGAGTATTCCGACGGATACAAGTGATGATGGTAAGCACATTGTTCCGAATATCATTAAATCAGTCAGTGCGCACATTACCAGTTCTGAGTTCAGCAAGGCTGACTTCTTGGGAATTGGGATGGGCGTTCCTGGTCCCATCGATATTGAAAATGGAATCGTTCTCTTTGCCGTTAACTTGGGCTGGAAGCAACGGCAACAAGTGCGGGATCAGATTCAAGAAGCCTTGGGACTCCCATTTGTGTTGGACAATGATGCCAACGTGGCGTCACTAGGTGAGTACTGGAAAGGTGCCGGCGAAAAGGACGAAGACGTGGTCTTTGTAACGCTCGGAACTGGTGTCGGCGGTGGGGTCATCGCTGGTGGCCGGCTCCTGCACGGTGTCAATGGTGGTGCCGGTGAGCTGGGGCACGTAACGGTTCAACCAAACGGTTACTTGTGTAACTGTGGCAAGCGCGGTTGCCTCGAGCAGTATGCTTCTGCAACGGGGGTCGTGCACGTGGCCGCTGATATGGCTAAGGACTTCTTGGGCACTTCTCGGTTGAAAGAAATGGAAGATAATCAAGAGAATGTGACCTCCAAGATGGTCTTCTATCTGGCAGATAACGGCGACATCTTAGCGAACCAAGTGGTCGACCGGGTTACCTTTTACTTGGGGTTGGCTTTGGCCAACGTGGCCAACATCTTGAATCCAGCCAATATCATCATTGGCGGAGGGGTCTCCAACGCCGGGAACACGTTGTTACAACCAACGACGCGGTACTTCCAAGAAAATGCTTTCCCAGCTGTTCGGGACTCAACCAAGTTGCGGTTAGCCCAATTAGGGAATGACGCGGGCGTTATCGGAGCTGCATCGTTAGCTTTGCGGTTCCAAAAAACTAACTAATTAATATTGGCATAAGCCATCAGGAAGGACGATTTTGTTTTGGTAATTGGTGCAATTTCCGGATTAGCTGTTTCTTGGATCATTTTGATCCTCCTCTTAGTCGTATGGGGCGGTTGGCAGCTGATTACGGTCATCCGGCGCAACCAGGTTTCCACACTACTCGATGAACAGGCGTTTCAGGCAGGTATCCGGAAGGCTCAGGTCGTGGATTTGCGGGAGAAGAAGGATTTTGATGCGGGGCATATTTTAGGTGCTCGGAACATCCCTTATTCAACGTTTAAGGCTTACCACACTGAGTTACGCTCCGATCTGCCAGTCTACTTGTACGATCAGGGGAAGGCTTTGAGTACCCGGGCAGCGTTGCTGCTGGCAAAAGAAGGCTATGACCAGATCTTTATCTTGAAGTCTGGTTATGCCCGTTGGCAAGGAAAAACGAAAAAGACGAAATACTAAAAAAACTGTCATTACCCGGTCGGTAATGACAGTTTTTTGATTTGGTTAAACGTGGTGTGCCGAATGGCTCTTCCGGTTTGCCCGTTTGCGGTTTTCCTCGAAACGTTCTTCCTGTTCTTCAATGGGTTGAACGACCTTTTTCTTGAAGGAGAAGACGGCACCGGCAACAGCACTGGCAGTAGCAACGACACCGAATAAGAATCCTTTTGTGAAATGCTTCATCGTAAATGGCCCCTTTCGCTGGAAATTCATTTATCCGCTTCCATTATGCAAGTTTATTCGGCAAATAGCTAGTGATTTACCTTTTGGTTGGTCAGAAGAGTATGGTACGCTAAGGATAACTTAATTCAGAAGGGGTCCGAAAGATGGAGAAAGTATTGGCAATTGTAGGCCCGACCGCGGTCGGTAAAACGGCGTTAGCCATTCAGCTGGCGCAAAAATTTCATGGGGAGATCATTTCCGGGGATTCCATGCAGGTTTACCGACACTTAGACATTGGTACGGCGAAGACCACAGCGGCAGAACAAGCCCAGGCCCCACATCATCTGATCGATATTTGCGACGTGACGCAGCAGTTTACGGTCGCCCAATTTGTCGCGGCAGCCCAGAAGTTGATCCCAGCGATTCGACAACGCGGACACCTCCCGATTATTGCGGGGGGGACGGGCTTCTATCTTCAGGCCTTATTCGATGGCTTGGCGTTGGGAGCGGATGCGCCAGGAGATCCGGCCGTTCGGGAGCGGCTACGGGCCATTGCTCAAGAAAAAGGCGCCCAAGCCTTATGGGAGCAGTTGAACCAGCAGGACCCGGTCGCGGCGGCTAAGATTCCCCAGACCAATGTCCGCCGAACGGTTCGAGCCTTAGAAGTGATCCAGGTTACGGGACAACGATTCTCTCAGCAAGACAACGCTGGTCCTCAGTATGATGAATGCTACCTGGCCCTGAACACGGAGCGCACCCTACTGTATCATCGGATTAACCAGCGGGTCGATCAGATGGTCCAACAGGGACTGTGGGATGAAGTTAAGTGGCTGGACCAGCAGGGTGGGACACAATTACCAGCCGCTACGGGAATTGGCTACCGGGAATTGTTGCCGGTGCTGGATCATCCAGAACAATGGTCTAGTGCAATTGAGACCGTTAAGCAGGATTCACGGCATTATGCTAAGCGGCAATTGACCTGGTTCCGGAACCAGACTAAGGCCACTTGGTATGATCTCGTCCAGCACCCGGAACAGCAGGCCCAGATTGACACTCAGGTCGCTGCATGGCTCCGACATTAGTTCTTACGATTAACTAAAGATTGGGGTGTTTTACCTCTGAATGTTATAAAACGTGACATCATTTCTTGACCTGTTTCTGAGACGTGGTATGATATCGGTATAGTTGAAGGGGGCCGGTAGGTTGAAAGGAAAAGAATTGCGGCGGTCGTTGGCCGTCTTACCGATCGGTACCGTCATGAAGTTAACGAGTCTGACGGCCCGGCAGATTCGATACTATGAATCGCAGGGGTTGGTTTTACCGCAACGGAATGACGGGAATCGGCGGATGTATTCGCTCAACGACATTGACCGGTTACTGGAGATCAAGGATTACCTCGATGATGGTGTGAACGTGGCCGGCATCAAGGCCATCTATGAACAACAAGCGGCACGGGAGGCGGCGCGGAAGGCCAAGCAAGACCGTCCTTTAACGGATGCGGACGTCCGCCAGATCCTCCAAGACGAGCTGATTCGTCAGGGGGGATTGGGTCATCCCCAAGATGGCGTCGATCCTCACCGACCGCTGTAACATAGATGATGGGTACAGATGATGAGTGACTAAGAATTTGATAGGAGCGATTAGAATGGCAAAACCTGCATATACCAAGGATGACATCCGTCAGATGGCAAAGGACGAAAACGTTAAGTTCCTGCGGTTGATGTTCACCGATTTATTTGGCACGATTAAAAACGTTGAAGTTCCCATTAGCCAACTAGGCAAGTTACTGGATAACAAGCTGATGTTTGATGGGTCATCCATCGACGGCTTTGTTCGGATCGAGGAAAGTGATATGTACCTGTATCCGGATCTGTCGACCTGGATGATCTTCCCGTGGAGTACGGAACGGGGGAAGATTGCACGGGTAATTTGTGAGGTTTATACGCCAGATGGTAAGCCGTTTGAAGGCGATCCGCGGAACAACTTGATTCGTGTTCTGTCAGATATGCGTAAAGCGGGCTTCACGGACTTTAACATTGGCCCCGAACCAGAATTCTTCCTCTTCAAGATGGATGAAAATGGTAAGCCAACGACGGAACTAAACGATAAAGGTAGTTACTTCGACATGGCCCCAATGGACTTGGGTGAAAATTGCCGGCGTGAAATTGTCTTGACGCTGGAAGAAATGGGCTTTGACGTTGAAGCGGCGCACCATGAAGTGGCACCAGGACAACACGAAATCGACTTCAAGTATGCGGATGCCTTAACGGCAGCGGACAACATCCAAACGTTCAAGTTGGTGGTCAAGACGGTGGCTCGGAAGTACGGCTTGTACGCCACCTTCATGCCGAAGCCGTTAGCAGGAATCAACGGTTCCGGGATGCACTTGAACATGTCCCTGTTCCACGATAAAGGAAACGCCTTCTACGACCCTAAGGGCGAGATGGAACTTTCCGAAGATGCTTACCACTTCTTAGGCGGGCTCTTGAAGCACGCCCGGAGCTTTACGGCGATCTGCAACCCAATCGTCAACAGTTACAAGCGGTTAGTGCCAGGGTATGAAGCCCCCGTCTATGTGGCTTGGTCCGGGTCTAACCGGTCGCCATTGATTCGGGTCCCGAGTTCCCGTGGCTTATCAACGCGGTTGGAGCTCCGGAGTGTCGATCCAGCGGCCAACCCATACTTGGCTATTGCGGCCGTCTTGGAAGCTGGGCTGGATGGTTTGCGGAACCAGTTGGCACCACGTGAAGCCGTTGACCGGAACATCTACCGGATGGATGCGGAAGAACGGCAGGAGAACCACATTACCAACTTGCCAGATACGTTGCACAACGCCTTAAAGGACTTGGCAGCTGATGATGTGATGCGTAACGCCATGGGTAGCCACCTGTACCAGAGCTTTATTGAAGCCAAGAACTTAGAATACAATTCTTACCGGACCCAAGTATCACAATGGGAACGGGACCAGTACTTGGAACTTTACTAAGTTTAAGTTTAAACATGACTAAGAAGGTCGGAGACGCTGTCTCGGGCCTTTTTGGCGCCTAATGGGGCTGGTGTAAAATTCATTGGGCGTTTGAGACGGTGTTGGCCCCAAGTTTTCGTATAATAGGAGCCAGAGCCCACCTTGGAAAGCAAGCTCTAAGAAGGGCCTAGGTATCTGGGGACGGGGAACCCGACAAGGTTTAATTAAGGTTCACCCGTTGGTTAGAACATTGATTATAAAAATTTTTTTGTTTTCCACTAAAAATCGCTGAAACGGCTTTATTCTCCCGTATTTTGTTGGTAACATAAACGTATAACCAATGTTCACGGCAGTGCCTAAGAACATGAGAATGAGGGATAATTCATGGAAAATCAAGAACAGCAAACAAGTGCTGCCAACGTCTTAACCCAGGCAATTGCCACAAAACTCGATTACTTGAGCACATTACAGGCGGCGGTTCAGCGCGGCGATGACCGTCAAGTTTATGAATTACTGGACCGAGCACGGTACTATCAAGAAATTAAACAAACGCGGGCCAAGCGGTCTGTTAACCATTTGGAAGAACTAGTCGATAATATTCACCCCCAAATCAGTCACTACTTAAGTGACCGGTTGATCGACTATCTAGGGCATATTTACCCGTTCTTCTACTACGAGGAATATACGACCGGGAGATTCCATATTTACTTCGGAAATTGGTGGGATCGTCGGTTATTTGGTGAACTGGACGTGGTCAACGTTCAATTCAACTTCGACCAGACGGAGTTCGATAAACTGCGGCGGTCGTTTGAACTTGAAGCGCATCATCAACGGTTAAACACCGCAAAGATTGAGGCAATTTCAAGTGAAAGCGAAAAGCTCCAGAAGCTGATGGACGCCCAACCGGTTCGGGATAACGAAAAGACCAAGTTGCGGGAACAGCTTAAGGAAAACAGCCAAAAGAGTGGGATGCCTTGGGAATCTGGGAAGATCAAGGATGAACGTCAGGGAATCATTGACCAACTGACCAAGTTGGCGGATGAGGACGAACAGGCGTTGAACGCCCATAAGACCATCAAGGCGAATGACGACCAAATCTTGGTCCTGTCTAAGGAAGACACAATTCTTAATTACGAAAAGCAGAGTATTCGTGAGGCTTTTGATGATTTTGAACACTTCCAGGCACGTAATCAGAGCTTATACGCGGACTACTTGAACAGCCTAGTAGGTAAGAGTTCTAGTGAAGGTGGGGTGAACGTCGATGATTAACGAAAACGATCCGTCTACGTTAACGACCAGTGGCCGGCTGTTGAACTACAACGCAGCCATTAAGGCGGGGTTGGAGACCGGGATTACGTTCACGAAGCTGATGGACCAGTTGATCAAGACCACGAACCCGGACGAGTTGGTGGCTGCGGCGACTGAGCTCGCGGACTTTAAGTTGGATTCTGATTTTGTCACGTTCCCCCACCAATACAGCAATGCGGACTATTACCTACTGTTTATGTCCCGGATGCTGGAGCTGCATGATCAGGGGAACCAGGTCATGGTTCAGTCCCGCGACCAACATGAGGAGTTGATTCAACAACTAACACCTTTAGGTGATCGGGGAACGTTCAACTTCCGTGTGGAGACGTCCGAAAATGGTGGCGTCTTTTACCGGGAACGAGCTACGGGACAATCCCTGTTCTACCTGAATCTGGACCGGAAGATGTTCCGCTTCAATAGTCATGCGTTAACGCAGTTGTTCATCATCGACCTCCACGAAACGGTGCCAGTCGAGACGGTTAAGACCTCCGTTCAGATTCTGATTGACTTTGCCCGTTACCTGAAGGAAGACTACGGGTACTCCGTGGACTTTAATATCTTGGACGCTGCCAACTCGGAGAATTATCCGGTACACTCAGCCGACTTACCAGCTGGTGTGGTGGACCGACTGTTCGTGGCGGCTGCCAAGAACGACTACATGTTAACTAACGGCGTCAACGGTAACGGTGCCCGAATCGCCTTGGATAAAGGCGTTGTGGTGGACATCTTTAACAACCAACTAGAAGGACAGCCTGAGTGGGTCTTGACGGTTCACGATGACGACCAGAAGACCTCGTGGTTCGACGTGTTGTTAAATTACCCGTTCATTCGGGACTGGTACTTAGAGAACTTGACGGACTTGGAGATTGTCTCCGATCCGCTGATCTTTGGTTAGGGAGGACTTGCCGTGTTAGAACTCGCAAAATTAGTGCAGCAATCCATTGCTTTGGATGAACAGATTACGACGGAACGGGACATCGAAATGACGCGGCCGCATCAAATTGAGAATGCTTACGTTGCCTTAGATGTCGAGTTGGCGGAAGTTGCCAACACGTCGGAGTGGTTCAAAGTTTGGAAGACCCACCGCGGGAAAGCCGATGCCGGTGAGACGCCTCGGCAGACTCTGCTGACGGAGTACACGGATGCCCTAGACTTTTTCTTATTGGTTGCAGCCAAGAAGACTTGGACCCACCTGATCATGTTGACGGAAGAGGACCTAACGGGGTTGGCACAGAGTCGCCCGGCGAAGGACCCGGATCAGCAATACTTAATTCTGAAGCGTATGCTGTTTAACAGTCATTTTGCGCATCGGCAGGATGATTTTCGGCACGCGTGGCGGTTATTCTTGAAGTGGGGAATGGTTGATTTCGGCTTCAGTCAAGACCAGATTCAAGCGGCTTACGAGGCCAAACGCCAGGTCAACTTAGACCGACAGGCCAACGATTATTAAGATGAGTTAAGGTTAAACGACGGGACCGTTTGGAAAAATGGTCCCGTCGTTGTGTCCCCTGGATGCGCGAGTAGCGGAGTTTCAAGGTAAAAAAAGAAAAAATTAACGGTTGTCAACCAAAACTTCTTGACAGGAGGGGCGGCTTCCGGTACAATTTTCATGTTGTATTTGTGGACTTCCACAGCTGCAACCGCTCGGGACAAGCTTTTAAGTACCGTATTCGGTCACTTGTTTTCGGCGAGTCTAAGTCTTAGATCATAAGGAGGTGCACATAGATGTACGCAATTATCGTAACTGGTGGTAAGCAGTACAAGGTCGAAGCAGGCCAAGCTGTTTACGTCGAAAAGTTAAACGTTGAGGCCGGCGCTAAGGTCACTTTTGACCAAGTTGTCTTCGTAGGCGGCGATACGCCAAAGATTGGTACGCCAACTGTAGATGGCGCAACTGTTACTGGGACTGTTGAAAAGAACGGTCTGGAAAAGAAGGTTGTGACCTACAAGTACAAGCCAAAGAAGGGCCAACACACGAAGAAGGGTCACCGTCAACCATACACCAAGGTTGTCATTGACGCTATCAACGCGTAAAGATTAAAGGAGCGAACCCGGATGATTCAAGCAACGGTCCATTATGGATCCGACCGAATCAATTCATTTCGAATCACTGGTCATGCCGATTCCGGCGAATATGGCCAAGACATTGTTTGCGCTGCGGTTTCGGTGCTTGCGATTACGACGGTCAACGGCCTACAACGAGTCGCTAAGATTCCGATCGACGTTGAGAATCGTGATCAGGCAGGGGGCTTTCTGGAAGTTCACCTACCACCAAAGCTGGAAGCAACGACCGAATTAAAGGGACAAGCAATCCTCCAGAGTTTCGCGGATGGGTTACGGGATGTCGCAACGAATTATGCCGACTTCGTCACTTATGATGAAGTCACCGATTAAATTCACGGGGGTGAAACATATGCTGATGAACATGAACTTACAATTCTTCTCTCACCATAAAGGTGGTGGGTCCACTGCTAACGGTCGGGACTCTGCTGGTCGTCGTCTTGGGACGAAGGCTGCTGATGGTTCGACGGTTACGGGTGGTTCTATCCTTTACCGTCAACGT
Organism: Levilactobacillus namurensis DSM 19117; assembly: GCF_001434785.1. Taxonomy (GTDB): domain Bacteria; phylum Bacillota; class Bacilli; order Lactobacillales; family Lactobacillaceae; genus Levilactobacillus; species Levilactobacillus namurensis. The sequence continues at coordinate 105,378 of NZ_AZDT01000010.1, read as the reverse complement.
GGGACGCACATCTACCCTGGCCTGAACGTAGGTCGTGGTGGCGATGACACCTTATTCGCTAAGGTTGCGGGTGTGGTTAAATTCGAACGACTTGGTCGCGACAAGCGTCAAGTATCCGTTTACCCAGTTGCCGAAGAAGTAGCTAAATAACACGAGGTTTTCCTCGTACGACTGAAGAGCTTGAGGCGAGACCAATTCGCTTTGAGCTCTTCTTTGCTTTCATTATCTGGGAGGGATGTTGATGACCACAGATCGCGTGGCACGGTTACGTGCGCAGTTTGTACCGCTAAGCATTGATAGTTTCTTGATTCAGGCACCCAGTAATCAACGTTATTTGACAGGAACCAGTGTTGAGCCGGGTGACGGTTACGTGTTGGTCACGCCAAAACGGTTGGTCTTTATTACGGATGCCCGTTATGAGACGGAGCTGAAACGGACGATTCCGACGGTTGAACGGGTGATTACACGAAACTACTTGCAAGCAGTCAACGATACCCTGATTGAGGATGGCGCGACGGTTCTGGGCTTGGAAGACACGTTACCCTTACGGACGTTTACTTGGCTAGACGAGCATCTAACGGCCGATCCCGTGCCGTTAACCAACGTTGTGGATGACTTGCGTCAGGTCAAGGATGCTGACGAACTGGCGGCCATCCAACGGGCGACAGCCCTGACTAGCCAGGGGGTCGAGGCCTTGTTCACGGTCTTAAAGCCCGGAATGACCGAACGCGCAGCAGCCTTGTGGTTGACTCGGTGGATGCAAGACCACGGCGCAACCGGTGTGAGCTTTCCAACCATCGTGGCCAGCGGGGCCCGTTCGGCTTGGCCGCATGGTCAGGCGAGCGATAAGCCTTTGGCCTTACACGAATTGGTGACCATTGATTGTGGGTTCTACGTCGACGGCTATACGTCGGATCTGACCCGGACCGTTGCCTTGGGGGACCCAGGGGACGCTTTGAAGCGGGCATATACCGCTGTGCAGACGGCTCAAGCCAAAATCATGGCGGTTGTGCGTCCTGGCGTGACCGGTGGGGAACTTGATCAGTTAGGTCGCGATTACCTCACAGCTGAAGGTTACGGGGATGCGTTTATCCACGGGACCGGTCACGGGATTGGGTTGGACATTCACGAAGGGCCGAACATCGGTCGTGGCTGGCCGGACCGTTTGGAAGCTGACCAAGTCATCACGGTTGAGCCCGGCGTCTACTTCCCAGGACAAGGCGGAATCCGGATTGAAGACGATTTGCAAGTGACCGCCACGGGGCATACCGTTTTGACTACGGTTCCCCGAAATTTAATTATCTTGTAAGCTCACCCCTTGTCTTGCTTTTTAGGGGGTAGAATTGATATTATAAAGAAGACATCTTTTAGGAGGCTGACATTATGGCAATTTCTACTGCTAATTTTAAAAACGGTTTAACCATTGAAGTGGACCACGCAATCTGGCGGATCTTGGAGTTCCAACACGTTAAACCTGGTAAGGGTGGCGCGTTCGTACGGACGAAGCTGAAGAACTTACGGACGGGTGCCGTTCAAGAAAAGACTTTCCGTGCCGGCGCTAAGATGGAACAAGCGGACATTCAAACGCGTTCGATGCAATACCTGTACGAAGACGGTGATAGCCGGGTCTTCATGGATACGGATAACTACGAACAAATTTCAGTTCCAGATTCCGCAATCAAGGACCAATTACCGTTCTTGCAAGAAAACATGAACGTTGACTTGATCCAATACAATTCTGAAGTCTTAGGAATTGAAGTTCCAAATACGGTTGTTCTGGAAGTCGCTTCAACGGAACCAAGTATCAAGGGGAACACCGCTTCTGGTGGATCTAAGCCAGCAACGATGACGACCGGCTTGGTTGTTCAAGTGCCATTCTTCGTTAACGAAGGCGACAAGCTGTCCATCAACACCCAAGATTCGACGTATATTTCACGAGCTTAGGTCGCTGAATCCAGACATTACCTGAAGTTCAACTCGTAAGGGAGGGTCTACGAATGGCAGAAGATACAAACATTATTTTAGAATCAAAGGAACCCGCACTGGGGAAGATTGAGGTGGCACCACAAGTCCTCGAGATTATCGTGGGCATTGCGGCTAGCCAAACCGATGGTGTTGCACGGATGCGTGGTTCTTTGGCCAACAGCGTGAACGAACTCTTCGGTCGTAAGGAACACGGTAAGGGCGTTAAGCTGACGTTCGACGGTGACGAACTCGCCGTTGATGTTTACGTGTACCTGAACTACGGCGTTGCGGTTCCTAAGGTTGCTTTGGCCATTCAAGACAGCGTGAAGCAACAATTGTTGTTCATGACCGACCTTGACTTACGTGAAGTCAACGTTCACGTGGAAGGCGTCATTCCCGAAAAGACGGCGCAGCAGGTAGATCCAGATAACCTGTTCAACCAGCCAGATGAAGGAGACAGTGAACAATCGTGACACTTACACGACATCAAATTCGGGAGCGAGCATTTCAAATGCTGTTCGCCCTTAACGCTAACGCTGATGCCGATCAAGAGGCGTTGTACCAACGCGTGTTGACCGATGACCCTGACCAGATCGTTCCGGTACCCGAGTACCTGACCACGTTGGTCACAGGGGTTTTGGCCCACCAAAGTGAACTGGATGCTCAGATTGCGAAATATCTGAGTGCCGGTTGGCAGTTGCAACGAATCGCAAAGACCGACTTAATCATTATGCGCGTTGCCTTTTTTGAAATTGACCACGTCCCAGATGTTCCTAACCGGGTGGCCGTTAACGAAGCCTTGGAATTAGCCAAGAACTTCAGTGACGACCGGTCACGGCGGTTCATTAACGGGGTCTTGGCCCATACGTTAGACGGTGACGATGCGGCAGATACGCAAGCCTAATTGACCATTCGTTTGACCGACACCCACTTCTTAACTGGAGTGGGTGTTTTTGGGTTCTGAAATACCGGTAATCCACTGGTATATCACGGATTTAATTGCGGGGGTGATTGCCGTTTTTGTCGGTGCTGGGTGCCCCGTTGGTCCGGTAAATATGCTAAAATCGAGGTATAACTTTTTTAACGGGGGGATTCATGATATGACGACCATCATTGACGGCAAACAATTGGCTAAGGCGTTGAACGCCCAAACGAAGACGCGGGTTGCGGCCTTAGCGGCTCAGGGAAAGGTTCCGGGACTCGCGGTGATTATCGTGGGGACGGACCCCGCCAGTGAACTGTACGTGCGGAGTAAGCACCGGAAGGCCGGTCAATTGGGAATCAACTCGATTGTCCGCCAGTTACCAGCGACCATTAGTCAAGCAGACCTACTCGCAGTGGTGCGAGCGTACAACGTGGACCCCACGATTCATGGAATCTTGGTCCAGTCACCACTACCGAACGGATTAGATGAGACAGCCGTCATCAATGCGATTGATCCTGGTAAGGATGTCGATGGTTTCCACCCCGTAAACGTGGGTCGTTTATTTAAGAATCTACCAGGCCACTATCCGGTATCCTGCACGCCCCGCGGCATTATGACCATGTTGGAGAGCTTACAGACCCCATTGCGTGGTAAGCACGCTGTGGTAGTCGGCCGAAGCAACATCGTGGGACGGCCCATGGCAGCGATGTTGCTGAATGCCGATATGAGCGTGACGATTACCCATAAGTACGGCTCTAATCTACGGGCGCTGACCACGACGGCCGATGTTTTAGTGGTTGCGACGGGTGTGACGCACCTGATCAAGGAAGCGGATGTGAAGCCGGGAGCGATTGTGATCGATGTTGGGATGGACCGGGACGCTGACGGTAAGCTAACGGGAGATGTCGACTTTGACGCGGTCTTTGATAAGGTCCACGCCATTAGTCCGGTGCCTGGCGGCGTGGGGCCAATGACCATTGCGACGTTGATGCGGCAGACTGTCGATTTATGTGAGTGGAGTGACGAGCTTGGCAACGAATGATTACTTAACGGTCACGGCGCTGACCCAGTATATTAAACGAAAATTTGACGTCGACCCTTACTTAGGGAAGGTGTACCTGACGGGGGAAATTTCGAACTTCCGCCTGCGTCCGCACGCCCACCAGTACTTTAGTCTCAAGGATGATCACGCTAAGATTAATGCCATCATGTTTCGTTCGGCCTTTGAGAAGCTTAAGTTTGTTCCCGAAACGGGGATGAAGGTCTTAGTGACGGGACGAATCTCCCTGTATGAACCCAGTGGCAGCTATCAGATCTACGTTGAACGGATGGAGCCAGACGGCGTTGGGGCCTTGTATCAGGCTTATGAACAGTTAAAACGTAAGTTAGCCCAAGAGGGGTTGTTCACGGCGGCTAAACGGCCGTTACCGCGGTTTCCTAAACGGATTGCGGTCGTGACGAGTCCCAGTGGAGCGGTCATTCGGGATATTATCACCACGACCCGGCGGCGGTACCCCATTGCCCAGATTGTGCTTTACCCAGCGGTAGTTCAGGGGGATGCCGCGGCGGCGGATATCGTTCGCCAGATTCAACGAGCGAACGCGAACGGCAGTTTCGACACCCTGATTATTGGTCGGGGAGGTGGCTCAATCGAGGACCTGTGGCCATTTAACGAAGAAGTAGTTGCTCGAGCGATTGCGGCTAGTCACTTACCGGTGATTTCTTCAGTGGGTCACGAAACGGATACCACGATTGCGGATTTAGTCGCCGACGTACGGGCTGCGACGCCAACTGCGGCCGCTGAATTGGCGGTACCGGTGTTGAGTGACGAGCTGGTGAAATTACAGCAGCAACGGACGCGGTTGTTTAACGCCATGGCGAACCGCATCAAGTTCCAACAGGAACGCTTGAATCGGTCATTAGGAGCATACGTGTTCCAGCAACCACAGCGCTTATATGAGACCTACGTGCAACGGTTGGACCGCGCACAGCAGGGACTTAAGCAACAAATGCAGACGCAGCTTCAGGGCTGGCAACAACGGGTCCAACTGGATCAGCAGTGGTTGATCGGCCAGTCACCAGCAACGCGGGTTCACCAGGCCCAGCAACAGGTCGAGCAGACGCAAGCCCGGTTAAAGACGGAGATGCGGCGGTACTTGACCCAACAAGAGGAACATGTGGCCCAACTGGCCAGCGGCTTGGATTACCTCAGTCCGTTGAAAATCATGGGCCGGGGGTACAGTTATGTGACGCAGGATGACCATATCGTGCGGCGTACGCAGGAATTGAAACCCACGACCGCTACGATTCATCTGAGTGACGGGACGGCTGAAGCAACGATTACGACAATCACACCAGCAACGGAGGACCAATAATGAGTGAGACACAAAAACCAACCTTTGAAGAGAACTTAACGACCTTAGAAACCATCGTGGCACAACTGGAAAAGGGAGACATTCCTTTGGAACAGGCGTTAGATCAGTTCCAAAAGGGCGTTGCCCTGAGTAAGGACCTACAGAGTACGTTGCAGAATGCCGAAAAGACCTTGACGACCATGATGACGGACGATGATCAAGAGACGCCGTTTGAGACGCCGCAAGGGGGGGCCAACGATGCCCAATAGCACGCGTGAACAGTTAGCGACTTTTGAAGCCAAGTGGGTTCCGCGGCTGAACGCCCCACTTCGGGCGGCCGTGGGCGTTGACACCACTGAAGAGCGGCTGATGGATGCCATGACGTACTCGCTCTTAGCGGGGGGCAAGCGGCTACGTCCCCTGTTGACTATGGCTACGCTTACCACGGTAGGTGGGGTGTACGAAGAGCAACGCGATTGGCGACCGATTATGGCGCTAGAGTTGTTACACACCTATTCGTTGATTCATGACGACCTACCAGCTATGGACAACGATCCCTTGCGGCGAGGAGAGCCGACCAACCATGTGAAGTTCGGTGCGGGTATGGCCACGCTGGCGGGCGATGGCTTGCTCACGCTGGCCTTCCAGTGGTTGACGGCCACGAACTTACCGGGAGAGACGCAAGCAGCGCTAGTTCAAGCATTGGCGCGCGCGGCGGGCCCTGGTGGAATGGTGGCTGGTCAGGCACGTGATATTCAGTTTGAACACGTGGACCTGCCGATGGGAGAGTTGCGGACATTGCACCGGGAGAAGACAGGGGCCCTGTTGCACTACGCAGTTCAGGCCGGGTTGATCCTCGGCCGCCTGCCGGGGAAGGACTGGACGCCGTACTTAGACTTTGCCGACGCGTTTGGATTAGCTTACCAGATTTATGATGATATTTTGGACGTCGTGGCGTCGCCCGAAGAGTTAGGTAAAGCTACGCATAAGGATGCTGGTGAAGCCAAGAATACTTATCCAGGTAAATTGGGCTTAGCTGGGGCCAATCAGGCGCTAATCGATACGATTGCGGCGGGCCAAGCAGCATTAGCCAAGGTCACGGCGCAAGACACGCGGTTGTTAGCGGCGTTCTTTAGTTATTTCGATACGAAACGGGTGACAAAATCATGAAAAAACAACATGTCGCAGCGCTTTTAGTCGAACAGGGGCTTTACACGTCGTTAGACGAAGCCAAGCGAGCCGTAATGGCTGGTGAAATTCTGGGAACCAATGAGGAACGGCTCGATAAGCCTGGTGAATTGATTCCCATTGATACGGAACTGCACCGTAAGGGTCATCCATTGCCCTATGTGTCCCGGGGTGGGTTCAAGTTAGCCAAGGCATTGGACGTCTTTCAGATCGAGTTGACCGATAAGATCGTGTTGGACATTGGTTCGTCGACCGGTGGGTTTACGGATGTGATGCTACAGAACGGCGCTAAGCTCAGTTATGCGTTGGATGTGGGCAGTAACCAGTTGGTCTGGAAGCTGCGTCAGGACCCGCGGGTCATCGTGATGGAGCATACGAACTTTCGCTACAGTAAGTTAGCTGACTTTACGGAAGGACAGCCCGTCTTCGCTTCCATCGATGTTTCCTTTATCTCGCTTCGCTTGATTTTACCGCCATTGAAGGCTATTTTGCCGGAACATGGTGAGGTCGTAGCGCTGATTAAACCCCAATTCGAGGCGGAACGAGAAGAGGTTGGTGCCCACGGAATCGTGCGGGATCCCGCCGTTCACCGGGCCGTCGTGCAGGGAATTCTGGATTTTGCAGTTGCAACGGGGTACACGGTATTGGGACTCGACTTTTCGCCCATTAAGGGTGGCGAAGGCAACATCGAATTTCTGGTGCACTTGCAGTCAGTTGATAAACATGCAGTTTGCGCGCATACCGTTTCGGTCGACCAGACCTTACAAGCGGCTTATAACAGCCTAAAACAATAGATTATGAGAAAATTATTAGAATTTCCTTTCCAATTCCTAAGCTCTGGTATATGATAGATTTATGCATTTTTACCACATGAGGGGGGCTAGGAATGAAAAAGCAGGAACGTCAGCAATTGCTGAAACGATTATTGACCACCCGTGAAATTGAACGCCAGGAGGATTTTGTTGACCTCTTAGCGGCGGATGGCATTCACGTCACTCAGGCGACGATTTCACGGGATATTAAGGAAATGCAACTTGTCAAATTGCCAGCCGAGTCTGGTGGGTACCGGTACAGCTTGCCTGTGCAAAAGAAGATCGATACGCAAAAGAAGTTACAACGGACCCTGCGAGATGCCTACGTCTCCTTTGCCGTACAAGATCAATTTGGCTACTTAAAGGTGCTACCGGGTAACGGTCCAGTGATTGCTTCACTGCTAGAACAGATGCGTTACGACTTTGTTTTCGGCGTAGTGGGGGATGATAGCAAGATCCTCACGGTTTGTGTTTCCCACCAGGGTGCCTTACAATTAGAAAAGACGATCGACCGCATGCTTGCGGATTGATAAAACGACCACGGTTTGCTGACCAGCCCCATGCTGACGACGTAACCGGTGGTCGTTATTTTTAGGAGGCTACAACGTGTTACAGGAGCTGTCTATTAAAAATTTTGCGATCATCGACCAACTAGACGTCACGTTTCAAAACGGGATGACGGTCCTCACCGGGGAAACCGGTGCCGGAAAATCGATTATCATTGACGCGGTCGGACTCTTAGCGGGTGGCCGGGGGTCGGCGAGCTTCGTCCGGACGGGGACACCCAAAGCCGTGATTCAGGGAAGTTTTGTTTTCCCGGCAGACGGCGTGACTTACCGGGTCTTGGATGATCTGGGCATCGATCATGACGACGGCAGTGTCATCTTACAGCGGGAGATCCACGCTAACGGGCGCAATATCTGCCGGGTCAACGGGATGTTGGTCAACACCAGTACCTTGAAGCGAATCGGTGAAACGGCGGTAGATATCCACGGCCAAAATGAGCATCAAGAATTGATGCAGCCGGATAAGCATCTGGGGATGTTGGATGAATTTGCTGGTAAAGCGGTGGTGCCGCTGGAGCGACAGTACACCACGACCTATCAAGCTTATACTAAGTTGAAGTCGACCCTAGAGAGTCGGCGAGCTAACGAAAAAGAATGGGCCCAACACTTAGATATGTTGCGGTTTCAAGTCAATGAGATCGAAGCGGCCCAGTTAGAACCGGGCGAAGAGGCACAATTGGTTGCCGAACGGGACCGGTTAGATAATTTTCAAAAAATTAACGATGCCTTGCAAAAGGCACAGGTCATTTTGACCGGGGAAGATACGGTCCCCGGCGTCAATGACCAGCTAAGTGACGCCCTACAGGCCATGCAGGCCATTGCGGATTTTGATCCGGCGTTCAAGCAGATTGCCAGCGGCTTGGAAACGGCGTATTACGCTTTGACCGATGCCGTGGGGGATGTTTCTTCACAGCTAGATATGTTGGAGTGGGACGAAGGGCGCCTAGACCAGATTGAACGGCGATTAGAAGTCATTAATCAGTTGAAGTACAAATACGGTGATTCGGAAGAACAGGTGTTGAAGTACTACGACAAGATTGCGGCGGAACTCAAACACATGGAAGCGACCGACGAGACGGCTGACGACCTAGAAGCGAAGGTGGCAGCCCAGGCGTCACAGCTACGGCAGTTAGGGGAGCAGTTGAGCCAGGCGCGACAAACGGCGGCGCGGAAATTGGAAACGGCGATTCACCATGAGCTGGCTGATTTGTATATGGACAAAACGGTCTTTGAGGTACGGTTTGATCGTGCCCAGGGACTATTGAGTACGGGGCTGGACCACGTGGAATTCTATCTGCGGACGAATCCGGGTGAGGCCATGTTACCCTTAGCCAAGGTGGCGTCTGGGGGAGAACTGTCCCGAATCATGTTGGCGCTAAAGACGATCTTTTCCGAGTCGCAGGGGATCACGTCCATTATCTTTGACGAAGTGGACACAGGGGTCAGTGGGCGCGTTGCCCAAGCCATTGCTGAAAAAATCAGTGGAATCGCGCGCGACTCACAGGTCCTATGTATCACCCATCTGCCTCAGGTGGCGGCCATGGCGGATCACCACTTCTTTATTGCGAAACAAATCGTGGGTGACCGGACGGAAACCAAGTTGACGCGCCTCAGTGAAGACAAACGGGTCGGTGAATTGGCCCGGATGTCGGCGGGGACCCAAGTCACTAAGCTGGCGATGGAACACGCCCAGGAATTATTGACGCTGGCGGCTCAAGCAAAACGAAAAGATTAGATAAACGTTCAATATCAGTTAGAGTCTATCTAACGATGTTGAACGTTTTTTGTAATGAATCATTATGGTTATTGACGACCCAATAGTGATTCGCAAAAAAAGTTTCGGATATATATTAGTTTTGCGTTAATCAATTTACCTTTTGGGAGTATACTGAAAGTAAATCTTAGTTACACTTTTAGTGAGAGGTGTCATAAATGAGGAAAAGATTGTTATGGTTAATGATGATGGCAGTTGTGGGGATTCTGGCGATTTTGACTGGCTCGCCAGTGGGGGCCTACGCACAAGATATTACTGGTGTTACGAAGGGGTTGGATGCGCCGGTAAAGGTTGAAGAGGCCATTGATGGCCAGTATGTTGACATTACCCAGGATTACCAGAGTGGGAAAACCCTGTTAACCGCTGGAAATTATTACCAGTTAACATATGATTGGTCGATTGATGATCATCAAAAGGTTTCTGCTGGAGACACCGCTACGGTGACTATGCCGAAGACTTCTACACATGGTTCTTTGGGCTTCGATGTGACCAGTGTAGGCAGTAAGCAAACCGTTGGGAAATTCAACGCGCAAGCGTCTACAGCAGAGGATGCTTTGCAAACCGGCACGATCACCTTTAATGACCAATTAGCCCAGACGAACGTGGGACGGGCAGGTGAAATTTCGTTTACCGTTTCGGGGACGCAAAAAGATACGACGGATCCAAGTGCTGGTCATCAGATAATTGCGAAGGGAGGCTGGGTCCCGGATAATTCTACATATACGGGTTCAATTCCTGATACAGTGGTCTGGCAATTAGTCATCAACCCGGATCGTAAAGATTTGGGGGATGTGACGATCAAAGATGACCTTGATGGCAATTTAACCTTTGATGGCCCTAAAAGCGTGAGTGCACATGCACAAGATGCGGATGGCAATAATATTGCTGAGGTCACGCCGACGGTAACGTCCGAAGGTTCAGAGATTACGTTCATCTTGAAACATGTGACTCAGAAGATTTCTTTAACGTATACTACGACGCCTAAATATGACCAACTTGGGACGGCTACAGCGGGGTACTTCTCCAATTATGCGGATCTCACGTCGACTAGTGGTACCGCCGGTAATACAGGTAGCGGGTCGACCAGTAGCAATCCCGTGTATGGAAACGATCATAAAGATATTGGCTGGGGTGGTAAGGGCAACGTAGGTGGTGGTTACCGGGGCTCAGTTACCTTAACCAAAGTTGATGCGGATGACCCAGCGAAAGTTCTGCCTGGTGCTGTTTATGAGCTAAGAGAATATAATACCGCAACGAAAAAGTATGACAGGGTCTCTCAGTCAAATCTGACTACTGATCATAATGGACAGACCTCTAGCGGATTATCAATAGGCGAGTATGAGTACGTGGAAACTAAGGCGCCAGATGGTTATCAATTGGATACCACGCCCCTTCCATTTGTGATTTCTCCCAATACTGCACCGGTTCACCAGACAGTGACGGCTAAGGATCAGCAGAAACCAGTCGACAATCAGGGAAGTGTGACGCTCACGAAGGTGGACGCAACCAGTAAGCAAGCACTAGCTGGAGCTGTCTTCAGTTTGCAGAAGAAGACGGGTGAGAGTTATCAGGACGTTACCAATAAAACGACGTTGACTACGGACGCTAGCGGACAGCTTAATGTTACGGGATTGAGTGCTGGAACCTACCACTTTACAGAAGTTACGCCGCCAACGGGGTATGTTAAAAGCCAGAAACCAACGGCTGATTTCACCATCACAGCGGGATCTAAGGACCATCAGGCAGTGACGGTGGAGGATACCAAAACGCCTGCGGCCAATCAGGGCAGCGCCATGTTGACTAAGATTGACGCGGCGTCCAATGCAGTCTTACCCGGGGCAACGTTTAAATTACAACGATTAGTTAACGGTCATTATCAAGACGTGGCTGATAAAACAGACCTGGTTACCGATGCCCAAGGACAGATCACGGTTGCGGGATTATCAGGTGGGGACTATCAGTTTGTCGAAACACAGGCACCGGAAGGCTATGACAAGAATGCAGACGGTCAGCCCTTTACGATCACAGCTGGGGTGACCGCTGTTCAGAAGGTCATCATGAAGGATGTTAAGACTAAGACACCACCTAAGGCCACGGGCAGTGCCATTCTAATAAAAGAAGACGCGACGGATGCAGCAAAACGCTTACCGGGTGCGGTCTTTAAGTTGCAGGAGCAAAATGAACAAGGTGTGTACGTCGATTATCAGCCGGAAACGACGGTCACGACCGCAGCCAATGGTCAAGTCAAGGTGACAAACCTGCCAGTAGGCAACTATCAGTTTGTTGAAACGGTTGCCCCTGAGGGTTATCAGTTAGATAAAAACATTGCCCACCGAACTCACTCATTTACGATTGCCACAGGGCAGACCGTTCCTGTAACAGTGACGGTTCAAGATGCCCCTGCAGGTACGCCAACATCTCCGAATAATGAAGCGGACTCATCGTCAAGTTCTTCAAGTGTTGCCAGTTCTTCAAGCGTTACCAACTCGTCGAGTACGGTTCCGCCGGTAATCAGTTCCAGTGAATTGAGTTCATCGGAAATAGTTACCAGTACAGAAACGACTGGTAACTCCAGCTCGCAACCCACAACGAGTACGACTACTAAAACACCAGGCGTGACGCCGTCGAGTCGGGCATCACATACTGACACCACAGTAAATGGTGGCGCTGATGGTTCCGGAGTTGGGTCGGTGAGTGGTGACCGTGGTACGGCGCGCGAATCACATCCGATCCATCATCGTAGTTCAGCTGGAGTTAGTCGTCTGCCACAGACCAGTGAGCAAAGGACTGTGGCGGTATTGTTTGGGGGTCTTCTCCTTCTAGGCGGCACCCTCAGCTATCTGCAATGGCGTCGGAACCGTTCCTAAGCAGACGTTAAAAAGATTGGTTTAACAACATTCTTATTGATAAGGTGTTCAAAAAATCCGCTCTAACCAGTTTGGCTTGCGTCAGATTGGTTAGGGCGGATTGGTGTCATGATGAATTGAATTAATGAAGGTGGACGCGTTGCACCGAACGAAGCATCGTTGGGGTGACGATGGTCGTTAAAGACGTAGACCGCAGAATCATGTGCTGAGCAGCATCCGTTTGCAGGAAGCCACTGACGGTCATTGGGGCAACGTTCGGGGCAGCTTTGAATTGAAGTTGAACCCGGTAATGGCGGGTCACAGCCTGGTCAAGAAAATAAGTGAGTTGAAATTCAGGCATCTGGGGATAGACCACTTGACCATCAATCAGAGGAAGTTCACCAAAGAATTCTTGATAGATAGTGGCGACTTGATTGGATAGGTTGGCGAATCGCCGGGCAGTTGAGTTTTGCATGCTGATCACCTCGAACATTTGTTTGTATTTTTATTATACGAACACACGTTCAAGATTGCAAGCTTTTTCTGAACGGAAGTTTTTTCTCAGTTTTCGGCCGGGAATCCTGCCATCGAGTGGTAAAGAGTGGTAATATAGTAACCTATAGAATTGTAGAATTGCCGGGTAAGGTGAACCGGCCAGAATTTAATTAATGAAGGGATTTTTAGACAATGGCGAAACGTGGAATGCTCATTGTGCTCTCGGGTCCTTCGGGAGTCGGTAAGGGAACGGTACGGAAGGCGCTTTTTGAAACGGGCAATACGGACTTCTCTTACTCAATTTCGATGACAACTCGTAAACCCCGTAAGGGTGAAGTGAACGGGGTCGATTACTACTTTGTCTCTAAAGAAGAGTTTGAAGAAAACATTCGGAACGGCGAGATGTTAGAGTACGCCAAGTATGTTGACAACTACTATGGTACCCCGTTAAAATATGTTAATGAGACCCTTGATCAAGGGAAAGACGTCTTCTTGGAAATCGAAGTCAATGGTGCGATGCAAGTTCGGGCCAATTGTCCCGATGCCGTCTTCGTTTTCCTGACGCCCCCTGATTTAATGGAATTAAAGCACCGCTTAATTGGTCGGGGCACCGATGCCATGGACGTGATCAATAAGCGGATTAAAAAGGCTGTGGGTGAGATTCGGATGATGCGCAACTACGATTACGCCGTGGTGAACGACGAAGTCAGCAACGCGGTCGAACGGATTCAGATGATCATTCGCAGTGAACGGTTACGGGTGACCCGGGTCATGCCGGATTACGAACAGATGATTGGAGACGAATAAACAATGCTATTATATCCTTCAGTTGATGATTTATTAGCGCAAGTGGATTCACGGTATTCATTGATTATGTTGGCTAGCAAGCGGGCCCATGAATTGGACGCGGGTGCTAAGCCACTGTTAACGGAGTACAAGTCGCCGAAGACCATCGGCCGGGCCTTAGAAGAAATTGCGGCCGGGGCTTTGATGATTGATCCAGACGAAAAAGATTTAAACGCCTAAGTTGGGTGCTAGGATAGACCAGGTTGCCAGTAGGTAATCTGGCCTTTTTAGTCAGAAAAGGAGGTTTGTAATGCTTCAGGATAAACATGTGACGTTAACGGTCAGTGGTAGCGTGGCGAGTTATAAAGCCGCCACCTTAGCACGTGCGCTACAGCGTGCAGGTGCCCAGATACGAGTCGTCTTAACGGCAGCGGCGAGTCGGTTCATTACGGCGGAAACGTTCGCTACTTTGACTAAGCATCCCGTCTTGACGGACCAGGGATGGTGGCAAGCCGATGGGCAGATCGACCACGTTGAGTTGGCTGATTGGACCGAATTGGCCTTAGCGGCGCCAGCGTCTGCTAATTTAATGGCGCAATTCGCTAACGGGTTAGCTGATGACGTGGCGAGTGCCACCTGGTTGGCGACGGCGGCGCCCAAAGTCGTGGTACCGGCGATGAACAGCCACATGTGGCAGGCGGCCGCAACGCAACGTAACCGGCAGCGGTTAATCGATGACGGCGTTACGGTTCTGACACCGGCCACGGGTGCGTTAGCCGAAGGATATCAGGGCCAAGGCCGCTTCTTAGAGCCAGCCGAGATTGTGGCCCAGTTGGCGCAACTCACGGCACCGACCGTTGATTTAACGGGCAAACGGATCCTAGTGACGGCGGGAGGGACTCGAGAACGGTTAGATCCGGTCCGGTTCCTGACTAACGATTCTTCTGGCAAGATGGGATATGCGGTCGCAGCGGCGGCGCAACGGGCTGGAGCGACCGTGACGTTGATCACGGCGCCAACCGCCCTGACCGTTCCCCGTGGCGTGACCGTGGTCCCCATTGAGAGTACCCAGGAGTTAGCAGACGCCGTAACGTCACGGTTCCCGCAGGCCGATGCGTTGATCATGGCCGCGGCCGTTGCAGATTTCCAACCGTTGACTGCCGCGACGCAAAAGATTAAGAAGACGGCGGATAACGATGAATTAACGCTGACCTTGAAAAAGACACCGGATATTTTGAAGACGGTCGCGCCGATGAAGCAGGCGGACCAGGTCGTGGTGGGCTTTGCCGCTGAGACCCAGGAATTGCTTAAAAATGGCCGTCAGAAATTACGCCACAAGCATTTAGATATGCTGGCCGCTAATGACGTCTCACGAGCGGATATCGGCTTTAACGGAGACAATAATCAAGTGACCTTTCTCTTTGCTGATGGGACTAGTCAGCAGACGCCGGTCGCATCCAAACGAGTAATCGGTGAACGGTTGATTGAACAGGTCGCAAAGTTGTTCGCAAAGAAATGAGGTGAACGGGATGGCCCAAATCGCGCAGGTCTTAGTTGATGTACCAACCATGCAAACAAATGAACCGTATTCTTATGCGATTCCGGAACAGTTTCAAGATCAGGTGGAACCGGGGATGCGGGTCACGGTCCCGTTCGGTCACCGGGTCGTTTCCGGCTTTGTCGTGGGAATCAGTAATCAGAGCCAGTACGACGGGCAGTTGAAGCCCATTGCAGCCGTCTTGGATTTGGCCCCCGTCTTGAACGCAGAACTTTGGCAGCTCGCAGATTGGCTGGCGACCACGACCTATGCGTTTCGGATCACGTGCATCCAAACCATGTTGCCCAACCTGCTGAAGGCGTCTGTGGAACGGTTCGTTCAGCCGACCGATAAGATTTCAGCGGCTGAACGCGCGCAATACTTTCCAGATAGTTCATCGCGGGCCTTCGATGTCAGCAAGTTGCCCGATGAGACGCTGGCTGGATTGCTAAAACTACGGCGGGCGGGTAAGGTGACGGTAACTTACGATGTCCAGGATAAGGCCACCGTTAAGACCACTCCAGCCATTCTGCCGGCATTGCCAACAGTGAAGTTGCAAGAGATTCAAGCGACGGTAGCTAAACGTGCTCCGAAGCAGGCCCAGTTACTGGCGTATCTACAGACGATGGGGACCACGCCCGTTGCTCAAGCACAAGTGGGTCGTGATGCCGGCGTCAGTGCGGAAGTTATCCGGACGGCGGTGGCAAAAGGGTGGGCAACTAAGCAGGCCCTCGAAGTTTACCGGGACCCGTTTCAACAACCCGTTCCCCCGACTCATCCCTTGACGTTGAATGCCGAACAACAGACCGCCGTCGATGCGATTGACGCGGCCATGGTAGAACATCGGCAGCAGACCTTCTTAGTTGAAGGGGTCACGGGAAGCGGTAAGACGGAGGTCTACCTACAAAGTATTGCTAAGGCCTTAGCCCTGGGCCGTACCGCGTTAATGCTGGTTCCCGAGATTGCCCTGACGCCGCAAATGACCAACCGGGTCAAGTCCCGGTTCGGCCATCAAGTTGCGGTATTGCATAGTGGCTTGTCGAAGGGCGAACAGTACGATGAATGGCGTCGTATCGACCGGGGAGAGGCGACAGTCGTTGTAGGAGCGCGCTCAGCCGTGTTTGCCCCCTTGCATGATATTGGCATCATTATCATGGATGAGGAACACGAAACCAGTTATAAACAAGATGAAAATCCCCGGTACCACGCCCGTGACGTGGCCATCTGGCGCGGAAAGTTTCACCAAGCGCCAGTGGTGCTGGGGAGCGCCACACCGTCTTTGGAGACCCGGGCGCGAGCAGCAAAGGGGTTGTATACCCGCTTGGCCCTCGCACACCGAGTCAACGACCACCCGCTTCCCACGGTCCATATCGTGGATATGCGGGAGGCTTTGAAGGAAAATGGGGACGGTGATTTCTCACCGGAACTCTTAGAAGCCATCCAGACCCGCCTTGATCGCCAAGAACAAGTTGTGTTGATGCTGAACCGACGGGGATATTCGTCGTTTATGATGTGTCGGGACTGCGGGTTTGTGTTGAAGTGTCCCAACTGTGATATTTCACTAACGCTCCACATGGATACGCACAGCATGAAGTGCCATTATTGTGGCCACGAAGAACCCATCCCCCGAATCTGTCCTAACTGTCAGAGCCGCAAGATTCGGTATTATGGAACCGGGACGCAGAAGGTTGAAAAAGCCTTGCAGGCTAAGTTACCGGCTGCTCGAATCTTACGAATGGACGTTGATTCGACCCGGCGGAAGGGCGCCCACGAGCGCCTCTTGAAGCAGTTCGGACAGCACCAGGCGGACATCTTGTTGGGGACTCAGATGATTGCGAAGGGCTTGGACTTCCCGAACGTGACCCTAGTGGGTGTTCTGAATGCCGATACGGCGCTGGGGTTGCCAGACTTCCGGGCTAGTGAGCGGACCTTTCAACTCCTGACGCAGGTCAGTGGTCGGGCCGGCCGTGCGGAAAAACCGGGAGAGGTATTTATTCAGACCTTTAATCCGGAACATTACGCGATTCAACTGGCCCAAAGTCAAGACTACGAGCGCTTCTTCGTCACGGAGATGCATATGCGCCATCAGGGGAATTACCCACCGTACTATTATGCGGTGCAAGTGACGGCTAGCCATGAAGAGGAACCCGTCGCGGCGAAAGCCATGTATCAGATCGTGGACGTGTTGCGACAAGGCCTCAGTGACCAGGCGATTATTTTGGGACCTACGCCCAAGGCGATTGCGCGGGTCAAACGGAAGTATTATTATCAAGTTGTGATTAAGTATAAGCACGAGCCGCGGTTAAAAGCGGTCTTGGAACAGATTCGTCAGGGGGCACAAAAAGCCCAACGGGGATTAACGATTACCATTGATCCCGAACCAATGAATTTTATGTAGACTCTAACTAAAGAAAGTATGGTGCAACAATGACCTCAGTGATTTTTATGGGAACGCCGGAATTTTCCGCGCCTATCTTACAAAGCTTGATCGACCACGACTACCAAGTCTTAGCGGTTGTTACGCAACCCGATCGGCGGGTCGGTCGTAAGCACGTTTTAACGGCATCACCCGTTAAGCAAGTGGCGGTCGCCAACAATATCGAAGTTCTCCAACCGGAGAAGATTGGAGGGAGCCCTGAGATGGCTCGGGCTATCGCGTTAGCACCGGACTTAATCGTCACGGCGGCGTTTGGCCAGTTCCTACCGACCAAGCTCTTGAAGGCGGCCAAGGTCGCGGCGGTAAACGTGCACGCGTCTCTGTTACCGAAGTACCGGGGTGGCGCTCCCGTCCACTATGCCATTATGAATGGTGATCGAGAGACCGGGGTGTCCATCATGTTCATGGAGAAAAAGATGGATGCGGGGGATGTTCTGGCACAACGCGCCATTCCGATCACCGACCAAGACGATGTCGGCAGTATGTTTGATAAGCTTAGTCTGTTAGGACGGGACCTTTTGCTGGATACCTTACCTAAGTTATTAGCGGGCGAGATTACCCCCGTTAAGCAAGATGAGCAGCGGGTCACGTTCGCACCGACCATCAAGTCCGATGAAGAACGGATTGATCTGACCATGAGTGCCCACATGATCGACTGCAAGGTTCGGGCGTTACGGCCGTTCCCAACAGCGCACATCTATCTGAACGGGGTACGGACCAAGTTGTGGCAGGTCACGGTACTGGATCAGACCACGGACTTACAGCCCGGGGAACTGGTCAGCCGCGATAAGCATCACTTGGCAATTGCGACCGGAGAACATGGTGTTCTGCAGATTGATGAGTTACAACCGGCCGGTAAGCCTAAGCTAAGTATCACGGACTTTCTGAACGGATCAACGGATGCCCTACAAGTGGGCGAACAGGTGGCTGAATAATGAGCGAAAATCAAACAGCACGGTCGATGGCCGTGGATGCACTGACCCGGGTTGCGGGCGGTGCCTACTCGAACTTGCAATTGGATAAGATGATCGACCGGAGCACTTTAAACGACGCTGACCGGCGGTTGTTGACCAACTTGGTCTACGGAACGATTCAACACCAGTTAACACTGGAATACTACCTCGATAGTTTTGTCAAACCCAACCAGAAGTTGCAACCATGGGTCAAAATGACGTTGTTAGTGGCCTTATATCAGATGTTGTACTTAGACCGGATTCCGAATTGGGCCATCTTTGATGAGGCCATTCAGTTGGCCAAGGAACGGGGGCACGAAGGAATTCGTCGGTTCGTAACGGGAGTCTTACACGCCGTCGACCGACAAGGCGTTCCGGATGTTGCCCAGATTAGCGACCCAACGCAACGCCTCAGTGTGACCTATTCGATGCCTGTCTGGCTGGTTAAGGCGTTGCAGGCTCAGTTAGGGGAAGCCAAGACTGAAAGCATCTTGAAGACCATCAACCAACCGGCTGCCCAGTCGGTTCGGGTCAACACGGCCGTCACGACTGCGGACCAAGCTATCCAGGCTTTAGAGGCAGTGGGATACCAGGTGGACGTCAGCACTGTTTCGGGTGACGGGCTACGAGTTGACGGCCAACCCGCTAACCACAGCGAATTATTTGAGAACGGGCAACTGACGATTCAAGACGAGAGTGCCATGTTACCCGTAGAAGCCCTGCAGGTCCAACCCGGAGATCAGGTCTTAGATGCCTGTGCCGCTCCTGGGGGGAAGACCACGCAGATTGCGGCCGCGCTAGACCCAGCTGCGGGTGGTCAGGTCACGGCCTTGGATCTGCATGCCAAGAAGGTCAAGCTGATTGCTCAGAACGCCGCACGGTTGCAGGTCGCTGACCGGGTCAACGCCATGGCTTTGGATGCCCGGAAGGTCGATGATGAATTTGCCGACCAGACGTTTGACAAGATTCTGGTGGACGCACCTTGTTCCGGGATTGGTTTGGTTCGGCGGAAACCCGAGATTCGATACGATAAGACCCCCGAAGATAGCCAACATCTGCAGAAAATTCAGCTGGCCATCTTAGATGCCGTGAGTCGTAAGCTGAAGCCGCAGGGGCTGATGGTCTACAGTACTTGCACGATTCTGGAGACGGAAAATGACGCGGTGGTTCGTCAATTCTTGGCGGATCATCCCGACTTCGAAGCCGTTCGGGTGACCACGACGCGCAACGTCAAGGGTGACCGGGAAACGGCAACGTTATCCATCTATCCCGATGATTTCGACACTGACGGCTTCTTCGTGAGTGCCTTCCGGCGGAAAGCGTAGGTGAGCGGCAATGGAAGTTGCCTTTCGAACGGCAATTGGCAAGCAGCGGGCTGATAATCAAGACTACGTCGATGTCTTCACGAATCAGGCCGGGCAACACCTGGCGTTGGTTGCTGACGGCATTGGGGGTCATCAGGGTGGCGACGTGGCGAGTGCCATGGCGGTCTCCCATCTGGGACACGACTTCGAATTGACGGCGTGGACCACGACCACCGCAGCGAGCCAATGGTTGAGCCAACAGATTACCATGGAGAACCATTCGATTATTGAAAAGTCTAATCAATTTGCGGACCTGAATGGCATGGGAACGACCTTGGTAGCAGCCGTCTACTTTACGGATGAAGTCGTGATTGCCAGTATCGGAGATTCCCGGGCTTACCTCTTACGCGATGGTCAACTCCGGCAACTGACGGAGGACCACTCATTGGTCAATGAACTGGTGAAGCGTGGTGAGATCAGCCGACAGGCGGCGCGACACCATCCCCAAAAGAACGTGATTATTCGGTCGTTAGGGATTTCTAACGACGCCAACTTTGATTTGAACACCTACCCGTTGGTCCTAAATGATCAGCTATTGCTGTGCACGGATGGATTGACCAACATGGTCGATGACCAGCAGATTGCCACGGTCTTAGAAAGCGCCCAGCCGCTAGAAGCCAAGTGTGACCGGTTGATTGAACTGGCAAACGCGGCGGGGGGTCTCGACAACATTAGCGTGTTGATTATCGCCAATGGCGGGCGGAAGGTGGCGAGCTGATGCGAGCGGGATACACGTTAAGCGGACGTTACCGCATCATTCGCGCGTTAGGTGAAGGGGGCATGGCCAACGTTTATTTGGCCCACGACCTGATCTTAGACCGGGACGTTTCCGTCAAGTTGTTGCGTTTAGACTTGCGGGATGACCCGAACACCATGCGGCGGTTTCAACGCGAAGCTCTAGCCGCAACCGAGCTAGTGCACGATAATATTGTTCAGGTCTACGACGTTGGCGAAGAAAACGGGATGCAGTACCTGGTGATGGAGTACGTGAAGGGAACCGACCTGAAGGCCTACATCAAGGCGCACTTCCCGATACCTTACCGGGAAGTCATTCAGATCATGGAACAGATTCTCAGTGCGGTACGCCTAGCCCACGAGCACAACATTATCCACCGGGATCTGAAGCCCCAGAATATCTTGATCGATCAAAACCGGGTGGCGAAGATTACGGACTTCGGGATTGCCGTGACCCTGTCCGAACATAGTCTGACGCAGACCAATACGGTCTTAGGGTCGGTCCACTACCTGTCCCCGGAACAGGCCCGTGGTGGCATGGCAACCAAGCAATCGGATATCTATTCACTGGGAATCATTCTGTACGAGATGTTGACGGGAACCGTTCCCTTTGAAGGGGAAACGGCGGTGTCCATTGCGTTGAAGCATTTCCAATCGGACGTTCCCGCGGTGCGGGACACGGATCCACGGATCCCTCAAGCCCTAGAGAACGTGGTCTTCAAGGCCACGGCGAAGCGGCCGCAGAACCGGTATGCGAGTGTAGCCGATATGGCCGCGGATCTGCGGACGTCATTGTCTCCTAAGCGAGCTGGCGAGGAGCGGTTCACACCGGAAGCGGACGATGACGGTGAGACCAAGGTCTTGCCCCTGAGTTCGCTGGGCCACTTATCGGACGCTACCGCACATGCCCAAACGACGCCTGAACCGGCCGCAGCGGCTAAGGCGAGTGAGCAGTCGACTGAAGAAACGGCGCCCAAGGCCCGGCTGTCTTACAAACAGCGCCATCCCCGTCGGCGTAAGTTTATGCTGATGGGATTGATTATCCTGATGCTACTGATTGGGGCCGGTTTAGGGGTCGCACTCTTTCAACCCCGGATGACCAACGTTCCCAATGTGGTGGGTCAGCGACAAGCCAAGGCCCAGTCAACGTTGGTGGCTACCCACCTGAAGGTCGGCGAGATCCATAAGACGGCTAGTGCTAAAGTTAAACGGCACCGAGTTGTCCGGACGGAACCCCGGTCAGGGACGGAGCTGCAACGTAATTCCGTCATCGATCTGTGGATCAGTACGGGCCCTAAGCGCTATCGGTTAGGCGACTACCAGGGAGATTCGTATAGCAGCGTTGCGGCGAAGCTGGAGGCGCTAGGCTTTACGGTTCACCGGGAGTCGGTCCATTCAACCAGTGTGCCAGCGGGCCGGATTATTCAACAGAGCGTTTCGGCGGGTCACAAGGTGATTCCCAAGGACACGGCAATCACGTTGACGGTCTCGACGGGAACCCAGACGGTGACCTTGAGTGATCTCACGGATAAGACCAAGAGCCAAGCACAGGACTATGCGGCGAGCCATAACTTAAACCTGGCGTTCACGTACGCCTATTCTAGCGACGTGGCGAAGGGGAAAGTCATGCGCCAGTCGCCTGGTGAGGGCGCTGTCGTTCAAGAAGGCGACGAGATTACGCTGACTATGTCACGGGGACCGGAAAGTGACAGTTCGGAGACGGACCAGTTCAGTGTTAAGGTCAAAATTCCGTTTGACAGCAGTGCCACCAGTGGCAGCGATACGGAAGATGACGACAGTAGCAGTTCCGCGGCAAGTGAGAACTTGGTTCAAATCTATCTGCGGGACCAGGATCACCAGTTGAGTTCGGTTTACAAACAGATGACCATCACGAATGACACGACGGTTTCGTTGCCGTTCACGGTCGCTCACGGGAAGTCTGGGGCTTATAAGATCGTGCGCAACGGTGAAGTCATTGGTGAAGATAGTCACGTGACGAAAAATTAAGGAAAAAGCCTGCATTTGAAGCTCAGTTCTTTTATAATAAAAGGGAACTGAGCTTTTTTGCATCACGACAAAGAGGAGGTGCTTCATGGCAGAGGGACAGATTCGCCAATCGCTAAGCGGGTTCTATGACGTGTTTAGTGATGGCGAGATGTATCGAACCCGGGCCCGGGGAAACTTTCGCAAGAAGCGGGTGACACCCTTAGTGGGTGATCGCGTACGCTTTGAAAGCTCGTCTCCCAAGGAAGGGTATATTTTAGAGATCCTACCGCGGGATAACGCGTTAACACGACCGCCCGTGGCTAATATTGACCAAGGCGTTGTGGTGACGGCGGTCAAGGCGCCGGACTTTTCGACGAACTTGCTGGATCGGCAATTGATTGCCTTAGAAGTCAGTCGGATTCAACCGGTGATTTATTTCACCAAAACGGACCTGATTGACGATGAACGGTATCAGGAGTTTGAAGACTTGGCGGCGGCCTATCGGCAGTTAGGGTATGCCGTGTGTCTGACCCGCGAACCCTTTGCGTCGACCGGATTGGACCAGCTACGCGAGTTGTTGGCGGGCCAAGAAACGGTCATTATGGGTCAGACCGGTGCGGGCAAGTCAACACTGTTGAACCACATCGCACCGGAGCTGACGTTAGCAACCGGCGAGATTTCGACGGCCCTGAACCGGGGACGGCATACAACCCGGAAAGTTAGTTTGATGCCGGTTGCCGGTGGGTTAGTGGCTGATACGCCGGGATTCTCGTCGTATGATACGCTGACGATCGATTACCGCGAACTGGGACAGTATTTCCCTGAATTTCGTCGGTTGGCGCCAGATTGTCGTTTTCGGGGATGTGTACACGTCAACGAACCGGGCTGTGCGGTCAAGGCCGCATTGGCTGCGGGAGACCTGTTGCAGAGCCGGTACGACAACTACTTGCAATTACTCACGTTGTTACAGAACCAAAAACCTGTTTATCACAAAAAGAAATGAGGAAGAGAAGTTATGATTAAAGTAGCACCATCAATTTTAAGCGCAGATTACGTGAACCTCCAACCAGATATCGAAAAGGTTGACCGTGGGGGTGCGGAAGTTCTGCACATCGACATCATGGATGGTCAATTCGTCCCAGCCTTGTCTTATGGTCCCGGATGGGTCAAGGCAATTCGGCCTATCACCAAGATGGTCTTAGACGTCCACATGATGGTCCAAAACCCAGAACGCTACGTGGATGACTTTGCTAAGGCGGGGGCCGACATCATCGGGGTCCACGTGGAAGCAACGCCACACATTCACCGTGCCTTACAGATGATTCAAAACGCTGGTGTGACGCCAGAAGTTGTCATCAACCCTGGGACGCCGGTTAGTCAGATCGAACCCGTCTTGGACATGGTGGGTCAAGTCTTGGTCATGACGGTCAATCCGGGCTTCGGGGGCCAAAAGTTCCTGCAGAGTACGGTTCAAAAGATCGCACAACTAGACGCAATTAAGAAGGAAAAGGGCTACAACTTCGACATTGAAGTCGATGGTGGGGTCAATGATAAGACGGTAGTTGAGTGTGCGAACGCCGGAGCTACGGTTGCCGTTGCCGGTTCCTACGTCTTCAATGCGGATGATCCCGTTGCCCGGATCAACGCCTTAAAGGACGCCACTAAATAATGCCTCAGGGTGGAACGTTCAATCTCTTGGTGGGCGGGCCTAAGGCCAATTGGCCGCAGACGTTGACCGACCAAGAGATTACGGGCCCCTGGATTGGGGTCGACCGGGGAACGTTGCGGTTGATTGGGTTGAATATTCAGCCGGTAGCGGCCATTGGGGACTTCGATTCTTTACAGGAACCGGAGTTACAATTAGTCCGGCGGAACGTTAAGGACATCCGACAAGCGCAACCCGAAAAGGATTTTACGGATACGCAGATGGCGGTCATGGTGGCCTTTCGGGACTACCATGCGGATCGCGTCGACATTTATGGGGCTACTGGTGGCCGCTTAGACCACTTCATGGCCAACCTCTTTTTGGTCTTGGAGCCGCAGTATAAAAAATATGCTAACCAGATTCGGTTGATTGATCGGCAGAATACAATCACTTTCTATTTACCGGGCCATTACCGGCTCCAAAAGGAAGCTGATAAGAAGTATCTGGCGTTCATTCCATTAACACCGATCGATCACTTGAGCTTATTTGACGAGAAGTATCCGCTCCACGATGAACCGATTCCGTACCCGATTTCCTTCGCCAGTAACGAATTTATTGGGGAGACGGGAACCTTTCAGTTCGACACGGGACTACTGTGTGTGATTCAGAGTTGTGACACCTACGAAGCGCGCCACGAATAGGAGCGTTCAAGCGACACTTAAAACACCCTAAAATTGGCTCTGTAAAACCCAAGCGGTTTTACAGAGCCTTTTTGAGTGGCAGTGGAATAGGTGAGCTGAAGCTTGCCCTTGGCCCACCCCGTGGTGATGGCCGTCCTCACGGCTTACGATTGTGTCACCATAGTGGAACATGATGCGCTATCAGGTCGTGGGACCCAACTGGTAAGGCGGATGATGGGTACAGTCGGCCTTTGGTCGCACGTTTCAACACCGTATTGTTATCGTTAAGAAAAAAAGTCCGGTCAGACGGGGATGTCTAACCGGACTTTTTTTGAAACTGATTTTGGCTAGGAAAACGGGGTTAGAATCAAAAAAAGACGTCATTCAGATCACCATCTGAATAACGTCTTTAATCTTATAAGTCGGTTTTAGTTTAACCTAAACCCGAGTTACCTTACCTGATTTCAAGGTCCGAGCAGAAACCCAAACCTTCTTTGGCTTACCGTCCACTAAGATGCGAACCTTTTGCAAGTTCGGCTTCCAAGCACGACGAGTTGAGTTCAGGGCGTGGGAACGCTTGTTACCGAAGCGCGTCCGCTTGCCGTTAAGAAAATCCTTTGCCATGGCGTAAACCCTCCTTTGTGGATTTATTACTTTTTAAAAAGCAGTGCTTTTTACTCACCTGACTAATTTACCATACTCTTTGAGGGAACGCAATATTTTCTTTCAAGGAAATTTACTTGACAGTCAATTACTGCTACTGCCCGCTTTTCAGTGTTCCTATTTCTATTTTTTAGCAGGTTGTGGTAAGATTAATTTCTGTTAAGATTCTATTCTTTGACAAGGAGGCTATTTCCATGGCCGTAAAGATTAAGACTCAGTACGGAACAATTGATATTACCAATGAAGTAATTGCGACCGTAGTTGGGGGTGCCGCGACTGATAATTATGGTGTCGTGGGCATGGCAAGTAAGAATCAGCTGCGGGATAACGTGAACGATATCCTGCGACGAGAAAATTACGCGCGGGGCGTTGTGGTTCGCCAAGAAGACAACGGTGTCGCAATTGACGTGTATGTGATTGTCAGCTACGGAACTAAGATTTCGGAAGTCTCCCGTAACGTTCAATCCAAAGTGAAGTACAACCTTGAAACGATGCTCGGGGTAACTGCTAATTCAGTTAACGTGATCGTGCAAGGGGTGCGGGTGTTGGCTGACTAGCCAGACGTGCTAAAATCAAGGAGGATACTTAGTTGAAAGTAACAGAAATTACTAATCTTGAGTTTGGTAAGATGGTTCAGGCCGCCTCGCAAAAACTAAACCAAAATGCTGATTTTATTAATTCATTAAACGTGTTCCCAGTGCCTGATGGTGATACGGGAACCAATATGAGTCTGTCGCTGCAAAGTGGGGCCAAATACGAACGCGATGCCGATACCACGGCCGTGGGCGCTTTGGCGGTCGCTTTGGCCAAGGGCTTGTTGATGGGTGCTCGGGGGAACTCTGGGGTCATCTTGTCCCAGATCTTCCGGGGCTTTTCGAAGAAACTGGCCGACAAGCAAACGCTGACGGCGCAAGACTTAGCCGACGGGTTTGCTGCAGGGGCGGAAACGGCCTACAAAGCCGTGATGAAGCCGACCGAAGGGACCATTTTGACGGTGGTTCGGGAAGGTGCCCAGGCGGGCTTAAACGTCGCTAAAGATTCCGATGACATTTTGGCCGTGATGGATGCCGTCTATCAAGCTGCCAAGGCGGCTTTGGCTACCACGCCAGATCTCTTGCCAGTCCTGAAACAGGTTGGGGTCGTCGACTCCGGTGGTCAGGGCCTCACGTTTGTGTTAGAGGCCTTTGACGATTCACTGAATGGTCGGGTCTCCGAAACCGCGGACTACCAGCCCGATGATGCCGAGATGGACGAAATGATTGATGCAACGCACCATCAAAGCGTACAGGGTAAGTTAGACCCGAACAGTATCAAGTATGGGTACTGTACGGAAATCATGGTCCGGATTGGCCGCGGGAAACAGGTCGACCACAAATTCGACTACGATACATTCTATGACTACCTGGCTAAGTTAGGGGATTCCTTACTGGTCGTGAACGATGACGAAATCGTTAAGGTTCATGTGCATACGGAACACCCTGGTAAGGTCATCGCTTGGGGTCAAGAATTCGGTGACCTGGCGAAGGTCAAGGTCGATAACATGCGGATGCAACAAGAAACCATTATGGAACACGACGAAGAGAAGGCACCGGAGGCTGCTCCAGCAGCCCCTGAAGCGGAAGAGGCACCGGAGACGGCGATTATTGCCATTGCTGCCGGAGACGGCTTAGCGACGCTCTTTAAGAGCCTAGGTGTGACGCACGTGGTCAATGGTGGGCAAACCATGAACCCAAGTACGCAAGATATCGTGGATGCCATTCACGCGTCTAAGGCTAAGCGAGCCATTGTGCTGCCGAACAACAAGAACATTTTCTTAGCTGCTGAGCAGGCCGCACAAGTTGCTGATATTCCAACGGTCATCGTTCATGCTAAGACGGTTTCGCAAGGGATGACGGCGATGTTGGGGTACAGTCCGGATGCTAGTCTGGAAGATAACCAGACTTCGATGGAAGATAATTTGACCACGGTCAAGAGTGGTCAGGTGACCCACGCGATTCGCGACACCCAACTAGATGGCTTTGAGATTAAAGAGGGCAACTACATGGGGATCGTCGACGGCACTATTAAGGTGACGGATGCCGATCTGTTGACCACGGCCGTTGACATGGTCAAGGCGATGTTAGATGATGATAGTGAGATTGTCACCATCATCTATGGTGCGGATACCACCGCTGAAGTCGCCGCTGATTTACAACAACGGGTTTCAGATTTAGATGATGACCTGGAAACAGAAGTTCACGAAGGAGACCAACCGGTTTATCCATTCTTGATTTCGGTGGAATAACGAAACAGGCCCGAAAAGATTGGACAGCCGTCCAATCTTTTTTCACATCTAAGACGATTTTGAACGTTGCGTGAACGGAAAACTGAGAGGAGGACCCCGGATGGCAAGTTTAAGTGATTCAGTAGGAAGTTTAAGTGGCGTGGGTCCTAAGCGGGTCCAGGCCCTAAAAGATCTGGCGATTGAGAACGTCAATGACCTGTTGACCTACTTTCCGTTCCGTTATGAGGACCTGCAGGCCAAGGATCCAGCGGAACTCACGGATCAGGCCAAGGTGGCCCTCAAGGGGACCGTGGCGGCTGAGCCCGTGTTGACCCGGTTCGGTCGTAAGAAGAACCGGCTGAACTTCCGGCTGTTGTTGGATGACCACACGATTATCCCGGTGACGTTCTTTAACCAGCCTTGGCTGCGGGATCAGATTGAAGCGGGAAAGTCACTAGTGGTGTATGGGCGGTTCGATGCGAAACGCCAAAGTATGGCGGGCATGAAGCTGCTGACCAGTGCGAACGGTGCGATGGGGTCCATCTATCCGGCCAATAAGGAGATCCGGCAGGCCACCATCAAAAAATTGGTGACACAGGCTTACGAGGCCTATGAATCGGTCATCGTTGACCTGATTCCAGAAGCGATTCGCGCGCAATACCGGTTGTTGCACCGGAAGCAGATGATTCACGACATGCACTTTCCGGCCGATGCCACCGCTGCCCAAGCTGCACGGCGGACGGCTAAGTTCGAAGAATTTTTCTTATTTGAATTGCGCTTGCAGATTGTGAAGCGCCAGGACCATACGTTGCGGGGCCAGGCGCTCCCCTATGATCTGGCCGAGCTAAAACGATTCATTGCGAGTCTGCCCTATGAACTCACGGCGGCGCAGAAGAAAGTGGTTAACGAGATCTGCTATGATTTAAAGCGACCGCTTCACATGAACCGGCTCCTTCAAGGTGATGTGGGAAGCGGGAAGACGGTGGTCGCGGCCATTGGGATGTACGCAGCCATTACTGCCGGGACCCAGGCCGTCTTAATGGCACCGACCGAAATTCTGGCCGAGCAACATGCTAATAATCTGGCCAAGCTATTTGCGGATTTTCCCGTCAACGTTGCGTTGCTGACGGGAGCGACCAAGCCAGCGGCGCGGAAAGTTTTGCTGCCCCAGATTGCGAATGGTGAAGTGAACTTAGTGGTGGGAACGCACGCCCTGATCCAACCCGAGGTCCACTACCACCACTTAGGTTTAGCGGTGATTGACGAGCAACACCGTTTTGGGGTCAATCAACGGCAGGCCCTACGACAAAAGGGGGCTCAGCCCGATATCTTAGCGATGACGGCGACCCCGATTCCCCGGACCCTAGCGATTACCGCTTACGGGGAGATGGATGTTTCCGTGATCAATGAACTTCCCGCAGGGCGTCAGCCGATTCGGACGGTTTGGATTCGTAGTAATCAAGAAGCCAGTATGTTGCGTGAGGTCAAAGCTGAACTTGCGGCGGGGTCGCAGGCTTACGTGGTCACGCCCCTAATTGAAGAATCTGAGGCTGTCGACATGAAGAACGCGGAGGCCATCTATCAACGGTTCCAGGCTCAATTCGAGCCACAGTACCGGGTGGGACTCCTGCACGGACGCATGAAGAATGACGAGAAAAACGCCATCATGGACGCCTTCAAAGCCAACGAATTTCAGGTGCTGGTCGCGACCACGGTGATCGAAGTCGGGGTCGACGTCCCGAATGCGACGTTGATGATGATTTACGATGCCGACCACTTCGGCTTAGCTCAGCTCCACCAGTTGCGGGGCCGCGTTGGTCGGGGGAAGAAAGCGTCGACCTGTATCTTGATTGCGGACCCTAAGAACCAGCTTGCGATTGAGCGGATGACCACGATGACCAGTACCACGGACGGGTTCGTGCTGTCCCAAAAAGATTTGGAACTGCGGGGACCCGGGGATGTTTTGGGACGCAAGCAGTCAGGGGTTCCCGAGTTTAAGGTGGGGGATCCAGTGGCCGACCTCAATATTTTGAGTGTCGCGCAGCAGGCCGCCAAGTCCGTGGTTGACCAGGACGATTGGGCGAACCAGGATGCTAACTTACCAGTGGCGGCCTACCTGACCACCACAGCGCACCAGACCACGACGATGGATTGAATAAAGGAGATTGCAAAAAATGAAGATTGCCGTAGATGCAATGGGTGGCGACTACGCCCCCGACGAAATCGTAAAGGGTGTCGAACTCGCCCGGGATGCTTACCCGGACTTAGAGTTCCTGTTATACGGACAGGCCGATAAGGTCCAACCCCTGCTACAAGATACCACGCGAATCACGCTAAAGCCGGCCGAAGAGGTCATTGCCATGGGGGATGAGCCGGTGCGGGCGGTTCGACGCAAGAAGCACTCGAGCATCGTGTTAGCCGCTACGGCGGTCAAGGAAGGGGAAGCCGATGCCTTCTTCTCAGCAGGGAATACGGGTGCGGTCTTAACGGCCGGGTTATTGATCGTGGGACGGATCAAGGGAATTGACCGTCCGGGTCTGACCACGACCCTCCCGGTTTTACGGAAGCCGGACCAATCCAGCTTTGTGATGTTGGATGTCGGTGCGAATGCCGATACGAAGCCCTTCAACGTGGTCCAGTACGCCATCATGGGCCAGTACTATGCACAGTCGGTCATGCACGTGGCGCATCCCCGCATTGGGCTCTTGAATAACGGGACCGAAGCGGATAAGGGCGACAAGGCTCACCGGGCGATTCATGACACCTTAGCGGGCATGGACGATATTCATTTTGTGGGGAACGTTGAGTCCCGAGAACTCTTGAACGGTGCGGCGGACGTGGTGGTAACGGATGGCTTCACGGGTAACGCGACGCTCAAGGCCATCGAAGGCACCGCCCTCTCGATGCTCAAGCTGATCAAGGGTGAGATTATGAGTGGCGGCCTAGGAGGGAAGCTGGGTGCCAGCATGTTACGGCCAGTCTTTCACCGGGTCCGCGACGCCATGGACTATTCCCAATACGGCGGTGCCGTGCTGTTGGGCTTGAAGGCTCCCGTGGTCAAGACGCACGGCTCGACGAAGGCGGAGACGGTCAAGAATACCATGGGCCAGATTCATGAATTACTGGCCACGGACAGTTCCCGTCAGATGATTAATTACTTTACGGACCACGCCGAACAAATGGCGGCTTTAAAGGAAACCTTGAAGTAGCCCCCTAAAGAATCTGCTAGACAAGCCTTTGGAAAACGGCTAAACTACTATTTGAATACTGTGAGCGAGGGATAGCAAATGACGAGATCAGAAATTTTTACTAAAATTGCCGATATTATTGCGGACCGTTTCGAAGTTGACCGCGATCAGATCAATGAGCAATTAAACTTTAAGCAAGATTTAGATGCCGATTCAATTGATTTTGTGGAATTCGTCTTGGAATTAGAGGATACGTTTAATGCCGAGATTTCTGACGAAGATGCCGAGAAATTAAATACCATTGGTGAAGTGGTTGACTACATCGTCGCCCATCAAGAACAAAAATAGTTACTGAGCGAGTCCGGGCCGCAACCTTTCGTCCCGGGCTTTTTCAATCTTAATAAGGAAATGAGGAATCGCACGTGATTGTTGGATTGAATCAAGAATTAGCCGAACGGTTTGATATCCATATCAAGGACCAATCCCTGCTGGATGAAGCCTTTACGCAGGCTTCGTATGTGAATGAACACCCGAACCAGGGACTGAAATTCTACGAACGTATCGAATTCTTGGGGGATGCGGTGATGCAGTTGGTGGTCTCCAACTACATCTATCGGCGTTATCCTCAGATGCCCCAAGGCCGGTTGACCCGGTTACGGGCTGCCATGGTCAATGAGAACAGCTTTGCTAGTTTTGCGCGTGAGTGTCACTTTGACCAGTATATTCGACTGGGTAAGGGTGAGGAAAAGGCGCAAGCACGGCAACGTGACTCGCTGTTATGTGATATCTTCGAATCTTTCATCGGGGCACTGTACCTGGACCAGGGACTGGATGCTGTGGTGAAGTTCGTCACGCAGGTGGTCTTCCCTAAGTTGGATGAAGGCCGGTTCGACGAGTTCTTTGACCACAAGACGGAGCTGCAGGAGCTGGTCCAACAGAACGGTGCCGTAGCCATCGACTACCGATTAGAGGATGAGCAAGGGCCGGATAACGACCTGGCCTTCAAAGTGGCCGTGTACGTTAATGACCAGTTATTAGGCGAGGGGACTGGTCACTCCAAGAAGCATGCGGAGCAGAACGCTGCACGTCACGCACTAGAAAATTTGAAAGCATAGTAAGGATGACTAACGATGCGGTTAAAGACATTAGAGATTAGCGGGTTCAAGTCCTTTGCGGACAAGACCCGAATTGACTTTTTGCCGGGGATGACCGGCATCGTCGGTCCCAATGGAAGCGGGAAGAGCAATATTGCGGAAGCCGTTCGTTGGGTATTAGGGGAGCAGTCCGCTAAGAGTTTGCGGGGGAGCAAGATGCCTGACGTGATCTTCGGCGGCTCGACCGACCGACATGCCTTGAACCGCGCGGCGGTGGCCATTACCCTGGATAACAGTGACCATTACTTGAAGAGTGCCTATACCGAACTCACGATTAGCCGGGTACTTTACCGGTCCGGGGAAAGTGAGTACCTGTTGAACGGACAGAATTGTCGGCTTAAAGACATCACCGAACTTTTAATGGATTCGGGGATGGGCCAAGATTCGTTTTCCATCATTTCTCAAGGACGAGTCGAAGCCATCTTCAATAGTAAGCCGGAAGATCGGCGGACCATTATTGAAGAAGTCGCGGGGGTGTATAAGTACCGTAAACACAAGGAAACGGCTCAGCACGAATTAGACGGGACCATGGGCGACCTGCACCGGGTCGAAGATATCATCGCCGAACTGGAGGGCCGCTTAGAACCACTTGAACGGCAACGCAGTCTGGCCCAGGACTACCTCGACCAGCAAAAGAAGTTTGCCGTTTTGGACCGTACCCAGTTAGTGCGGCAGTTACACACCGAATTGAAACAAAAGAAGACGGTGGATGCGCAGGTGGTTCGTAAGCAGGCCCAAGTTGCTAATTACCAAGCCGCTCAAAAGGACCAGCAACGCGTGGTCCAGCAGCTTAGTGAGCAGCAGACGGACTTGTTAGCCCAGAAGGATACGTTGCAAGGCCAATTGGTCGCCGCGACGCAGCGGGTCGAACAGTGTCAAGGACAGGTTAACCTGTCGGCAGAACAACGGCGGCACGTTGAGGATCAGCGCCAACGCTTAGCGACCCAGTTGACGGCGTTGCAGCAGCGCCAACAGCATTTAGCTGATCAGCTGGCCGCGGGCGAGCAATCGCTCAAGGAACTACGTCAGCAGATTGCGACGTGTCGGCGAGAGATCAAGGAGTTGCGACAGGAGACGGCTGATAAGCGGGTCGCGGAACTGCGGGATCAGTTAGAAACGTTGCGGGCCGATTACTTTGACCAGAAGCAACAAGTCGCCAACTGGCGGAACCAACGGCAGTACTTACAACAGGACCAGGACCGCCAACAGAAGCGTAGTCAGCGGTTGACGGGACAGCTACAGGAATTGCGGACGGCTGCGGCAACGGCGAAGGCGAAAGCCACGGATCTAGCGCAGCAGGCTACAGCAGTTCAGGAGCAGTTGTCCCAAGCCGAGCAAGCCTATGATGCGGCAGCTGGAGAGTTTCAACAGCACCAGACCACGTATCGGCAGTACCAACGGCAGTGGCAATCAGCGTTGGGCGTGTACCAGCAAGCCAAGACTAGGGCCGCTAACCTACAAGCGTCTGCCGCAGAATACGGGGGCTTCTATCAAGGTGTCCGGGCAATCCTCCGGCAACGGGACCGGTTAACCGGTTTGATTGGTGCGGTGTCAGAATTATTAAAGGTGCCGACGCAATTCACCACCGCCATTGAGTATGCCTTGGGCGGTCAGCTGCAACACGTGATCGTTACGGATGAAGCTGCGGCTAAGGCGGCGGTGGCTTACTTGCGTGAACAACGGGCTGGTCGGGCGACATTTCTGCCCCTGACCACGGTCCGGGGACGCCAAGTTGATCGGACGACCTTGGCCCAACTTGCCGATGTTCCGGGTTTCTTGGGCGTCGGGAGTGCCGTGGTCACGATTGACCAGCGAGCGCAGGGCATCTTAACGCACCTATTGGGGACAACGTTACTGGCGCAAGATCTGGATGCGGCGGTCGCCATTAGCCAGCGGGTCCATCACCGTTATCGGGTGGTCAGCCTAGCTGGTGACGTGGTCAGCGCCAGTGGGGCGATTACCGGTGGTCAGAACCGGAGTAATCGCACGAGTGTCTTGCACCAGCGACAAGAGCTCCAGAAGTTGGAAGCGTCATTAACGACCATGCAAACCCAGTTGCGGGACCAGGAACAAAAGGTTCAAGCGGCCCAAATGGCCATGCAGACCAGTGAGGCCCAGCAACAAGATTTACAGGCCACCATCAACGACGTTCAACCACGTTGCCGCCAGCTCAATGAAGCGTTAGCGGCGGCGGAAACGGCCGCGAAGCAAGCGGACCGCCAGCTACAGGCGGCACAGGTAGAGATTCAACAGGCTACGGATGCGGATCAGGCCACGCAAGCGGCCACGCTGGAAACGCAAATCAAGCAAGGTCAGGCGCAGATTGCTGAGCAAGAAGCGCAACAGCAGAAACTTCAGGCTAAGATTAAGATGGTGACGACCCAGCAGTCTAGTCAGCGCGAGGTTTTGACCTCTAAGCAGACCTGGTTAGCGGGCGCCCAAGAGCGGTTACAGCAACAGGAACAAAATCAAAAAGATCGCCAGGCGACTCAGCAGGCGACCCAGCACGACTT
The DNA here is from genome assembly GCF_001434785.1 of Levilactobacillus namurensis DSM 19117. GTDB lineage: Bacteria > Bacillota > Bacilli > Lactobacillales > Lactobacillaceae > Levilactobacillus > Levilactobacillus namurensis. Next base: position 70,549 of record NZ_AZDT01000010.1, on the reverse strand, counting down.
AGCCCAGGTCCAGGCGCAACAACGGGACCTGGTCGCCGCTAAGTCCTTAACACCGGAAGCTGCTCAGCAACAACTAGAGCAGGCACAGACGCAGCGAAAGGACGTTGAACAACGCCTCCAGACCATCAGCGACCAGCTGACGACGGTAAACGATCAAGCGACCCAAGCCGCAGCGGACAATGATCGGACCACGGGGCTCTTGCAGGTCGCAAACGATGATTTGCAGCAGGCCCAGGTCAAGCAGACGCAGCTGTCTTCCTTGATTGATCAGCAACAGAATCAGCTATCGGAGAAGTATCAGATGAGTCTTGCGGCGGCGGAAGCGGATGTTAGCGACCTGCCGGCGGATGAATTAGCGGTTCAGTTGAAGCTGTTGAAGCGCGGATTAGATGAGATCGGACCGGTCAACCTGAACGCCATTGAGGAGTACCAGACCGTCCACGATCGCTATACGTTCCTGACGCAACAGCGGGATGATTTGTTAACGGCTAAGGAACAGCTCACCACGACCATGGCGGAACTGGATGGCCAGGTCAAGACCCGTTTCCAGAAGACGTTTACCCAAATTGCGACGAAGTTCAGCGAGACCTTCCAGCAGATGTTTGGTGGGGGTAAGGCCCAACTGGTCTTAACGGATCCCCATGACTTATTGACCACGGGGATTGATATCATGGCACAGCCACCGGGCAAGAAGTTCCAGAACATGGGCTTGTTGTCGGGGGGCGAGCGGGCTTTGACCGCCATTACGTTACTCTTTGCCATTCTTCAAGTTCAACCAGTACCATTCTGTATCTTAGATGAGGTGGAAGCGGCGCTCGATCCGGCGAACGTGACCCGGTTTGCCCGCTATATGCACCAATTCCAAGATCAGACGCAATTTATCGTCATTACGCACCGTAAGGAAACCATGGTGCAAGCCAATGTATTATACGGGGTGACGATGCAAGAATCCGGGGTGTCCAAGATGGTCACCGTGGATCTTGACCAACAGACCACTTCGGAAGGGAAGCCAGCATAATGGGATTATTTGATATCTTTCGTCGCCGAGCGAAGAAGTCGGCAACACCGACTAGTGAGGCATCAGTCACCGAACAGTCACTGAGTAGCACAGACACTAGCCTTAGTGACAGCAGTGTGTCCGCTAGTGTTAGCGCCAAGCTTGCGTCATCAGTGTCCGCCAGTCAGGGAGGCCAGGTGTCTGCTGTAGAAGCACCCCAGACACTGACGACGGACTCAGGCGTCGCCGCACCGACTAGCGCTGCACCGGCTGAAAGCCAAACGAGTTTAGCAACCAGCGTCGCGGATGAGACGTCTGCGGCCGAAGAGGCCACGAGTACCGTCACGTTGACTAGTGAAGCGACACCTTCTGTGACCTCAGAGGTGGGGTCTGCCCAAACGCTAAGTGACACCGGAGACACAACGGAAACTAGTGGCAGTGACGCCCCGCAGGAAGCGGTGGCGACTGAGGCATCGACGACTCCGGAAGTTGTGGCGGCTGAAGAATCTAAAGACACGCCCGCCGCACCCGCTGAGCCGACCAGTGAAGCCAGTGATGAGCAACTTTATGGGAAGGGTCTGGAGAAGACCCGCCACACGTTCGGGGAACGCCTGAACGCCTTGCTGGCGAACTTCCGGCACGTCGATGAAGGCTTCTTCGACGACCTCGAAGAAACGCTGATTGGCGCCGATGTGGGTTTTGACATGGCGGTGAAGTTGAGTGACGAGCTGCGGGATGAAGTAAAGCTGCAAAACGCTAAGCGGTCCCAGGACGTCCAAAACGTCATTGTTGAAAAGATGGTCGAAATCTACGACCAGGCCGGGGAAAAGGAAGAAAGTACCGCGCTGAACGTTGCATCGGACGGACCGACCGTAATCCTGTTTGTCGGGGTCAACGGTGTCGGGAAGACTACGACCATCGGGAAGATGGCTCACCGGTACCACCAGGATGGGAAGAAGGTCCTACTGGCGGCGGCCGATACGTTCCGGGCCGGAGCTACCGAGCAACTGGATGTGTGGGCTAAGCGCAGCCAGGTCGATATCGTAAAGGGGAAGCCGCAATCTGATCCAGCAGCGGTGGTCTTCGACGCGGTCAAGAAGGCTAAGGCCGAAGATTATGATATTTTATTCGTAGATACGGCTGGTCGGCTGCAGAACAAGGTCAACTTGATGAACGAGCTGTCGAAGATGAAGCGGATCATCACCCGGGAAATCCCAACGGCCCCCCATGAAGTTCTATTGGTTCTGGATGCGACTACGGGACAAAATGCGTTGACCCAAGCTAAGCTGTTTAAGGAATCAACGGACGTTACGGGAATCGTTTTGACTAAGTTGGACGGAACGGCCCGTGGGGGAATCGTGTTGGCGATTCGCAACGAGCTGCACGTTCCCGTCAAATTCATCGGACTTGGGGAACAGATCAACGATTTGCGACCGTTCAATCCAAGTGAATTTGTCTACGGCTTGTTCAAGGGCTTGATTGACCCGGCGGCTTTAGGCCAGAAGTAGGGCGCTTAACGCTTTAGAATAGAGTTTTTAACGGGTATGGCGGTTAACGGTCATACCCGTTTTTTAAGAACCGGAACGGTCGTCGTGAAAAAAATTGACGAGCGCGCGAAAAATCGGTACTCTAATAGAGTGTGACACTTTGAGGAGGGCGTAATTATGGAACTGGAAAAGAATTATCGGATTAATTCCCTCTTTGCGTTCTACCAGCCGTTATTGACGACCAAACAAAACAACTATATGCAGTTGTACTATGGCGATGACTATTCCTTGGGAGAAATCGCTGAGGAATTTAACGTGAGCCGTCAGGCCGTCTACGATAATCTCCGGCGGACCGAAAAGATTCTGGAGGCCTACGAGGCCAAGTTGCATCTTTATCAAGAATTTACAGCCAGAAACGACCAGGCCGATGAGATTCAGTCTTACGTCAAGGCGCATTATCCCCATGACGCGGAACTGAACCGACTGGTCGCAGGCTTAGAGAACTTAGAAGAACAATGAAAGTTAGGTGGCAAGTTTAATGGCGTTTGAAGGATTGACCGAACGATTACAGAATGCAATGCGGAAGTTGCGCGGAAAAGGAAAGGTTTCCGAAAGTGACCTGCGAGAGACCATGCGCGAGATTCGACTCGCCCTGTTGGCAGCCGACGTTAACTTTACGGTCGTAAAAGACTTTGTGAAGCAAGTTCGTGAACGGGCGATGGGGGCCGACGTCCTCGAGGGCTTGAATCCAGCGCAACAAATCGTCAAGATCGTTGACGAAGAGTTGACCAAGACCATGGGGGACGAAGCGGTTCCCCTGAATAAAGCACCGAAGATTCCGACAATCATCATGATGGTCGGGTTGCAAGGGGCCGGGAAGACCACCACGGCCGGGAAACTGGCTTTACGGTTGAAGAACGAGGAAAAGGCACGGCCGTTAATGATTGCGGCCGACGTTTATCGGCCAGCCGCGATTGATCAATTAGTCCAGGTAGCTGCGGGAATCGACGTCCCCGTCTTTCAATTGGGCACGGATGTCGACCCCGTGGAAATCGTGCGTCAGGGGTTAGCTCAAGCCGAAGCCAACCATAACGACTACGTGATCATCGATACCGCCGGACGGTTGCAGATTGATGAACAATTGATGGATGAGCTGGCTAATATCAAGGCCTTAGCCCACCCGAATGAAATCTTACTGACGGTAGATGCCATGACCGGGCAAAACGCCGTGGCTACGGCTGAAGGGTTCAACGACAAGTTGGACGTGACCGGGGTCGTCTTGACCAAGTTAGACGGGGACACCCGTGGTGGGGCGGCACTGTCGATTCGGGCCGTGACCGGCAAGCCAATCAAGTTCATCGGGCAAGGGGAAAAGATGACGCAATTAGACGTCTTCCACCCCGACCGGATGGCTTCACGGATCCTGGGAATGGGGGACATGCTGTCCCTGATTGAAAAGACCCAGAAGGAATACGACGCCAAGCAAGCCCAAGAGTTGACTGAAAAGATTCAGGAAAATTCCTTTGACTTCAATGATTTCATTGACCAGATCGACCAGATTCAGAAGATGGGGCCGATGGAAGACTTGATGAAGATGATTCCGGGGATGGCGAACAATCCGGCGATGAAGAACGTTCAGGTCGACCCGAAAGATATGGGACACTTAAAGGCGGTAGTCTATTCAATGACGCCCGCTGAACGGACTAACCCCGACCTCTTGAATCCCTCACGGCGACGGCGAATTGCGGCCGGTTCTGGACGACCGATTCACGAAGTTAACCGGATGATCAAGCAGTTCAACCAGATGAAGAAAATGATGAACCAGATGTCCAAGGGCAACATGTCCGGCATGGAACAGATGATGGGTCAAGCCGGTATGGGCGGCGGTTTGTCCGGCCGGATGCAAAAGATGGCCTTGAACCGGATGTCGCGTCAAATGAAGAAGAAAAAGCGCAAACGGTTGAAGGGCAAACGCCGGAAGAAGTAATTTTCATAGACATTTCACGAAAATTTCGGTATACTCACCTTACAATCATAAGGGAGTAACTGGCAGAATAAAATCTGTGATAATCTCGTCAGCAAGAAGACGTTCCGGGATTACCTTAAATGGTGAGACTTATGTGTGTTCACAAGTATGTGTACGCGCGTAGGTCTCATTTTCTTTTATCCAAAGAAAGTGGGACCCGCGGTACGGCACAGTCATGCAGGAGGAAGAAATATGACGAAAACACCGCTGTATCAGCAACCCATTACCCAGATTTATCAAACGTTAGCCACCACGGAACAGGGATTATCCCCTGACGTGGCGGCCCAACGACTGGCCCAAAACGGCAAAAATGCGTTGAATCAGCAAAAGAAAACCACGCTCATCCAACGCTTTTTAGGTCAGTTCAAGGATTTAATGATCATTGTCTTACTGGTCGCCGCATTGATTGCCGGGTTGACCGGAGAAATGGTCGATGCCGTGATCATTCTGTTAGTGGTGATTCTCAATGCCGTGTTCGGGGTGTTCCAGGAAGCGAAGGCTGAAGAAGCCATTAACGCGTTAAAGGAGATGTCGGCCCCCAACGCGACGATTCGCCGGAACGGAGAAGTTCTGACGGTCAAGAGTGACGAATTAGTGGTTGGGGATGTGGTCTTACTGGAGGCCGGTGACGTGGTCCCAGCTGATCTGCGGTTAGTAGACGTCGCGGGGCTTAAGGTCGAAGAATCGGCGTTGACCGGGGAATCGGTTCCGGTGGAGAAGACCAGTGCGACGTTGACGCAGGACAACTTAGGGTTGGGTGACCGGACGAACCTGGCGTTTATGAACAGTAACGTGACCTATGGCCGGGCGACCGGAGTCGTGATTGCGACCGGGATGCAGACGGAAGTGGGCCGAATCGCGGGGATGCTGGAAGCAGCGGATGAGACGACAACGCCACTCCAGCTCAACTTGATGCAATTAGGAAAAGCGTTAACGGTCCTCATTTTGATTATCGCGGCCGTGGTTTTTGGTTTAGGACTTTGGCGGGGAACGGAGAGCGTGATCGACATGCTGTTAACGGCGATTTCGTTAGCCGTTGCGGCGATTCCAGAAGGGTTACCGGCCATTGTGACCATCACCTTGGCATTAGGGACCCAGCGAATGGCTAAGCGCCACGCGTTAGTGCGGAAGCTGCCGGCTGTGGAAACGTTGGGGAGCACGGACGTTATTGCTTCCGATAAGACGGGAACGCTGACGCAAAACAAGATGACGGTGGAAAAGGTCTACCAAAACGGGCACTTGATGGAAGCCGCCGACCAACCCGTGACGGCGGATGATCCGCTGGCTCGGGTCATGATTCTCAGCAACGATACCCAGCAAATGGCGGACGGCTTAGCAGGGGATCCGACTGAAACGGCGTTGGTTCAATACCAGCTGGACCGTGAATTTCCAGTCGATCAGACGCTGAAGGCCCTACCCCGGGTCGCTGAGATTCCGTTTGATTCAGAACGGAAATTGATGACGACGGCCCACCCGTTGAACGATGGTCGTTTCCTTGTGGCCGTTAAGGGGGCCCCGGATGAATTACTGAAGCGGGTGACCCAGGTGGACTTAGACGGGACTGTGAGTGCGTTTACGACGGCCCAACGGCAAGACGTCTTGGCGGTCAACCATGAGTTGGCGACCCAGGCAATTCGGGTCTTAGGTTTTGCGTACCGAATTGTTGACCAGCTTCCTACTAAGTTGACTACTGAAAATACGGAACAAGAGTTGGTGTTTGCGGGCTTAGTCGGCATGATCGACCCTGAGCGTCCCGAAGTAGCCCAAGCCGTCGCAGAAGCTCAGGCGGCGGGAATTCGGCCCGTGATGATTACCGGTGACCACCGGGATACGGCGGCCGCCATCACGGCGCGGTTAGGCATCATCCAGCCCGGAGAGACCCAGGCGGTCTTGACCGGGGCCGAACTTGACGCGATGGACGATGCGACGTTCCAAAAGCGGGTCGGTGATTATGCCGTCTACGCGCGGGTGGCGCCAGAGCACAAGGTCCGGATCGTGAATGCTTGGCAGAAGCGCGGTAAGGTGGTCGCAATGACGGGGGATGGCGTGAACGACGCGCCCGCGTTAAAGGCTGCGGATATTGGAATTGGCATGGGGATCACCGGAACGGAAGTAGCTAAGGGCGCCAGTGACATGGTGCTGGCCGACGATAACTTTGCGACGATCGTGGTGGCGGTTGAAGAGGGCCGAAAGGTGTTTGCCAACATTCAAAAGGCCATCCAATACTTGCTTTCCGCTAACTTAGGGGAAGTCTTGACGCTCTTCATGATGACCATGTTGGGTTGGCAGATTCTGGCCCCCGTGCACATCCTCTGGATCAACCTGGTGACGGATACCTTACCGGCCATTGCGCTGGGGATTGAACCGCTGGAACGGAACCTGATGAACCGGCCGCCACGTGGTCGGCGGTCGAACTTCTTCTCTGGTGGAGTCCTCAACGGCATCTTGTATCAAGGGTTCCTAGAAGGAGCCTTGACTCTGGGCGTTTACTGGTTTGCCATCACGTATCCGGTGCACGCGGCGTCTGATTTGGCGCATGCCGATGCGTTGACCATGGCTTTTGCCACGTTGGGTCTGATTCAACTGTTCCACGCCTTTAACTCGAAATCGATTCACGGATCCATCTTCAAAGTGGGGCTTTGGCGCAACACCTTCTTTAACTGGGCGATTGCGATTGCCTTTGGGTTACTTGCCATGACGATTTTGATTCCGGGCTTAAACGGGATGTTCCACGTCACGCACTTGGACCTGTACCAGTGGGCAGTGGTCGTTTTAGCGGGTATCTTGATGGTGGTCATTGTAGAAATCGTGAAGTTCTTCCAACGACGCGTGGTAAAATAAGCCTAAACGTTTTAAAAGGAGGAACTTAGCCGTGGCACTCACTTATCCGGAATGTTTACAGGCGATTGAGGTGGTTTTGGCAACCGATAGCGTCCCCACAATCGTGGGTGAGGCGGGTATCGGGAAATCTGCCTTAGTGGCGGAACTGGCTCAAAAACGAGGCGCCAAGTTGTTCACGACGGTGGTTAGTTTGGTTGAAAAGGGGGATCTGGTGATTCCAGTTCCCCCGTTGACCAGCGACTCATTCGTCCAGACGAAACATTTTGGCCGGTTAGCCGACGTTCAGTTTGGCTATTCGCATACCTTGGTCGCCCTGATTCGGCAAGCAGAAGCATACCCAGATCAGGAAATCATCTGGTTCTTAGACGAATTCAACCGGGGGACCCAAGCCGTTCAAAGTGAACTGATGAACCTGGTCTTGCAACGCCAGATCAACGGGTTGCAACTTCCTCAGCAAGTTCATCTGATCTTAGCGGAGAACCCCGATGCAACTATGGCAGGCTTTGCGGCTAGCCATTACGGGGTGACCCCTGGGGATGCGGCAATCGTGGACCGAACCACCCGATTAGTGCTCCAGGCGGATCCCGCAACTTGGTTGACTTGGGCGACGACTCAGGTGGCCGGTGGGCCCCGGGTCAGTCCCTTAGTGACCACTTATCTCACCGAACACCCGGCAGAACTGACCGGAACGGTGACCCAGGCAACACCAGACGATGACCTGCGACCAACGCCTCGGGCGTGGACGCGGGTCTCTGGTCTGTTACGGGAGTTGGACCGCCGTGATCTGTTAGGACAAGCGGCACTGGTGCAAGAGCTTGTCCGCGGGAATCTGGGGGATGCTGTTGGCTCAGCATTTTCAGGGTACGTCCTCGAACACCGGGTAACGTTGACGGTCGCTGAGGCTTATACGGCCCCCGATGCGGTGACCCGGTTTACTCAGCTCACGCTAGCTCAGCAACAGCGCCTGCTGGCCCAGGCTGTGAAATCTCAGCAGGATTGGCCACTGACTACTGGGCGGTGGGCCCAACGCTTTGATGAACTGCTGCGGGTCTGCCCAGCGGATGGTCAGTTTGCAATCGCTCGGGCGATTGCGCAGGCACCAAATTTGTTGGAAGGGCTACAAGCCCAGACGGCAACTGTTCCGGCGGTCGCTAAGCTATATGCGGAACTGACAGCGATTGGTCAGCGGGGCAGTCAGATCGAGGTGTAGTGGGATGCGTAGTTTAACAGCAAGCTTACAACGCCTGGCTGATCTGCCTACTCAGACGCAATCTAGGGCGACGCAGCAGGTGTATCGCGATGCCGTGATGTATCTGTTACGGACGGATCCCTTTTATGGGCGGGTGCTCAGCCAACTGACCCTTAAGCTTTGTTCGGGGTCCGCTGTGCTGGCACTGCGGGCGACGGCTCACGAGTGGCAACTTGTGGTCGATCCTGGACGGTTGGCTCAAGCCGATTGGACGGGGCCACAGTGGTTAGCCATGTTGCGGCACACGGTGCTCCATCTCCTGTGGCAGCATCCGGAGCGGTACGCGGCGGCCCTAAAATCGCCCCATCAGGCGGCGTTGGTTCGCTGGGCAACGGATGCGGCGGTCAACGACTATTTAACGGATTTACCGACGCAGGCGATTACCAGTCGTCGATTGCAGGCGTTGGTGGGACGACCAGTTGCGCGCCGGCAGGATTCTAACGCGTATTGGCAGGTCTTACAGCGCTGGCAACGACAAACTCAGCCGGGCCACGACTTACCGCAGCGGGGGCCAAACAACGCTACAGATGGCCGTCCCGTGGACGCAGCGACTGCGTGGGATGATCACCAGACCTGGACTGAGGCGCCGGCTGGCTCAGCTTTAGAGCGTCAGCAATGGCGCCAGCAGTTGTTTACCACTACTGCTGCGGAACTATCGGCGAAGCAACGCGGAACATTACCCGGTGCCATTCGGGCGGCCTTAGCCGTTGTGCCGGCCCAACGATCGTTAAACTGGCGGGCATTGCTGCAGCGTTATCTGGGACAGGTTCCGGATGGACGCCAGCCCGCTTATGGGCGGTTCAATCGGCGGCAACCTTATCGGATGGACTTACCCGGTCAGGTCGTACAGACTTGGCAGGAGATTCGGGTCTTCGTGGACGAGTCAGGATCGATGGGAAACCAGGAGATTGGCGACTTGTTGGGACAGTTAGCGGGGCTCTTGGCCCTATACCCGGCGTCGATCACGGTCTATCCGTTCGATACGCAGGTCCATCTAGCTGAGCGGTACCAGTTTACGGGGCGGGTCCATGACGTACAACGCGTTGGTGGCGGTGGGACCCGCTTTCAAGCGGTGTTCGATGTTTTACCGCAACTGACGCATCAGGCAGGACAGCTGACGATTATCCTGACCGATGGCTATGGCGAAGACCATGTGACTGGGACCCAATCAGGCAATCTAGTCTGGTTACTGACCAGCCCGGCAACACAGCTGTCGGTGCAGCCGGCACCGGGCGTGGTGATTAGCTTAGCGGATGATCCAGAATGGCAAGCGCAACGGGAGGGATAACGATGACGCAGATGTTAACGGCCACGGAATTACGGGCCTTGATCTTACAGCAGCCGGCTTACCTCAATGCACAGGCGATCTTGGCCGATGATTGGGGTGGCCGGACAACGGCGAACCCACTATATCAGGCACCCATCAGCATTGCGGATCTTCGCTTTGTGCGGGACTTGCAAGCCAGTGGGGTGAGTCCGTTGGTCTTGGATTTCACGGATTACGGGGCGGTTCAGACTTGGATCAGCCAGCATCAGACCTACCTGACACCGAACGTCATCAGCTGGTTACGCCGCCCGTTTGAATAATTTAAAGGTGTAAAGAAAAAACTCTTTACATCATATCCAGAAACTGGTATATTATTACACGTTGAAAGAAATACAGGAGGTGTCTACATGTCAGTAAAGATTCGTCTGAAGCGGATGGGTTCTAAGAAGCGCCCATTCTACCGGATCGTGGTTGCCGATTCTCGGAGCCCTCGTGATGGCCGTTTTATCGAAAACGTTGGGACTTATAACCCAGTTACGAACCCAGCTCAAGTTAAGTTGAACGAAGAATCGATCATGAACTGGTTGAACAATGGTGCTCAACCTTCAGATACGGTTAAGAACTTGCTTTCGAACGCCGGGATCATGAAGCAATACCACGAAGCTAAGTACACTAAAAAGTAGTGATTAGCCATGACCGATTTTAAGGCATTAATTCTTGCAATTGTAAGCCCACTGGTAGAGCATCCGGACGCGTTAGCTGTTTCTATGACAGAGACCGACCGGTTCTACGAGTATCGGTTAGCTGTTCATCCGGACGACGTTGGTCGGGTGATCGGTAAGCAAGGCCGTGTGGCACAGGCTATCCGGACAATCGTCTATAGCGTGCGCGTACAGGGCAATAAACGGGTTCGGCTCATCATTGATGACCAACCAGCAAAGACACTCGAGTGAGGCGGCGACGTTTCCTCGAGTTTTTTGTAGCATATTTTTTAAAACAACGAAGCTAAAAATACCGCTTTACAGCCGGTCACAGCGCGGCATCCGTAAAGCGGCTCACCAAGATAGGAGAAGGATTAATGGCGTACTATACTGTAGGAACTCTGGTAAACACGCACGGCATTAAAGGGGAAGTCCGGGTTGTGGCTACGACTGATTTCCCCCAGAGCCGGTTTGCGGTGGGCGCGACCCTGTTTGCCTTTATGCCGAATCAGCCAACGCCCATTCAACTGACCGTTAAGACGGTGCGTCAACACAAAAACTTTTATCTGCTCAGTTTTGCGGGGCGCCCATCCATTAACGATGTTGAGCGGTTGAAGACGGCGGTCTTGAAGATTGATGATGATCAGTTGCAGGCGGATGACCTGAAGCCGGGGGAATACTACTACCACCAGATTGTGGGCTTATCCGTGGTGACGGAAGATGGGGAACCGGTAGGAACCATTAAAGAAATCTTGTCACCGGGGGCCAACGATGTGTGGGTCGTCGCGCGACCGGGGCAGTCCGACCTACTATTGCCCAAGATCGACCAGGTGATTAAACGGGTCGACTTGGACCAGCATCAAGTGACTGTAGAATTAATGGAGGGATTAGACTAATGCGAATTGACGTCTTAAGTTTGTTTCCCGACATGTTTAGTGGTCCCATGCACGATTCAATCGTAGGTAAGGCCATTGAGAACGGTCATTTAACGATGCCCGTGACTAACTTTCGAGATTATTCGACGAACAAGCACGGCAACGTGGACGATTACCCCTTTGGCGGGGGCGCAGGGATGTTATTACAGCCCCAACCCATCTTTGATGCGCTAGCGGCGACGCAAGCGCAGGCGGCGGCTGAGGGCCTTCCTAAGGGGCGGGTAATTTTGACCGACCCAGCAGGGGTGACCTTTGACCAGCACGTTGCGGAGACGTTTGCTCACGAAGAACACTTGACGTTCCTGTGCGGCCATTATGAGGGCTATGATGAACGGATTCGCCAGCTGGTAACGGATGAGGTCTCTTTGGGGGACTTCGTGCTGACCGGTGGCGAATTGCCGACGATGGTCATGATCGATGCGACGGTGCGGTTGTTGCCCGGGGTCTTAGGCAACGCGGAGTCGGCGCCGGGAGACTCCTTCTCGACGGGCTTGCTGGAGTACCCACAGTACACGCGGCCAGCGGACTTCCGGGGGATGCCGGTACCCGACGTCTTGATTAGTGGGAATCATCAGAAGATCGACGAATGGCGGCTCAAGGAGTCTCTTCGGCGGACTTACTTGCGCCGACCGGATCTGATTGACCACCAGCAGCTGACGCCGTTACAGAAGCGGTTGCTCGCGGACGTACGGATTGAAGAAGAGGAACGACAACATCTGGAGTCAAGAAAATAACCTTTACAGGGGTCAGCAGATATGCTACACTTATTTTTGGCTGTTTAGCCACATAAACAACATTCCGCTGTCGAAACTGAGAATGAATGTTGGCGAAAGGAAAGAATAAATTATGCGCCAAAACCAATTAATTGCTAAGATTAACCAAGCTCAATTACGTGATGACTTACCAGACTTCCGTGCTGGGGATACTGTTCGGGTTCACGCCCGGATCGTTGAAGGTACCCGCGAACGGATCCAATTGTTCGAAGGTGTCGTTATCAAGCGTAAGGGTGCCGGTGTCCAAGCGACCTACACTGTTCGTAAGATCAGTAACGGGATCGGTGTGGAACGGATCTTCCCATTACACTCACCACGTGTTGCTAAGATTGATGTTGTTCGTCAAGGTAAGGTTCGTCGTAACAAGCTTTACTACTTACGTGACCTTAACGGTAAGGCTGCGCGGATTCCAGAACGTCGTCGCGGCTAATCAACAACACACAAAAAACACCAACCCTTGTGGTCGGTGTTTTTTTGTGCCCAATTTTTAGTTAAGGTTCTTCTTAATGTAATCGGCGGAAGCCTGCAGCTTGTCGAGTTCGTCTTGTGGTAGGTTTAAAGTGATCTGTTGCTCAACGCCTTGACGACCGATAATGGCCGGGTAGGAGAGGTAGGTGCCATACTCAGCGCGGTAGTTGGAAATGGGAAGTTCCTCGTGGGCGTCGTTGATTACGGCCATCGCTAAGCGAACGGCAGCGGTCGAGACCCCATAGTTGGTGTAGCCCTTGCCGTTAAAGACGGTGAAGCCACCCATCCGGACGTCTTCGTTGATCTGCTCGAGGTCTAAGCCTTGCTTGGCGGCCAGGTCCGCAACGGGTTGATCTAGGACTTTGACGGTGGACCAGGCGGTGAATTGGGAGTTTCCGTGTTCGCCCAAGTTATAGCCTTCAACGGAGCGGGGATCGACGTGGAAAGCCTTACCGACGGCGCGTTTCATCCGGGCACCGTCCAAGAGGGTCCCGGTCCCGATGACCCGTTCCTTAGGCAGTCCAGTGAGTTCTTGATAGAGGGAGGTCATGACGTCATTGGGATTGCTGATGACGACTAAGGTCCCGTTGAACTTGGTTTGCTTGAGCTCGTTAGCGACAACTTTGACGTCGTCACCGGTAGGTTTGAGTTCGGCAAAACGGTTGGGATGATCGCCCCCTAGGAGTTTGATATGCCCCACAGAAGAGATTACGACGTCCGCATCGTCTAATTGGTGATAATCGTTGACGTAGATGTTGGTGTGGTAAGGCAGGTTCGCCATGGCGTCTTCGAAGTCCAGGGCATCGGCTTGGACCTTCTTCAGATTCTGGTCGATGAGCACCAGTTCATCAACGAAGCCTCCCGCGACAATGTAGTGTGCGCAAGCTGCTCCGACGTTGCCCATGCCAATAATGCCAATTTTTCTAGTCATTGAAGCCACTCCTCATAAACAAAATTTTTATACATGAAACCACTTTCATTATACGCTTGATTTTTGGTGGGTTCGAGGGGGAGAGGGGATATTGACGGACTTTGCGAAAACAAATTTTATGGTTAGGGGAAAAAAGTTGTCAAGACGTCTTTTTCTTAAATGTGGGGTCAAGAAAAGTGAGTATTTTCCTGAATTTAAGCGCAGAGACGAGTATACTTTTCTGGGTAGGAACCACAAGATAGTGTGACTGATCAAAAAAGTACAACTGTATATAGTGATTTGTGCGATTATACAGCTATATTTGACCGTTTATACAAAAGTGATGTTTTACACAATCAGGAGCGTTAAACGGGTTTCGGTACTTATTTGTTTTTTGTCAAAATGGGACTATTTTGAAATGTGATGTCAAAATAGAGATAGCGCTGGTATAAAAAAGCGCTAAGTTTGTCAAAATATTGGCTGTGTGGTTAATTTTGCCATGGTAGGATAAAGTTTGTAAGAAAACGATTACAAAACAGACTTAGGAGGTCACATGATTATGCAAGCGGGTGTTGTGAGCGAATTAAGTTTTATAAGTGAGTTACATCCGCTAACGGTGATGGGCTACTTTATTGAATTATTTACGCTACTATTACTGTTTAATCACCTAATTCTAGTAATAGGGATATTTATTTCACTTATTGGTATTTGCTGTTTCTATTTTGACTCTCAAAAGGTCCGCCGGCTACTAATTAGTAGTTTAAGTTTTATGGGTATTATCTTTGTGTTCAATCTTGTCTTGAATCAGACGGGTAGACGGTTAGTTTGGCAGTGGCACTTTATGAATTGGGAATTTAATTTAACCGAATCGGGCGTTATCTACGGATTAACTATGGCTTTATCGTTAGGAGCTATGATTGTTGCGTTTGTATGGTTCAACGGCGTCATGACGATTCCTAAGATAAGTTACATATTGTTTCCAATAGTACCGCGTTTGGCAATGTTATTGACTATTTCTTTACGGTTGGTGGATTTATTTGTTCAGAAGATGGAGCGGTTAGTGATGCTGCAAAAAAATCGTAACATCATCATTAGTGAAGGGAGTTTTCGTCAGCGGCTTAAGAGTACTGGACGACTATTGCGAATTGTTTTGATCGATGGTGTTTCTGATTCAATGGAGACGGCGGTGTTAATGGAAGCTCGTGGTTTTGGTGCTCGGAAACGGAGTCAGTACCAGCGTTTTGGCTTCCAAATAGCAGATGGCATCTTTTTAGTCGTGGCGACGGGATTATTTGGATTACTAATCCTAGCACGGTTACAAGGATGGGGGTGGACGAGCGACGTGGTTATGGTGCAGTGGCAACGCGCGCATGACTGGTCACTAGTCGGATTGTTAATTGTTTTTATTGGATTACCACTCATTGGGGAAGGAGGATACCGATTATGGGCCAACTAATACGAATAAATAAATTAACCTTTAGCTATCCAGGCACAAAGAAACTAGCATTAGAAGATATTCAGTTTTCGATTCAAAAAGGGGACTTTTTGGTTTTAGCGGGAACCACCGGAAGCGGTAAGACGACCTTATTAAAACAACTAAAGCAAGAGCTATTACCGGCAGGGCAAAAAACGGGACAGGTTCTATATAAGGGGCAAGCGATTGCAGACTTAGAGCAAACGAGTAGCGCACAAGAAATTGGGTTTGTAGCTCAGAATCCGCAGACGCAACCCATTATGGCAACGGTTATTGAGGAGCTGGCTTTTCCATTGGAAAACTTGGGCTACTCTAATGAAGTTATTAATAGTCGGATTGCAGAACTGGCTAATTTTTTGGGACTAGATAAGTTCTTGACACGGTCTATTAAGACGCTATCGGGTGGACAAGTTCAGCTGGTAAATCTTGCATCGGTCTTAGCACTTAAGCCGGAAATAATTCTTTTAGATGAACCGACAGCCCAGTTGGATCCGACTACTGCTCAGAATTTTTTGAACGTGTTGCGTCAAGTACATGATGAATTAGGAACGACCATTGTTTTAACCGAACACCGGTTGAGTCGGGTGTTAGGGCTGGCTAACCGATTAATTGTTTTGCAAGCAGGTAAACTCCTTTGCGATGGGAGTGTGTCTGAGGGCCTACGTAAAATGGCAAAAATGCCAGAGCTATCTGAGTTTGTACCGCCTATTCCGCACTTTTTTTTACAACATAGAATACCTGTAGCAACTTTACCGCTCTCTATTCCAGCTGGGCGTCACTTATTGGCAGCTAGTGGTGAGAGGTTCAGGTTGAAACGGAATTTAACACCACAATTAGTATCTCAAGGGGAACGTTTATTGGCGGCTAAAAATATCACACTAGATTTTAACGGTCATGTGGTGTTACGACATCTAAATCTGGAATTATATCAAGGAGATTGGTTGGCAATTATTGGAAAAAATGGTTCTGGTAAATCAACGCTCCTGTCGGTATTGGCCGGCCTGTTAAAACCGCAACACGGTAAAGTTCGGTTGAAAAATCAAGTTGTTTGGAAGTTATCCAATCAACTTCGTTTGCAAAAAATTGCGTATCTTTCTCAAAATCCACTTGAACAATTTGGTGGAAAAACTGTTCGTGAAGAATTGGAAGCTCAGAATCGCTTAGCAGACGAGCCATTCACGACGCAACAAATGGTAGCGCTTATGACTGAATTACAGTTAGCTGATGTGGCCAATCATAATGTTTTTGATCTTAGTGGTGGTCAGCAGCAGCTCTTGGGACTCGGAATTTGTTTGGTGACGCGGCCTAAAATCTTGTTATTGGATGAGCCCACTAAGGGGCTTGATCCAGTGACTAAGGGTAAACTGAGTACTATTTTGCAACGTGTACATGCGCAGGGGATGACCATTGTGATGGCTAGTCATGATATGAATTTTTGTGCGCGGTATGCGAAACAATGTACGTTCATGTTTAACGGACAAGTTAATCCGCCAGTAACTAGCCGCCAATTTTTTACTCAAAACTTTATATTCACAACGGCGATTAATCGGTTACTGGCAAATCAGGTGCCAACGGCTTTATTTGCCGATGATGTGACGAGACTTATGACGGTGAAAGGAGGTGAACAAAGTGACGACGCGCAGAATCGGCTGGCTTAGTCCCTTGATTATTGCTCTGGTTGGTATGGCAGTCTTATTGGGATTACTGCTGTTATTTAAAGGAAAGCACTATTTGTGGTTTAGTTTTGGATGTCTAGCTTGCAGTATTTTGCCGGCTTATTGGCGGTTCGAACGTCAGCAAATGGGGACGCGGTTATTAGTGTTTCTAGCTGTGATTGTTGCATTAGGTGTTCTGGGAAGGGTCCCGTTAGCGGCTATTCCCAATGTTCAGTTAACAAGTTTTGTAGTACTGGTCAGCTCGGTAAGTTTAGGGCCTGAACTGGGCTTTGTTTCTGGGTCGACGATGGCGTTAGTTTCTAATCTATTTTTAGGTCAAGGTCCTTGGACCCCTTGGCAAATGTTGGCTTGGGGTGTGATGGGGTTATTAACGGGATTATTTCGGAAGAGCACACTTAAAGACCAACCTTGGTGGATGGTTATTTGGGGTGCCTTGTGGGGATTATGGTTCGGCTGGATATTGGACTTGTGGTACGCCTTAGCGTACGTTCATCCGTTACGACCCGCTAGTTTCTTCTTATCCTTTGCATCTAGTTTTCCGTTTGATGCACTGCATGCAACAACGAATGCGATTAGTATTTTAGTGTTGTATCGACCTTGGCATCGACTGATGGATCGTTTGATTTTAAAGTACAAAATTCTATAAAAAGGGTGATTGTTAATGTTTAGTACGAAAAAAGTAATGGTAGCCACAATGACGACGATTTTAGCTTTAGGAGCCTTAGTACCAGTGGCGGATGCAGCTGGTGTAAAGAGTGCTTCTAAGAGTTATCAAACTGGTAAGCAAAAGAAAGCTTATACATATGCTAAAAAAATGTTAAAGCAAAATAAAGACGGGTTAACGACTAAGGGAAAGATGTTTAGTACGGCGTACCCTACGACCGGTGCGGCTTCGGGGTACTCAGATTTTCTACTGGGTTTGAAAAAGCAAGGATACAAGTTTACTAAGAGTCAAAAGAAGTTAGTTAAAAAGAATTTGGTAGTCTCTACGAAAAGTGATCCGGCCACTTTGGCAACTGCGATTATTGGATTACAAGCAATTGGTGTTAATCCAACTAAGTATAAGCCAGCTGGTGCTAAGAAGTCTCTGAATCTAGTTAATACGTTGTATAAGAAGTCGATGACGAAACAGACGGTTAACGTTCAGAGTCAAACTTTAATTGCAGTTTCTTCTAATAAGACGTTTAAGAAGCCAAGTAAAGCTGCTTTCTCCAAAACATCACTCAGTAAGCGTATTGCGAAGAATCAACAATCGAATCATGGTTGGGCTTACAATAATACGGTTGCCAGTGTTGATAGTGATACAACGGCAATGGCAGTGACGGCCCTAGGTATGGGGAAGAGCCATAACGGAGTAGTGACTAAAGCAGCCAAGCAAGGTCGTAACTATTTAAAAAAGAATATTTATAAGAGTGGGGCGTTTGGTTATACCTACAATGGTAAGGAGAATCCAAATGCCAACTCAACAGCAGAAGCGATTATTGCTTTGTCAACTAATAAAGCGACTGCAAAACTGATTAATCAGAAAGCGATTAAGTCTGCTCAAAAGGCCACGCCATTGCGTAACATGTTAGGGTATGTTCAACATGCTGGCACCATTAAAGGTGCTTACAGTATGACTTTGGCTTATGGACAAGTCAGTGTAGCAATGGCCGCTTACCATAATGGAAAGTATACGAATAAGTTTGTCTATCAATTTAAATAATGACGTCTTACGGAGGTTAAAGTATGAAGAAGCAGGCGGGGATTATCATTGCGATTGCTGTTACCCTTTTAACGATAGGTACGGCATTTGTCATTCAGCATTATGCGAGTGCTAGTCAGCCGGTGGCTGAACAAACAGTTAATTCGTCGGCTATATCGCGAAATGATCACTATTCTGCAAGCAGATCGACGAGTTCATCGGTTACATCACAGGCACGCCATTCCGTTAAGCAGGTAACGAAGCAGTCGGCAAGACATAAGACGATTCGTGAAAGAAACGGAAAACAGTTGACTAGGCAGAGTAAGGCGCAAACCGTAGTTCCGACCAGAAAACAAGCTTCTTCGGCATCATCTAAGCCTCAAGCTAAGGCAACATCGCAAGTAACGACCAAGCAACCCACTAAGACAACTACGTCTAGCCAGCATGCATCTGAAGCGGTGCACCTTACTGTTAGTGGTTATAAGAAGATTTTTTTTGATGGAACGGTTAAAATTAATCGGCATTCAACGGCATTTTCAGTTCTCCAAGCCTCAAAATTAAAGATCAGCTATCAAAATGGTGTTGCCGTTTATGTAAGTAGTATTAATGGTTTGGCAGAAAATGACGTTAAGGTTGGTAGTGGTTGGAAATTTAAAGTCAATGGTAAGTTTATTGATAAAGGGGCCAACAAGGAGCCGGTCTCGAATCATGATCGCGTACATTGGTACTTTACGACTAAGGGCTATTAAGGGGTGGCGAGATGAAACGGGCAATGTTTGTTGGTGCTATTGGTTGTGGCAAGACAACGTTATTGCAGCGACTAAATCGTCTTACAATTCACTACAATAAAACCCAATCAGTAGAGTTTTTCAAGAATATTATTGATACACCAGGGGAATTTATTGAACATCGTCGGATGTATACTAATATTGCAACCACAGCGATGGATGCGGATGTTGTGGTACTATTGCAGAGTGCTACGGATCAACGCCTAATTTTCCCAGAAGCTTTTAGTACGATGTTTGGACGCCCGGTAGTAGGGGTTGTTACTAAAATTGATTTAGTGACGACGTTGGATCAATTGAAGTGGGCAGAAAAACAGCTTAAGGAAGCAGGAGCTCAGCGAATCTTTGAAGTGTCTGCTTTGAAAGGCTTACAACTGGATGAATTCCAAGCTTATTTAGAAAAGAAATAGTCGGTTAATGGAAGGGTATCTCAGACGTGCATCGTGTGCGTTGAGGATGCCCTTTTAAGGTTTTTAAAGGTGAAACAAAATAACATAAAAGCGCTTACATTATCCTGTTATTTTCCTTTAAATTAGTAAATACTTGTTTAAGTAAGGCTAATTTAAGATAAAAACGGCATAGATCCCTATGCTACACTAAAAATCGAGGCTGTTGAATAAATAAAACGATAAGGCAGGTGTTTTAAAATGGATGGTTTTATTGGTGAGTTTTTTGGAACGTTGATTTTAATCGTTTTAGGTGCCGGAACCTGCGCCAGTGTTAATTTAAAAAAGACGTATGGTCAAGGTTCAAACTGGACGTACATATCCGTAGCTTGGGGATTAGCGGTGACAATGGGTGTTTATGTCGGGGGTGCGTTAGGCTCAGATGGTCATCTAAATCCAGCTGTGACGATTGGATTTGCTGCTTTTGGTTTTTTCCCATGGAGTGAAGTGATTCCGTATCTATTAGGACAGTTCTTGGGTGCTTTTGTAGGTGCCGCAATTGTTATTATTCATTTTTACCCCCACTTTAAAGCTAGTAAGAGTGAGTCAGAGGGAAACCAGGTGGGGATTTTTGCTACGCGACCTGCAATTTATAGCCCATTTTTAAACTTTATGTCCGAATTGATTGCCACTTGGGCGTTTGTTTTCATTTTATTGAATTTAGGAGATTTTACGCAAGGCTTAAAGCCATTTATCGTGGGAACTTTAATCACGGTTGTGGGGATGGCACTGGGAACAACAACTGGATTTGCATTGAATCCGGCACGTGATTGGGGCCCGCGATTAGCTTATTCGGTTTTGCCGGTACCTAACCGGGGTAAGACACATTGGGAATACGCCTGGGTACCAATGTGTGGACCAATTGTCGGTGGCGTTCTTGCCGCTGGGTTGCAGGTTTTGTTGAAGTAAGAATACGATGTTGGTAGATGTATGGGGGATATATTCTGCGTATCAATTGCAAAAGATGATCCAATGGTCGGAGGTTTCCAACCATTGGATCATCTTTTTAACACTATTTACTTTGAGAGTCCTGGGAATAATCCGTATAGACCCATTGAATCACTGACTTATCGTTGGCAGACGTTTCATCAGCGGATTGCAAAGGCTGCTGGCCATCTACTGTGTAAACCCATCCACGGTTTCCGTCAGTGTCTCCTAGGTCACCAATCCGATTGACGTAGGTCGTTCCGTCAGTTGAATCGGCAAGGTATTTGATGTGATTGGACTTAAAGAAGTCTTTGGAGACATCATAGACACTTTCGCTATTTTCCCAGTCTAATTTCCTAGGAATGGTGTAAATTTTTTGAATCGTATGATTTCGTTGGCGAAATTCTGAGGGAGTTAAGCCAGTCTTACGTTTAAAGATCTTTGTAAAGTAACTGGTTTGGGAGAATCCAATTTGATTAGAAATCTGCTGAATTGTATCAGTTGATAGGGCTAACTTTTCTTGAGCTAGAGCGACTTTTTGATTGTTAACGTATTCTACAAAGTTAACGTGCAGATACTTTTTAAAAAGTCGACTTAGATAAGAGGGAGATAAAAATGCCTTTTGAGCCACTTCGTTTAGGGATAAAGACTGTTGAATATTTTGGTGAATGTAGTCAACGGCTAGAGTGATGCTACGACTAGCGGCATCCCGATCGTCTAGCTGGTCGAGTTTCATAGCACGAGTTGGTTGAGAAGACTTAGTTGGCATCATGGCAGTTTGGTGGTTACCAAAGAAGTCATGAAGATAGTTGATCTGACTAACCTGATCGGAAGTTAAGGGTTCCCAGACTTTGACGGTTCCTAAAGTTGGGGTGTCGATAATTTCATTCATAATATTTTGTAAGTAGCTTTGTGATAAGAAGAGTCGTTTCTTCGAAACATCAGTTGTTTCGCAAAGAACTGCTCCCCAAAGTTGCTGATTGAGACTAACGGGGAAGACGGCATAATTTTCAAAGGTTTCGTCGACCAGCGTACTCTCAATTGCCTCAGCGTTGAGGTAAACAAAATCATCAGCGAGTAAGATACCGCTAAACCCAAAAAACATCGTTTTGATCTGGGTCAGGCTGGTAAATGTTGCCAAAGAATGGGCTAAAGATCGGTAATCTTCCTGCTTTGGTGAATAAGTGAGCATTATATTTCTCCTCCTACTAAGCAAATAATCTATTGATGAATATATTGTCCCCGCAACAAATAAAACGCTATCACAGAAATAGTTTAACTAAATAATAATATGAAATCAAGCGCATTTTTTCGCACACTTTGTATATATCCGCACTTTAAGTACTATCTCGTAACTAACCACAAATTATTGTCAGAGATATCTAGTTATTGTTAAAAATAGTGATAGCCGGCTTTTATACAATGAAGACGTTTTCAAAAACCGCCATGCAATTTAGTGAGCTAGGCTTGTGGGTTAGTTAACTAGATTGTTTGGTAATAACTGGAGGTATTGTCATGGAACAAGAAGCACTCGGTTTAATTGAAACGAAGGGACTCGTCCCTGCCATTGAAGCTGCTGATTCAATGGTAAAAGCTGCTAACGTTGATCTGATTGGTCAAGAAAAAATTGGTCATGGTTTAGTAACGACCATGGTTCGTGGAGATGTTGGTGCCGTTAAAGCGGCCGTAGATGCAGGGGTTGCCGCTGCTGAAAACATTGGCGAAGTTTTATCGAATTACGTCATTCCACGTCCACATACCGATGTTGAAAAAATCTTGCCCCAAAAGAAGTAATGATTATTTGGGTGTCTAGATGATGGTGCAACAACAGTTAATGAATCGAATTTTAACTGAACTTCTGCAACAGGGGATGACGCTTCCGGCGTCATCTTCTCAATCATCGGGAGGAATAATGATGGATAATTTCTTAAACTCAACCAGCGTAGTTCCTGAATTCGTGGGGGCTAGTCAGACTGGTGACACAATTGGAATGTGTATTCCCAGTGTGGATGCAATTTTATTGGATCATCTGCATGTCTCCAAGAAATTTACAGTTATTGGGGTATTAAGTTCCCGAACGGGAGCTGGTCCACAGATTATGGCGATGGATGAAGCCGTTAAGGCTACTAATACTGAAGTCATTGATGTGGAATGGCCCCGTGATACGAAGGGAGGCGCAGGACACGGTGTTCTAATTCTCATTGGAGGGTATGATCCTTCTGATGTTCGTTCTGCTATTCAAGTGGCACTGGACAATTTAAGCCGAACCTTTGGTGATGTTTATAATTCTGCTGCAGGACACTTGGAACTTCAATTTACTGCACGTGCAGCCGGTGCTGTACATATGGCATTTGGGGCTCCTGAAGGGAAAGCTTATGGCTTGATTTGTGGAGCACCTTCAGGGATCGGGGTTGTTATGGCCGATACCGCAATCAAGACAGCAGGTGTTGATGTCTTATCGTTTGCTTCGCCGAGTCATGGTACGAGTTTTTCTAATGAAGGTACGGTTCATATTAGTGGAGACTCTGGTGCGGTGCGGCAAGCTGTGATTGCTGGTCGCGAAGTTGGACTGAAGCTACTAGCGCAGTTAGGCGAAAAGCCAGTTGCTGATTTTCCGTCTTACATTCGCTAGAGAGGAGGAACTTTAATTGAAACGTCAAAAACGCTTTGAAGCACTTGAAAAACGTCCCATTCATTTAGATGGATTTGTTAAAGAATGGCCTGAAGAAGGTTTTGTTGCCATGATGGGGCCTAATGACCCTAAGCCAAGTATCAAGATTGAAAATGGCAAGGTTACTGAAATGGATCAAAAACCTGCCAAGGATTTTGATCTGATTGATCTGTACATTGCTAAGTACGGAATCAAGTTAGAAAATGCCGAAAAGGTCATGGCAATGGATTCCACTAAGATTGCCAATATGTTATGTGATCCGAACGTTGGTCGGGATGACATTATTGCCCTGACGACCGCGATGACACCAGCGAAGGCCGAAGAAGTCATCAGCAAGTTGAACTTCGCGGAAATGATCATGGCCACCCAAAAAATGCGGCCACGGCGGACACCAGCGACGCAATGTCACGTGACGAATATTCGGGACAATCCAGTTCAAATCGCAGCTGATGCGGCCGATGCTGCATTACGGGGATTCCCAGAACAGGAAACGACAACAGCCGTTGCCCGGTACGCACCACTGAACGCCATCTCACTGTTAGTTGGAGCTCAAACTGGTCGTCCTGGGGTCATCAGTCAATGCTCCGTTGAAGAAGCTGCTGAGCTGAACTTGGGGATGCGAGGCTTCACCGGTTACGCCGAAACCATTTCTGTTTACGGAACTGACAAGGTCTTTACCGATGGTGATGACACGCCTTGGTCTAAAGGATTTTTAGCATCTTGCTATGCTTCTCGTGGATTGAAGATGCGGTTCACCTCTGGTTCCGGTTCCGAAGTCATGATGGGCTACACCGAAGGCAAGTCCATGCTGTACTTGGAATCACGTTGTATCTTCATTACCAAGGCATCCGGGGTTCAAGGCTTGCAAAATGGTGGTGTTAGTTGTATCGGGATTCCTGGATCCGTCCCAGGTGGAATTCGTTCCGTCTTGGGCGAAAATCTCTTGTGCATGATGCTTGACCTTGAATGTGCTTCCGCCAATGACCAAGCTTTCTCACACTCTGATATGCGTCGGACGGAACGGCTCTTAGGTCAATTCATTGCCGGAACCGATTATATTTCTTCCGGTTACTCTTCCACGCCAAATTACGACAACACGTTCGCTGGGTCGAACACAGATGGCTTGGACTACGATGATTACTATGTCATGGAACGGGACTTAGCCATTAACGGTGGAATTCATCCTGTGACTGAAGATGCCATCATTAAGGTTCGGAACAAGGCGGCCAAGGCATTACAAGCTGTTTTTGAAGACCTGGGTCTACCCAAAATCACCGATGAAGAGGTTGAAGCAGCGACCTACGCGAATACGTCGAAAGACATGCCTGACCGAAACATGGTTGAAGACATGAAAGCTGCTCAAGATTTGATGGATCGTGGAATCACCGCCGTTGATGTGGTCAAGGCCCTTTACAACCACGGATTTAAGGACGTTGCCCAAGCCGTCTTAGACCTACAAAAGCAAAAAGTTTGTGGAGATTTCTTACAGACGTCTGCCATCTTTGATGAAAATTGGAACGTCATTTCCGCCGTTAACGATGCCAATGACTACCGAGGTCCTGGTACAGGTTACCGGTTGGAAGAAGATACCGATGAATGGGAACGGATTAAGAACATTCCGTTTGCCATCGATCCACAGCACATGCAACTTTAGTCCGTAAGGGGGTTAACATTGTGGCTCAAGAAATCAATGAAGATTTATTACGTAATATCATTCGCGACGTGATTGCTGAAACTCAGCAGGTCGATAAGCCAATTTCGTTTAGCGAAAGCACCGCGACAGCAACTGCCGAAGTACCACACGAAACGAAGCCAGGGGCGGAAGCAGAACGGCCTGTCGATTGGTTTAAGCACGTTGGCGTTGCTAAGCAAGGCTATTCCCGCGATGAAGTTGTCATCGCTGTGGCACCTGCCTTTGCTGAAGTACTAGACCATAACTTGACGGGGATTAGCCATAAAGAAATCCTACGTCAGGTCATTGCCGGTATCGAGGAAGAAGGTTTGAAAGCCCGTGTCATCAAGGTATACCGGACATCAGATGTTTCTTTCTGTGGTTCAGAAGGTGATCACCTTTCTGGCTCAGGCATTGCCATTGCCATCCAGTCTAAAGGGACAACAATCATTCATCAGAAGGATCAAGAACCACTGTCAAACTTGGAACTGTTCCCGCAAGCACCTGTTTTAGACGGCGATACTTACCGGGCAATTGGGAAGAATGCTGCACAGTATGCGAAGGGAATGTCCCCAAGTCCAGTGCCAACGGTTAACGATCAAATGGCTCGGGTGCAGTACCAAGCACTGTCAGCCCTAATGCACATTAAGGAAACTAAGCAAGTGGTTGTCGGTAAGCCGGCTGAAGAAATCGAAGTTAACTTTAACTAGGAGGAATTGGTCATGAGTGAAATTGACGACTTAGTTGCGAAAATCGTTCAACAGATTGGCGACAACGGGAGTGCCAGCACGACCGCTTCCCAATCTGCGACGACAACTAACGAAAAGGAATTAAAGCGTAACGATTACCCGTTATACAGCAAGCACCCAGAATTGGTCCGTTCACCATCTGGTAAAGCCTTAAAGGACATTACGTTGGACAACGTTATTAACAACAATATCAAGTCTAACGATCTCCGAATCACGCCTGATACCTTGCGATTACAAGGTGAGGTGGCTAGTGATGCGGGGCGGGATGCCATTCAACGGAACTTCAAACGGGCCGCTGAATTAACATCTATTCCGGATGCACGGTTATTGGAAATGTACAATGCTTTGCGACCATACCGGTCCACAAAGGCCGAGTTGTTGGCGATTTCTAGTGAACTGAAAGATAAGTATAATGCTCCAGTGAACGCCGGATGGTTTGCAGAAGCCGCTGACTACTATGAATCTCGTAAGAAACTCAAGGGTGACAACTAGTTAGGAGTCTTCGTATGGCAAAAGTGATTGGGGTTGACATTGGTAACTCATCAACAGAAGTGGCGTTAGCTGACGTTTCCGAGAACGGTGAAGTCCAATTTATCGGTTCTGGAATCTCCGCGACTACAGGAATTAAGGGAACGAAACAGAACCTGATTGGAATCAAAAAGTCACTCAGACAAGTGTTAGATACGACCCATCTTGAGCTAAATGACATTGATTTGATTCGAATTAACGAGGCAACGCCAGTTATTGGGGATGTGGCGATGGAGACCATTACGGAAACTGTCATCACGGAATCCACGATGATTGGCCATAATCCGAACACACCGGGTGGTTTAGGAATCGGTTCTGGGTATACTGTTGAGCTCTTACAGCTCCTCAAGCAGACCGATAAGTCACGGAAGTACATTGTTTTGATCCCGAAGACTATCGATTTTGAGGATGCCGCAAAATTAATCAACGTGTACACCAAGGCTGGTTTTCAGATTACCGCCGCGATTCTCCAAAATGATGATGGGGTCCTGATTGATAATCGACTGGAAAGCAGAATCCCTATTGTGGATGAAGTTTCCCAAATCGACAAAGTTCCCGTTGGAATGCTGGCGGCAGTCGAGGTGGCGGATAAAGGGAAAGTGATTTCTCAGCTTTCTAACCCGTATGGCATCGCTACGCTTTTTGGCCTCACTTCTGATGAAACCAAGAATATTGTCCCGGTTTCCCGGGCCTTGATTGGTAACCGTTCAGCGGTGGTCATTAAGACACCGGAAGGGGATGTGAAGGCACGGGTCATCCCGGCCGGTTCAATCAAAATCGAAGGCATTCGTGATTCAGATTCCGTTAATGTTGCCGCCGGTGCCGAAGCGATTATGAAGAAAATCAATGAGTTTGATCGGATTCAGGACATCACAGGTGAGTCGGGGACCAATGTTGGCGGCATGCTGGAAAAAGTTCGGCAGACAATGGCGGATTTGACGGCTAAGCAAAACAAAGATATTGCGATTCAAGATTTACTGGCGGTCAATACGTCAGTGCCCGTGAAGGTTCAAGGTGGTCTGGCCGGTGAATTCTCAACTGAGGAGGCTGTCGGTATTGCTGCGATGGTCAAGTCTGATCACCTACAGATGCAAGTGATTGCCAACCTGATTCAAGACGATATGCATATTCCGGTCGAGATTGGGGGAGCTGAAGCTGAAGCTGCTATTCTCGGGGCCTTGACGACACCGGGAACCACCAAGCCGATTGCAATTTTGGACTTAGGAGCTGGATCAACGGATGCCTCGATTATTAACAAAGAAAATCAAATCGTGGCGATTCATTTAGCCGGTGCCGGTGACATGGTCACCATGATTATTAATTCCGAATTGGGGTTAGATGATATTTATCTAGCTGAGGATATCAAAAAGTATCCGTTAGCTCGGGTTGAAAACCTTTTCCAAATTCGGCATGAAGATGGTACTGTCCAGTTCTTTGATAAACCGTTACCATCTGACATCTTTGCCCGGACTGTGGTCATAAAACCTGATGGTTACGTGCCATTGCCAGGTGACTTGAACATTGAAAAGGTCAAGACGATTCGGCAGACGGCGAAGAAGCGAGTCTTCGTTGAGAACGCTCAGCGGGCCTTAAAACATGTGAGTCCGACTGGCAATATCCGTGATATTCCATTTGTGGTTATTGTAGGAGGGTCTGCTTTGGACTTTGAAATTCCGCAATTAGTTACTGATGAACTGTCCCACTACAATTTAGTGGCGGGGCGTGGAAATATTCGTTCGATTGAAGGACCACGAAACGCCGTGGCAACGGGGTTAATTCTCTCGTATGCCCAGGAAAGAAGGGGCGCTCATGTCAGTTGACACGGACCGACCAGCAATCTTGATTGCGGTGATCTCCGATACGACCGTTCCCACTGATTTGAAAGCGCTACTAGACGGAATTGAGGAAGAAGAGATTCCGGTTAATATGGCGCAAATTAGCGTACCAACGGCGGTCGAACGAGCCTATCAGGCAGCCCTAGCTTCCCGACTTTCTGTGGGAATTGGGTTTGATGACCAACAGATTATCGTTCACTACAAGAACTTGCCCAGTGATCAGCCGTTATTTAGTGTCTCTCGGACGGATACCGCGCAGTTTCGGGCACTGGGAGCGAATGCTGCCCGATTAGTCAAAGGTGTGCCCTTTAAGAAGTTGAAGGATTAGGTGGTGAAAAAACGATGCAAACAATTGGTTATATTGAAGTTTCGGGGTTGACCAACGCAATTGTGGTTGCTGACAAGATGTTAAAGACTGCAGAAGTTGAGTTGTCGGCACTGGATAACACCAAAGGTGGTGGCTGGATCATGGTTGTCATCAAAGGTGATGTGGCTGCCGTGTCTGTCGCCATCGAAATCGGTAAGCAGACGGTGGGTGATGCTTACGTCGGCTCAACTGTCTTAGCAAATCCGGCGCCGGGAATCGATGGGTTAAGTCAAGGGGGCCTATTTACCACCCCAGGGCCCAGACCGGATCCTGATCCCCAGACGCCAACACCAACTAAGACTTCGGAATACTCAGTCGGTAAAGTACCCCAGGTTGAAGTGATTCAACCGGAGGCCTCGGGAACTGCACCGACAAATGGTGTGCCTGTCAAGGTACAACCGGTGGGAGACGTTACGGAGACTACAAAGAAAGCCACGTGTAACTTGTGTGGCGATCCTAAGTGTTCGCGAAAACTTGGCGAACCTCGCAAAAAGTGTCTCCATTATCGAGAACTGTTTAGCAAAGAACACAAATAATAGGAGGAAATTATTATGAATAACGCTTTAGGAATGATTGAAACCAAAGGATTAGTTGCTTCGATCGAGGCCGCTGATGCAATGGTCAAAGCAGCCAATGTCGAAATGATGGGCCAAGAAAAAATTGGAAGCGGCCTGGTCACAGTTATGGTTCGTGGTGATGTTGGTGCCGTTAAGGCTGCCGTAGATGCTGGAGTCGCTGCTGCTGAAAACATTGGTGAAGTGATGAGTTCATATGTTATCCCTCGCCCACATGCTGAAGTTGAAAATATCTTGCCTAAGTCCAGTAACTCAGTTAAGTAAATATCAGCACTAAGTAGAGGTGGAATTCACTATGGATGAAACACAATTACGCGATTTAATTCATCGCATTATTCAAGAAGAAATGGATCCCAATCGGATTCCGATTGGGGTGTCTAACCACCATATTCACTTGACGGAAGAAGATTATCACATTCTGTTTCCACACCAAGAAATGGAAATTTTTAAGCCTCTTAAGCAGCCTAAAGAATTTGCTTCCAAGCAGGTTGCCGACATTGTGGGACCTAACGGGCGGATTGAACATGTCCGGATTCTAGGCCCTTGTCGGAAGCATTCTCAAGTCGAAATTGCTCGTTCTGAAGCCATTCAAATCGGCGTTGACGCTCCCATTCGGTTGTCTGGTCATTTAGATGGTGCGCCCAGTGTTAAGTTGGTTACACCGGACGGAGAGGTTACGGTTCAAGGGGTCATCATTGCCAAGCGACACATTCACATGAGCAATGACGATGCCAAACGCTTCGGCGTCAAGCTAGGAGATACTGTTTCGGTCGAGATTGATTCCGAAAATCGAAAGACTATCTACAATGATGTTATCTGCCGGCCCCGCGAAGACTTTATCTTAGAAATGCACATTGATACGGATGAAGCCAACGCAGCCAATGTTGGTCGTAATACGGTGGGACATTTGATCAAGCCTCAACACTAGAGGGGTGACCAGTCGTTTGAATTCTAATTGAAGTTGGTGATTAACTTGGATTCTTTAGTTGAAAAGGTGATGGCCCAGTTAGCCAAACGGCAACATCAACAATATGACTGTACCTATCAAGCAACCGTGTCGGTTCCTGATACCCAGATCTTTTTAGATTACGCGACCGTTGTAATTACCAATGTTTCGATTGAACTTTTGACGGCACTCTACCGGTTAGACACGGACAATGTTTGGGTTGCTTGGATTTTGCAAGGAATCGATTACCAAGTCACTTTTCAGCTTAGTTTGAATGAACTTGCGGTTCACTTTATTCCACGCAAGATGTTGTTAGACTGGCCAATTCTCTTCATTACCAATCGTCATCAGCTAGTGCAGGCGTTGGCCCACCGGGTCGTGACGCGTCAGGATCTGGCAGCCATGCCGGACAAATCCTTGGTGGTTGTAACCAGAGACCAGCACCTGACGGCTGAAGCAACTGATTTACTGGCTGCTAAAGACATGAAACTACAAACAAGGACTGATGAAGATTGTATATGGCAAAAGTAGTAGGGAGCGTGGTTTCCACGCAGAAGGATCCATCGTTGGTTGGACGGAAACTAATGATTGTGCAGCCAGTTAACTCTGATGGTCAGTCGGTCCGGCACCAAGAAGTGGCTGCTGATTCAGTTGGGGCTGGTGTTGGTGAATATGTTCTATTAGTTCGCGGCGCCGGTGCCCGGCGTGCCAGTCAGCTGGATGACGGGTTACGGGATGTTAATGATTGCGCCATTGTGGGAATTATTGACCGCTTCGATAAGTAAAGGTAAGTGAATTTAAATGCCAATTTATACTAAGGGTGGCGACAAAGGCACGACTAGTTTGTATGACGGACAACGGGTAAAAAAAGATTCCTTGCGGGTTGAAACTTACGGAACCTTCGATGAATTGAATGCAAATATCAGTCTCGCAGACAAATTGTGTGTCAGTCCGAAGAATAAGGCCATCTTACAGCATGTCGAATATAAGATGTTCTTTTTACAGGGTGAAATCGCCACACAGAATACGCAGAAATTTTTAGAGAACAGTCGGACAATTTCGGATGATGATGTTCATGAACTTGAACAAATTATCGATCACTATACGACAGAATTGCCCAAGGTCACAAGTTTTATCCTCCCGGGTGCAAGCCTGGCAGGGGCCCAACTCCATATTTGTCGAACGGTGTGTCGACGAGCAGAACGTCAATTTGTACGCTTCAGTACAGATACGGACGTTCGACCCGTTCTGGAACGATATATTAATCGGTTGTCTGACTTTATGTACATCATGGCCCGTTCCGAAGACCATGAGGCGTATGTCCAACAAGTGACAAATGAAGTGCTGAAACGGTATGCACAAGCAATGGGGCGATAAACAATGGATGAAGAACAGTTAACTCGAATTATTCGTGACGTGATTGCTAAACAAGGAGGAGAAACGATGAACAACTTATTTGATCGTCATAAAATGGAAAAGGTAATTGACGCGGCCGTAGCGCGCGCCGATGAACTGAAGGTTGGGGTATCCATCTGCTTGATGGATCAGGCCACTAACGTTCAGATGTTCTATCACATGCCGAATGCCAACCTA
The DNA here is from genome assembly GCF_001434785.1 of Levilactobacillus namurensis DSM 19117. GTDB lineage: Bacteria > Bacillota > Bacilli > Lactobacillales > Lactobacillaceae > Levilactobacillus > Levilactobacillus namurensis. The sequence continues at coordinate 38,967 of NZ_AZDT01000010.1, read as the reverse complement.
GTCAGTTCAACGCTGGCTCCTAAAAAGGCTTGGTCCGCCATCGCGATGAAAGAACCAACGAAGGACATCAGCAAAGATATCCAACCCGGTGCCCCTCTTTATCAGATGGAAACTATGCTGGACGGTAAATTAGTTTCTTTCCCTGGCGGTATTCCATTGGTTCTGGACGGGACACCAATTGGCGCGATTGGTGTCAGTGGTGGCTTAATTGAAGAGGATCAATCAATCTGTGAAGCAGCGGTGGCTTCCTTTATGAAGGAGAGTAAGTAGGAATGGCAGAAAATATTGAGGCACAAATCAGACGAATTTTAAATGAAGAACTCCACCAGTCTGGGACCAGCAATGGTCCAGTTGCTGGCAATGGGCATAACGGAATCTTTAAGACGGTTGACGAAGCGATTTCTGCAGCGAAAATAGCGCAAGAAGATTATGTTGATCAACCAATTTCCATGCGGAACAAAGTTCTAGATGCTATTCGTGAGGGCTTCCGGCCTTACATCCAAAGTATGGCAGAACGTATCTACAAGGAAACCGGCATGGGAACTGTCGAAGCTAAGGTTGCTAAGCTCCACAACGCCCTGTATAACACACCAGGTCCTGAAATTTTACAACCAGAAGCCGAAACTGGCGATGGTGGCTTGGTCATGTACGAATATGCACCATTTGGTGTCATTGGAGCGGTCGGTCCTAGCACTAATCCTTCCGAAACTGTGATTGCTAACGCTATCATGATGCTAGCCGGTGGAAATACGGTTTACTTTGGTGCCCACCCAGGTGCCAAGGACATCACACGTTGGACAATTGAAAAGTTAAACGAATTGGTTGCTAAAGCTACAGGATTACATAACCTGGTGGTGTCTATTGAAGAACCTTCCATTGAATCCGTTCAGGCCATGATGAAGCATCCCGACATTGCAATGCTCTCTATCACGGGGGGACCTTCCGTGGTTCACCAAGCTCTAATCAGTGGCAAGAAGGCGGTGGGTGCCGGTGCTGGTAACCCACCTGCCATGGTTGATGCAACGGCGAACATTGCGAAAGCTGCGCACAACATCGTTGATTCTGCTGCTTTTGATAACAATATTCTGTGTACCGCAGAAAAGGAAGTTATCGTGGAAGCCAGTGTTAAGGATGATTTGATTACGAAGATGCAAGAAGAAGGGGCCTTCCTAGTTACCAACATGAACGACGTTAACAAGTTGGCGGACATGACCATCGGTCCTAAGGGAGCCCCTGACCGGAAGTTTGTTGGGAAAGCTGCCACCTACATTTTGGATCAAGCAGGAATTCATTATACGGGTAATCCAAAACTGATTATTATGGAAACCGAAAAGGATCACCGCCTTGTCACGACCGAAATGTTGATGCCAATTTTACCAGTTGTCAGCTGCCCTGACTTTGACCACGTCTTAGCTACCGCGGTTGAAGTTGAACAAGGCTTGCACCATACGGCTTCGATTCATTCCGAAAACTTACCTCACATCAATAAAGCAGCTCACCGGATGAACACGTCGATTTTCGTGGTCAACGGTCCAACCTATACCGGAACGGGTGTCGGTGCAGCCGGTGCCCATGCTGGGGCCTCAGCTCTGACGATTGCTACGCCAACTGGTGAGGGGACTGCAACGGCGAAAACCTATACGCGTCGTCGCCGGTTGAATTCACCAGAAGGCTTTTCATTGCGGACTTGGGAGGCGTAAGCCATGGAAGAAATTCAAATTCCAACCAAAATTTATTCGGGAACAGATAGTTTAGACCGGCTACAGGACTTACACGGTAAGACTATTTTGATGGTCTGCGACGCCTTCTTACCGAATACGCCAACACTGAAAACAATTTGTGGTGAACTCGATAGCAGTAATCAGATTGAAATTTTTTCCGATGTGAAGCCCGATCCACCGTTGAAGAATATTATGAAGGGGGTTGAACAGTTTACGACCCTTAAACCCAACGTCATGTTAGGTATTGGAGGCGGTTCCGCCATTGATACCGGGAAGGCCATTCGCTTCTTTGGTGAAAAGATTACGAACACTTGTCTGAATTGCTTTATTGCCATTCCAACGACTAGTGGAACTGGTTCCGAAGTCACTAATACCAGTGTAATTTCCGATACTGAGAACCAGCGAAAATTCCCCATCATGGAGGACTATTTGACGCCAGATATCGCGTTATTGGATCCACAATTGGTCATGACGGCACCCAAGAGTGTCACGGCATACTCTGGGTTGGACGTCTTGACCCATTCCTTAGAATCGTTAGTTGCTAAGGGAGCTAATACCCTGACGGATGCCTTGGCTGAAAAGGGTGTGGACGTGATAACCCATCATTTGGTCACCTGCTACAAACATGGGGACAATACCGTTGCCCGTAAGGTCGTGCATGAAGCTTCCTGCGGTGCTGGTATTGCATTCAATAATGCTGGTTTAGGGTTCTGCCACGCGCTAGCCCACCAACTAGGGGCCAACTTCCACGTACCTCACGGTTTGGCTAACGCAATGTTGTTACCTTATGTAGTCAGCTACAATGCGGAACACGACGAAGTAGCGATGCACAAGTATGCGATTGCGGCGAAGAAGGCTGGTTTAGCTCCGCAAGGTATGGCGGATCGGGTTGCCGTTCGGCGGTTGATTAATCAAATTCGGTTGATGATGCGTCAGATGGATTGTCCAGCCACCTTACAGAGCTTTGGCATTGATACTAAGGACGCATTAGCCGCAACGGATACGATTGTGGCCAATGCTAAGTTAGACGCAACTTTTCCAGGAAATCCCGTAGTTCCAAGTGACGAAGATTTAGCTGCAGTTTATCACCAAATTATTAAATAACGGATGACGTTATACAAAGAGGGAATCACACTATGTCACAGAAGATTTTAGCCATTAATTCAGGTAGTTCATCCCTGAAATTCAAGCTTTATGAATTATCGGAACAAACGGTTTTGGCCAGTGGTCACGTTGATCGTATTGGCCAACGGAATAGTACGTTTACATTTGAGATTCACGGGCAAAAAACTATTCAAGCGGAGAAGATGGACGACCACCTTGCCGCGATTCAAGCCGTGGTGAACGGTCTTTTGACCAGTCATGTGATTGAACACAAATCAGAAATCATAGCGGTGGGCCATCGAATCTCACATGGTGGGCGTTTCTACACGCATCCGGTTAAGGTTGATGCTGCAGTGAAGGCTAAGATCAAGGAACTCTCTGTATTATCGCCTCTTCATAATCCTGTGAATCTTGCTGGAATCGAGGCATTTGAGAAAATCTTACCAGAGGCAGCGGAGGTCGCTACCTTTGACACGTCTTTTCATTACACGATTCCTCCTAAGGCTTACATGTATGGTCTACCGTACAATTACTTTAAAGATCACGATATCCGGCGCTATGGCTTTCATGGTCCATCACATGAATACATTGTCTTGAAGGCCCGGGAACTATTTGGAACGCAACAGACGCGTCGGATGATTACGTGTCATTTGGGAAATGGCGCGAGTCTGTGTGCCGCCCTCGATGGAAAATCCGTGAATTCTTCCATGGGCTTTACACCCCTGGCAGGGCTCTTGATGGGGACCCGTTCGGGTGATATCGACCCAGAGATTATTCCTTTTATTGAGGAACGCTTCCACATGTCTTCCGAAGACGTTCGTAAAATGCTTAACCAAGATTCGGGCTTACTCGGCCTGTCAGGATTATCGAATGATGTACGTGATTTGAATCAGGCTGCTAAAGCGGGTAATCAACGCGCTCAGTTAGCTTTGGACGTTTACGTTCATCAGATTCAACAGTACATTGGCGCCTACACAACTGACTTGAACGGACTAGATATGCTAGTCTTCACGGCTGGCGTTGGGGAACATTCCGCCATGATTCGGCAAGCGGTCTGTGCGCAATTAACGTTTTTGGGCGTTAAGCTGGACGATGAGAAGAATCGAGCTGACGCGTTGCGCATTGATGCGCCGAATAGTCGGGTTAAAGTGGCGGTGATTCCAACCGATGAGGAAGCTATCATTGCACGAGATATTAAGCAAGTTTTAGGCATCAAATAACGTGTTATTAGGAGAAGGAGGCGGCAAAGATGACCAGAAATATTGATCGGACGATTCAAGAATATGTTCCGGGCAAACAGGTTACCTTGGCCCACATCGTCGCTAATCCCACTCAGGATATCTATGATAAACTCGGGATACAATCACCGAAAAATGCGTTGGGAATTCTCACAATTACACCAGCTGAGGCGTCGATTATTGCTGGAGACGTTGCGACTAAGGCTAGCAACGTTTCACTAGGCTTTATTGATCGGTTCAGTGGCTCCGTAGTGATTGTTGGCGAAGTTTCAGAGGTTGATTCGGCGTTACACCAAGTAATTGAAACGCTTCATGACCTTCTAGACTTCGATATTCCAACGATTACGCGTACTTGAGGTGTTCAGCGATGGTTAATACAAGTCAGTTTAAGTTTGATAAGCAACAAACGATGCGTTGCGGACTTCAGGTCCGGAACGCTTTCGTTCTAGCACCATTAGATTTGCAGTTATCGTTGTTTGACGGGACCGTTAGTCGTAATGACCTCTGGTTTCACCAGCAGCATAGCCAGACGGTTGGTCTGGATATTGTGGGGTCGGCCTACGTAAATGTGTGTGCCAGTACGGCAAGTGGATCAATTAGCGTGGCGAATGACGACACTATTGCGGGCCTACATCAGTTGGCACAACGGATTCATCAGCAGGGGGCCCGTGCAATTCTACAACTTTCCCATGCGGGTCAACGAGCATATGTGGATTATCGATATAGGACGGCGATGGGGCCGAGTCCTACGGCAACGTCTGTGGCAATGAATCGCTTTGAGATTCAACAAGTCATCAATGATTTTGGTCGTGCAACGAAACGGGCGATTCAAGCGGGCTTTGACGGCGTTGAGCTTCAAGGCGCCAACCGGTTTTTGCTCCAGCAATTTATGTCCCCCTACACGAATCACCGCCAAGATGAGTTTGGTGGATCACTGGTCCACCGGGTTCGGGTTCCAATTCAAATTGTACAGCGTGTGCAACAGGTGGTCGCACATACTGCACAGCGTCCCTTTGCGGTCGGTTATCGGCTGTCCCCTGAAGAGCGCCAACCAGGTGGGCTTCGGCTCATTGATACCTTAGTCTTAGCACACCTGCTAGAAGCTTTGCAGATTGACTACTTAAGTTTGTCATTGCATCAATACCACCAACCGGCTGTGACGGGGTATACTGTTTCACCGGTGATTCAGATTTTCCACGACCAACTTAAGACATTACCCTTAATGGTTGCGGGTGGGATTCGAAATCAACGTGATTTACTAACACTGGCAGAAGAGAGTGAGTGGGTAGCTTTGGGCAAACCGATGATTTTTAATCCGGATTGGCCGAAAGACCGACGTTGCGATATTGAGCAGATGCAATTGATGACTTCACCAGAAGACCTAGGTATCAGTCCTACCTACGTCCGGCAATTATTACATAAGGGAGGCGTCGTAAAATGACCATTAAACCGGCACGCGTATTGGATATCACGGGAGGGTTTAATTTTCGTGAGCTAGGTGGTTATCCTACGGTGAATGGTGCAGCGGTTGCGTGGCACCGACTCTTACGAACCGCCCATTTAAGTGATTTGACGGCCAATGATTGGCGAGGCCTTCAGGCGTATGGCGTGGGACAGATTATCGACTTACGTTCTAGGGTTGAGAGGCGTCAGTTCCCAGATATGCCGCAACCCGGAGTTACGATACATGTTATTCCGGTTTTTGACAATGATGAGACGGAAAGTTCGACAGCCGCCGCGCAGACGCACCGTGAGTTTTCGGTGAATCCAAATGGGGGATACCGGCATATGCTGTACGTTTATCGCCGGTTAATTATTAACCCAGGCGCACAACGTGCTTATCGCCAGGTATTTGAAACACTGCTGACGACACCGAAGAATGTGGCAACGATTTTTCACTGCTCCGCAGGAAAGGATCGAACGGGAATTGGAGCCGTATTTATTCTCAGTGCCTTGGGAGTGCCCCGTAAGCAAATTTTTGCCGATTATCTTCTAACGAATTCAGCCTCGACACAACACATTGAGGCGCGGGTAAAGGATGCGAAAAATCAATACCGAACAGTGGCCTTTCAGCAATCGATTCGGGATCTCGCCTCCGTGAACATAGATTATCTGCAGCAGGCTCTAATGCTTGTGGATTACCAGTATGGCGGGATGCAAGCGTATTTGCAGGAGGTCCTTGGAATGACTCCGCAACGGCAACAAACCCTCCGTCAATTATATCTGACGCGGAGATGCGACTGACGGGGATTCGCACGTGAAAAGGAGATGTTGAGATGAAAAAAATTGGTTTGATTGCGGGGAGCTTACGGCAGAAATCGTTAGCACGACAATTAGCAAGAAATCTCGGGAGTTTGTTGCCCAGTGAATTATTACCAGTATGGGTTTCAATCGATGACCTGTCCCTTTATTCGGATCACTTAACTGACCAGGCACAACGAGCGTGCGAAGATTTTTTGACTCAAATCGCTGGCTTAGATGGGTTTTGTTTGGTCACCCCCGAAATCAATCATGAAATGCCCGGCTGTCTCAAAAATGCTTTGGACATTGCTTCGGCGACAAAACAAGGAAATCTATGGTTGGGAAAGCCGACCATTATTGCTAGTGTTTCAACGGGACTCATGGGTGGTATTAGTGCGAGTGCATCTGTTAAGCAGGTAGCGTTAACGGTAGGTCTTCGGGTGATTCAGCCCAGTGAACTTTATTTTGGGGATCTTCCCAATTTGTTAGCACCGTCAGGGCTGCTGCAAGCTGATCAAGAAACTCTGAGTTTACTTGAATTGGCAGTGACGCATTTAGCGACGGCCGTGGGGGTCCAACACCCGTTGAACTTTCATCTTACTGACCAGCAATTGACATTGGTTCGAGGGGAAAAAGAGGTTGGAACTGCTGATTTGACAATTAAGGGGAACCTATTGACGATTAAAAAAATCTTAATTCCTGAGACGAGCCGTGGTCAAGGAATTGCGGCCCAGGCAATGGTCCGATTGTTGGTTATTGCGCAGTTGTTTAGTTGGGCTATCATTCCAGAATGCACATACGCTCAGTGGTTCTTTGACCACCACGTTGCAGCCCAGCGATTGCTAGCACAGAATGATTAAATATTAGTTGCATGCACTCTAACGTGACAATGGCGAATTGGCCAGCGTCACGTTTTTCGTTCAGTCACTAGCCGAACTCACATTATCCGGTAGGTCTGAACCTTTTCGTGACTTATGATAGGCCACGAAGAGGGTGAGGAGATTGAAGTTGACGACGCAGGCCCTTTCAGGGACGGGGATGCTGATTACCTTAGGCATCGTTTATGGTGATATTGGAACATCGCCCTTGTACGTAATGAATGCGATTTTGGGGCAGAGCCGGCAACCCACTGGAACTAGTTCCAGTGCCCTGTTGGGTAGTCTTTCGTTAATCTTTTGGACATTAATGTTGATCACAACTATTAAATACGTGATCTTGGCGATGCACGCAGATAACCGTAATGAGGGTGGTATTTTTGCCTTATACGCGTTGGTACGTGAACAAGCGGCTTGGCTGATTGGTCCCGCGCTAGTGGGGGGTGCCGCTTTGTTAGCGGATGGGACACTGACGCCGGCGGTAACCGTAACGTCCGCCATTGAAGGACTCAAGGGGCAGAATCTAGGCTTTTTAAGTATTGGTGAAAACCAAGGTGTTGTCTTAGGTATCGTAACGGGAATTCTACTGGGATTGTTTATGATCCAACGGTTTGGGACCGCGCGGATTGGTCGGTCATTCGGCCCTATTATGCTGGTATGGTTCAGCTTTATTGGGGGCGTTGGTGGCTACAATTTATTAGCGGCTCCCGGTATCTTGCGGGCCCTCTCGCCCGTGTATGCCTTGCAGTTTTTAGTTAGTCCAGCCAACCGGCAAGGCCTCTTTATCTTGGGGAGCATCTTCTTAGCGACCACCGGTGCCGAGGCCTTGTATTCCGATATGGGACAGGTCGGTCGTCGCAACATTTACGCAACGTGGCCCTTCGTTTATACGATGTTAATGCTCAGTTATCTGGGTCAGGGGGCTTGGCTACTGCGCCATCCCACATTGACTACAGTTCAACTGCATCACTTGAATCCATTCTATAGTATGGTGCCTGGTCATCTATTAGTCTTGGCAATTATTTTAGCGACGTTAGCTGCCATTATTGCCTCACAGGCGTTGATTACCGGATCCTATACCCTGGTGCACGAAGCCATTGGACTCAAGCTCCTGCCGAAGCTACGGATTAAGTTTCCGGGAAATGAAATCAGTCAACTGTATATCGCTACGGTTAACTGGTTACTATGCGGTATTACGTTGAGCATCGTTTGGTATTTTCAGACGTCGGCGCACATGGAAGCCGCCTATGGCTTAGCGATTACGTTGACCATGTTGATGACGACCCTCTTACTGCACGCCTTTTTGCGCCCTCAGCATCCTTGGGGCGCCCGGTTCTTCCTGGTCGGGTTTGGGACGTTGGAGAGCCTGTTTCTATTGGCCAGTCTGGTGAAGTTCTGGCACGGTGGTTACGTGACCCTGTTCTTGACCCTCGTGATTTTGGTCGTTATGGTCTTTTGGTACGAGGGAAATCGACGCCGAGACGCCAACCTTCAACAAACGGAGTACGTGCCGTTATCGGCGTTTATCCCGCAACTACAGAAGCTAAGTCACGACGCGGAGGTACCATCGTTTGCGACGAACCTGGTTTATATTAACCGGGTCCGCTCGAACTTAGCGATTAAACGTGCGGTCATTTACTCCATCTTAGATCAGCAGCCTAAGCGCGCACGGGTCTATTGGTTCATCACGGTCAACGAAACGGACAACCCGGATGATTGTTACTACACGGTCAACATGTTGGGAACGCGCAACGTGGTGGACGTTCAGCTCTACTTAGGCTTCAAGAAACCGCAGCGGTTGAACGTCTACTTGCGTCAAATCGTGAACGAACTTCTGAACGACCACTTGATTGATCCCCAAACGCCACACTACTCCAGTGTGCCACACCGCCGCGTTGGCAACTTCAAGTTCATCATCTTGAATCAACAGTTCCAGGACCTAAGTGCGCACGACCTATCCTGGTTGGATCACTTATTGATCGGTGGGCGGCTACTCCTGCAGAAGATCACGTTATCTTCTGCCCGGTGGTACGGTCTGGAATTCAGTGACGTGATTGAAGAAAAGGTCCCGTTATTTATTGGGCAACAGCCCGATTACAGTTTGAAACAGAAAAAAGTAACCCATTAGGTGGATACAAAAGGGGGACCCACCAATAACGGTGCGTCCCCCTTTTGGGCGAATCTAGGATGAACTTAGTCTTCGTCAGTTGACGTAACCTGGTCTCGCTTCTGTGCGTTACGGTAGAAGATCCACGCAACAGCACCGAAGAAGATTGGGCCGATGATCGTCCAGAAGGCGGTCATGTAATCTTGTTCCAGAATTGGTTGTAAGCAGGTGAAGCCAATCCCACCCACTAGAATAATCATAACGATCGTAGTAATGGTGTTGGTCCAACCTTTGCTGGTAAAGATTTCGAAGGGCCGTTCCAGATCAGTACGCTTCTTGAAGAATGGGAAGGCCCCAATCAAGAAGAGGTAAGGGAAGGACGTCGAAACGTTCCCCATGTCGGTCAGGATCAGGTAGAATTCGTTGGCGGCTGAGCCCCCGAAGGCAACTAAGAAGATGAAGACGGCCACAATAGCGGCTTGAATCCACATTGCATAGGCCGGCATCCCGACTTTGTTCAGCTTAGTCATCTTCTTAGGCCACAGGTTGGGGTTGGATCCTAAGATGAAGGACTTCAACGGTGAGTAGATCAGAACGAAGAAGGACCCCATGTAAGCCATAAACATACTCAACCCCGTTAACCGGGCGAATAGATGACCTAAGCCCACGGCCGTTCCAGCTGAAACGCCCAGAGAATGTCCTAAGACCAATCCTAAGTTGTTCATTAAGACGTAGGTGATGTTCCCTAGGTTGACTTCACTCTTACCTAAGATTTGGGTCCAGTTGGTGCTGACCCCCCATAGGAAGATGGAGACGGAGTACATGATGGTAATGGCAATCGTGGAGATGATCAGTCCCTTAGGGAAGGTCTTTTCCGGACGGTCCATGCTATCCGTGATTCCCCCCATGGATTCCATTCCGGCGTAGGCGAAGACCGCATACGTGATGAAGGAAATCAGGGCCATTGGCGACGAGAAGGAAGGATTTGGTGAAGCAACGAAGCTGTGGGCCCCGTGAATGGGTTCTGCTAAGACACCCTTATTTGCGACCAGGATCACGATGCTGGCAATGAAGAAGATGGCCGTCAGGAACATCACGAACATCCCCCCAATCGAGGAAATCTTGGCAATGGAGCTGACCCCACGACTAGCGAAGAAGGTGACCACGATAATCCACAGAATCCCTAAAAGTCCGATGGTCTGGGTTGAAGTCAGGCCGAACAGGGACCAGGTCTGGGTCTTATCGCTCCCTGAGATCAGTGTGGAGAGGGGAATCCAGACCTTGCTGGCCGTGGAAAGCATCCAGATGATCCAGGAGGATAACCAGATGAAGGTCCCGATAAAGGCCCACTTCTCACCGATGGAACCCGCTAACCAGGAGTAGATTCCCCCTTTAGCTTCCTTAAAGGCGGAGCCGTATTCGGCCATCATTAAGGCACTAGGTAAGAAGAAGAGCAACGCTGCAAGGACGTACCAGATGATACTGGCGTAGCCCATTTGATCGAAAGCCACCGTTGTGTTGGCGAAACCGTAGATGGCGGTGAAAATCATTAAGATTAAATTGGCGAGTTTAATCTTTTTCTGTTTTTCCATGATAAATATCTCCCATTTGGTGATGGGCTAGTAAGCTAGTCCAGACCGTTGTTATAGATTAAGGTCTTGGTGGTAGTTGAGGGGCCCTAAGTCAGTGGCTTGGGTGATCAACTTCGCCGCGAGTTCTTGGTACTGTCGAAGCCCTAAGGCCGCGGCTTGATTGGAACGCTTAGTAACATAATCGTTTAGTTCCGTTCCGGATAGCGTTTGCGCGACCCGGTCGGTCTCCCGGACTAAGTGTGCGAGATCCACTCGTAACTGGTCGCGCACGTCGCTGGTGATAGGCCAAGCTTCGTGGTAATGGGCGTCAGTCAAGACACTGACCAACTTATACGTCCAGTAAGCGGAATCTCGGTCATAGGTGGCCGCACCCTGATGGTAAGCTTCAGGCGTGCTGGTGATGCCGGCGTAAAACGGCACATAGACACTTTGCGCGGCAACCCCCATGGCTAACCAGAGAATTCCTGATACGGCAGGGTCGCGGTCCGGACGGAGTTGTATCACGTGTGATTCTTGTGTCTTAGCCAGACTGACTGGTCGGAACCGTTTCTTATCGGCAAGCGGACCATCGCCGACGGGATCATAGGGGGTGCCTTGGTAGTGACTGCTGAGGTAGTCTTGTGCGTCATTAATGTCCAATTGCCGGTCCGCATATTGAATAAAGGGAAGATCGAATGATTGCGGTTGTGCGGTGACGTGGGGCGTGAAACAACGTTGACCGTACCAGACCCGGGGGGTGTTGTAGTACAGGTCGGATTGGTCCTGAGTCCCGAAAATGTCGCGCCAGCTAAAGCGGTCGGTGTGTGGATTCAAGTGGTTGTCCGTAACGAAGGCCTTCAGGTTAGGGGCGAACAAGAAGTTCGCGGGGTCGTTGAAATCGATGGTTTGAATCGCCATCTGGTTTGCGACCACGGCATAAGCGTTGTCGGGAATCCGTTGGGCGACCCAGTAGTGTCCGGCACCCGTTTCCAGGTACCAGGCTTCGTGCTGGTCTGCAAACAGGATACCGTTAGACTCAGACGTCCCGTAGACTTCGACGATTTTTCCTAGTCGTTGGACCCCTTCTCTGGCAGTGCGGATGTAGGGGAGAACCACGGTCACCATGGCTTCCTCACCAATCCCGTCTTTGACCAAAGGATCGGCCCCTAAGACCCGTTTGTTAGAGTAGGTACTTTCAGTGGCACTCATCGCGACACCGTATTCATTGATCCCGGCTTCTTCGAATAGCCCGTACTTCGTGGTCCATTCCGGCGTTGCCGTGTACTTCGCAGCCGTTAAAGGCAGGGGCATGGTGAACCCGTTATCGGGACTGACGTAACTTTGCGGGGTGGTCGCCGTTTTGGCAGCGTGCACTACGAAGTGCTTCGGCCAGGCGGCCTTGGCGTCTTCATTACGTCCAATCATGACGGATCCGTCAATACTGGCTTTAGCGCCAATGAGGATACTGGTACAAGCAGAGTAATTCATGAGAAGGCTCCTTTCATTTTTTTGTATAAAATTACACATTATTATTTTACCATCTTTCCCAAGAACCCAACGGAAATCCCGGGAGTTCTAATCAAGAAATTTATAATTCTCATCTAAAATATTATTTATGCAAAGTATAACGGTTACATGTATACCACTAAAAATGAGAAGATATCCGGTGTTCCCCTTAAAAAGCGGTGTTTCGTGCTAGTCAGCGCTTGGGGGATGTGGTTAAATAATGACAAACACTGTTTTTGAGAAGGGTGGAATATGAGAATGGCATTAGAAAAAGACCAGATGGGTCGGCAGATTTTAGTGCTGATAGGGTCCGCGGTCATCAGCGCCATTGCCCTAAACGAGTTTTTGATTCCTGGTAAGATCTTTAGTGCGGGAATTAACGGAATCTCGCAGATTTTGGCGATGTTATTACAGATGGTGGGCTTACACGTCAATACGGGGTGGTTTATCCTGTTGTTCAACGTCCCGATTGGCTTATTAGGTTGGTTTAAGGTGGGCCGGGGCTTTACGTTTTACTCAATCTTAGTGGCGATTTTTACCTCAATTCTGACCATCGTGATTCCGGTCGAATTCGTGGCGCACAATACGCTATTAGCTGCCCTGTTTGGGGGCATCTTGACGGGGATCGGTGTCGCGTATCCCTTAAAATATGGCTTCTCGACCGGGGGGATGGACATCGTTGCCGTCGTTCTCGAGAAGACCACGGGGCGAACGATTGGAACGCTAATGCTGATGATCAACCTGGGAATCGTCCTGATTGCGGGGGGCCTATTTGGTTGGGAAAGTGCGCTGTACACGATTATTTCCATCTACGCGATGTCCCGGGTCGTCGATAGTATTCACACGCGCCACCAAAAATTAACGGCGTTTATCGTTACCCAACAGCAGGATGCGGTCATCGAAGCGCTCAGCTCAACGTTGATTCGGGGCATCACGATTATGCCCGCAGTGGGGGCTTATCGCCGGCAAGATAGTGCTGTCCTGATGGTGGTCATTTCGCGGTACGAGTTATATACCCTCGAGCATGCCGTGAAGGAAACGGATCCCCACGCCTTCGTCAATCTGGTGAACACGATCGATATCGAAGGGAACTTCTACAACGAGACGGAACAGTTGAAGATTCGCCAGACCGAGCGGCCCCAATAATAGTGGGGGAATGATTGCTCTTAGGGAGGCTTATCGGTATAATAGAAGCTACTTTACATGGAAGGGAACGAGATAAATGCCAATTGTCAACATTGATTTAATTGCGGGTCGCTCACAAGCTCAATTGAAGGCCTTAGTCGAAGACGTCACCACTGCGGTTACCAAGAACACGGGGGCGCCAGCAGAACACGTGCACGTCATCTTACGGGAGATGCAACCCAACCGTTACGGTGTCGCTGGTGTTTTGAAGAGCGACGAAAAGTAAGTCGCTACTGAAAAACTGAAGAAAAAATTATGAACCGCCACCAACGTTGATATTATCAGCTTGGTAGCGGTTTTATTGACACTTGATATTGGCGTTATGGGGACTTTTCGGTATACTAGAGACAATTGTGAAACCCCGACGACGATTCGCCGGTGTTAATGAACGTAACGAATGGAGATTCTGATGATGGATGATCAACAATACATGATGGCAATTGACGAAGGGACGACCAGTACCCGGGCAATCTTATTTGATCGCCACGGTCAAATCGCGGGACAAGCGCAACGGGAATTTCACCAATACTTTCCTCAACCCGGCTGGGTCGAACATGATGCAAACGAAATTTGGAATGCGGTGCAGTCCGTGATTTCAGATGCTTTGATTGACTCCGAGATTCAACCCTACAAGGTACGGGGAATCGGCATCACCAATCAACGGGAAACCACGATCGTGTGGGATAAGCGGACGGGGGAACCCATCTACCACGCCATTGTTTGGCAATCGAAGCAGACTAGCGCCATTGCTGACCAGCTCAAGGCGGATGGTCGCACGGAAGCAATTCACCGGAAGACGGGGTTGGTCATTGACTCCTACTTCTCTGCGACTAAGATCAAGTGGATCTTGGATCACGTTGAGGGCGCCCGGGAGCGGGCCGAACGGGGCGAACTTCTCTTCGGAACGATCGACACCTGGATTCTCTGGAAGCTAACGGGGGGCCGGGTCCATGCGACCGACTACACCAATGCCAGCCGGACCATGCTGTTCAACATTCAGACGTTGGACTGGGACGAAGAAATCCTCGATTGGCTGGGGATTCCGTCCGTGATGCTCCCCGAGGTCCGTTCTTCGTCTGAAATCTACGGCTACACGGCGGGGTACACGTTCTCCGGGGTCCAGGTGCCCATTTCCGGCATTGCCGGGGACCAGCAAGCGGCACTCTTCGGTCAAACGGCCTTTGATCGGGGGATGGTCAAGAACACCTACGGAACCGGGGCGTTCATCATGATGAACACGGGGAATCAACCGACGTTATCGAATAACGGGTTGTTGACCACGATTGCTTACGGTCTGAATGGTGAGATCAACTACGCGCTAGAAGGGTCGATCTTCGTGGCGGGTTCCGCGGTGCAGTGGCTACGGGACGGGATGCGGTTCTTTGAACATGCTAGCGAATCCGAGAAGATGGTCGTGGATGCGGAAACCACTGGTGGTGTCTACGTTGTGCCAGCCTTTACGGGACTGGGAGCGCCATACTGGAATCAAGAGACCCGGGGGGCCGTCTTCGGGCTGACCCGGGGAACCACGCGGGAACAATTCGTACGGGCCACGGTCGAAGCAATTGCGTACCAGACACGGGACGTGGTGGACACCATGACCAAGGAGACCAGCTTACCGATTCAATCGCTTAGCGTTGACGGTGGAGCGGCCAACAACGATTTCTTGATGCAGTTCCAGGCGGATATTTTAAATACGCCGATCAAGCGGGCAGCCATCAATGAAACTACGGCGTTGGGCGCAGCTTACCTGGCGGGCCTGGCAGTGGGCTTCTGGCCGGACCTGGACAGCATTCGCAAGATGCACAAACTGCGGGATGAGTTTACACCGCAGATGGCGGAAAAGCGCCGGGACCGGTGCTACGCAGGATGGCAAGCGGCAATCACGGCCACGCAAGCCTTCCATCAAGTTGATTAAACTAGTGATTTGCAGAGCCTGGGACCAAACGCCCAGGCTTTTTTGATACGGTACTGAAACGAGCAACCAAGGGCAGTCAGCTCTGCTTACGGGGGCAATGCTCGGCTACACCGCTGTTTGGCCCACTCTTTTGGCTCGTAGTTTAGATTTTCTTTTTGAGGTGGCGACCGCTATAATTTAGATAGTTAATTAAAAGGAGGACAATATTTTATGAAAGCAGCTGTATTTGCTAAAGCGGGTCAGATGGACGTTCAAGATATTGAGAACCCCACGATTCAACAGCCAGATGATGTGATTATCAAAGTCGTTCGGGCGTGTGTTTGTGGGTCCGACCTGTGGGCTTACCGGGGCCTGGATGATAAGGCCGCAAATTCAGAAAACACTGGTCACGAGGCCATTGGAATCGTTGAGACCGTCGGCGAAGCCATTACTACGGTCAAGCCCGGTGATTTTGTGATTGCGCCGTTTACTCACGGTTGTGGGCACTGTGCCGCGTGTCTAGCCGGTTTCGATGGTGTTTGTCAGTCGCATACGGATAACTTTAGCGATGGTGACCAAGCCGAATACATTCGTTTCCAGCACGGCCAGTGGGCGTTGGTCAAGATTCCCGGCCAGCCTAGTGACTATAGTGATGGCATGCTGAAATCGTTGCTGACTTTAGCGGATGTCATGGCCACGGGATACCATGCTGCCCGGGTCGCCAACGTCCATGCTGGTGATACGGTCGTGGTCTTGGGGGACGGTGCCGTGGGTTTATGTGCCATCATTGCCGCCAAGATGCTGGGTGCTAAGCGCATTATCTCCACTAGTCGCCATGCCGACCGGCAAGCCTTAGCCCAAGAGTTCGGTGCGACCGACAACGTGGCTGACCGGGGCGACGACGCGGTCAAGCAGATCATGGCGTTGACTAACGGTGCCGGTGCCGATGCTGTTCTGGAATGTGTTGGGACGGAACTTTCGACGGAGACGGCAATGCAGGTCGGTCGTCCAGGTGCCGTGGTTGGTCGCGTCGGCTTACCGCACACGACTAAGATGGACGTCACCGCGCCATTCTACCGCAATACGATTCTGGCAGGGGGTCCAGCTTCCGTGACGACCTACGACAAGCAATGCCTGTTGAAGGCCGTCTTGGATGGTCAGATTAATCCGGGAAAAGTCTTTACGCAGACCTTCCCGTTGGATCAGATCGATGCTGCCTACCAGGCCATGGTTGATCGCAAGGCCATCAAGTCCTTTGTCGTGGTCAGTGATTAAAAAAGGTTCATGAAAGTCCTTTAGGAAATGCCCTGGTGGGGAAATCCTAAAGGACTTTTTTGAAGTTCATCCTAATCCATAGGCCTACAAAAGGTTGTAGGTGTGATATACTTAAAGATGTACATGTAACCGATTACATAGATTAAGGAGTGATTTGATGCGTGGATGGCGATTTACGGATACCAACGTTCCGTTGAAATTGGTGGAACAACCGGACCCAGAACCAGCAGACGATGAAGTGGTGATCGCGGTGAAGGCCGCGGGGCTGTGCCACACGGACGTGGGGATTTTACACGACCCGAACTGGTTGCCACTAATCAAAGCACCAGTGATCTTAGGTCACGAATGTGCTGGTCAGATCATTAAGGTCGGGGCTAACGTCAAGGATTACCAGATTGGCGATCGGGTCGGTGTCTCACCGCAGAACCCGGAGACTGGCCAGACGATTGGCTGTATGCGTGACGGTGGCTATTCCGATATGGCCGCAGTGCCAGCCAATCAATTAGTCCCACTGCCAGATGGCGTCAGCTACGTTCAGGGGGCTTCCGCGACCGATGCGGGGATGTCTTCTTACCACCCCTTATTCGTGACGGGGAAGGCCAAACCTGGCATGAAGGTCGGTATCATTGGCATCGGTGGCTTAGGCGAGTTTGCGGTTAACATGGCTGTGATTGCCGGATGCAAGGTCTATGCGGTGGATACCAAAGCGTCCGCACGACAATGGGCCGAAAAGATTGGGGTTGAGGCCGCTTATGCGGACATCGCAGACCTTAAGGACCAAGACATTGACTTGATTATTGACTTTGCTGGTTTTGATACCACGACCAACGAAGCGGCGAAGGCGGTTAAAGCCGGCGGAACCGTAGTGGTTGTCGGAATGGGCATCCTCCACAGTACGATTGACACGGGGAACCTGATTACGCGTAACGTGACGTTAGTTGGTAATTCTGGAGGAACGCCGGAAGACATTGCTAACGTCTACAAGTACTTCCAGACGGGGAAGATGCACCCGGATCTCCCAACGACCACCTTCGATAAGATTCCAGAGGGCTTAGTTTCTCTAGAAAAGGGCGAGGTTGTGGGACGTTTGATTGCGTCTCGAGATTAATAGGATGTGTAAAAAAAGAGTCTAACGCAGATCCCTCACGAGGGAGTGCGTTAGGCTCTTTATGCTTATTCGGCCAATTCTAGGTAGTCTTGCAGGTAGTTGGCTAAACCGTCGTGTTGGTTGTCTAACGGCGTCACGTCGTTGGCGATTCCCTTAATGGCGGGCGTCGCATTTTGCATCGCAACACCCCAGCCAGCGTAATCGAGCATGGCAGAATCGTTATGTTCGTCACCAAAGGCAATGATGTTTTGGCGTTTGACTTGATAATGATCGGCTAGAACTTCGACCCCGGTGGCCTTTTGAACACCCTTGGCCCCGAGCTCGACTACGGAGTGGGGACCACCCCAAGGCGCAGCGTCAATTACGTCGCCGAAGTTATGCCGTAGGTAGCTCAGCAGGTGTTCTTCGTGACTGTGGTCGACAGCGATCGTTAGACTGGTCGGGTCCTGGGCCAAACTCTTTTGGTTCAAAATCTGGTTGGCTTGAAGAACGGACGGGAAGAAGTCCAGGGCAACGGGCCGTTCCTTTAGGGCGAGAAAGAGGTTCTTTCCTTCCGCGGCCATCATGTTGATCCCCAGCTCCTGCCGGTGGGCCATCAGGTCGAAGGCCACTTCCCGGTCGAAGGTGTATTGATACTCGCCTGCCCAGTGGTGGTTGGGGATGTGTCCTAGGCTCCCGTTGAAGTTGATCATGGGGCCGTCTAGGTGGAGCTGATCATAGATTCCGGTGGATAGCCGGTTAGGCCGTCCCGTAACGATACTAACCAGGTGTCCCGCCTGGCGTGCCGCGGTTAAGACCGCTTGGGTTTTAGGACTGATTTCAGAAGCGTTGTTCAAAGTCGTTCCGTCTAAATCAATGGCAATTAGTTTTCGTTCCATTAAGAACACCTCACATGTAAATGACTAAGTCCTCCCAATTTACCACAAAATGAAAATGAAAGCGAGGATTTCTCCCTAGTGCTGAGTACGGGAAACGGGTATAATGAAAACCGATAAACTGGGTAAAACCAGTTATATGTACGATACAAATAACTAGTTGTAATGAACAAGATGGAGGAATAACGGTGAACTTACCTGATGACTTTGTGACGAAGTACCAGCGGTTACTGGGCGATGAAGCCCCGGCGTTCTTGGCGAGCTTGACGTCGACGGTGAATACGGCCGGTTATCGTGTCAATCCAGAACGAAAAGTGCCCGCAAACTTGACGACAGCTAAGCCAGTTCCGTATGCTCAGTGGGGGTATTATGGAGCAGTGAAGGGCCGAAGCTTGGCCCACCAAAGCGGTGCGGTCTATAGCCAAGAACCCAGTGCGATGTTCGTTGGCGCAACGGCAGCCCCAGCTAAGGGCGAACGAGTCTTAGACCTGTGTGCGGCTCCCGGTGGGAAGACCACCCACTTAGCCAGCTACCTTCAGGGAACGGGACTGTTGGTCACCAACGAAATCAATCGTAAGCGGGTTCGGGTCCTAGCCGAGAACGTTGAACGGTTTGGGGTCGCTAATGCCGTGATCTTAAACGATTCGCCGGATACGCTCAGTCCCGTTTTTCCGGACTACTTTGACAAGGTATTAGTCGATGCCCCGTGTTCGGGGGAAGGCATGTTCCGAAAAGATCCGGCGGCCATGGATTACTGGTCGCTAGCGTACGTCGAAGACTGTGTGACGCGGCAACGTGAGATTTTAACGGAGGCCGTTAAGATGGTCAAGCCTGGCGGACAATTGATCTACTCGACTTGTACTTTTGCACCGGAAGAAGACGAACAGATGATGGCGTGGGTCTTGAAGACCTTTCCCGAGTTCCACTTGGTTCCCGTTGAGAAGTCTGGTGGCGTTGTTGATGCCCGGCCGGAGTGGGCCGATGGTAATCCGGAGTTGAAAAAAGCGGCGCGGTTGTTCCCCCACTTACTTCAGGGGGAAGGTCATTTTGTGGCTAAATTGGAACGAACGTCCGCTGCGGAGCCAACCCGTCCGCGGGGCCAAGCCCAGTTGGGAACGGCCCTGAGCCGCGACCAGCGGCAGCTTTGGCAAGACTTTGCCCAACAAGTCTTGGGAACGGAAGCGTTGCCCGCAGGTGAGCTAGTGACCGTGAAGGATCAATTATTCGCGGTCCCACAAGACTTACCGGCATTGAAACGGGCACACGTTTTCCGTCCGGGATTGCATCTGGGGACGTTTAAGAAGAACCGGTTTGAACCCGCCTATGCGTTGGCCTTAGCAAGTGAGCCACAGCGGGTGAACCACACGCTAGCCATCGATTTGGATCAGTGGCAAAAATGGGTTCACGGGGACACCATTGCGTTAGCGACTGCTCCGGCAAAGGGGTGGTACCTCCTAACGTGCCAGCAGCAACCCGTTGGCTTCGGTAAGGTCGTGGGACAGACCGTCAAGAACTTCTTTCCTAAGGGGTTGCGGTTTACGGTCTATCCGGAAGATTTGAACTAGTGATGATGTAAAACTTGATAAATGTCGCTTTAAATTGATTACGGGTAATCGGTTTAAAGCGACATTTTTTGTTATTATGGTAATTTGAATGACTCTAGCTAATAAAAATTAAAATTTCTTTGAATTCTGAAATTGTACTAATCCTTAGCGTAGAAGGGTAGCAACCGGTTGCAGTATATAAAAGTCTATCGAAAAATGAACTTTTGCCAATCATTGTTTGAGTTTTCCAAAGTCCTCCCGTAGTATTAAACAGTCGAAAAATGATAAATATACTGTTTAATGAACGCATGGAATTATATATTTCGCGTTCGAAGGGGGAGAAGTAGGCAATGAACGTTAATGAACCAAAGTTTTGCGTATCATGTGGAACGGCTTTGTCAAAAACTAGTGAGTTTTGTTCAAAATGTGGTACCAAGCAGCCTCAAGTAGGTAATCAAGCGGAGGCAGTTAATCATGAAAAAGATCCAGTAGAGGCCAATCCTAATATGGTGAGTGCCTTTATTTTAGGAATTAAGGATGCTTTTGTCTTTTCTAAGACACTTGGAAGAGCTAGTTACTGGTGGCTTTTTTTGGACTTCACTATTTTAAATTTGATTTTGGGGAGTTTTCTGCTAACTAAAGCAACCCAAATGTTTAGTTTTGGGATGAGTCCTCTGAAATTGTATGATGTTCCTCAGTTGGCAGTTCAGTTGTTAGCGTCAGGACTAATTGTTTTCTTAGGAGTTATGATGATGTCGGCATCTATTCGACGATTGCACGATACGAATCATTCCGGTAACTATTTGTGGTTTATTATGCTTCCCGTTGTTGGTGCGGTTATTTTAGCTTTTATGCAAGCTAAACCTACGGATATTAAGGGGCAGAATTACGATAAGAACGCGCACTCTAGTAAATGGCAAGGTAAGTGGCAAAATTGGTTAGTCTTGGGAACCTTAACAATTTTGGGAACATTCTTTTTAAACACGGTTGCGTATAACGACACTATGAGTAAGTATTCAAGTACAGCAACAGGGACAGCTCATGCAACCAATTCTGAAAGTACAGCTGATGAACATTCGAGTTCAACTGAGAGTGCTTCTGAGGATAATAGTAAAAGTATCCAATTGAGCGATGCTAAGATTGATATCGCTGATCAAAAGGAATATGCAACGGATTTCAGTGATAGTAGTTGGACAAATACTAACTTTGTTATTGACAAAGTGACGGTTTATAAAACTGAGGGTACTTACAAAGACGGTGATAAATCAGACTTTAAGGGAATTGTTAAAGTTCATATGAAGATTCGAGCCGGTCGTGATTTGACAACCTATCCCGCACAGGGAACATTGAGTACGAATGACGGACAGCAGGTAGATGCCGATATGCATGATAGTGATGATTTTGATGGGGAACTTAATGCGAATGCAAATAGAGAGGGAAACATATACTTTTTGATTCCTAAGCTCAATAGTGTTAAAGACTTATCCACAATCCGGCTGAAATGGTCTGCTTATTACGAAACAGATAATATAGATGATGAAAATGATCATAAAGAGTACGATACAACGCTAAACTTGGCATCATGAGAGTAATATTTAGGGTGTCATACAAATGGTATTAAAATAAACGTTTTGAACTAAAGATCCTCTTTAACCAGATTTAAGTGTGGTTAAAGGGGATCTTTAGTGTTGAAGTAATTATTTTTTGTAGGTCAATGGTAACTGACGCTGTTGCGCATAGGCCAGGAGTTCTGGCGAATATAGGAGCGGTCGTTGCCGTAGGGTGGCCAAGTCTGGCGCGCCCAAGAGGGTCATGATGGTCCGCAATTCTGTCTGCCAGGCCTGTAACCGGTGAGTCGTGGTGGCTTCATCGGTCTTCAGTAGGCTGTGGAGGACCTGGCCGGCGGTGCCCACCACGTTGGCGCCTAAGGCCAGCGCCTTAATCACGTCTAACGGGTGACGCACGCCGCCGGTAGCTATCGTCTGGAGTTGGGGAACTGCCCGGGCTTCCAGTAAGGATTCCACGGTAGATTGCCCCCAACCATTGAGGTAGCTGAGTTCCTTCTCCGGTCGGCGGAAGTTTTCAATGTCGATGAAGTTCGTGCCGCCACGGCCACCCAAGTCAACGTAGTGCACGCCAACGTTCGCCAACTGGTGGAGCGTTTCACGTGCCATTCCAAAGCCCACTTCTTTGACGATGACGGGTACGTCCAAGAGGGCGACGGTCTCACCAATGGCGTCTAACCAGTGAAAGTCGCGGTCACCTTCGGGCATGACCAGCTCTTGTGCAACGTTAACGTGAACTTCTAGGGCGTTGGCGGCCAACATCTGGACCACGCGCTGAGCGTCTTGGGCAGTATGCCCGGCACCAATGTTGGCGAAGACGATACCGTCGGGATTATT
Organism: Levilactobacillus namurensis DSM 19117; assembly: GCF_001434785.1. Lineage (GTDB taxonomy): Bacteria > Bacillota > Bacilli > Lactobacillales > Lactobacillaceae > Levilactobacillus > Levilactobacillus namurensis. Next base: position 16,318 of record NZ_AZDT01000010.1, on the reverse strand, counting down.
TTCCCGCAGTACCGTAAAAGTGGGAATCGCTTGCTCATCCTTTAAGGCGATACTCTGAGAGCCGCTGGCCACCGCCATCCCCGTTTGGGCGGCGATCCGTCCTAGCGCTGCGTTGACCTTGCCCGTCCGGGGACTCCCGCCGGTCATGGCTTCGATCAGTAAGGGTGAGGGTAACGTTAACGGGCCTAAGTGGGTCGCTAAATGAACATCGGCGACCGCCATTTCGGGAAGACTTTGGTGAATGAACCGTAGCTGGTCGAATTGGCTGGTCGCATGAGCGGTATAGAATTTTTCAGCGAGCGATAAGTGCTCGTCCTTACGATGCGCGTGACGTGATAAGACCATGACGGACCATCTCCTTCAATCTAGGTAGGTTATTCGGTGACGTGGTGAACGTTTAACTTCAGGGGTTCGATCCCGCGTTGTTCCCAGTCATGTAGGAGCTTAGCGAGGTCCTTAGCAGCATCGATGATCACGATGCCGCAGTCGCCGCCCCCTGCACCGGAAGACTTTGCGGCTCCACCCAGGGTCACAGCCGTGTCACACATGGTCTTCAAGAGCTTGGTCTCAATGGTCACATGACTGGAGTGGGCTAACTGGTTCAGTAATTGCCGGTTAAACGTAATCTCGCGTTGGATGGCCACCAGATCCCCATTATGAAACCCTTGGATCATGCGGTGCAGGCAATCGCGGCTTTCGTCTAAGAACTGGTGGTAGCTCTTGCGACGGGTTGCTTTGAATAGGGCGATGCGGTCAACTAGATGAGAGGTCGAGGCCGGTGAACCGGTCCAACCAATCAGAAGGCGCAGCGGAGCGGGCGGTGTCAGCAGTTCAATCTCAAGTCCCGGCCAATCGGTGTTAAGCAAGTCGATGAGCGTGAGTTCACGGCGAGCAGAGGCCAACCAGTCCCGGTCGAAGGCCCGATAAGCAATCCAACCACCGTAGACTGATGCGGCAATGTCACCCAAAGACCCGTTACCCTGAACATCCAGGTGCGCGATGGCGGCCAACTTAAAGAGTTGGTCTTGACTGAGGTGAATATCGTAGAACTGGCACAGGGCCTTAACGGTCGCTACGGTGACGGCGGCTGAAGAGCCTAGGCCGTACTTCTTGCCATCGGCACTATCTAAGTCACTATTGACGTTTAGGTGATAGATACCTAAGGGCTTACCCAGGGCCTGGGCGTACTGTTCTGTGAGGCGAATCGCCGACAGGATGTAGTGGAAGGGATTGTCCCGGTTATCGAAAACCAGTTCGGTTCCTTGGCGTTCCCAGTAGAGGGAATTTTCTTGGTACTGTTTGGACGCAATACGCCCATAATCGTGACTTTCCTCGATTGTCACGGTTACAAACTGGTTAAGCGCGACAATGATTGCTGGGTAGCCGGGTTCGACCACGGCATACTCCCCAGCAATGTATAATTTTCCGGGTGCTTGAGCGGAAATCAAAGAATCAGGTCCCTTCTGCGACACGCGGTCGCTTTAGCATAAATGTAGAGTGTTTTAAATTCGTTCGTTTCGTTTAATCCAGCCACTGAATGCCTGGTCCGGGGTGGGCGACTAAAACGCGGTCGGTCCCGAATTGGTCAGACAGTCGTTGTGTAATGGCGGGAAGCTCGGTCGTTTCACAAAAAATCTTGACGTTGGGCCCTGCATCTAGGGTGTAGTAGCAGGCATGCCCTGCGTCGCGCAGTTCCCGGACGGTTTGCATAGCGGCTAGACTGTCACCGTTGAAGTAACTGAACGGGGGATTGGCACTCAGGGTGAGCGCGTGCATCCGCATGGCGTTGGTTTCGAGAATCTCGCCCGTGGTTGTGAAATCATGGGCTAAGATGGCCGGGCGAATCGCTGTTAAGTCCTGTTGAACGATTTCGCGCCAAGCCGGGTAATATGGTGACGTTGTGACGCTGGTTTGCATGCCTTGACGCGAACTGACCTTCTTTTGACGCGGGTCGAGCACTAGCGCCACCATAGCGATGGGCCAGTCGACGTCTTCCATTAACGGTTTGGCGTAAGAGGAGGCGTCATCATGGCCGGCATGCCATTCAACGAAGCCCCCGTAGACTGAGCGCGTTGCCGATCCTGAACCGCGCCGGGCCAACCGGGATAGGTCGCGTGGTGTGAGCCGTAAGCCCGCAGCCCGACTAGCGGCCCCCGCTAGCGCCGCAAAGGCAGAAGCCGAGGAGGCCAAGCCCGCGGCCATGGGAACATGGTTCGTGGAGGTTACGGTGGCATAAGTCGTAATCCCCGCGAGGTCTCGCACGATGTCGAGGACGTGGCGGACCTTGCGACTAGCTTGGTCGGTTAAGACTTGGCCGTTGACCACAACCACGTCATGGTCTAAGGCGGCGTCGAATTGAACTTGCGTATCCGTATAAAATTGGTCCAACGTTAACGATAAACTATCGGTTTGGGGAATAATCAGGTCAGTATCGGCTTTTCCCCAGTATTTGACTAATGCGATGTTGGTATGGGCCCGAGCCGTTACTGCTGCCGTCATGCGGGTTCCTCCTCGTCTTGAAAGACTTCTGTCCAGGTTGCGGTTGCCCCGTGGGTGAGCAATGCGTGCTTGACCCGTTGGGCGCTGGCTTGGTCGGCACATAACGCAATCATGCAACCGCCCATGCCGCCTCCCGTAAGCTTCGCGCCTAAAGCTCCGGCTTCCCGGGCAACCGTGATCAGGTGGTCCAGTTCGGGGGAGCTGACACCCAAGCCGCTTAACTGTTCTTGGGCGGTATTGAGCGTTGCGCCCAGGCGGGTAATCTGATTATCCGCCAGGCACTCCCGAGCGGTATAACTAAGCTGTCCGAGCGTGTTGATCTGTTGATTGGTCACCTGCGGGAACGTGGTCTTACGACGGGCGACGGCAGCCACGGCTTGCCCCGTCTGGCCCTTCACGCCGCTATCGGCGATGACTAAGACGCCGTTTAGGTGGAAGGATAACTGTTGCAAGGTCTGGTGAGGAATCAACCAGACAGGCACCGCAGAACTAGAGGTTGCGGCGTCGATGCCGCTAGGGTTTCCGTGGGTGATCTTTTCGCCAATGGCCACGGTATCCAAGAGGGTACTCCGGGATAGGGGCCGGTCGAAGAACTGATACATGGCCCGGGTGATGGCCACGTCAACGGCTGCGGAAGACCCCATTCCCCGTTCGGCTGGCAGATCACTGGTGATGGTCATATGAAAGGGGGTCTGGGTACCGTCAAACCGTTCTAAAAGGGTCGTGATTAACGCCACGACCCCGGCAAGGTGGTGATTTAATTGGGCGATGGGACCGTCGAAGTATCGACTGGCAATCGTCTGCCCCGCCGTGGTGGCCGTCATCTGAACGGTCGTGGTCACGGAAGGGAGGGGGAGGGCAATGGCGGGTTGACCATAGACGACACTGTGGTCACCCAACAGAATGATTTTGGCATTGCTTTTCCCAATGACCGACTTCTTCAATTGCGCTCGCTCACTTTCTATTTCGATTTATTCTACTCAAATATCATACTCTACTCACCCTTATTGCGCTAGTTTTGCCGGCTAAAATCCCCGGAAGCGTAAAAAATTAATCCTTTCTATACCCTTTTACGGAAGATATCTGGCCATTGCAGGGTGAAGCGTAGCGTTGGCGGCTTAAGTGGTGTATCATAGTGCCAGTTATAATCGCATTTGTGCAGAAATTGGTGAGCAGACATGGATCAAGACACGGTCTACGCGGTGGTCGACATCGAAACCACCGGTACCAGTGTGCAAGATGGCGACCGCATTATTCAGATCGGATGCGTTTTCGTCCAGCATAATAAAATTATTAATCATTTTGAGACCGATGTGAATCCGCTACGTGAGATTCCAGCGGCCATTTCACGGTTGACGGGTATCAGCAACGCCCGGGTTCGACACGCCCCCTTATTCGATGATGTGGCGGGGACCCTGTATAGCCTGTTGACCAATACGGTCTTCGTGGCCCATAACGTTAACTTCGATTTTCCCTTCGTGAACGCTGAACTGGCTCGGGTAGGCTACCCAGAGCTGGAGATTGAAGCCTTGGACACGGTTTCTTTGAGCCAGATTCTGTTGCCAACGGCGCCCAGCTTTCGGTTGCGAGACCTGAGCGGGTATTTCAACATTGAACACGATAATCCCCACTCAGCGGATAGCGATGCGAGTGCCACGGCTGAACTTTTTATCTTCCTATTTCGGCGGTTACGGGCATTACCGTTAGTCACGTTACAGCAGATGATTGATCTACAGACGGATCTGCCACGCGAAACGGCCCGGCTTTTTACGGTCGCACGAGATCTCAACGTGCAACATCCCCGTAAGCTACCCGACTTCTTATACCTGAAGAACGGGTTGGCGTTGCGGAAAGTGCCAGAGGTGGAGCCGACACCGCTAACCGCGCCGATTCAGTATCCCAAGACTAAGAAACAAAAACAAAAGCTGATGCCCGACAACCTTGAATGGCGGGCGGAGCAGGCTAAAATGATGAATTACATCTATAATAATTACGCCGCTGCTGATCAGCACCCCGTCAAACAGATGGTGGTCGAAGCCCCCACTGGTATCGGGAAGAGTCTGGGGTACACTTTCCCCATGGCCTTTTTGGGGCAAACTGGGCGGGCGGTCGTCATTAGTACGGCCACGACGTTATTGCAAGAACAATTAATGGAACAAACGATTCCGTTATTGAAGCAGATTGTTCCGTTTCCGGTCAACGCCGTGCTGGTCAAGGGGAGTCGTCACTACCTGGACCTGCAACGGTTTGCCACCACGTTGGCATTAGATGAGACTTCCAAGCAGACCCAGCTCTTAAAGCTACGGTTATTGGTCTGGTTGACCATGACTACGACCGGGGACCTCGATGAATTGCATTTGGCAACGTACCGGGCACCGTATTTCCAGGAAATCGTTCATGAGGGAGCCGTTCAACCGGACAATCCCTTCTATCAGGATGACTTCATTCGGCGGCGGGATTCAGCATTGAAGCAAGCTCAGTTTGTGATTGTCAACCACGCCTACCTTAGCGAACACGCGCATGAGTTGGGCGAGCAATTGAATCGGCCGTACCTGGTGATCGACGAAGCGCAACACCTTTCGGAGAGTACCTTGCGCCAGCGTCGGACTCAGGTGAAGTTTGCGCAAATCATGAATGAGTTACACCATGTGCAGCGGGATATCAGTCGGGAGATTGGCCCGAACCTCTTGGCGTTGTTCGCCCAGGATCAGGCCACGACTCAGACGATTCAGCGCTTGTTGACCACTAGCCAAGACCTGGAACAGGCCCTGACCACGGTGGTCAACCACCTCTTTTTGAAGTTCTTGGCGGCTAAGCGGGGGAACACCCAGAATGCGCCGATTGAAGAGTTGGTTCCCGCTCGAGCCTTATTTGACGCCACGCAAGATTTGGCCCCTACGTTGAAACAGTTACGGGATGGTGACTTGGCCCTCCTGGTGCAACTCGGAACGATTCGGGAGCGCTTTGATCAGGAGCACGAACGGTTCGTTGCTTCTCAACGGTACCTGTTCGAACGGTTAGACACCCGGTTGCACGTGATTGACGACCTGTTACAGCGATTACTAGGTATCTTCGACCAGGCAACGCCCGATACGACCAGTGAGCTGTTCTGGGTCACTATCAATCACGTAGGCGACCGCAGTAGTCTCCAACTGGCCAGTGGGTTATTAGCCACGCAGGGATTCTTACAATCGCGCATCTATGATGCCTTTCAACCCGTACTTCTAACGGGGGCGACCCTCTTTTCTTCGGGGCGGTCGCAGTATGTCTTAGATCAGTTCGATTTAGACCGTCAGACCACTGCCACGCACCGGATGCGGAGTAGTTTCGATTACGCCCACCAATCACACTTGTTAGTTGCTGATTCAGGGCCGAACCTGACGCGGGTGGCGCCGGACGACTACGTCACTTACTTGGTAAGTGCTATCACGCAGTTGGCGGGGGCTGTGCACAAACAGACCCTGGTCTTGTTCAACTCCTTGAACGTTATTGAACGGGTCTATGAGCAGTTGACCCAGCAGCCAGAATTCGCCCAGCGAGAGATCCTCGCGCAAGGAATCAGTGGTAGCCGGGAACGAATTGCTAAGCGTTTCTCAACGGGAAACGATTCCGTGCTCTTAGGGGCGGCGAGCTTCTGGGAAGGCATTGATTTACCGGAAGAGCAGTTGGAACTGTTGATTGTGACCCGGTTGCCTTTTGACTCGCCGGATCGCGTCTTCATCAAGGCCAACTATGCGCGCCTAGAAGCCCAGGGAAAGAACCCGTTCTATAACGCCGCGTTGCCAGCCGCGACTTTGAAGTTGCGGCAAGGCGTTGGGCGGTTGATTCGAACACCACGGGACCATGGTGCGGTGGTGATCTTGGACCAGCGCTTAGTCGAGCGACAGTACGGCCAGAGCATTTTACGGGCCCTACCGAAGGAGATGCCCCGGACAGTTGGCGATGTGGGGATGTTGACCCAGGGGCTAGTTAAGTTTTTTGAAAAGCCGACTCCGGATTCAGAGACGACCCCGGAAATTTGATATAATGAATCTAATTGAATCTGAATAAGGGAGTACGATGACAAGTGATGAGACAACAGTACCAACGACGACGCCGGCCACGGCATTGGGGACTCCTAACGGTCTTAGTAGTGGTGTTAGTGTTGCTGTTAAGTGGGGGTTACGTGATTCAGCGGGCAACGCGTCCGTTCAATCAAGCGCAGACGCGAGCGGAACGCATCGCGAAGAAGTCGGGGAAGCTGACCAAGACCACCGACTTCTATTGGACCAACCTGGATACCACGTACTACACGGTCGCGGGACAGAATAAGGCCAAGCAAAACGTTTACGCCGTGATTCCCAAGACGGGGAAGAACGTGACTGTGTTGAAACAAAGTGCCGGGCTTTCACGCAATGCGGTACTTCAACGGGTCTGGCAACGTAACCCTAAGAAGGTTTTGTCAGCGGCTTTGAGTATCTTTAACGGGAAGCCGGCTTGGCAAGTGAGTTATTTGAGTCGAAATGGAAAGCTCTGTTACCTGACGTTCCAGTACAGCAACGGAAAAGTCTTGCAACAGATTGCAAATATCTAATTTGTTTCGAGGAGGTTGCGTTATGCGACAATTGTCTCAGCGGGCCCAAGCAGTGCGGCCCTCAGCAACGTTACAGGTCTCTCAGCGCGCGCGGGATCTTCAGGCCAGCGGCGTGGACGTGATTAATCTAGGATTAGGTCAACCGGATTTTCCAACGCCGGCGCCAATTAAGGCGGATGCTATTCGGGCGATTGAAGCCAACCAAGTCGATGGCTATACGGCTACCGCGGGCATCTTGCCGTTACGGCAGGCCGTGGCTGACCGGTTAGCCCAAACGCAAAACGTTCAGGTCACGGCTGACCAAGTCGTGGTCACGACGGGGGCTAAGTTAGCGCTATACGCGTTATTCCAGGTTCTCGTGAATCCGGGAGATGAGGTCTTACTGCCGGCACCTTACTGGGTCAGTTACGCAGAACAAGTCAAGCTCGCGGGAGGGCGGCCCGTGGAAGTGGCCCCGACTGCGACTTTAAAGGTCACGCCGGAGCAGTTGGCCGCGGCAATCACACCCCGGACGGTGGCTGTCGTGTTGAATTCCCCACAGAATCCCAGCGGGGTGGTCTACACGCCAGCAGAATTGCAAGCGCTCGGCGAGTGGGCCGTCCAACATGACCTGTGGATCATCGCTGATGAGATTTATGGAGAACTGGTCTACGATCAACCGACGCCAATTCCATCAATGTTGACGTTGGGAGGGGCTATTGTGGACCATACGATTGTGGTCAACGGGGTCTCTAAGACTTATGCCATGACGGGGTGGCGGATTGGCTATGCCGTGGGGCCACAACCCATCATGACCAGCTTGACTCAGGCCTTATCCCATATGACGGGGAACCCTGCGGCGGTCAGTCAGGTCGCCGCGTTGTCGGCGCTAACGGGGAGTCAAAATCCCGTGGCCTTAATGAAGGCAAGCTTTAAGGAACGGTTAGACGCCATTTATCCGCTACTCGCGGCGTTGCCGGGCTTTCGGTTACCAGGGAAGCCGGCTGGTGCGTTCTACCTGTTCCCAGATGTGCAGGAAGCTATGGCGTTGAAGCAGTGTACGACTACGGACCAATTGGTGAACCGAATCTTGGAAGAGGCACACGTAGCGGTCGTTGCTGGGGAAGCGTTTGGCTTGCCGGGACACCTACGCATCAGTTACGCAACGGATAAGGCGACGTTATTAACGGCGTTGGACCGGTTAAAGAAGTTTATGCAAGCTTAAGATGACATGATTACCGAACAACGGTCGGGCCAGAAATTTCTGCGCGGCCGTTGTTTTGTTGAAGGAGGTTGAAAAATGGACGCGTTTACGCAACGGTACCTACAGGATGGTCAGACCAGTGTGGCCAATTATCTGTTGGATCACTTTCGGGAGGTGGGGATGACCACCGACCAGTTACTGGTGTACCTGCAACTACGCCGGGAAATGGACCGGGGAGTGCAGTGGCCGGATGCCGACCAGGTCGCAAGTCGGCTTGGCTGGACCGTCCAGCGGGTCTATCAGGTCTTACACGAGCTGATTACCCAGAAGCTCATGGCCATTACGACGGTTACGGATGGGCAAGGCCAGAAGCAGGACACCTATGACTTTCGATTACTGGCGGAAAAGCTGAGCCAGTTACCCGTTCATGAAGCTGATACGGTGGCGACCGAGACGGCAACGGGGACGACTACGGCGAAGTCAACTGCCGTGACGGAAGCTAAGGCGGCCCGGGCTGCCGTGTTTAACCACATTGAACAGGAATTCGGGCGCCCCTTATCGCCTATCGAGATGGAGACCATCAATGATTGGTTAGAGCAGGATCACTATCGGCCGGAGTTGATTCAGTTGGCGCTGAAGGAGTCGGTGCTGAATCAGGTCTATAACTTGAAGTATCTGGACCGTATCCTCCTGAATTGGCATAAGAAGCACCTGACCACGGCGGCGCAAGTGCAACAGGCCAAGGCCCAACAAAGTGAGCGCACCACGCCACCGGCAACGGGACGGTCGACGGACCGGCCAACGCCTAAGTTACCCATCATAAAATTAACGGATTGACGATTAAGCACGCTGAGGACGCAGGTCTTAGGCGTGCTATTTAAGTCGTGATTGAATTTTTTATGGCAACTGGTGGCAATTGCTAGCAGAACAAATTGCGTTAAGAAAACATTTAGGCTATAAAAGTGCGGGGTTTCGTGTATAATCTGATAAAAGAGTGGTTTACGGTGCTTCTCCGGTGACTATCGGGGGACACTAAAAATTACGGCTAACCTGATTTAAGGAGGAGTGTACATGAAGGTTTTAATGCCTTATTTTCACCGGTATCGGCGTGACGTTTGGTGGGCCATGCTATCGGTGATCGTCTTGGTCTTTGCGACCCTGTGGCAACCGCGGTTGCTACAGACTGTAATGGAGGCCATTATTAAGAATGATCAACAGACGGTGTTCCAACAGGGCTTGTTCCTATTGGGGCTAGCCGTCTTGGGAATCATCGGCGGGGTAGTCAACACCATTTACTCTGCCCGGGTCGCCTTAGGGGTGGCTACGGATTTACGGGCGGACTTGTACGCTCACGTGCAATCGTTAGCGTACGCCGATGTTGAAAAGTTTTCTGCCTCGAACTTAGTTGTGCGGATGACCAACGATATTAACCAGGTCCAGCAAATCGTTATGGCGGGGTTCCAACAAATCACGCGGATCCCGTTGTTATTTATTGGTGCCTTGATTCTCGCGCTGGTGACCATGCCCCAACAATGGTGGGGCATCCTTTTAATGATGATTGTAATCGTCTTGGTCGCCGGTCTAGCAGTCCAGCGGATGACCAAGTATTTTGCGCAGACTCAGCAGGACATTGAAAATGTTAATACGGTGGCGCGAGAGAACTTGATGGGCATTCGGGTGGTCAAGTCCTTCGTCCAAGAAACTAGCGAGATCCACAAGTTCTCCCAGGCTTCGGACGAGCTGACCAACGTTACGGCTAAGATTGGGTACTGGTTTGCCATTCTGATGCCGGCCTTCTTCCTGACGGCGAACTTAGCGGTGGGAACGGCGGTCTACATCGTGGGGCAAAACATTACGACTCACCCCACGTACCTAGCAGCGATTACCAGTTTTATCTCGTATCTGATGCAAATCTTATTCGCTGTGATCAACGGGGGCTTTCTGATGACCTTCGCGTCACGGGCCTTTATCTCGTTAGGCCGGATCGGTGAGGTCTTAGAAACAGCGCCTAGCATGACCTACGTCGCGGGAGATGACCAACCGGTCGCGGGGGATGTCCAGTTCGAACACGTGACCTTCACCTATCCCGGCGATGACCAGCCGACGCTAAAGGATGTCAGTTTTACCTTAAAGGCGGGTACCATGTTGGGAATTGTGGGGGCTACGGGATCGGGTAAGACCACGTTAGCCCAGCTAATTGCACGGTTGTATGATCCCGGCAGCGGGGTCGTTAAGGTGGGTGGCGTCGACGTTCGGCAATTGCCAGAAAAGGCGTTGCGTGCAACGGTCGCGTACGTCCTACAGCGCTCGACCTTGTTTTCAGGGACCATTGCCGGCAATTTACGACAAGTCCAGCCGGATGCGCAGACGTCACATATGCAGTGGGCGGCTAACATTGCCCAGGCCTCGGAATTCATCGAGCGTCTGCCGCAGACGTACGACGCACCGGTGGAGGAGCGGTCACAGAACTTCTCCGGGGGTCAGCAGCAACGGCTAGCGATTACCCGGGGTGTGATTGCCAACCCTAAAATCTTGATTCTAGATGACGCGACCTCGGCGTTAGATGCCCGGTCAGAAAAGTTAGTTCAAGAAGCCTTGAACCGAGATCTAAAGACCACCACGACGGTCGTAATTGCCGAAAAGATTTCATCGATCATTAATGCGGACCAGATTCTGGTCTTGGAGGATGGTCAGGTCTCGGGGATTGGGACGCACCAAGCCCTGTTGAAGACGAACGCCATTTACCAGACCATTTATCAAACGCAAAAGGCACGAGAGGAGGGGCTGTCATGAGTGATTTAAAGATTGCCGGTAAGTATTACTGGCACTACTTAAAGCGGTATTGGCGTGGCTTTTTAGTCAGTATCGTGTTGATTGCCTTTTCTACTTGGTGTATCGTGGTCGCGCCGACCTACTTGGGACGCGCGGTCGAACAGTTGACGACTTACTTGGGTCAGGTGACCCACGGCAGTCAGGGGTCCCTGGCGCCGTTTAACCATACGCTGATTATCTACATTCTCCTCTACTTGGGGGATGCCAGTACAATCTTTGTGGCCAGTCTCATCTTGGCTAGGGTCACGGCTTTTTCGACGGGAACCATGCGGGTCGGCCTGTTCCGGAAGCTCCAACGGATGAAGGTTCAATACTTCGATACCCACCGGGATGGCGACATCCTAGCCCGGTTCACGTCTGATCTGGATAACATCTTTAACGCGATGAATCAGGCTTTGCTAGAAATTCTACTGGCAATCGCCCAATTTGTCGGGCTCTTGATTGTGATGTTCAACCAGAGTGCGACGATGGCTTGGGTCACCATGGCCTCGACGCCGCTGGCTTTAATTGTGGCCGCGGTGGTCATGCGCAAGGCGGGCGTGGCCGTTAACCGCCAACAGGATGATATTGGGAAGCTCAACGGGTACATCAACGAGCAGATTACGGGGCAGAAAGTCCTGATTACCAATGGCCTGCAAGCCGATTCACTGAAGGGCTTTAGCGGATACAACGCCAAGGTCCGGCAATCCGCTTTGACCGGACAGATTTGGTCCGGAATCTTGAACCCTTTGATGCAGGGGATGTCGTTGCTAAATACGGCGATCGTCATCTTCTTTGGGTCGTGGTTCGCTCTGAACGGCAGCTTGTCGACGGGAGCGGCTTTGTCGTTGGTAGTGGTCTTCGTGAACTATGCGCAACAGTACTATCAGCCCATCATGTCGCTAACCAGTCTGTATAGCATGATTCAACTGGCAATCACCGGGGCACGGCGGGTCGATGAGGTCCGGCGCCAAGATGATGAGGTTAATCGTGCACAGGGCCAAGAGATGCCGGATATTCAACGGGGACTGAAGATTGACGATGTGCATTTCAGTTACCTACCGGGTAAGGAAATCTTGCACGGTATCACGATCGATGTTCACCGGGGCGAAATGGTCGCCTTGGTTGGGCCGACGGGGTCGGGTAAGACTACGGTGATGAATTTGATGAACCGGTTCTACGATGTGGATACCGGGGCGATTACCGTGGATGGCACGGACATTCGCCAGTTCGACCTGCAGTCGTTACGGGCACACGTGGGAATCGTTCTGCAGGAACCGCAACTCTTTACGGGAACGATTGCGGATAATATCCGTTATGGTGAACCGGATGCGGGGATGGACCGAGTGATTGATGCGGCCAAGCAGGCGAACATTCACGACTTCATCGAGAGTTTGCCGGACGGATACGACACGCGGGTCTCCGATGAACAGAGTATCTTCTCGGCGGGACAGAAGCAGTTGATGTCGATTGCCAGAACGATTCTGACGAATCCGCGCTTATTGATTCTAGATGAAGCCACCTCTAACGTGGACACGGTGACGGAAGCACGGATTCAGGCGGCGATGGATAATGTGATCCAGGGCCGGACGAGTTTTGTGATTGCACACCGGTTGAAGACTATTCTGAATGCAGACAAAATCGTGGTTCTGCGCGATGGTCGAATTATCGAACAGGGTAGTCATGCGGCGTTGTTGCAGGAGAACGGCTTCTATGCGGAGTTGTACCGGAACCAGATGGTATTTGAATAGGATTATTATAGTGAGGAAGCGCATTTGCCGGAAGTTGGGCAGGTGCGCTTTTGGTGTTGTTAATACCTAAATCATTGTAGTAAAATCAAAATATAGGTAAATAATATTTTTCAAAACAATTTCATTAATGTTATCAATAAGAGAAGTTTATAGATTTCTGGATGATAATCTGATTAAATCTGATGACTAAATATAGTAAGTGAAGTGAACGTGTATGGTTGCATTGACTGCAAGAGAGACTAGTTTATGGGCTAAGAAGAGTACTGAGGAGGGCGAACAATATTGGCTCCCATTAGCGGTCCACCTTATTGATACCAGTCATGTCATTAATTGGCTCTTCCTACATTGGCTTGACGAGGGACAACGCCTTTTTTTGGAGCAATCCTTGTCAGAGGAGTCTCTGCAGAAGCTTATTAAATTCTTAGGATTCTTCCATGACTTTGGCAAAGCGACTCCGGCGTTTCAAACCAAGGCTTCGTATGATGGTAATCGTTCATTGGATGGTGAACTAATCGACCGCTTAAACCGTCATGGCTTTGCTGATCTGACTGATTTGGTGCTGGCATCTCCACAGAAGTCGCCACATGCTTTAGCAGGAGAGGCTTTACTGGAGAGTAAGCGATTTAGGATTCCTCAATCGGTTGGTGCGATTATTGGAGGTCATCATGGGAAAGCAGGCAACCCGCCACGACATCAGATTAGGGATTACACAGCTAACTATTTTCAGGTAGATGGCCATTCCAATGATTCAATGAAAGAGGCGCATCGCCAAGAACTAGCGCAAAGTTGGCAGGATGCACAACAGCGGTTATTTGATTATGGATTGGCACTAGCTGGTTATCAGAACGCTGAAGAGATTCCAGAAGTTAGTCAGCCTGAGGCGGTGCTTTTAGAGGGACTATTAATTATGGCTGACTGGCTCGCTTCCAGTGAGTACTTAGACAATAGTCATCGGGAACCGCTGTTTCCATTAATTCGAGTAGATCAATCATTTCAGGATGTCGATTTGCTTAAGCGCTACCAGAACGGGATTTTAACTTGGAAACGTACCGATAAGTGGGAACCGCGGGAGGTCCAGTTGACCAATGCTAATGGTCCGGTTGACCCTTATTTTGAGCGATGGGGGTTTCGAGCACATCATACCCAGCTTGTCATGACTAAGGCTATTCAAGACGCATTAGATCCAGGAATGGTGGTTGTAGAAGCAGGAATGGGGTCTGGAAAGACTGAAGTAGCGTTATTAGCCGCTGAAGAATTAGCTTATAAAACTGGGCGAAATGGGGTTTATATGGGGCTACCCACTCAAGCCACCAGTAATGCAATGTTTGAGCGTTTCTTACGGTGGGCTAAGCAATTGGCGGATCAGGAGGGAAAACAACTATCAATTGATTTAGCTCATAGTAAATCTGCGTTTAATCTTAGCTTACGGGCTTTGCCACGCGCGACTAACGTTTATGATCGAGATGAATTAGTTGCCAAAACTCCAGCAGCAAGGCGTCTTCAAGGAAAGACGGGGGCTACCGTAGTGGATAGTTGGTTAACTGGCAAAAAGGAGATGTTGAATGACTTTATTGTGGGCACCATCGATAATTTGCTATTAATGGGGCTGAAGAAAAAGCATCTGTTTTTACGACATCTTGGCTTCAGTGGTAAGGTAGTTATTTTGGATGAAGTTCATGCTTATGATACATATATGACCAGTTATCTTGAACGGTCGCTCAATTGGTTAGGAGCTTATCATGTTCCAGTGATACTGCTTTCGGCAACATTGCCAGTTGACAAGCGTAATGTTCTCTTGCGGGCTTATCTGAGAGGTAAGTATGGCCGGCGGTACCAAAGTCAATTGGTTGCCCCTGCTGATTGGGAAACGGCCCAAGCTTACCCGCTCTTAACAATTTTAGATGGTTCCGAAATTAAACAGACCACAAAGTTTGGCCCTACGGATGGGGTATCCAAAAACTTACGCGTTCAGCGATTAAACCTTCCCGACACGGAATTAGCGACTGCAATTCTGCAAAAAATTCAGGATGGGGGTGTGGCTGGTGTAATTGTAAATACGGTTCGACGGGCTCAAGAACTAACCAAATTGATTTTGGATAGTTGTGATTCACGAGTAGAAGTAATGTTGCTTCATTCAGCCTATTTAGCACCAGACCGGGCTAAACAGGAAAGAGAATTACAAGCAAAAATTGGTAAGAATGGGCAACGACCGAATCGATTGGTTGTCGTTGGAACTCAGGTATTGGAGCAGTCGTTGGATATCGATTTTGATGTACTCTATACAGATATTGCGCCGATGGACTTAATTCTTCAGCGGGCCGGGCGATTGCATCGACACGCCATTACACGTCCCAAAGAATTACAGAACCCAGAGGTTTTTATTATGGGAATTCAGGGACTGGCAACCTATGATGCTGGTGACCAGGCTGTTTATGGCCAATATTTGTTAATGAAGACGGACCATTTCTTGGGAGATACCATACGATTACCAGAGGATATTTCGCCATTGGTTCAGAAAGTCTATAGTTCGAGTACGGATGCTGAGGTGAAAAAGAGTGAGCAGGCTCAAGCAGATGGTGAAGTGAATGAATTTGAGCAAGCTCAAGCAGACTTTGCGCAACTTCAGTGTGACTCAAAAAAGAAGGCTAAAGTCTTCCAAATTGCAAAGCCTAATTTCAAACCAGACGCAACGATTCATAGCTGGTTAGACAATGATTATGGCGACTTAGGAAAAGATGGGCAAAAAGCGAGTGCAGCTGTGCGTGATATTCAAGAAAGCCTCGAGGTGATTTTGGTTAAGTGTACGAATCAAGGGGCGTTTCTTTTGGATGGACGTCCCATTCAAAAAGTGGCTTCACGGGAAATTGCTGAGCAAGTTATTCGTATTCCGGTTGCGATAACGGCCTATTCGTCAGAGTTAGATGCTGCAATTACGGAATTAGAAAAACGGACGCAAAAATACTTTGCAGAGTGGCAGTTAGACCCGTGGTTACGTGGAGACTTAGCCCTACCATTGGATGATCACCTGTCGACAACTTTGGGAAGGTGGCGATTAACGTATTCGTCAAAGTTAGGGTTAAGTTATGCTAAGGAGGATGATTATGACTGAACGACACTTCAATTTAATTAGTGACCCGTGGATTAAGGTGATCGAGGTGGGAACTAATCGAGAGCAAACCATCTCGCTAATTGATCTTTTTGAACATGCTCAAGACTATCGCCAGTTAGCGGGCGAAATGCGGTCGCAAGACTTTGCAATCTTACGGTTGTTGTTGGCAATTTTAACAACCGTATATACGCGATTTGATGCAACAGGTCAACCGTATTTATGGTTTAAGAACGGGGTAATTGATAAAGAGGACGATGAAGCGAATGATGACCTGATGGCGACTTGGCAAACTCTCTATCAAGCTGGTCATTTTTCAGACATAGTCGTTGATTACCTACAAAAAAAATACTAAGCTTAGAGGCATAGAAGTTACCCGACGGGGTGCTCCTATG
>NZ_AZDT01000059.1 GCF_001434785.1 Levilactobacillus namurensis DSM 19117 | reverse complement strand
CGGGCCCGCAATCGAGCTCATCGTGTCTTACAGCTTGTATTTGCGTCATTTGGGGCCTCCAAGGGTGGCTTTAACTTCGATACAAAGCTAGCTTGGGAACTCTTAACACTCTTTCCACATGCACAAATCGTTCGTGAGATTGGCGACCTTAACGCGTTAGAAGCGCGAATATCGGCAGCACATTTCAAAGGAATTGGCGCTAAACGTATTCACGATGCCGCACGAAAGCTATGGAAACTAGCCGCTCAAAATGGTGAGGCGGTACCCGTTACATCGGATAACACACGACAAATGAAAGCTTTGGCGGAGCAAGT
>NZ_AZDT01000058.1:62930-88271 GCF_001434785.1 Levilactobacillus namurensis DSM 19117 | reverse complement strand
ACTTGAATCATGTGTTTGATGGGGATTTTGGAGTTTCTGGTGAATAATTCAGGATTAGCTTTAACTATTAAGCCCCCTCCCAAAAGAGTAATCCCCAACAAAATTGTGGTACGACTACGCGGTTGCTTAAATCCTAACCACACCATTGTCCCACCACCTAATATCACTAGCCAAATACCTAACGTTCCTAATGCGCGTAACATCTTAAACCACTCCCTCATTATTATCGGCCTATCTGGCAACTTACCATAACCTCCTTGCCCCTTCCTAGCTGAACACGCCCCCTTTTTTTCCAACAAAAAACGGTGGCACATCCCAATAACTGGGGTGTGTCACCGATGTTGAATTCATCCTATTAACTTAATGGTGGTATCGCGAACGACGCGTCATTGGCTCGTCGTCTGTTTTCCGTGACGCTGTCGTCCGGGAAGCACTCCGGGGCGCGTCGTAGCGCTGCTCCCGGGTGGCTGCGGTTGGTGCAGCCGGTGCAGTCGACGCTGCATGGTGCTTGTACGCCAGTTGAACCGCCACCTTAAACGGATTGTCCTGCTCGATCAACGTGGTTCGGCCCACCACCTTAAAGGGGCCGCCAACCAATAATGCGTTCGCCAAGTACAACTCGAACTTCTCACGCACATCGGCCACATCCTGGAGGCCAACCGTGCTGACCGTCCCGACCCGTTGCTTGTCGGCCTGGTTCAGGCCTGCATAGACCACTAACTGGTCGTCTTCCGGTTGCATCTCAAAGTACGGGATCAAGACCCCGGGCCCCGATGCGTAGACCGGTTTACCGTCCTTTTGGGCTTGTTCCATGATTTCACGGTCACCTAGTCCCGAATAATCGAGCGTCAGTAACCGATTCTGTTGGAGCTGCGTGGCCAGATTCTGGACATTTTGTTCATCTTGATCCGTCATAGCCAGCTTACCCGGTAAAATCTTCTTTTCATCAAAGTAGCCGTTGGCGGGAATATTGCGTCCATAGCCCTGGCCACCCTTACCGGCAGTCTCCTCTTCAGTCTTGGGCTTCATATGCAGCCACTTTTCAATCTTCGGCGAGATGTCGA
This sequence comes from Levilactobacillus namurensis DSM 19117, assembly GCF_001434785.1. Lineage (GTDB taxonomy): Bacteria > Bacillota > Bacilli > Lactobacillales > Lactobacillaceae > Levilactobacillus > Levilactobacillus namurensis. The sequence continues at coordinate 87,207 of NZ_AZDT01000058.1, read as the reverse complement.
AAGGTGCCTGCTTTTGGGTGAAATAGTACACTGCGTTCAAGAAAACGAAGTATAGCAGAATCACCGCTACCAGCAAGATCAGTAATCCCCAGAAAGGATGGCCGTTTTGCAGGTACCGGATGGCAATGTAGAAGAGATAGAAATCACCTAAGGCCCCCAGGACCGTGTAAATGCGGTTCTTGATCTTAACGCTCACATTCACGTAGCCCAGATAATGGTTGACCATATCAAGGAAGCTTAACATCTTCCATCCCCCTTTCTCAATTAATTATTGGTATCGTTAGTCGTGGTGGTACCACTATAAGTCTGCGCAGTGGTGTGGTTCGTGGTATCATCCCCACCATCACTGGTCGTGGTATCATCCGTGGTCGTGTCGTCTGTGGTATCGGTGGTGGCACTACTACTGGTTGCCGGCTTCTTAGACGTCGACGTGGTCCCCGTTGTGGTTCCCGTGTCGTCGTTTGTCGCGTTGTTATTAGTGGTCGTCGTCTTCGATTCCGACGTACTATTAGCCGACGAACTCTGCGTATCCGTCGAACTTTCATCCGAAGAACTGTCCTTATCACTGCTGCTATCGCTGCTGTCCTTCTTGGATGAGTCCGACTCCTTCTTGCTACTATCATCGCTATCTTTTTTCTTAGAATCGTCCGAGAAGCTACTCGAACTAGTATTGCTGACCGAAGAGACCCGCGGGGCCCCTTCATTGGTCTTAGTCACTGAGTTAGTGACCACGTTAGTCGCCCCCAGCGCCAATGCCATCGAAAGAATCGCGAATGGCGTGATGATGGGTGGTGTCCGGTACGCCATGGTCCATTCCTCCCTATTTCTCCATTTACCGTATTATCTCACGGGCCACCTAAAAAAGTGGTCAAAATTTGCTTAATTTTTGACTAAGGATGCTTCGGTCACGCCGGCAGCCTTACAATCCGCGCATAACCCGTAAAGCTCAAAGCTGTGGCCCGTAACTTCGTATCCCGGCAACTGGGCCGTGAAGAAGTCCATCGGGCACATCTGCAGCTCGGTCACCTTACCACAGTTCTGGCAGATAAAGTGGTGATGGTGCTGGTGATGGAAGTCACACTGGTACTTGACCCGTGTGCGCTCTTGCTCCGTGTTTTGTTCCACGATTCCCACTTCTTCGAACTCTTTAAGGTTACGGTACACCGTGTTATGGCTCATCCCCGGAAATTCTGTGCGCATATAGGCGTCTACGGCAACGATGTCCGTATAATGTCCCTGATTCGTCAGGAGAAACGACAATAATGCGTGCCGCTGCTTGGTCAATTTTAACTTATTCTTCCGTAAAATCTCCACAGCGGTGGTCAAAGATTCTGCCATGTCAACGGCCTCCTTTTCAAAAACTGATGGTCAAAGTCCCTGTAAGTTTAGCATACTTCTGACCGAATGCAATTTCTGACCGTCTACTCCGCCTGCAGGTGCTGCATCAACTCATCCAGTTTCCGTTGCGTCTGCGTCCAATTATCGTTATTGAGCTGCAGGGCCCGGCCCTTCAACGCCAACGGCATGGTCAGATCTCGCCGGTACTCGGGACTGGCAAAGCGCTGCTTCAGCATCACCGTATCGTCGCCCCGGGCGGTCACCCGGTGCATCAGTTGGTCAGGATCACTGACCGTCAAGAACAAGATGACCACCTGATTTCCCAACTCCCGGGCGTAGGTAATGGCCCCCTTAGTGTCCAAGACGATGGCGGGAAACGGTGCGCGCTTAAACCCCGCCGCAATCCCTTCGCGCGACGATCCGTAATGGTAACCCGAATAGACCACGGATTCCAGGTAATGGCGCTGTTGGAACGATTGCTCGGTCTCAAAGTAATAGTCACGGCCATCGACTTCTCCCGCGCGTGGTGGCCGCGTGGTGTGGGTCACGATGCGGGTGACCGGGTAATGTTGCGCCAGATATTCTTGAACGGTGGTCTTTCCGGTCCCGGTCGCACCAGTAATCACAATGACTTTCGGCGTCATACCGCACCCTCCGTCAGATAAGCGTTGGTCTTGACCAAGACCTCCTGTAAGTTGGCGTAGCTCAACGTGGCGTGCGCGGTCTGAAAGTCGAACCAGCCAAAGTCTTCGATCTCCTCAACTTGCCGGTTCACCTGCGCGTCGTTAGGCACCAACGACGTATAGAGAACCACGTGCTTATGGTGGCCGTTCTTCATATCATAATCGAGGACCGTGGAGAATTCGGGATCAACGGTCACCTGTAAGCTGGTTTCTTCACGAATCTCCCGGACTGCGGTCTCCAAGTCACTCTCGTTCCCTTCCACGTGACCTTTCGGGAATCCCCAGAAGTGACTGGTCGCACTCTTTAATAGTAGATAGTAGGGTTGGCCGTCGCGTAATTGGTACACCACGGCGCCACTTGCATTTTCGGTAATCATACCGGATTGCCTCCTCATTTTTCTGATCAGTTGTTCGCCATCACTCGCCCGATTCACCACCGGCGCTTGACCGAACACTCTGGTCTATTTTATCGCCAAATCTAGGCACTGACCACCATTTTGCGAAGTCCCCGGCCAACATTTTCCCGAAAGCCACAGAAAAGCGCGTCAATCCACCGTCTCTCATTGACTTTTAATTTAATTCTAGGGTACACTAGCCAAGACTATTACCACCATTAAGGGGGCCTCTTATGGCTATTTCACGAATTTTTCGTCGTGAACGATTAGACAACTACTTAAAGAGTGATCAGCACTTTGCCAAAACTATGTCCGCTAAAGACCTGATGTCGCTAGGCATCGGCGCGGTGATTGGGACCGGGATCTTCATCCTGCCGGGCACCATCGCTGCGCAATACAGCGGACCGGGAATCGTGCTGTCCTTTCTAATTGCTGCCATCGTTTGTTCGACTGCGGCGATGTGTTACGCCGAGTTTGCATCCGTTCTACCCGTTGCCGGTTCCGCTTATTCCTACGGTAACCTGGTCTTCGGTGAAATCATTGGCTGGGTCCTGGGCTGGGCTTTGATTCTAGAGTACGTCCTGGCCGTAGCCGCTGTGTCGACCGCGTTCGGGGCTTACTTCAAGTCCTTTCTCGCCGGGTTCCACCTCAACATTCCCGACGCCATCAGCGGCTCATTCGATCCCGCACACGGGACCTATGGCAATCTGGTCGCCGTGCTGGTGGTTCTTTTGATCGGTGGCCTACTGAACCGGGGGATGCGCGAGTCAATGCGGGTTAACAATGCCATTGTGATTGTTAAAATTGCGATTATTATCTTATTCGTCGTGGTCGGCATCTTCTACGTGCGTCCGACCAATTGGCAACCCTTCGCGCCCTTCGGCTCCAAGGGCATCCTCCGGGGCGCCTCGACCGTCTTCTTTGCCTACCTAGGCTTTGACGTGGTCTCGGCCTCCGCTGCCGAAGTCAAGAACCCCCGGCGCAACATGCCCATCGGCATCATCGGGACCTTGATTGTCGCCACGGTGCTTTACATGTTGGTCGCCATCGTCTTGACCGGGATGGTCCCGTACACCAAGCTGAACGTGGCCGACCCCGTAGCCTTCGCCCTAACGCTGGTTCACCAGAACTGGACCTCCGGGATCATCTCCCTAGGTGCGTTGGCCGGGATGTTCACCATGATGGTCACCATGATCTATAGTTCCTCCCGGTTGATCTATTCCGTAGGCCGTGACGGACTCCTCCCCAAGTTCTTGGGCAAAATCGACCAACAGTCGGGAACGCCTAAGGCTAGTTTAGCGGTCGTCACGGTGGTGATTGCCCTCTTAGGTGGGTTCGTCCCCCTGGCCCAACTGACCAACCTGGTCAACATTGGGACCCTGGTCGCATTCTTGTTCGTGTCGTTTGGGATCATTCGCCTGCGGCACCTGCCAGAGATGCCCCACAACACCGGCTTTCAAGTCCCATTCTACCCAGTCCTCCCCATTATTTCCGGACTCCTGTGCTTCTACATGATGCTACAGCTGCCCGCTGAGACCTGGATTGCCTCGTCTATCTGGTTCGCACTGGGACTGGTCATCTACCTGACTTACGGCGTCCGCCATAGTCGGCTCAATGATCAGTAGTAACAGGTTTTATTGTCATGTCGTTTTTAATCATTTATTAAGGTAGGCGATTTTATGCGTAATCAACAATTTGCGATTCGACCAACCACGCCAGAACAAGCCCTGGCTGAACTGCATGCTGTCCACTTCCTAGATACCACCACCGACCAACTGACCACGCCCAGTGACCTCTTGGCCGCGTTCTACGCCAAAAGCTGGCCGGAATTCCCCGACGCAGCCAGCGTTGACCAACAACTCTATAACCTGATGGCCACCGACCAGACCGATGCGCGGACCTTCTTAGCCGCCCACGACAACGTCCCCGTGACCGTCTTCTACAACCTGGCCCTACAACGCTTGGGCTTCGCCGTTGACCGGGACTTCAACCTAAATGATCCCCTGGCCGCCATGGCCAAGATTCAGTTGCCCGTTAGCGACCATGCCGGAGCCGACTTCACCCTGGCCGAACTCAAGCAGGCCTGGTACCTCTTACTGGCGACCCACACCAAGAATGGTCAGACCTTCTTGGACCACTTGGCCACCCACGGATACTTCGTGCCGTTTTATGACGACCCGACCGTGACTAAGCCACTTCTCTTCAACGGCAAGACCCAACCCGTCTTCGATACCCGCAAACTGCTACGGGAAGTCGTTTACGTCGAGAGTCCCCAAGATACCGACCACGATGGCCAACGGGACCTCTTAAAAGCCGAGATCTTACGTCCTATTGAAAGCAATACCGGGTTAAAAGTCCCCGTCCTCTACACCGCCAGTCCCTATAACCAGGGAACTAACGATGAACAGGGCGAAGCGCTGACCCACAACGTCAACGTGCCGCTCCAGGCTAAGCAGCCCGCCCACCCCACGTTAGCCGACATTGCCGCTCAGCCGGACACCACGCCGCTCCCCGCCGGTCGTGCGGTCGATCAGACCACCCACGCCGCCGTCGAGACCTTTGCGCGGGATGAATCCTATACGCTAAACGATTACTTCCTGGCTCGCGGGTTCGCCGTAGTCTACGCGGCCGGTATCGGGAGTAAGGATTCCGATGGGCTCTGCACCACCGGTGACGCTGAGGAGACCACGTCGACCATTGCCATCATCGAATGGTTAGCGGGTAACCGCACCGCCTTCACCACCCGGGCAGCCACCACCACCATCCCCGCTTGGTGGTCGAACCACCAAGTCGCCATGACCGGACGTTCCTACTTAGGGACCCTAGCCACGGCGGCCGCGACCACGGGGGTCACCGGCCTCAAGACCATCATCAGTGAAGCCGCCATTTCCAGCTGGTACGACTACTACCGCGACGGTGGCTTAGTCATCGCTCCTGGTGGGTTCCCTGGCGAAGACGCCGACGTTCTGGCCGAAGAAGTCTTCAGCCGGGAACAACTGCCTGCCGACTACCACCGGATCAAGGACAAGTGGGCGGCCCAACTGGCCAGCATCACCCGCGACCAAGACCGGATGTCGGGGAACTACAACACGTTCTGGGACGCCCGGAACTACCTGAAGAACGCTAAAAACATCAAGGCGGACCTCCTGCTGGTCCACGGGTTAAACGACTGGAACGTTAAACCCCGCAACGTCAACAATCTCTGGAACGCCGTACGGGATCTACCGGTGACCAAGAAGTTGATCCTCCACCAAGGCCAACACATCTACATCAACGCCTTCCGGTCAATCGACTACACCGACATCGTGAACCTCTGGCTGACCCACGAGCTACTCGACGTGGACAACCAAGCCGACACGCTCCTGCCTAACGTCATCATCCAGGACAATACACAACCAGAAACTTGGCGAGCCTACCCTGACTGGGACGCACCCACCAACACCCCCGTCACCTACGCGCTACAAGAAGATCAACTGGTTCCCGCTGACCTGCCGACGCGGGCCGGAGCAGTCAGCTTCAACGACCAATTACCCACTGAGCAATTTAACCACTACGTCCACCACCTGACGGATTGGCAAAACGACCTGTTAGGCGATAAGCACGACCGCATGAGCGGCCACCGATTGATTTTCAAGTCAGCTGGCTTAGCGCAGGACTTAGTCTTAGATGGCAAACCAGCCGTGCACCTGCAAGTGGCGGTCAACCAACCCGTGGGGATGCTAAGCTTCCAAGTCGTGGACTTCGGTGCGGCTAAGCGGCTCAAGCCTTCCCCAACGATTCTGGCGCGCAAAGCCCTGGACGAAGGGTTCCAGTGGCGCGAAGACGACCTCCGCGAATTCCAACTAGGTCCCGTCACGCCTTGGCACCTGATCAGTAAGGGTCACCGGAACCTGCAGAACCGGACCACCACCTACCAAGTCGACGACCTCAAGCCCAACGTCTTCTACGACCTGGACGTGGTCTTACAACCGACCCACTACCGCTTGTTGGCGGGACACCAACTGGGGTTAGTGGTCTACGCCACCGACTTCGGCATGACCGTCCGCGGGAACCAAGATCTGCAATACTCGATTCAACTGGCCGACGCCCACCTGACCGTTCCCACGATCAAGGACTAGCGCCAGCACCAACCCAGTTGGGCTTTTAAAAAATCAGTGATAAACTAATAGATATCTTAAGAAAAAACGGAGGATGATTTCAATGAAGCAAGGGACCACGATCATCACACTAGACAACGGCTACCACCTCTGGACCAACACCCAAGGCACCGGCGATATTCACCTGCTGGCCTTACACGGTGGCCCCGGCGGCAACCACGAATACTGGGAAGACACGGCCAAGCAATTGGCTAAGCAAGGCCTAAACGTCCAAGTTCACATGTACGACCAATTAGGCTCCTGGTACTCCGATCAACCCGACTATAGCAAGCCAGAGAACCAAAAGTACCTGACTTACGACTACTTCTTGGATGAAGTTGAAGAAGTTCGGCAAAAGCTGGGTATCGACCAGTTCTACCTGATCGGCCAATCTTGGGGTGGTGCGTTAGTTCAGATGTACTCTCTCAAGTACGGTCAACACCTGAAGGGGGCCATCATCTCCTCCATGGTCGACAACATCGACGAATACGTGGCCAACATCAACAAGATCCGGGAACACATCATGACGCCGGACCAATTGGCTTACATGAAGCAGGTTGAAGCCAACGGCAACTACGATGACGCGAAGTACCAAGGTTTAGTCGACATCCTCAACAAGGGCTACGTTGACCGGAAGCAACCCGCCGCTATCTCACACCTGATTGACACCACGGCGACTGATGTTTACGGTGCCTTCCAAGGCGACAACGAATTCGTGATCACCGGGAAGTTAAAGGAATGGGACGTTCGCGACCAACTCAAGAACGACCAAGTCCCAACCTTGGTCACTTTCGGGGAACACGAAACAATGCCGTTAGCCACGGGTAAGCGGATGGCTGAAACCATTCCGCACGCACGTTGGGCTACCACGCCTGAAGGGGGCCACCACCACATGATCGATAACGCACCCGTTTACTACGATCACTTGGCAACCTTTATCCGCGACGTCGAAAGCGGCAACTTCAACGATTAACGCAACACTTAAAAGCGGTTCTGGAAAATTTCCAGAACCGCTTCTTTATTGCCCCATCTAAAATTCAACGGAGTGCCGATCAGCGCCTTACCGGGCGGCCAGACAGGGCTGGAACGCCGTGGGCACCACTTCGAGCCAAAGAGCGGTCTCGAAGCTGGGCCTTATTCTAAGTCGGCTGAGGAACACCAACTAAGAATAATTTCACGGCTGAGCCCTGTCTGGCCACCCTCACGGCTTACCATCACACTTAGATTTTTAGGTAACTGCGTTCTGGCGCGGCTTTATAGCCACTGTTAGTTCTGAATTTTGGTTAGTTTTAAACAAAAATCCTCCCCTGAACTGACCTCGTCACATCTCTCGTCATGCCTTCAACATTTCTAATCCGAACAAATACCGCCCGATAATTTTTTCAGTTAAAAAGAGCGGTTCCGGAAAGATCTTCCGGAGCCGCTCTTTTGCCATCATGTTCTTCTCTAGATTTCCACATCCAAATGTCGAATGATGCGTGCTGGGTTGCCCGTCGCAATCACGTTATCGGGCAAGTCCTTGGTGACCACGTTATTACCAATCGTCACGCCCGGTAAGGCGATGAGCAACACAACCGTTGCATTTTAAGTGCAGCTCTCAGGTTAATCTTCCGCATCCACGTGCCGAATGATGCGTGCTGGGTTGCCCGCCGCAATCACGTTATCGGGCAGGTCCTTGGTGACCACGCTGCCCGCACCGATGACCACGTTATTGCCGACCGTCACGCCCGGCAGGAAAATCACGTCGCCCCCGAACCAGCAATCGTCACCAATGGTAATTGGCAAGTCATACTGCCAACCATCTCGCCGTAATTGCTTGTTCGTTGGGTGATGGTTGGGCGTAAAGAACCGGCAGTTCGGGCCGATAAAGCAGTATTGCCCAATGGTGACCTTCGCCGCACTCAAGAACTGCAAGCCTGAGTTGATGAAGCTGTGGTCCCCCACGTACAGGGAGCCCGGGTACTCGATTCCCGTGATTGGAAAATAGATTTCAACGTCTTTGCCCAAATGCGGCAGGAACGCGTGCAGTTGTTTCAACGCCTCTGCTTGGTCCGTCTTTGCCACGTCGTTGATGTGCTGGACCACCTGGGCGCTGTGCTTCACGATAGCTTGTAACTTAGGTTCATGCCCGTATTGGTACCAGTCGCCATCCGCAATCTTTTGGAAAATCTCTTTTTTGGCGAGTGCCGCAATATCCGGTTCGCCCATCTTTTTCACCATGTGCTTTACTCCTCTACATTTATCGTACAAATTTTAATTGATAAATATATATTAGCATAAATCAGGCATAATAACCGCATAAAAAAACATTCAGCGGCTTTTACCACTGAATGCATTTGCGTTAACGTTAATGAACAACCACTTTCATACCGTAAGGGACCGTCTCATAGACCCACTTGGCGTCAGCTACGGATAGCCGCACACACCCGTGAGAAGCGGCGGATTTCCCTAATTCTTCGGCTTCACTCTTGATGTAGTGCCCATTCTGATCTGTCGGAACACTATGGAAGAGGTAGATTCCATGGTCCTTCCAGGAGACCCAGTACCGGGCCCCTTCGCCGGAGTTCTGGTTGTAGAAGAACTTGCCCCGTTCGCCTTGAATGTGGAAGGTTCCCTTGGGTGTCCCGTTCTCTTTTCCAGTTCCAGTCGAGCAGTACATGGTGTAGAGGGTCTGTTGACCGTCCTTAATGTAGACCCGTTGCTTACTGGTATTCACATCCAGCCAAGCATTCGGGTGCGCCTTCAGGTCCGGATACGCCTTATCTTCCGAAGGTGCCCGCCAATCAATGGTCTTCGCCTCTGCTTGCGTCGTGGTCGTCGTTTTGCTAGCCCGATTGGCTTGCGGAACGTTCGTCGCAGCGGGATGGGTCACACGGTGCAACCCGAACCCGGCGACCAAAACCACGATGACTAATAGCAATAATTTCCCAAAATGCTTCATACTAATGGCTCCGTCCTTTACATCCGTATTTTCAAACCAGAGTCTACTCTAACCGGTTTTTCTGAAAAAAGGAACTGTTTTGACCAAAACGTTACCTTAATTTGAGGAAGTCTTAAGACTCAACTTCTCAACGTTTAAGATTTTATCGACTAATCCGGTATAGAAACTAGCCTCATGGCTCACAATAATGGCGTTCCCAGGGAAGTTGCCAATCGCGTCTTTCAACGCCTGCTTGGTCTCGTCATCCAGATGGTTGGTGGGTTCGTCCATGATCAAGAAGTTAGCTGGTTCAAATTCCATCATGGCCAGCTTGACCTTGGTCTGTTCACCCCCGGAGAGTTCACCAATTGGCTTCATCGCGTTGGCAGAATCCAACCCACACTTCGACAGCTTAGTCCGAATCGCCTTTTGCGGCAACTTTTCATACTTGGCCTGAATAATCTGGAGCGGCGTCTGCGCGTCGTTGTCCCAGACCAGGTCTTGGCTAAAGTAACTGATCTTGGCCGATGGCGAGAAGTGAGCTTCCCCACCCTTGGCTTTGATGAGCCCTAAGATGGACTTGATCAGGGTTGACTTACCGACCCCGTTGAACCCGGTCAGGCCAACTTTTTGGTCGGTCGTCACGGAGAACGTGACCGGCTTCAGTAGTGGCCGTTCGTACCCGACTGAGAGTTGATCGACCACCAAGGCGTTCTGCGAACCCGTCGCCTGGTACGGGAAGTCGAAGTGCGCCTGGATGTTCGTCGAAGGCGGATCGACCCGGTCCATCCGGTTCAGCATCTTTTCCCGCGACTTGGCCATGGTCGACTTCGACCCCGCCTTGTTCTTGCGGATAAAGCGTTCGGCCTTCTCAATCACGACCTGTTGCTTATCAAATTCCCGTTGTTGGGCCTTCTCCCGCTCTTCCCGTTGCCGCATGGCTTGCTTAAAGCTGCCCCGGTACTTGGTGATGCGACCGAACGCCACGTTAATGATACAGTTGGTCACGTTCTGTAAGAAATCATAATCATGGGAGACCACCAAAACGGCCCCGTCAAAGTTATTCAAGTAATCTTCCAACCAGGCGATGTGCGCCACGTCCAGGTAGTTGGTCGGTTCATCTAACAGGATCACGTCCGGGTTCTCCAGTAACAACTTGGCCAAGATAATCTTCGACCGTTGGCCACCAGACATCTTCGCGACTTCGTGATCTCGCCCGATGTCGTCCAGACCTAAACCGGAAATGACCCGTTCAATCTCCGTTTCAATATCGTAGAAGTTCCGGGCATCCAGGGTCTCCTGAATCCGCCCGGCCCGTTCTAACAGCTTATCGTCCAAGTTTTCCGCGTAGTCCGTGTACAACTGCGTCATCTGGTCGTTCAATTGGTAGAGATCCGCGTAAGCCGTATGCAGAAAATCAATCAGCGTCATTCCATCAGGAATATCCGCGTATTGGTCCAAGTAACCCACTCTGGCACGCTTCTGCCACTTAACGGACCCCGTGACCGGGAGTTCCTGTCCCGTAATAATTTTAATCAGAGTCGACTTGCCGACCCCGTTTTGACCCACGACGCCCATGTGTTCACCTTTATTAAGTTGAAAACTGGCGTCTTCGTAGAGCTTTTTATCAGCAAAGCTCATGCTCAGGTCTTCAACCTCTAGTAATGGCACGTTATAACCCTTCCCTTCTACTCTTATGCCCTCGCACAAAAAAGCCCCGACAGCGTCAAGGCTAATTTTCATTGATAGTAAACCATAACTTACCACGAAAAGTCGCTACCCGTCAACAGTCCCGCCTAGGGGGTCGCCCAGGTTCTATGCTATAATGGGAGAAATTTACTTTTGCTAAGGACTGAAATTTAACTATGAATATTCGCGACATTGACCACATCACACTTACCGTAAAGGACATCGAACGTTCCGTTCGGTGGTACCACGAAGTCTTCGACCTACCCATCATTGAGTTCGATGACGGCCGGCGGGGCGTTAAGGTGGGCAAACAAAAAATTAATTTCCAAGCAGCCGACACCTCCCATCTGCCGGTGGCGAAGCACCCGACCATTGGTGGAGCCGACTTTGCCTTCATCGCCACCGATCCGTTAGCCAACATCCTCTCGCACCTCACCAATTACGCCGTTGAAATCGTCGATGGTCCCCTTCCCAAGACGGGTGCCCAGGGGCCAATGACGGCGGTGTACGTGCGCGACCCCGATGAGAACCTCATTGAAATTGGTAAATACGACAATTAACTGCTAAGGAGCCTTGCCCTTGAAAAAATCAAACTCCGGTCTGCCAGCATTTCTGACTTGGGTCATCCACAGTGCCATGTGGATTGGATTTATCTTCATTTATTTAGTGGATACCACGATTCTTAGCCTGGCCACGAGTCAGGCCAAGACCCAGCCTTTACGGGTCAACCACACGATTGGTATCCTGTTGATCTATTCGGCGTTGCTTCTGGCGTTTATCTCCTGGCGCTACCAAAAACAGCTCCAGCGGGATAACCCTAAGCACATTGGCCGCACCCCCTTTACGGGCGGACGCTTCCTACAATTGCTCGCCCTATTCGTCCTGATGTACGGGATTCAGATGGTTTGGGGGATTTTGATCAGTCAACACGTCTTGAGTACGCCGGCGAACCAGACGGCCATCAACCAACAGGTGATGTTGCTTCCTTTCTGGAATCAGGCCTATTCTATCGTCTTTGCACCGGTCATTGAGGAATTGATCTTCCGGGGCATCTTCCTGAATTATTTCTTCCGCAGTAACCAGCGGTGGGTCAACTTCTTGGGAGTCTTTGTCTCGGGCTTGTTCTTCGGGATGTTGCACGTGATGAGCTTCTCCCCGACCCTAATCATGTATTCTGCTTTGGGGTGGGTCTTAGGGGGCGCCTACCTGCACTTCCGCGATATCCGGTACAACATTGCGCTTCACTTTATGAATAACGCCCTGTCTTTATTACTATAGAAACAACAACCCCAGATCAGCGCACTCGCGCCGGCCTGGGGTTGTTTTATGAGCTCAGACTGTGGCAATCATCCGCCTTACCGGACGGCCAGACAAGGCTGGAACGCCGTGGGCACCACTTCGAGCCAAAGAGCGGTCTCGAAGCTGGGCCTTTTCCTAGGCGAGCTGAAACCCGCTCACCAAGGAAAATTTCACGGCTGAGCCTTGTCTGGCCGTCCTCTCGGCTTACAGTTGTGTGTCACCATATTGGAAATGCGTTATCAGACCGTGGTCCCCAATCCTATTGGTGACGACTATCATCAGTAAAAACCCTCATCCTAAACAGGATAAGGTTCCATAATGGTGGCTTGGGTGAATCAGACCATCAACTTGTTGATACTTCCAATTTCAAGTGTCAGAAGACACTGTCTTAGGTACGCGCAATTTAGCCGTGAGGGCGGGCCTGAAGAGGCTCAGTGGTGTCGTTTGGGTTATTCGGGGTTTTTCCCCGGATTACCCAAAGGCCGAGCTTGAAGACCTGGCACTTTCAGGGCTTACGTCGTGCCCACCACGTTCCAGCCTCTTCAGGCCAACCGGTAAGGCGGATGACCATCACCACGGTAATTGGTTTATACGGGCTTGAAGTCCAACAGTTCCTGTTCAATTTTCAGCGCTAAATATGCCACAATAATTCAAAAAAGCCCTGTAAAACTGTTTGGGTTTTACAAGGCTAATCTTAGTTTATTTAATCATCCAAAATCGTTCATGCGTTTACTGGTCAAAGTTCCCCAGTAGCCAGAACGCTCCACCGCCGACTAGGACGGCTAAGATCACGGCACCGCCTAAGAGAAAACTAAAGGCGAACCCGACACCGCCAACTAGCAGGAGGAGTAAAAACCAAATGGGGTGCCGGAAGAAGAACCGGATGAAGCCCCCAATTAATTTAAAAAAGAGTACCACGAAGACGATCAAGCCAACCCCAATCGCAATCTTTTCGTTGCCGCTGACTGTCGCAAAACTTAATAAGGTCGTCATGGTTCACCCCCTTTCTTCGTCGTGTCCTTCTAATTGCTAACTAGTGTACACCCGTTAGCCGCTAATCACGTAAAAAAAGAGGTCCGCCAACGCTAACTTATTACTTACTTAACCAATGGCATCACGCCGTGAACAAGTCCATTAAATCGGCTTGGCGTAACTGGGCCTTAGCCTGGCCCCGAACGTCTAACTTGATCTGGCCATCTTGGACCATCACTAAGCGATTCCCGTAACGCAACGCGTCGCTGAGCTTATGGGTGATCATTAGAGTAGTCAGGTGTTGCGTGGTCACAATCCGTTCCGTCAAGTCCATGACCTGAGCGCTAGTCTGCGGGTCCAACGCCGCCGTGTGCTCGTCCAGTAACAGAAGGTCCGGGTGACTCAAAGTCGCCATCAGGAGGGACAACGCTTGTCGTTGCCCACCCGACAAGTACTTGACCTGCGTAGTCAACCGGTCTTCCAAGCCCATTTGTAGCGGCGCTAACAGCGTGCGGTACCGCTGCGTCTGGCCGGCTTGCCGGTACCATTTCAGACTAAGACTCCCCGTATGGCGCTCCGCTAAGGTCAAGTTTTGGGCAACACTCAACTCACCGGCTGTGCCCATCTTCGGGTCCTGGAAGACCCGGGAGAGCCACCGGGCCCGGTAAGCTACCGGCCGCTTGGTCATCCGGTGACCAGCTAGTTCCAGCTCACCAGCGTCCGTGGTCAACGTACCGGCAATCGTGTTCAACAGCGTCGACTTACCGGCACCGTTATTGCCGATGACGGCCACGAAATCACCGGGTAGGATGGTCAGATTGACATCCTTTAAGACGTGACGTTCATTTATCGTTCCGGGAAAGAAGACCTTCTGTAGGTGCTTGACGGTCAAGACTGCTGGTTGTGGCATGATTATCGACTCCAATCTGTTTGAGGTATTGGTGCAACTGTTGCCGTGTCCGGTAATGATTCTGCAATAAGGGTAAGCAAATCACGATAACTAAGATGATGGCCGAGAGAATCTTGAGGTCGTCTACGGGGAAGCCTAGCCCCATGGCTAAGGTCAGCAGGTACCGGTAAATCACGGCTCCCAGGACCATCCCCGCCAAACGGATCCACATCCGCCGACCATGCAAGAAGATCTCCCCCACCAGAACGGAGGCCAGGCCAATCACGATGGTCCCAATCCCCATCCCAATATCGGCATACCCGTTACTCTGGGCAATCAACGCCCCCGACAACGCGATACACCCGTTAGAGACCATGTAACCGATGATCACCATCCGGTCCGTGTAGATTCCGTTGGCCGCACTCATCGCTCGGTTATTGCCCGTTGCCATCAAGGACAGGCCTAAGCGGGTCCGGAACAAGAGCACCAGAGCCACCAGGACCACGGCCGTCACGACGCCGCCCACCACGGTGGTCTGTAATTCAGCCGACCAGTTGGCAGGCAAATATCCCGTTAACACCTTCTGGTCCAGCAACGGAATGTTAGCCTTGCCCATGATATGCATGTTCACGGAGTACAACCCCGTCATGGTCAGGATACCGGCTAACAAAGAGGGCATCTTCAACTTGGTATCCAAGACGCCAGTCACCCAACCGGCTAGACACCCCGCTAAGCAGCCCCATAAGCTGGCGACCACTGCGGACTGGCCCTGTAGCATGGCACTAATGGTTATGGCCGCCCCCAACGGGAAACTCCCTTCGGTGGTCAGGTCAGGAATGTCGAGAATCCGAAACGTGAGGAACACCCCGATGACTAACGGTGCCCACAAGAGGCCTTGCCCAATACTGGTTACTAACATAGAATGCTTCCTTTCTTCTTGGCCCGTTGCCGATTTAGGGCTGTTTGATCTGGTCCGCCTTTAAGCCAATCGACTTCGCGTTGGCTCGGTTAACGTAGAGGTGCAAGTGCTTAGCCGTCTCAACTGGCAGGGTCTGGGGCTTTTGGTGATTGACCAAGACCCGATAAGCCATCTTCCCCGTCTGCTTCCCCAGGTCGTAGTAGTTCAAGCCATAAGTGGCCGTCCCGCCATCTTCGGCCATCTCAATCGATCCCGTTACCACTGGCAAATCGGCGGCTTTTGCCTTCTGACCAATCATCTTCATGGCACTCGCCATCAAGTTATCGGTCGGCAGGTATAGCCCGGAGACCTGTCCCTTCAGCCCCGCCAAGACACTGGCAATGTCGTTGGTGCTAGTGGCCGACACAATCTTTAAGTTCAAGTGATGGCGTTGGGCGTATTGCTTAGCCAGCTTCACCTGCAAGACCGAATTTTCTTCCGAGGAGTTATACATCACTCCCAGCGGGCGGTTGCCGGTCGTCAGGCTCTTCAATAGCTTCAATTGCTTCCCGACTGGCGTGAGGTCGCTGGTCCCGCTCACGTTGGTCTGGGGCTTAGCCGCACTCTTCACCAGGCTGGCTGCTTTCAAATCCGTCACCGCCGTCACTAACGTCGGCGTCGTGGTGGTCTTCTTAGCCAGTGCTTGGGCAGCGGGCGTGGCAATCCCTAACAATAAGTCATTCTTTTGTTGGACCAACTGTTGACTCATGGTGTTTAAGTTACTTTGGTCCCCCTGTGCGTTTAAATAATGGTACGTGACCTTGGTGGATTTCCCGTGGGCCTTCAAGGCTTGACGCAAGCCCGCCTTGAAGCCGTTTCGGGCTTGATCCAGCGAACCGTGCTGCACCACCTGCAAGATGCCGACTTGGTAGCCTTGGTTCCCTGTGGCCCGTTGTTGACACCCGGCGAGTAATAACCCTAAACCTAAAATGACGCTGCTAATCAGTAATTTTTTCATAATCGTGTGATCTCCTTTGAGGGGTTGCATGTCTGCTTCAGTCACCCGGGATCAACGTCTTGACAACCGGCCTGCTGAAAATAAAAAAAACACCAGAATAGATTCACGGTCGAATCTACCTGGTGTTTATCGGGCCCGATATTTTCTCCAGATAGATTAACCCGTATCTATCTGGCGTTTAGTCATGCTGAAAAACTTTAGCCATTCGATAGATACAAACGCGCGGTTTGTTGGCGTTCGTATCCAGCGAAGTGGGTACAAACGCTACCTAAAGAAAAAGCTAAAGGCAAACTGATGATTTAAATGAGTAGGGGCTGTCATGAACATAACGCCGCTTCCTTTCATTTTCAATTTACAAGTCTTAGTAAACCATTAAGAAATCCGGCTGTCAACCCCTAATTTCTCATTTATTTCTCATCTTCTGCTTTAAGGAGGTCGTGATAGTCCCGGCCCCAGGCTAAGCCCATCGCGCCATCCCCTACGTGGACCCCGAAGCTGGGACTGATCAGTGCCACGTCAAACGCCACCTGCGGAAAGCGGTCGTGGGCCGCCATCAACCACTGTTGCGCCGTTTCCGGTTGGTCAGCGTTCAGAACGGTCGCCTTGGTGGCGTACTCATCCGTCAGGTCAGCGGCCAGTAAATCCAAAAGGTCGCCCAACGCCCCCTTCAACCGTAGCGCGCCGCCCGCTACCTTGATCTTCCCCGAAGGCTCAAAGACCAGCAACGGCTTGCCCGCTAATAGGGGCGCACTGCTGGGTCCGTGACTAGGATTGACTTCCCCCGTCCGTAACAGGGGCTTGATCGAATCGACCGCGAACCCTTCGTGGACGGACTTACGGAAGACCGCTAACCGGTCGAGAATCGTAGACACGTCTTCTCCCTGTTCGACCAGAGCCGCCGCCAACCGTGCTTGGTCGCCCATGGCCGTTAAGATGCCCCGGGAATCCCAAGGCCAGACATGAACGCTGGTAATGTTCGCCGCATAGGCACTTAGGGTGTTGACGAATCCTGAGATGCCCCCCGCCGGACTGATCACGATGACGTCCGTGACCTGTTCTTCGGCCGCCAGCCGGTCGCAGGCCACCTGAATCGTCTGCATAGCGATCTGCGGTGCCGTGGGAATCATCTTATGCGACTTGGTCAACCGCAACAGCCGGTAATAATCGGCCGGTGTCAGATCCTGGTATTCATGGTATTGGCGGTTTCCGAACATAATCGGTGCCGCTAAGAGTGTGATTTGCCGGGCTAGCGCTTCGTCGGGTGTGAGACCGGCCGACGTGTCTGTTAAAATGGCGATTTTCACAGCTGATACCCCCTCGTTAAATCTTTTGCTCTCTAGTATACCATGGCTTTTTAACGGTTTTTGCTTAAAACGTGAAAATAGGCTTGACGACTTTTCAGGGATGTCTTACACTAAATTTATTCATTACAACGGAAGGAAGGAAAGTTATATGCAACTGTCTACGATTGAACTTAATGGACGTTGGCAAAGCCGGTAATCAAGTCGTCATCTGGGTAGATGCGACTTGAGCTCTCAGAGTGCTCTTCGCATCTGCGCCGGCTAACTTTCTGATGGAAAGGCCCGCACGGATGGTTATCCGCCAGTGGGCCTTTTGTTTTGGGGTACTCGCGCGGAACGAGTACCCTTTTTGTCAGACTCCAAACCCATGTTCCGCTACTTTATCCTGATATTAGAAACCGAGGTTGATGTTAAATGAAACGTTTATACGGACTCATCGCCGTTCTGGTGCTCTTTCTAGGATTCGCCTTCGTTCAAGAAAGACACCAAGATCACGGCCAGACCACGGGAACCCCCACTGTGGGGATTCTCCAACTCCTCTCCCACCCCGCGCTAGACGCCATTCACAAGGGAATCGTGCACGGCCTAGCTGAGGAAGGCTACCACGTGGGCAAGAACGTCAAGATTGACTTTCAAAACGCCCAAAATGATCAAAGCAATCTAAAGACCATGAGCGCCCGCTTCGTCAACGAACGGGCCAACGTCATGATTGGTATCGCAACGCCGGCCGCCCAAGCGTTGGCCAACGCCTCCAGCACCACCCCCGTGGTCTTAGGGGCCATCACCGACCCCAAGGGCGCCGACCTGGTCAAGAGCAACACCCGTCCTGGTACCAACGTGACCGGGGTATCCGACCAAGCGCCCCTGAAAGCCCAGCTGAAGTTGATTCAAAAGATTATGCCGAAGATGAAGACGCTGGGAATCATCTACACGTCATCGGATGACTCGGCGACCGCCCAGTACCATAAGTTCGCGGCGCTATGCAAACAAGAACACGTTCGGCTGAAGGCCTACTCCATCGCCAACACCAACGACTTGAACCAGGTTGCCCAGCAGATGGTCTCCCAAGTCGACGCCGTCTACGTTCCAACCGACAACACGGTGGCCTCGGCCATGCAGACGCTGGTCGCTACCACCAACGCCAAGAAGATTCCGGTCTTTCCGGCCGTTGATACCATGGTCAAAGCCGGCGGCCTCGCCACGCTAAGTATCAACCAATATAAGCTCGGCGTTGAGACGGGGAAGATGACCGCCGCCGTTCTCCGGGGCAAAGACCCGGCGACCACCCCGATCCAATTCGAACGCAAGGGTGAGATGACGGTCAACTTAGCCACCGCCAAAAAGCTCGGCATTTCATTACCTAAAGACGTGGTCAAGGACGCACAAGCACACGGGGAGGTCTTCAAATGAGTTTAATCGTCTCAACTATCGGACAGGGCCTACTCTGGGCCGTCTTAGGGGTCGGGTTGTTCCTGACCTTCAGAATCTTGGATTTCGCTGATATGACCGTTGAAGGAACGTTCCCGTTAGGCGCGGCCACCTGTGTCGCCGCCATCAGCAACGGGATGTCCCCCATTCTGGCGACCCTGCTGGCCTTCGTGGTCGGGAGTCTCGCGGGACTGATTACCGGGTTGCTCTACACCAAGGGCCACATTCCCATCCTACTAGCCGGAATCCTAGTCATGACGGCCTGCTACTCCGTCAACCTGCGGATCATGGGCCGGGCCAACGTCTCCCTTTTAGGAAAGGCGACCCTGTTCAAGAACGCCTTTCTCGAAAGCCTGCCACGCTACTTCGATAGTGTCTTCCTGGGCATCGTGGTAATGGTGGTCGTGACCAGCATCGTAATTTACTTCCTCCAGACCCAACTGGGCCAAGGCTTTATCGCCACGGGGGACAACCAGACCATGGCCCGGTCTCTGGGAATCAACACTGACAACATGAAGATCATGGGTCTAATGGTCTCCAATGGTTTGATTGCCTTAGGGGGCGCGTTAGTCGCCCAGAATAACGGGTACGCCGACGTCAACATGGGAATCGGAATCATCGTTATCGCCCTAGCCTCCATCATCATCGGGGAAGTCGCGTTTGGCGACCTGACCTTAAACCAACGGTTAGTCGCCGTCACACTCGGGAGTATCCTCTACCGGTTCGTGTTGCTGATTGTCCTGAAGCTGGGGTTCAACGCCAACGACCTCAACCTGTTGTCCGCGATTGTCCTGGCCATCTGCATGATGTTGCCAGTCTTCAAGAACGCGCTCAACTTCAAGCATATCCTGAAACGGGGGTTAGATACTAATGACTGAACCTTCACTGGAACTCAAAGACGTGGTTCTCAAGGTCAACCGGAACACGCCAGAAGAAGTCACGATTTTGAACCACCTCAACCTGACCATCAACCCGGGAGACTTCATCACGGTCCTGGGGTCCAACGGGGCCGGAAAGTCCACCCTGTTCAACGCCATCGGTGGCGACCTGACCATTGATAGCGGGCAGATTCTACTACACGGTCGCGACATCACCCACGACTCCGTCGAACGTCGGACCCGCTTCTTAAGCCGGGTCTTCCAAGACCCTAAGCTGGGGACCGCACCCCGGATGACGGTTGCGGAGAACCTGCTTTTAGCCGAACGACGGGGTCAACGACGCGGACTGGCACCCCGCCACCTCAACCAACACATGGCCCACTTCAAGGAACTAACGGCGACCATGCATAACGGCCTCGACCAACGGCTGACCACCGCTACGGGGAGCCTATCCGGGGGCCAGCGTCAAGCCCTTAGCTTCCTAATGGCCACGCTGAAGCGGCCAGAGATTCTGCTCCTAGACGAACACACGGCGGCCTTAGACCCCCAGACCAGCCAAGACCTGATGCACTTAACGAACCAGCGGGTCCAAGAAGAACAGCTGACCTGCCTGATGATCACCCACCACCTGGAGGATGCCCTGACTTACGGTAACCGCCTCATCGTCCTCCACCGGGGGCAAGTGACCTTTGACGTCGCTGGCGCTGAAAAGGATGCCCTGACCACCGAGAAGTTGTACAGTTTCTTTGCTGAAATCGAATAATGCCTTAGTCACCAAACGGCCCTAACCAGCAGCGTATCGCTGCTAGTTAGGGCCGTTTTAGCAATCACTTATTCAGTAAGTCCTAGTTTTAGTGTTGTGCATTGTCCTGATACAGCTTAATCAAGCCTTGCGTCCCGTCGTTGCCCAGGTCACAATCGTCGACCATGGTTTCATACAGTTGCTTGGCTTGCTGAGTCGCGGGTAGGTCCAAGTGCATCTTCTCAGCTTCTTGCAGGGCAATCCGCAAGTCCTTTAAGAAGTGCTTAGCAAAGAAGCCCGGCGTGTAGTCACCCTTGAGGATTCGCGGGACGTAGGTGTCCATACTCCAATTATCGGCACCCCCACTGCTCAACGTGGCTAAGACTTGGGGCAGATCCAGATCGGCCGCCTTCGCGTAGACCAGCATTTCCGTCAGTCCCGTCATGGTCCCCGCAATCATGATCTGGTTCGCCATCTTGGTGTGCTGCCCCTTACCAGCCGCCCCAAAGTAGTTGACCCGTTGCCCAATCTCCTGGAAGACCGGCAATAACTGGTCGTAGGCTTGCTTATCGCCCCCGACCATAATCGTTAACGTAGCGTTCTGAGCGCCCACATCGCCACCGGATACCGGTGCATCCAGTGCAAGCAGTTGATGGTCATGCGCCAGTTGGGTCAACTTGAACGCCAGCGTTGGCGTACTGGTGGTCATGTCGACCACGGTACTGCCTGGTTGGGCCCCCGCGAAGATTCCCTGGTCGCTGGTATATACTTCTTCAACGTCCTGCGGATACCCCACCATGGTCATGACCAATTGAGCCTGTTGGGCAACTGCTTTGGGGGAGTCCGCCCACTGCGCACCAGCCGCCAAAACAGTTTGTGCGTGCGCCTTGGTTCGGTTATAGACCACCACCTGATGGCCGGCCTTCAACAAATTCTGAATGATGCCAGTTCCCATAACACCCGTTCCAATAAAACCAATTTGCATCCTACTAACCTCCCTAATAAATTAGCCCCATCGTACCACGAAACGTGGTCAATGGGGCTAAATAACTAATCTGATATCAATTAACTAACTAGGTTAACTTACACCCTAATCTTTAGAGTCTTCCGAGTCGGCCGACCGCGACTGACCCCGGTGCCGTAACACGTGAATAATCAACGTAATCACAATCGCACCAATCACGATGACCCCAAACAGGGCCGCCGGAATCTCGATGTCGATGGCGGGAATCGATAAAAAGAGCTTAATGGCGATTAAGCCAATCAAAATGTAGGCCATGGGCTCCAATTCGGGAATTCGCCGCATCAACCGCATGATCACTTCGGCCACGCCCCGCATCGCTAGGATTCCAATCATTCCCCCGATTAGGACGATGACCGGATTACTGGAGATGGCTAATGAAGCCAGAACCGAATCGATGGAGAAGACGATATCCATGGCTTCAATCTGAATGACCACGGACCAAAAGAGCGGTAAGACGCGGTGTTTACGGTCACTTGCCAATTTACGGGTGTGCTTAACCCGGGTTTGGGTGAAGAATTGGAAAACCAAGAACGCTAGGTACAGTGACCCAATCACTTTGATCTCCCAGAAATTAATCAGGTAGGTCCCTAGTCCAATGATAATGAACCGGAAAATATAGGCCCCCCAAATGCCGTAAAACAACGACTTTTCCCGTAATTCTTGGGTCGGCAAAGATTGCGTCTGCGCGGCTAACACCACCGCATTATCAACAGACAGTAAACATTCAATCAGTACCAACGAAAAGATGATTAACCAATCGTCTCCGGTCGTCACAACCGTCGACCAATTGTGTAAATCAAAAAATGGCCCATAGAGTTGGCCTAAAAAATGTAACAATGCATCTCTCAGCTCCTTCACGTTTATCGAGGCCAATTTTACCACAGTTTAGGGCTAACCAGTTAGTAGATTTACCCCTTAACCGTTCCGTTTCATATTATTAATTTTGTTACAAAAACGTTCCAGTTTTGTCAACACTTCGCAACCAAGCCGTGTTATCGTATTCATGTACACTATAGAGTAAGGGGAAAGATGGTTATCTTGAAAAAACTGATATTAGCGGTCGCTGCCGCTGTCACCATGGGTGGTCTTGCACCAGCCATGCCAGCCAGCGCCAAAAGTTACTTACGGATTACGAGTACGACAAAGACCGACTATAATGCCCGCTTTGTCAGTCAGCCCAAACGAAATGACGGGATCTACTACTACGCACCCTACTACACCCAACGGTCAGCCAAGACCCGCGATGCCAGCGGGAAGAATTGGCAACACCGCTTCGTTCGGGTCAGTGAGACCGCTACGTTATCCAACGGCGTGACGTTCGCCAAGTTCTCTTGGTACGGTAAGACCATCGGCTGGGTCGACCAAGCCGCACTACAGAAGTTCAGCCGTTCCAGCAACGCCCAGGCGCTGTTGAACAAGGCTCACTTTAAGGGACGGGCCATGTTGTTCAACACCTACGCCACGGGGGCTAGTCACGTCAGCATCGGATACGCGGATGCTACCAGCCAAACGGCTAATGATGCCAATACGCTCTTCCCCATTGCGTCTCTGCAAAAAATCATGACGGGGGCCATTATCGAACAGTTGGCCAGCACCAACAAGCTGTCCCTATCGGACAAGCTGAGTCAGTACTATCCCAACATTAGTAACAGTCAAAATATCACGTTACGGCAATTACTAAATCACCGCTCTGGTATCTCGATGAGTGAATCAACCCCCAACACGTTGTTGACCACCCAAGATGCTCAGCTGAACTACACCTTACAGAATCTCAAAACGTCGCGCAACCAGGGGTACGACTACACGAACGCTAACTTCACACTGTTAGCCGCCATTGCGTCGAAGGTTACGGGACAATCCTACGAAAGCTTAGTCCAGAACCGCATCATTCAGCCTTTGAAGTTAAGTCACACCTATGCTTGGGATCAACTGCCAGCTAACCAGATGGCAGCTTCCGGGTATAACTTCAGTAACGGAAAAGACTACGCTAGCGCGAACGTCTCACCGAAGTTGATGTCTTCATTGCTGGGTGCGGGGAATTATTACTCTACGCCGGAGGACTACTACCGAATCATGAAGGGCTTGCGCAACGGTAAGATTCTCACCAAGTCGCAGTACACCGATTTAGCCGACTACGGTCGTTATTCTTACGCTGGTGGCCTCTACCATTACAGTGGGGGCATCAAGCGGGACCGGGGCGCTTTGACCGGTGCTGGATATGATGATATCTACTACGGGACTGAAGGGAATAAGTACGGGGTCATCCTCTTCGCCAACCAAGGACCGACGCGTTCCATCGACTCATTGGCCCAAACCCTCTACGATCTCGCTTCCAACTATAACGAAAATTAAACGTGAAAAAGCGTGATGGCCCGTCGCTCAATTGCGACACACCATCACGCTTTTCTTTATACTCAGTTCCATTTAAAGTTGTTTTAACTCTATGTGAATAAGTCCGGTCAAAACCATCCGCCTTACCGGGCAGCCAGACAGGGCTGGAACGCCGTGGGCACCACTTCGAGCCAAAGAGCGGTCTCGAAGCTGGGCCTTTTCCTAGGCGAGCTGAAACCCGCTCACCAAGGAAAATTTCACGGCTGAGCCCTGTCTGGCCGCCCTCACGGCTCACGATTGTGGCTGATTTAACCAGCGTCATTGTTCCGCAACCGT
>NZ_AZDT01000058.1:0-62865 GCF_001434785.1 Levilactobacillus namurensis DSM 19117 | reverse complement strand
ACTCACGGGTTGGGTGAGGCTTGAAATCGTGCCCACGGGCGTCACGGCCCTAGCGGTTGCCGGGGCCGGATTTACCCGCAATTCTGGTACTTCTAACCCCTAAGTTTAAGTGTCGTACTGGTTGAGGTTGTACGTGGCGATGACGTTGGTTAGCTTGCGGGCATAGTGGGGATCCGTGGCGTAGCCGTTGGTCTGCAGGAGCTTGGCCGCCGTCTGGTAATCCGTGACAGTCCCCTTAAAATAGCTTTGCTTCAACAAGGCATCATGGTCTAAAATAGCAGCTGTCAGGTTAGGATAATCCCGAAAATTAGCCTGAACCGTAATCTTTTTATTATCCACATATTCAGTGGTTGGGAACGACTTGCTCTTTCCCTGATAAGCGCCCTTGACCCCAAACGGATTGTTCGCTTGGAGGAACAACGACGAGGTGCCCCAACTGGATTCCAGAATGGCCTGGGCAATTACGATACTAGGCAAGACCTGGCCGTTCTGCTGGTATACCCGAACAGCAGGCTTGGCCATCTTCTTAATGAAGGCCTGCTGCTGTGCCGATATCCCGGACGAGGAACTTTCACTGGTCCGGGTAACCTGA
The DNA here is from genome assembly GCF_001434785.1 of Levilactobacillus namurensis DSM 19117. Taxonomy (GTDB): domain Bacteria; phylum Bacillota; class Bacilli; order Lactobacillales; family Lactobacillaceae; genus Levilactobacillus; species Levilactobacillus namurensis. Next base: position 62,273 of record NZ_AZDT01000058.1, on the reverse strand, counting down.
CCCATGTCCATGACCGTTTTAAGATTTCCACGAAGCAACATCCCCCCACCTAAGACCAACAGGATCATCACAAAGATCCAAGTCGCGGCTACCGGATGGTTCTGATGTTGCTGACTTCTTCGACGACGTTTTGGCACCAATGTCCCCCCAATACTCATACAGTTATTTGAGTCAATTATACCCAGGCGGGGACGCAACACCAACCAAATTCATCAGGCCTCAACAAAACTTAACTTTTCTGAAGGGAGGGTTTCCCCATGCTTCTCAGCGCCATCGTGTTTCTGCTCAGTTTAACTGCTTTGATTACTTTCTGGCAACCTCACGGCATCTTCAGCGCTTTAGTCACCTGCTTCTCCGGCGGTGCCATCATTCTGATTGCCAGCTTTTCCCACCACGCTTGGGCCCACGGACTGGCCCTGATTGGGTGGGCCGTGGTCCTCATCATGGCCGCCAGTGGCTGTCTGACGCTAGCCTTGATTTTATTTCGGCCACGGCAGGTGGTCCGCAAAGCCGAACGACTTTCCCGCGGACTTCTCATCGGCATCTGGCTCTGGCTACTGGGCGGCGCCGGGTGGCTATGGGCCGTCAGCACGGGCCACTTTAACGACACGCTGTGGCCTTGGCTGACCTTCATCCCCATTTTCAGTGTTTATCTCGCGGGCCTTTACGCAGCCAGCCTGGTGGGCTTTCTCCGTTCCTGGAGCTGGCACGTTCGCCGCGCCGATACCATTCTAGTTCTGGGCGCCGGCCTTGCCGACGGCCACCAGATCGGTCAGGTCCTCCAATCACGCCTCGACACAGCCCTGGCTTTAGCCAACGCCCAAAAAGGGCCCGTGACCGTGATTGTTTCCGGCGGTCAAGGACCCGATGAGACGATTTCTGAAGCTGCGGCTATGGCGGCCTATCTGACCCGCCACCACCTACAAGCCACCCTTCTACAGGAGACGGCGGCCACAAACACGCTGACTAATCTCAGCAACAGCCAACGCCTGTGGATGCAACAACCTCATCAAGGCGGCCGCGTCGTGGTGGTCACCAGTGACTACCACCTCTTCCGTACCCGCATCTTGGCCCATCGTTTAGGCCTCCGGATTCCTGGTCAGGCAGCTCCCACGGATTGGCATGACCTCCCCACGGCCTGGGCTCGTGAATTTCTGGCTATCGTCATGCTCCACCCGCTCCTGCACCGAAGCGTGTTGTTGGCTTTGATCGTAATTAATTTTATCTGGTGGTTAATTTAAAGTCGTTACAGTAAATTCATTTTTAATCGGGTAAAATTTTGGCTGTGTCCAAGTTAACATTTCTGGCTTCAACTGGAGCTGAACCACGTCTAACCGATTATAGGGCTGAAAGTAATAGGTCAACGACTCGCTACAAGTCGCCGCCCGGTAGACCGAATACGTCGGTCGATACTGATGACTCTTAGGGACCGTCACACTGTCTAGCAGATGCCAGGCACTGATGACGGCCTCTTTTTCGTCCGCTGGTAGATCGGCCCGTTCCTTATAGTAGGCCGCCCGGACAAACCGCCCGCCCGGGGTGTACGACCCGCTAGGCACCGGTTTGCCCGAGAAGCGGCCCGTCGTCACCCGGGGCGCATTCAACGGGACCGTCCCCGCCGTGAACTCATCCGTGTAGTTCACGTACTGCCCCAGCCGTTCCAGTTGCAACTCAAAGTTCTTACTGTTGGTCACCACGCCCAAGGGGTTCTCGCGGACCCGCATGGGAAAGTGCGTGGGTTCAATCACCACGGTACGTCCCGTCCGGTCGACCACGGCAAAGTGCAACTCACTGTCGCCAATCTGGTTCGCCGCTAACCGGCCACTCATCAACTGAATCTCGTCTAGGTGGTCTTCAATCTCCGCAATCGAGCCAAAGTTGCCCAATAGATAGAACGAGAATTCAAACGGCGCCAACTGAACCAAGCCGGGCGTGGGCGTCTCCACCAGGTGTGAGCCGTTGGCAAACGTTAACTTCTGCACGCTCAGTCCCCGCTCGTTGACGCCATCCGAGACGTCCAACTCGTGGTCGTGCGGTCCGCCACCACCAATCAACGCATACCGGTTCGTATGCACCCGGTTGTCAAAGAGGCTCTCCCACTGGTAGCCCCGGGGAGCAAAGAGCGGCATACTACGCATCACGTGCCAATCCATGGTACGGGCTAAGATGTGGCTCCCATCCTTAGCAATCTGTAAAATACTGGTACACACGACACAGCACTCCTTTCATATTATTCTGCGGCATCATCCAGGAACTGCTGGAAACGCCGGTCGATTTCTCGCTGTTGGCTGACCGTAGCGGTCTGACCGTTAGTCGCAACCGTCGCCATTAGTTGAAGGTACGCAAAGAGGACCTGACTGGGGTCGATCCCCGCCTGGTGGGCCAGTTGCGTTGCAAAAGCGAACCGTTGATCCGTGAGCAACGGGGCAAACGGACTCTGGTAAGACCGACGATGTTTCGCCATAGTGCCACCTGCTTTCTATCAAAAGGTAAGTAACCCTACTTTACCGACTTTTGCGACGATGTCAACCATATGACTTTCTTAACTTTAATTAAATCGCCCCGAATTCAGGCCGTCAGCAGATGAATATGGTAGAATTAAGCATGAATTGTACCTACTTGCACGGTAGGAAACTGATGATTAGAGAGGACTCAGATTACATATGCAAGAACGGATTAGAAAGTTCCATCACAACCGCATCTTCGCACTCGTATTCTGGTTAGTTGTGGTCTTTGCGGCCATTGTTACCTTACCAAACGTTAATACCATTATCCAATATGATGGTCAACCGCAACTGGCAAATACGAGTCAACCTATCAAAGCCACCCAGATCAAGAACCACTGGGGACGCAATCTGGATGGGACCTATACCGTAAACGCGGTATTCAACAATCCTACCGGTAAACTGACCAACAAACAGCAGGCCGCCATCAATAAGACCACGTCGGCCCTGCAAAAGAAAGCCAGCTACTATGGGATTCAAAAAATCACGACCATTACCAACACGCCAACCAGTAAGCCGCAACTGCTGTCTAAAGACCAGTCGACCGAAATCGTGCAATTGGCGGTCAGTCATAACCAAGGACCCGTTCGGTCGATTGCTAGTCAGCTGAATGGTCAAATCGCCACTGCTGGACTAGACACCTACGTGACGAGTCCAGAGATCGTCAACGACGCGGCCAACCAACACATCTCGTCGTTTACGTTAATCGTGATCTTAATGACCCTCCTGATCGCGCTAGTCGCCATGGGCATCCTGTTTGCCTCCGTGATTGCCCCGATCATCACCTTCTTGGCCATCCTGATCAGCTATATCTCGACCCTCAGTCTCGCGACCAACCTGGCCTACCACTGGAACTTCGCCTATTCCGAATACACGCCGATTTTCCTATTGTTAGGCATCAGTTTGTTCACGCTACTGACCAGTTTCTGGTTCTTCCGGGAACTTCGGAATCGTATCGACGACGGCGTGGAGAGTCAAGCCGCCACCACACAGGTCATCCACAGCTTAGGCTACCGCGTGCTCATCAGTACGCTCAGCCTGACTTTGGCCTTCGGCAGCTTAGTCTTCTTTAACTTCTCCACGATTCGCGCTTACAGTCTCCTGGGAATCGGCTTTGCCATTACCGGAATCGCAAGCGTCACGTTGATCCCCGTCTTCTCCGGCATGCTGGGGCACAGCCTCTTCTGGCCGAAGAAGACCCGGCCCGAACTCAAGGACCGCAAGCTATGGTTCCACTTAGCCAAGTTTGGCCTATGGCAACCTTGGATCGCCGTTTTAGTGGTCCTGTACTTTGCCGGGGCGTTCACTTTTGGCAGTCGCCAACCACTAAGCTACAATAACGCGCAAGATATTCCTAACAACCAAGCCGTGCAAGGCGCGCGTATTTTGAGTGCTCACTTCGGTCAAGGCAAGTCCACTCCTGTGACCCTCTACATTCAAAATAAACAACGTTTTGACAATCAAAACCAGTTGTACCAGCTGGATAACCTGACCAAGAAGTTACGGGCCCAACCTGGGGTAGCGGCCGTCACTTCGGTCACCCAACCCGGGGGTCAACCTATCACGCAGTACTACGTTGCCAACCAATTAAGTAGCCTCGATACCAACCTGTCTGGGGTTATTGGTCAGCTGAAGTCGGTTCAAAAGTCCCTGAAGAGTGACCGGTCCGATCTTAAGCAAAAGGACCTGACCACGGAAGTCAAGCGAGTTAATAAGCTCGCCACCACCGCGACGCGCTTATCCGGGGAAAGCAGCTCGCTGCAATCGGCTATCCAGGCGGCCCAAAGCACGTCGACGGCCTCCGGCAACGCCTCTAAGAAGGCAGCCCGGTACGTCAAGCAACTGAACCAGGTCAACTCACAATTGAACACAGCGTTGAGTCAGCTGAACACGTTGACCAACACCATCAGCACGACCTCGTCGGAAGCCGGCACAGTCTCCACCAACTTAAGCACCTACGAGACCGGCATCAAGGCGGTCAACGCTAGCTTAAAGCAGACGCGGAAACAGGTTCAAAAGCTCAACACGTCGCTGACCCAGATGTACACCTACTTAGGTGGGCTCCAAACTTCGGAAGCTGCTAAGTCGCTGTACCTGACACCAACGCAAATTGCCAGTGGTGATTTCCAACAAGCTCTGGTCAACTTCACCGATACCAAGGTCAAGACCACGGCGTTGACGATTACCCTGAAGCGTGAACCCAACGCCAAGACCACGGCTAAGACCCTGGCTAACTTGAAACGTGTGGCCACTAGTCAATTACGGGGAACGTCACTCAAAGACGCTGACCTGACCTTCTCTGGTCAACCCGTGGTCATGGCAACGATTCAGCGGCAGTACCAACACGATCTGGTGCGGGTTCTGCTCCTGGTCTTCGGCCTGACCTTCCTCTTGTTAATCCTCTTCAGCCGGTCGGTCCTGCAATCCACTTACTGGTTCTTGACCTTCCTGGCCTCAGCCGGAATCGGGTATCAATTGACGCACGTCCTAATGCAATGGCTGACTGGGAACGATACCTTTAACTGGCAAGTTCCGTTACTGGCCTTTGTTCCCGTGACCGTTCTGGCAGTGGTTGAGTTGACCCAGCTGGCCTTAAGCTACCGCTTGAATCAGACCGGCCTACTAGACTGGCTCTTACCAGGCATCGCCGAAGCTGGCCAAACCATGCGCCACTCGCTCTTCATCATCATCGCGGGTGTCTTGGGGCTGCTTGCCGCTTCCTCGCAAGTGCTGACGGCCGTTGCTCTGATCACTATCATCACGGCCGTGGTCTTCAACCTGGCCCTGCCTGTGATGGCCGCTTCCTTTGGGAAGTTGTCCGTGATCATTCCGGCGCAAAAGCCTTACCACTTCCACTTTGGTCGCGGTCCTAAGGCTAAGCGTTCCGCCCGGCCAACCCGCCAAGAAGTTCGGCAACAACGCGAAACGAACCATGATTCAGATGAAAACTAACGACATTCCGGCTTAGATTATCCCGGAGCCACACAAATAGCCCGCTGAAGCAGTCACTTCAGCGGGCTATTTTTAGGGATTAAACTGAGTCCGAGATTTTTTTGTGCCTGACACTGACGATCCCCGTGAAGCCAACTAATCGCCTTTGGGGCCCTTCTTTTCGTTTAGTTAAGGGGTAGACTGTCGTATCCCCCGCCTTACCGGACGGCCAGACAAGGCGGGAACGCCGTGGGCACCACTTCGAGCCAAAGAGCGGTCTCGAAGCTGGGCCTTTTCCTAGGCGAGCTGAAACCCGCTCACCAAGGAAAATTTCACGGCTGAGCCTTGTCTGGCCGTCCTCTCGGCTTACAGTTGTGTGTCACCATATCGGAAATGCACTATCAAACCATGTTCCCCAATCCTATTGGTGCCTCATCAGTAAAAAACCTCATTCTAAACAGGATAAGGTTCCACAGTGGTCATTTGGGTGAATTAAACCATCAACTTGTTGGTATTTCCAATTTTAAGTGTCAGAAAACACTGTCTTGGGTACGCACAATTTAGCCGTGAGATTGGGCCTGAAGAGGCTCAGTAGTGTCGTTTGGGTTATTTCCCGGATTACCCAAAGGCCAGCTTGGGGACTATGGATTTGGACGCCAAGTCGTGCCCACTGCGTTCCAGCCTCTTCAGGCCCAACCGGTAAGGCGGATGACCATCACCACGGTGACCGTTCGTCAATTTCCAGCATTAAGCCGGAAACTGACGGGTCACGCGTTGTGCTTCTGCATTAGGCAATAGCTGGTAGGTAACCGGCCCCTCCTCTGGAATCAACGCCATTAGGGTCTGCTGGTCGTCAAAGCGGCCCATGTTGAGCGCCATTTGACCATCGATGTCAGCAAAGCCTTGGATGCCCTGCTTGATGAACCGGTGAAGGATCCGCGCATTATCCTGGCGCTTCTGCGCGTGCTCAGCAGCGGCAGCTAACGTATACCCCTGGTCCAAGAAGTACTTCATCATAGAGACTAGGACGAAGGTCTTAAACGCGTAAACCCGCGCTTGTTGCCCGTCTTCCCGTTCTCGCGAGTGAATCAGGCCCTTCTTTTCCCAGTATCTTAACTGGCGCGCAGAAACTCCCGTCATCGCGGATAATTCCCCGATTCGAAAGACCAGTCGGTGAACATCAAAAATATTTCGTATCTCCTCAGTAAATTCTGCCACGTCGTTTCGCACTCCTTAGCAATTGTCAAATAAGTTACCAATTCTGTTAAATTCTAACAAGCTTCCCGCTAAAAACCAAGTTAAATCCCAAAAGTAACGTTTTGTTTAAGAGTTTTAACGGCATTGCAACTGGCTTGTTACATATTTGTCATATTGCACTGGTAATCTAGTACTTGTAAATTCATGAGGAGCTGTGATTAGGAATGAAAAAATTTGTCAAACGAATTGCCACGTTAGCTTTAACTGTTGCCGGTGTGATGACTTTTGCCACGACTACGGCGTCTGCCGATTCATCCAGCAACGCATCCGATGCTGATTTTTCTTCAATCTACAAAGTTGCTAAGTCCAAGTTAGGTGCTAGTTACGTTTACGGTGCCGTTGGTCCTAACGTCTTTGATTGCTCAGGGTTCACGAGTTACGTTTACAAGAAGGGTGCCAAGATTACCTTACCACGGACGGCCCAAGCTCAATACAACAGCTTGAAGCACGTTTCCTACAAGCACATCAAGAAGGGTGACTTAGTCTTCTTCGGTGGCAGCAAGTACAGCATTTCCCACGTTGGGATGTACATTGGTAAGGGTAAAATGATCGATGCACAAAACCGTGGTGTGGTTCGCGAAGCCGTTCACGCCCCATGGTGGCACGCGGTAGGTTACGCCCGCGTCTCTGCTTCAATCGCTGACTAATAACTAGATGACGATCCTCATGAATACTTAGATCGTGATTAAGAGTTGAACCGTTACGCACCAGCAGGTGGCTGGTCGTAACGGTTTTTTGTTTGCCACAAAAAGCAGGCTAACGGAAGGTGCAAGACCATTCCGTTAGCCTGCTTTTTTAGTCTCGGATGCCTAGTGGGCAGCCTTATAGCGCATGGTCCGGTGCTGGATCCCCGCTTCTTCAAACGGCTCTCCGACCGGCTCAAAGCCTAATTCTTGGTAGAAGGCGATTGCGGGCAACTGTGCGTCTAATTCGATGTGGGCCACATCTGAACGTTGCGCATCCCCAATGATCTGCTTGATCAATTGGCCGGCATACCCGTGATGCCGGGCTGACGCCACCGTTGCGACCCGCTGAATCTTCACGCGGTTCCCCGCCAGCATATCGATGCGCGCCGTGGTCACGGGCTGGTCATCGACGTACCCGACGTAGTGCATCTTGTCTTCGTCAGTGCCGTCCAGCTCGTCCTTAGGGTCAATCCCCTCTTCATTGATAAAGACCGCCTTACGAATTGCTACGGCGTCTTGGTAACACGGATTTAACTTGCCCCATGCCATTCTACATTCCATCAAACCAACCTCATTCCTTAATCTTTTTGATTGTAACTCAAGACCTGGATGTCGTCAGGCGTCAGCAACAGCTTGGTCAGACTCCCATTCGCTGGTCGGACACTCAGGTCATACTTGCCTTGGCCATACCGTTCCATCAGACTCAGCAAGGTATTCCCGTGACTGATCATCAGGACCTGGTCGCCATCCTTCAAGTCTGGATTCTGACGAATCAGATCAAAGCCTTGGTCGACTCGTGCCCAGTACTCTTGGTTATTTTCCGCTTGGCGGAACGGGTCGGCTTCCTTCAGAAAATCCTTGGCTTTCCCAATCGAATACGTCGACTCAATGTCTTTAAACGTTGGGACCCCATGGGGCGCTCCCGCCAGGTACCAAGCCTGTGCCATGTCCGTTCCTTCATAGTACCCGTAGAATTCTTCTCGGAAGAAGGGACTGGTGGTCAGCTTAGGCGTTGGGGTCGACTGGTTCGCCGCCAGGATTGTCCGTGCCGTCTGTTCAGCCCGAGTCGTATCGCTGCAGTAAGCCGCCGCAAACGGTACCGTTTTTAGCCGGTCGCCGGCCTGTTGCGCATCGGCGATCCCCGCTTCAGTTAACGGTGAATTACTCCATCCCTGCAACTTATTATAAATGTTGAAGTAAGTTTGGCCGTGCCGCACCACATACAGCGTGATCTGTTTATCCATAACGTCTCCACACCTTTCGTTTGAGCTACCTCTAGTGTACCAAATAACCTCTGCAAAGCGGTTACATTTTGGTCGTTGCTTTAAAGTTTTTCTAAACTTGACGAGAAGATTGCCACACCCCCCAATTATTTGCTAGGATAGGGAAAACGCGGTCAGCTCTGAACTGGTCGACGCACCGAAATTTTATGGTAGAATAAGGCTACTTATTCTGTCTTTTAAGGAGCAATTATCGTGGAACGTTTCAAACGTATCTGGGCCAGAACTGGCACCCGTATGGGCTTCGTGACCTTACTGGTGGTTTTGTTCTGGCTCAAGACCTTGATCGCCTACTTTGTGGACTTTAACCTCAACCTGAGCGATCCCTTTCAATTTCTGATTCTCCTGCTGAACCCACTGGCAACGACGATTCTGCTCTTTGGGTTGGCCCTATACTTCAAGCGGGCACGCTTCTTCTACCCCTTCCTCTTCCTGATCGATATTCTCAACTCGTTGTTGCTCTACATCAACGTCATCTACTTTCGAGAATTCACCGACTTCATGACGGTCAGTACCATGTTGGGCTATTCGAAGGTCGACCAAGGCCTCTCCGGTAGTTCACTGGCCCTGACCTCGCCCCACGACATCCTCTACTGGCTAGACTTAGTGGTTGTCCTGGTCTTGCTGGCCACCCGGCGAATCTACATCGACCCCCGTCCCGTCAACAAGCGGGTGGGCCTGGCGGTAACTTCCGCCGCCCTGCTGCTCTTTACAGCTAACCTGACTCTGGGCGAGATGGACCGACCACAACTGCTGACCCGGACTTTCGACCGAACCTACGTGGTCAAGTACCTGGGGTTGGACGCCTTTACCGTCTATGACGGCATCAAGACGCAACACACCAGCGAGGTCCGCTCCCACGCCAAAAAGTCGGAGCTCAGCGGAATTCTGAAGTTCGTACACAAAAATTACGCGGCACCGGATAAAAAACTCTACGGCGTCGCCAAAAAGAAAAACGTCATCGTGATTCACTTGGAAAGTTTCCAACAATTCCTGATCAATAAAAAGATCAACGGCCAAGAAGTGACCCCGTTCCTGAACAAACTCTACAAGAGCAAGGCCACTTACAGCTTCGATAACTTCTTCCACGAAGTCGGACAAGGGAAGACTTCTGACGCCGAAACCATGCTGGAGACCGGGACCTTCGGCTTATCGCAAGGCTCCCTGTTCACCCAACTGGGGAACGATAACACGTTCCAGGCCGCACCAGCCATCTTCGACCAAGCCGGCTACACCACCGCGGTCTTCCACGGAAACGTCGCTAGCTTCTGGAATCGGAGCAACACCTACAAGAACCTGGGATACCAGTACTTCTTCGATGCCAGTTACTACGATACGTCGGGTGACAAGTCCTTGGGTTACGGCTTAAAGGACAAGTTACTGTTCAACGACTCCGTCAAATACCTCCAACACCTGCAACAACCGTTTTACGTGAAGTACCTGACCGTAACCAACCACTTCCCGTACACCCTCGATAGTGAAGATTCCACCTTCAAGACGCCGAATACCGGTGATAAGACCGTCGATAACTACTTCAAGACGGCGCATTACCTGGACCAATCCGTCAAGGAATTCTACCACTACTTGAATAAGTCCGGTCTCGCCAAGAACTCCCTCATCATGCTTTACGGGGACCACTACGGCATCTCCAACTCCTCCAACCCTGCTTTAGCCAAGGTCTTAGGGGTAGACCCGGATGACTGGAACGATTACGACAACGCGCAACTCCAACGGGTCCCCCTGATGTTTAACATGCCGGGGTACACCCATGGTAAGATCGAACACCAGTATGGCGGGGAAATCGACGTCTTACCGACCCTGATGCACCTGATGGGGATGAACTCCAAGAAGTACCTGCAGTTCGGGACCGACCTGTTCTCTAAGGAACACAATCAGGTCGTGGCCTTCCGGAACCGTGATTGGGAAAGTCCCGACTACACGTCGGTAGACGGCACCATTTACAGTAACAAGACTCAACAGGAGATTCACCCGACTAAGGCCCAACAGGCCCGAATCGACAAGATGCAGAAGCACGTCAACCAAGCACTGAGTTTCTCCGATTCCCTGAACCAGAAGAACTTACTGCGCTTCTACCATCCTAAGGGCTTTAAGGCGGTCAATCCAAATCACTATAACTACGCGGATGGCCTCGAAAAAGCCGAAAAGATCGAGAAGAAACTGGGGCTCAAATCAACCAGCCTCTTCTCCCGGAACCGTGACAAGTCCACGCAATCCTGGTACCAGACCGATGCACCGGAATTGCACCACAAGGAAACGGACTCCAACCGTATCAAGATTACCAACCAAGACGATACCAGCGGCAAGTAATCAACAGCACCACAAACGAAAACCGGAATCACTAGTTTGGACTAGCGATTCCGGTTTTTTTTGACGTCTGAGGTAATCCCCCGCCTTACCGGTTGGGGACTCTTAAACTAAAACACTAAATCTTATCAGACCTCGAGTCCGTGGTAGGCATCATCATACTTGCGCCATGGCTACAAACGGATGGCAACCTTATTCATACCAACCACTACGGCCCGTTGGCAAATCATGTTCCGCTATGGTTACAGGATTGTAAGCCGAGAGGACGGCCAGACAAGGCTCAGCCGTGAAATTTTCCTTGGTGAGCGTTCCTTAGCTCGCCTAGGAAAAGGCCCAGCTTCGAGACCGTTCTGTGGCTCGAAGTGGTGCCCACGGCGTTCCAGCCTTGTCTGGCCGTCCGGTAAGGCGGATGACGATCACCATGGTTTTGTCTTAGGATTGTATACCGTAAGGGCCTATGGTCAATCTTCAGTGCCAAATAGGCCACTGCCATTCAAAAAGCTCTATAAAACCGACTTGGTTTTACAGAGCTAATCTTAGTATAGTTGCAATCGAGTCATTGATGAGGCGTTGGCCGGTGAAGCGAGGTACTATGAATAGGGCCCCGCCGTTCGGGGAAGAAACGGTCCATGATCCCGTGCACCGCCAACGGAGCCTCCCCGTAACCCGTCGCAATCAACGGTTGCTTCCCCGGATAAGTGACCCCGTCGCCAATCGCGTACACGCCGGGGACGTTGGTGGTCATCGTAGAATCTACCGCGATCAACCGGCGTTCTCGGGCCACCTGGAGGTCCCAGCCCTCAATCACGTGATAGTCGGAGGTGAAGCCGTAGCTGACCAGTAGGGTATCCACGTTCAAGGTCTGCTCTTCCGTCGCCCCAACCTGCTTTAGGCTCACGTTCAGGCTCTGGTCCGCGGCGACCGTTACGTTGCGAATCAAGTACGGTGTCTGGACCTTAACCGTCGATTGATGCAAGAGGTCCACCATGTGTTCCAATCCCCGGAATTGGTTCCGGCGGTGCACTAGGGTCACGCTGGCCGCCACGGGCTCCAGCATCAGAGCCTGGTCAATCGCCGAATCACCGCCACCGGCTACCAGGACGCGTTTGCCCCGAAAAGCTTCTCGGTCGGGCACACTGTAGCGCAACTGACCACTCGCCACGAGTTCCGCGGCGTTCGGTACCGCCAGTGGCCGGGGCTGGAACGCCCCGTTACCCACCGCAATAATCACGGTTCGCGTCTGCGTGGTGCCGGCTGGTGTGGTAATCTGAAAGCCCTCTGCCTGCGCCTCAACGTTGGTCACCGGCTGGTGAGTCTTAATGGTCAACGGAAATTGTGCGAGTTGTTGCCGTTGGGCGGCAATCAAGTCGCGGCCTTGAATCGCCGGGAACCCGGCAACGTCCAGGATGGTCTTCTCCGGGTACAGGGCGTTGACCTGGCCACCCAAGTCGTCCAGGCTCTCCACCAGCTGCGTCCGGGCGTTGCGCATCCCCGCGTAGAAGGCAGCAAACATACCGACGGGACCCCCGCCAATAATCGTGATATCGTAAGTCTCTGTCATTTTAGTTCCTCCATAATTTGTGATTGAAAGGTGATTCCTGCATGCATTATCAACGTTTCTGGATCAGTCTCATCGTAACCCTGGCCCTCTTGGGGGGACTGACGGCGGCTTGGGCCAACCATCACCAGGCACTCCGCCACCTGCGCGTTCCCCAGACCCGTACCGCCACCCTACTTCTTCCCGGTGACGGTGGCAACTGGCTTTCACTGCGCAGTATGACCCTGACGCTGGCCCAACCGCACCTGGCCACGCACAGCCTGACCGCACACGTGGCCGCAAACGGCCGGGTGACCTGGGACCACCTAGCCCCCGTCCGGGCCAACAATCCCCTGATTCCCGTCTTGTTTGCCGACAATACACATCCGCAACGGGAAGCCCGGCAACTGGTCACGGTGATTCAGCAGTTACATCAGCGCGACCATATTTCCCGGGTTAACCTGGTCGGCCACTCCTCCGGTGGGACCATCGCTGTGGCCTACCTCAACCAGGCTCCTCAAGACACCGCCCGGGTAGGTAAGCTAGTCTGCATCGGCGCCGACTTTCCCGGCGTCGCCCCCCTGCGACGTCCCGAACCGCAACTCCAAGTCCTCAACCTCGCCGGGGTCATCGGTCAGGTCCCCAACGACGGTGAAGTCCCCGTCAGTGACGCCACCAAGCTCCGGGCGTTAGTTGACGGTAAAGTCGCTAGTTACCACTTCCGACTGATCCACGGCCAGGTCTGGCAGACTGAGCATTCGCTTCTGCATGAGAACGCGACCGTTGACCGCATCATCGCGACTTTCTTATTCTCAACCTAACTGCGTCTTCTTCAAGATACGTTGCCCTTGTAAGGTTCGCGCCTCCCGTAGCCCCGCGTTGATCAACACGAAGATGGCTAACCACCCGATGGCAATCAACAGCCACTGTTGCAGGTACAGGATATTCAGAACCGCAAACGGTGCATTCCAGTCCCAGGCCGCGTGAAGCCCAATCGCCAGAATGTAGAACCGTAAGAACTTAGGCGCCACCATGTTGCTTCCGGTGATCGGTCGATGCCGGTCCTTGGCTAGAATAATGGCAGCTCCCATGATTGCCGACCAGATGGTGTGGGTTCCGATGGCCTGCCAGCTGCGCATCAGCAGGGTGACCAGGCCGTACTGGCCGGTGTAGCCCGCTGTTTCAAAGACGGCAAACCCCGCGCCAATCGCCGCCCCTACCAGCAATCCGTTAAAGATATAGTTGAGGTGGAAGCGGTTGATGAAGGAGGCAATCACCAACATCTTGGCGGTCTCTTCGATGAACCCGATGATGACGGCCGACCCCAACGAAACGCCGTTGCCCGACGGAATCAACGAATACAGGATCATCGTGGCCACCAACGATAGGATGCCGCCCACCAAGAAGACCGTTAAGAGCTGATAAACCGAAATATTTTGAAAAACGTTCATCTCAAAAAACATCATCATCAGTGAGAATGGTACCGTGAGTGACCCAATAAAAATCATCCCCGGCACGGCATTATTACTGCGGAAAACCAAAAATAACATGGCTAACAGGAAAAAACTGACTCCGAGTAATGCAAATACGCGCGAAAATAGCCAAGGCTTGACCGGGGTCACCGAGACAGCCTCTAGCGACGGCGTGGTCTCGCGAGTTCCCACGATAAACAAGGCTTCCGCGGCATCGTGGTCGTGAGTTTTGAAGACTTCGGAGAACATCTGAAACAGGTGAATCTCAACCACCTTGTTCTCCCCCGTCCACTCATTCATCTCCTTAGTCGCATCGTCTAGTAGGTGATTATGGTACTCAAAATGCCGTTTAAACGGCTTTACAGACTCCTTATTGGCCATGCTTGTTCCCCCTCATCATCGCCTAAGTGTGTATGCTTACCATCTTACCTTGATACGCCATCAGCTTCAACCACGGGGTTGATTAATGAAACCAGTTACATTATAGTTAAACTAGGCTTTGTAGCCAATTACGTACCAAAGAGGGGATTAGTTACTATGGCAAAACGTAAAATGATTTTGGACCTGGACACGGGGATCGATGATTCCTTGGCAATCGCCTACGCGCTAGGTGCACCGGATGTTGATCTGATCGGTATCATGAGTTCTTACGGGAACGTCTATGTCGAAGACGGTGCGGTCAACGCACTGAAGATCTTGGAATTATTGGGCCACACCGATATTCCAGTCTACGTGGGTGAGAGTCACTCCTCGACCAGCGACCATTTTGACCGGATGCAAGTTAGTGCCAACATTCACGGTGAAAACGGGATTGGCCAAGTAGAACTGCCAGACCCTTCACGTCCTGTTGAGAAGGGGTCCGCAATCGACTTCTTAATTGATTCCGTACATAAATACGGTAAGGACCTGACCTTAGTGCCAACTGGTCCGATGACCAACTTAGCAGCTGCTTTGAAGAAAGCACCTGAAATTGCGACCGAAATCGGCAACATGACGTTCATGGGTGGGGCCTTGACCTTACCTGGGAACGTAACCTTCGTCGCGGAAGCCAACATCAACCAAGATGCTGAAGCCGCTGACGCCGTACTGACGAGTCCAATGCACTCGACCATGGTCGGGTTAGATGTCACGTTACGGACGTTGCTGACGCGTAAGGAAACCCAACAATGGCGTGACTTAGGCACTGTTGCGGGTGAAAAGTTCGCCGACATCGTGGACTACTACATCGATGCTTACCGTCAATTCAACGACAACTTAGGCGGTTGTGCCTTACACGACCCACTCGCCGTTGGGGTTGCGCTGGACCCAAGCTTCGTCCAAACGCTGGACCTGAACATGCGCGTGAAGTACGGCAAGGAAGACTACGGTCGGACGATTGGGGACGAAAACCGTCTCAACGAACCAACCAACGTCAAGGTTGCCGTTCAAGTCGACAAAGACCGTTACCTGAAGGTCTTCATGGACTACCTGACCACCCTGTTCAAGAACAACAAATAAGCATAATTTTATCAAACACGCCGACTGGTCCGCTGACCGGTCGGCGTGTTTTTTGTTTCCAATAACTAAAAAATGGCGGGAAGCCCCCACCATTTCGGTTACATTAAATGCCTTATTTTAAGTTAAAGTTGGCTACCAGCGTCTTAAGATACTGGTTGACCTGCTTGGTCGTGGCCTTTTGCCGTTCTGCCGCCGAAACGTCCGGATACTGAATATCCAAGGCTTGGCTCACTTGCTTGGTCAGCGTGGGCTTCGCGTACTTATTGGCATACGACTTCGCTGGATTCTTCTTAGTCAACGTGTAGGTGTAGGTCTTGCCGGACGTTGAGAGGTACCGTTGCTTAGTGGTCGACAACTTGGTGGTGAACTTAGTGGCTGACTTCTTAGTCAGCTTGAAGTTATAGGTCTTCTTGGACAACGAAGCCTGCGGCGTCTGCTTGTTCGTGGTCTTAAAGTTGATCAACCGGTACTTGCAAGACAGCGTCCGCCCGCAGTTACTAAGCTTGAAGGTCGTGGTCGGGACCCCGTACCGAATCCCCACTTGCTTGCCGAAGTCCCCTAAGACTAAGTAATTTTGGACGCGTTTACCAGACTTGACGGACTTAAAATGAAAGGCCGTCTTGGACTTAGCACTCTTATAATACCGCTGTAGATCAGAATTCTTAAAGCCGGGCGCCTGCTTGGCACTGGCCACACTTGGCACGGCCATCCCACTCAGGGTCCCCAACGTGACCAATGCCACTCCTAGCTTGATTCCTAAACGTCGCATAAGCTCTCCTCCTTAAAGTGATGCCCATTCAACATTCATACTGCCACCATTGCACCTAAACCGCAACTGAAACGCCTCTTACCCGAAGACTTGGTCCAGGTAACCAGCGACTCCCGCCGCATTATTGTCGCGCGTCGTCTGGTGATTAGCAACCGCCTTGACACCGGGTTGCCCGTTCAACATCGCGACACCGTCACCAGCGGCTTTGATCATGCCCAGGTCGTTCTCCGCGTCACCAAAGGCCATCAGGTTGGTAAAGTCCCAACCATAGTGGGTCAACAACTGCCCTAACCCCACGGCCTTATCCATATCCGCCGCTAAGAATTCCAAAATCTTAGGTTGCGAGCGAACAATGTGGTACTGGTCCTTGAGCTCTGGCGTCAATCGGGCTACGACCTGGTCCAAAGTCGCAGCATCCGTCGCCATGACCGCCTTGCTGTAAAGGGTCTCGGGCAGGTCCTCAAAGCGCATCGGCTTGAACGTCATCGGAGCCTTCAGCATCTGTTGGTACACGGACGGCGTCAAATCGTTCATGGGATAGACCTGGTCAAAGTCCAGGATATCCAGCGGGTACCCGTTGGTCTTGGCAAAAGCATGGAGCGCCTTAAAATCGCTCCGGCTCAGGCCACTCTGGGCCAAGGTCTCCTTGGTCGCGTTGTTGACCACTAACGCCCCGTTAAAGGTGATCGTAAAGTCATCATCCCCGGTCAACCCCAGCTGTTCAATGTATCCCCAGATGGCGTTGATGGGCCGTCCCGTACAAAGGACGATCTTCAACCCGTTCTCATGCAACCGCCGCAACGTCGCGACGTTGGTGTCATTAATCGTTTTATCCGTGTTCAGTAGCGTCTCGTCAAGATCGAGCGCAATCATCTTAATCATTCTCAATACCCTCCAATGTACCTTCAGTGTACCCGTTAACGCGCTGAAAGTGAACCTACTTTAAGAGGTCTTGGCGCATCAGCTTAATAATTTGTTGATTTTCTGGTAACCCACCATGCTTGGCCTGCGTCCCCGTCACGGTGACTTGGGTAAAGCTCTTGACCTGCTTTTGAAAAATATACTTCCCTCGGTTGACGCTATCAACGGGCACAATTCCGTCCCCGCCATACGTCTCCGTTCCGGCAATCGAATAGACCACCAGTTCCTTGGGCAGACTCTGACGGTCCGCAACCAATTCCTTGAAGAGCGGCGTCTCAACACTGGTATCCCACTCTTCCAGGTTAAAGGGGGTCCCAATCGTCATCAGTCGCTCGGCATGGGCGCCCGTGGCCTGCAAGTCGTGTTCCATGAACAGGGTCAAGACTAGGCCCCCGTTAGAATGGCCCATTGCCGAGAAGCGGTTGAAGTGAAAGGCCTTTTGGAGCGACTTAAAGGCAATCGTAAACCACTTGGCCTGACGTTGAATATTCGCCGGACCATCCCGTGAGTCCTGAAACCCCACGACGATGAAGGGACGATAATCGCCCTTACGAATGGTCCCCGTGGTTTTCAATTGGCCATTGGTCAGGACTTCGACCCGCAACAGGCTATGCTGCGTGCCCATCTCCGTATTCAACTGCTGGACTAACTGATTGAACCGGTTCTGATTGGCACTCGACCCTGGCACCATGATAATGGGTGCCAGGGGGCTCCGGTAATTCGCCCGGACCTGGGCCAACTGTTGGGACCGCCAGAACAGCCCGGGAATCGCCAAGAGTAGCAGTAACCCCAGAATTAGTCCCAGGCCACCTAAACGTTGTTTCGTCCAAAACTTCATCACGACGCCTCCCCCTGCTTCACTAACTGATCAGCTAAGTTCGCCCACTTCACGAACGGGTAGTAGATGGCCGTGCTTAAGACCAAGTTAACGCCCGCCAACAAGACGGGCGTCCAAGCACCACTAGTCCCCAAAAACGCCAATAACGGCCCCGGCGTCCCCGTCAACAGCGGGTAAGCCGTGGCGGGGACCCAGTGCAGGCCTAAGAACAGGCAACTGGTCCCGATACAAGCCACCGGGGCTAGTAGTAACGGAATCCCCAGAATGGGACTTAGCACGACTGGCAACCCCAGTAATAGCGGTGCATTGAAGTTCCCCAGCACGGGCACCAGGCTCAACCAGCCGATTCGGCGTTGTGCCGCGTTCCGGCGGCCTAAGAAGATGGCCATCAGAAGGCCAAGGGTCATCCCCGGGCCACCCATGTTGACGTAGGTCTGAATCACGGTTTGCTCAGTCAACGGGTGCGGTAAGTGCCAGCCCGGCGTCGTCAGGACCGCTGCCAAGTTCTCACCAGCGACCAGGGACTGACTACCACTGTTCGGAATTGGTCCCAGTGACCCGCCCCAAGTGAAGAGCCCGTTTAAGACGCTGAAGTCGATCAACCGCCAGACGTCATTGGTCAGCTGTAACGGGGCGCGCATGATGGCCATGAACGTGGCGTGCAGGCTAAACGGCTGGCGCATCAACCAGTAAGCCGCGACTCCGGCCGCAGCCACCATCCCCACTAGGCTAAAGGTCATGGGCCGCACTAAGTCATTTTCAGGTTGGCGCCACCGTAAAACACCCCACCGGTAGGCGTTGCCCACGATCAGCCCCATCAGCAAGCCCAGGACCAAGCTCCGTAACCCCAAGTCCATGGCGACCCACTGGATGGGCCGGGTCACCGCTAGTGTCAGGGGGTTCACGTTAATCAGTTCTAACCCCAAGACCCCCACAAAACCGGCCGTTAACCGGTCGTTGGTCCGTGGCGTGGCGGTCGCGACTAACTGGTAAGCGACCACGAAGGCTGCCCCTAAAGTGGCCATGCCAAAGGCTCCCGCTTGAAGGAGTAAGGTAATCTGTTGAAGCCGGACCCGTCGTAGCAACCAGTCCGGTACGTGCAATGTTCGATAGTAATAACCGGTGGGCTCCAACCACGCCTGGTTGACAAAGTCCGCCAAAGTCCCCAACACTACCAGCGGTAAAATTACCCGAAAGCTCCGGTAAATCGCCGCAATCTGCCGATTCTGACGCCACCGTACTTCACCGGCAATCAGCCACCGACCTAACCGACTAACCCGTTCTGTCATCCGACCATCCCCTAATCACCTGCGATTGTAGCGCATCACAGTACTCCCGACTCAGTCGCACGCTTAGTTGATGTACTCACCCCTCAAACTGAGTATTGTCCGGAAACGCGATGGCGATTTCCCGTAAAACCACCATCCATTAAGCCGTTAGCCACGCCTCGAGCTGGTCAAGGACGGCGGGTGCCGCGTTGGTCTGAGCCGTGTGCCGGGGAATCGCAGTGAGTACTTCCGGGGACGCGTTAGCCATGGAAATCCCCTGTCCCACGGTCTGGAGCATCGCGAGATCATTCCCCGAATCACCAAACGCTGCGGTCTGAGCTACCGGAATCTGCCATTCCTGCTGCAGCAAGCGAATGGCCGCTCCCTTATTGACCGTAGGCAACGTCACGTTCAGCCCGCCCAGCCCACTACTGGTCCCCAGGAGTTGCCCCGCAAACTGCCGGTTAAAGGCCGCGACCTGGTCCCGCACATCCGTCCGTAACCAGGTCAGATCTAACTTTAGAATCGGTTCTGGGACCGTCAGCAGGTCCGGAACACTGGTCAGACTGGGGTAAAAGGCTCGTGAGGCCGCAAAACGCTGACTATCCGCGGCCAACGTGGTGTAAGCCCGCTGCGCCCCGCACGCAATCAGAAAGTTCTCCGACATCTCAGGAGCTGTCTGAATCCATTGAATGGCAAAGCGGCTTAGGTCTGAGGGAATCTCAGCCATCCGCAAGACGCGTCCCGTGCCCGTGACGATCAGCGCCCCGTCTTCGACCACGTAAGTCAACCGACTGGCATGCGCTAAGTCACCGAACAAGTCATGCACGTGGTCGAGCGGATCTCCCGTCGCAATGACGAATCGGCTTCCCTGCGCGTCCAGGGCGCCTAGTAACCGGTCAAACCGGTCGTGGTCGTACTTTCCATGCGGGTCTAAAAACGTGCCATCTAAATCGGTGGCAATCAATTGGGGTAGTTCCATCTGGTCTCAGTCCTCTCATGTTCAAAAACTGCTCTCATCATACGCGAGCCGTCACGTCCATTGCAACCAACTGTCTTCTATGGCGCAAAAAAAACGCTTGGAGTGACCACTCCAAGCGTCCAATAGTATGATTAAGCGTTCATGCTGCTACTCTTGTATGCGTAGTTCATCAGCGAACGGGTCTCAGTGAACTCATTTTCATCGTGCAAGACCACCGTGATCAACCGGTGCTTGCCCGTCTTTTGACCAGTTCCGACGAAGCAGTAGCCCGCCAATGGCGTGTACCCGGTCTTCAAGCCGTCGACCTTTAACGAGGCCTGGTAATACTTCCGCCCCTTCAACAGGTTGTTGTAGTTGTAGAGCAACTGGCCATCCACATACTTCGAACCAATCTGACCGTCCGTGACCACCCGTGGGTAGTCCGTGATCAGGTGCCGGGCAATCTTGGCCACGTCGATTGGGGAGACCTTATTGGCGTTGGCTGACCCGTAACGGTAGCCAAATGCTGCCAAGTCACTGTTTTCCAACCCCGAAGCGGAGACAAAGCTGGCGTGCTTTAAGCCCCAGGCCTTGGCTTGAGCGTTCATCTTCCGGATAAAGGCGCCGTTACTGCCAGCGACCCACTTCCCCAACGCAATCGCCGCGTTGTTGGACGAATCCAGGTAAGCCGCGTAGTAGAGGTCCTTGACCGTGTACTTGTGCCCGGACTTGAACTTAAAGCCCCCACAAGCAGCACTGTTGCCCATGGCAATCAGCCCTTTACTGCTAGTGTTGACCACGTCGTTCCAACTGCCCTTGCCACTTTCGACCTTTTGCAGCGTCAGGTAGAGCGTCATGATCTTGGACACGGACGCGATAGGCCGCGCCGTGTTCCCGGCTTTAGACCAGATCACCTTACCAGTCTGGGCATCCATGGCCACCGCCCCTTTGGCGTACTTCAAGGACAGTGGGGCAGTCCCCTTCTTCAGGTAACCGTGCCAGACCCAGCCCTTGATGGACCCCGACTTATTGGCCACATACAGGTAAATGCCCTTGGAATTGGCATGCTTTAACGTGGCTTGCTTTGTGGCGTACCAGGTCGTATTGGGATGCGCCGACAGATTCACGACTTTACGCGTGTGTGTCTGATTATACAGGGCCCCCTTTTTCGACTTTTTATGGTAGGCCGTCTTAGTGATGGTCTTGGACGTGACTGTCTGATAAGCCGCCGCTTGGGCCGTTGTCGCTTGGCCAACGCCCAAACCAACCATCAGAGTAACCAACAGGGCGAAAAGGCCCCACTTAAATTTTGTGACTTGCATAATTGTTTCTTGCGCTCCCATCTTATTACATTTCTAATAATAACCTAACACGTCAATCACGCCACGGGTAGCTTCTACCGCTTTTTGTAACCAGCTTGTTGTGACCGTAACGTGCTTGTAATCCATTTTTAAGTCCTTGAACTAAATAGTCTCGCAACTACTTTGTGCTAACCCCTGCATTACGCGCTAACTTTACGTCAACCAGATGATTTGAGGCCCCACCGATTAGACTTGAGCACTATTCAAGTTATAAAAGCTTAGACCACTCCGTACGATTTTAGAGGATAGCGGTTGCATTTTTCGTTCAGATTAGTTACGCTAAAAGTAATTTAAATCCGACGGGGTGCCTATTTTGGCTGAGATTAAACCCATTGAACCTGCTCTGGTTAAGACCAGCGAAGGGACGGTGTATTTTCAAATGCAAGCAAGAACCCCACCTAGCCGCGCGCTACGTGGGGATCTTTTTGGTTGTGACCGCGTCACTATAACCTATAGGGGGAAGACAACATGCAACGTTGGCACATTCGTGACATTATTCTGGTCACCATTTTAGCAATTTTTATGGGGGTTATTTTTTGGGCCGTGGGACCACTCTACGCCGTTTTAACAGCCGCTTTAGCACCCGCGGGACTTCAGCCGCTGGCTAACGAACTACTCTTAGGTATCTGGGTCATGGCGGGCCCCTTAGCCGGCTTCATCATCCGGATTCCCGGATCCGCAACTCTAGGCGAATTCCTAGGGTCTGCGGTGGAAATGTTCCTGGGGGGAACTTGGGGCGCATCTACTTTAATTTCTGGTGCCGTTCAAGGTATCGGTTCCGAATTAGGCTTCGCCGCCGTGGGTTATAAGGTCTACAACTGGCTAACCTTAACACTCAGTGCACTGACCACCACTTTGGTCACCTTCTTATGGGACTACTTCCGGTCCGGTTACAACGCCTATCACCTAGGCTTCTTGCTGGTGTTACTGGTAGTCCGCTTCGCCTCAATCTTCGTCTTCGGGGGAATCCTGACGCGTCTGATCACCAACCTCTTAACTCGGGCCCACGTCCTCCCCGCAACCTCTAAGAACTAAACTGGAGGGATTCACTTTGGCAACCATTACGATTCAACACTTAACTTACGCACCACCAGCCCGGGAGACTCCCGTGCTCAAGGACTTAACGGCCACCTTTAGGGGCGGTCGTTTTTCCCTATTGACTGGTCCATCTGGCAGCGGCAAGACCACCCTACTCCGGTTGATCGCCGGCCTGACCCCGCTCCCCACCACGGGGACCATCACCTTCGACGACCAGGCCCTGGCCTCATTCCCGGCAACCACCCACTCCCGTAGAGTCGCGTTACTGTTCCAGGAACCCAGTACCCAATTCACCATGGATACCGTGACTAACGAGTTGCGCTTTGTCTTGGAAAATCAGGCGGTCGACCCAGCCCAAATGCCCGCTAGAATTGATGCCGCCCTAGCCTTCGTCGGCATCGCCAAGCTTCGTGACCGCTCTTTAATGCAGCTATCCGGCGGGGAACAACAGAAGGTCGCCCTGGCCAGTATTGTGGCCATGGACAGTGACGTTATCTTACTAGACGAGCCCTTTGCCAGTATCGATCCACCGACGCGCCAAGTTCTGATGACCAAGCTGGTCCAACTCTGCCACGAGCGCCATAAGACCGTGATTCTCGCCGACCATGACCTCAGTGGCTATGACCAATGGGTCGACCACCTGACCGTCTTAGATCACGGAATGGCGACCCAGCTCTCGGCCGCCGCTACCCAGGCCCGCCTAGCCGCCTTTACTCCGGAACGGTTACGGCTTACTCAGGTCCAGCTCCCCGCACCCGATACGCCGCAGGTCCTGACTAGCCACCAACTAGGGTTACGCCGAGGGACCCGACAACTGTTGCGGCCCCAAGATCTCGCCATCCTAGCGCATAAAACCACGCTGATCACCGGCCCCAACGGTAGTGGAAAATCCACTTTCTTCCGCGCGCTGGTCCGGCTGAGTTCCTATGATGGTACGATCACCTACCGCCAACAGGACATCCAAAAGCTACGGCGTCGCACCTACGCTCGCCATGTGGGGTTGATGTTTCAAGCCGCTCAAGCGCAATTTCTCAACGTCACCCTAGGTGAAGAATTGGCGTTGTCCCAGAAGAACGGTCAACACGCGTACTTCACGCCCGACCGGGTGGCCGCCGCGCTCAAAGCCCTCCAGCTCAATGGCCGTGAAGACCAGGTCATCTACTCACTCAGTAGTGGCCAGCAGAAGAAGTTCCAGTTGCTCTGCATGCTGATGATGGCCCCCGACGTACTCCTGCTAGACGAGCCCCTAAAGGGACTAGACCTGGCCTCGATTCACGCGGTACGTCAACTCCTGACGACCACCCAAGCAGACCTCAAGCTGACCTTAGTGTTGATCAGCCATCAGCTAAGCGGCCTCGATAGCTTTATCGATTACCACTTGGCCTTGGCCGACCAACAATTCAGCTACCAAGCTCAGGAGGTGCGCCATGAATCCTAGTCTCAAGCTCGCTACCGTCGTGTTGATTGCGTTCGAAATTTCGTTTACCCAAGTTTTGACCGTCAACTTGGCTTTGATTGGCTTTAGTTTAATCGTCTTAGTGGTTCAACGTATTCACTTCAAGACTCTCCTGTGGCTAACGGCCGTTCCCCTCTTCTTAGCCAGCGCCCTAGTCTGGTCACTGGCCTTGCAGGGGGACGCCTCGCACCACTTCTTAGCGGTCATCTTCACCCGGATGTTCGTCTACGTCTACTTGGGGGCCACCTTTACTCAGACCACCCAACCGCTGGCCTTGGCCCGTTCGCTGGAACAGAATGCTAAGTTGCCCGCGAAGTTCGCTTACGGGTTCCTGGCAGCTTTCAATCTGCTGCCTAAGATTCGTGCCGAGGTCGCAACGATCCACGCCGCCGCCCTGATGCGGGGACAGGTACTTCACTTCTGGTCCCCCCAACTGTACTTCAAGGTCATCCTAGCGGCCATGAACTGGTCAGACCAGTTAGCGGATGCCATGACCTCACACGGATTCGTCGAAGGGGCTCCCCGGACTTACGCGGTCACGATTCCCCTCCGTCGGCGCGATTGGCTACTCTGTGGTCTGGGCTTTGTCGTGGTCCAAATCGGCCTCTTCGTCGGCTTGCCTTAACAGAAAGGAGTTTTTTGATGTTCACTGATCAAGCTCATGCCGCTACCCGCACCAGTTGGGCGGCTTCCAAGCACCATCCCTTCATTCAAGCCTTGCAAGCGGGGACCTTACCCGCAGCCACCTTCCGGTATTATCTGATTCAAGACCACCACTACCTGCAAGAATTCGCGACGATTCACGACTTAGCCGCGGACCAGGCCACGGATCCGCAGGCAGCCCACCAGTTACGGGCCGGAGCTGAACACTTACGCCAAGGCGAGATGGCGGTCCGCGAAACCTTCTTTAAGCAACTCGCCATCACGGATGCCGAAATTGCGGCGACGCCCATGGCTCCCACGGGGTACGCCTATACCAGCCACCTCTACCGATCCCTAGCGACCCTAGGAACCGCTGGTGCCGTAATCGCCCTATTACCGTGTTACTGGCTCTATGCCGAGATTGGCCACGACCTAGCCCACCAGGGATCACCCATCCCCATCTACCAGGCTTGGATCGATACTTACAATGCCGACGACTACGCCGGAGAGATGCCTGACCAATTGGCCCTCGCCAACCGGGTCGCTACTCCCCAGAACACGCCGGCCCTCCTGGATATCTTCCAGAAGAGCAGTTGGTACGAGTTACACTTTTGGCAAATGGCTTTGGATCACGAAACCTGGTAACCTAAGCATTAGGATTCCCAATCGCGCGCGCTTGCTTTATAATAAAGGCACCATCTGAGGGAAAGCGGGTGTCGTGATGCAAAAAATTCGTCAAATGACCTTTCTTCAATTTTTCGGTTACTTAGCTTTAATCCTAGGCATTCTGATTGAAGGGTACGCCCTGTTGAATCACCCCGGCAGCCTGAGCAGTGGTGATGACATGTTCGGTGGTGCCGTGGTCCTGGCTCTAGCAGTGTCCTTTCTCCACGACCGACCACTGGGCCGGAAGTTGGTCATCATTGCGCTCAGCACCCTGGGCTTCGGCTACTTTACCTTCATCCACACGCACGCGTGGCTCTGGACCATCCTCTTAGCCATCGCCATTGCGGCCTTCTTGATTTACGTCGTGGGGATTCGCGAAGATATTCACCGTAGCCACAGTGACTGGTTACACTTTTAAAGACTTGTTTTGATTCCTATCGGGCCACCCCGCTAAACGGGGGATGGCCCGATTTTTTGTGACCTCAGTAAATAATAATTTTTGTTGAAACCGTTTACATTTCTATGGTATACTCCTCGCTGATCATAATACTATCAGTACATAGGAGGACGATAACATGCAAATCACTTACGACTTCTCTGATAAACGCGTCATCATTACCGGTGGTGCCGGCGGCATCGGCCTGGGAATGGCCACGGCCTTCGTCAAATCGGGCGCCAGTGTCCTGGTGGTCGACGTCAACGCTGAACTCATCGCGCAAGCCAAGCGGGAGCTTCAGGCACTGAATGCCGGTCAGGTGGTCACGCTGCAAACCGACATCAGTACCAAAGCCAACGACCAACTCATCATCGACACGGCTGTCAAAGCCTTTGGCGGAATCGATGTGCTGATCAACAACGCCCACGCTTCCCACCAAAAGCCCTTCACTGCACTAACCGACGATGACTTGGCCCTGTCCTTCAACACCGGCTTCTACCCGACCTGGCATCTGATGCAACTGGCTTATCCACAGCTCAAGGCTAACCAGGGAAGTGTCATCAACTTTGCCTCGGGGGCTGGAATCAACGGGCAACCGACCCAAGCCGCCTACGCTGCGGCCAAGGAAGCCATTCGGGGGCTTTCCCGGGTGGCGGCCAACGAATGGGCTGCCGATAACATTCGGGTCAACCTGATTTCCCCAATCGCCGAAACGGCCGGTGTGAAGCGCTGGAAACAGGCCGCTCCGGACCAATACAAGGCAATGGTCAACCAGATTCCGCTCCACCGACTGGGCGATCCCGAGCACGACATTGGGGCGGTCGCCCTCTTCCTAGCCAGCGACGCCAGCAGTTACATCACCGGTCAGACCTTCATGGTCGACGGTGGTGACATCAAGCTTCGTTAATTAAGGTCCCTTGCTTGCCAGCGAAATGGTCATGGCACGCAAGGGGCTTTTCGTATTGGAAGGTGAACAGACCAAAAGAAAACAGGCCAACCGAAGTCGACCTGCTTTCCCGCTTGATAGACTACAAGAGACTGTAGTCATGTAATCATCACGATTACCATTAATTAATAAAACCACCGGTTCACCCGGCACCCGTTTTAATGCCCGCAAAATTACCGTGGCATCTCCCGCGTCGTCGGCGGGATCTGTGGTTCGGACTGCGCAACATGGGGCCCTACGGCGTGCGCCGTCAGTAGCCACGAAAGACCACTGACCACAGCCAGTAGGACGATTGCCGTTCCCAGTCCCAGAATAATCCGTTTTAAGTTCACCTTGTCACCCCGTTCATCCCGACTTTCCGTCAACACGTGACCTCTAGTGTACGGGCTGAACGTCACAAATCGATGACAGCGACCCAAAATCGCGGTAACAATTCCTTAACACACAGAAAATTCATATTGCATTTTAGTTTACGCAATTTTGGGCCATTCATCAAGTAAAATTCAAAATATTCTCGGATACGAGGACTTATTCCCCAGATTTCGCCAAACTTTAGTATAATAAACAGTGAGCAGCAAGATGGATTATCATTTGGAGGGATATTAATGAGTCAAGAACAAGAGCTAAGTAGTCTGGCTGAAGCAATCATCGCCTACCAAAAGAAATACGATAAGACCGACGGCGAGATGGCCTTTGGTTCTCGCCTAACCGTTGAGAAGTTCCACGCCATCAAGACCGGTGAGCTGCAGCCCACTACCGACGAACAGGCAGCGCTCCACAGCCTAATTGCCAAGAAACCACTTTAAGCCAAGCAACAGACCTGAGTCTCCCTTTTGAAGGCTCAGGTCTGTTTTTGTCTTCATCGTCATCCCAACGCGGCCCAAGCTTGGCGGTACGCCTGCGCCGTGGTCGCATCAAACGCGACCAAGCGGACCCGCAGCTCCTGCTTCGAAGCGGCTAACCAAGTCGCAATCGTCTGCGTTGCCACTTGTGCCGCCGCGGCCAGCGGATAGCCGTAGACCCCGGTACTCAGGGACGGAAAATCAACCGTCCGGCACCCCTGCGTCGCGGCCAAAGTCAGACTATTGCGGTAACAGTTGGCCAGCAACTCGGCTTCGTGGTGGTGACCACCTTGCCAGACCGGTCCCGGCGTATGAATCACCCATTTAGCGGGCAACTCAAACCCGGGGGTCAGCTTAGCCTCGCCGGTGCGGCAACCGTTCAGGGGCACGCAGGCCGCGAAAAGTTGCGGTCCCGCCGCCCGATGAATGGCCCCATCAACACCGCCACCACCCAGTAACGTGGTATTTGCCGCGTTTACGATGGCATCGACTTGACTTTGCGTGATATCGCCCTGAATGACCTCAAAACTTCCCATCTCATTCACTCCTTCGACCACGGCCAATGCCAACGGTGTTTCGTAGTCGTGGGCTGAGACCCTTCCCGCGCCTTGAGCCGTTTCATGCCCTCCCGGTAAGGATTAGCCGATAAGGTGTTCAGGTTCAACTTCGGTTTGGCCGGTGCCGCTTGGGGTTGCTTCACCTCGCGAAACGGCCGGAGATCCGTATGACAGCGCGGACAAGTCTGGTCGGTCGCCGTAATTTTAGCCCCACACTGGGGACAGAATTTTAGATCCGTTGCCATGTTTATTAAACCTCCTAATGTTGCCGGCGTTGTTGATGTTGCTGGTTCCGGTTCGCATTGCGTTCATGCGTCACGGCCGCTTGCTTGGCCCCTTCCGCAGCCCGTTGCTTGCGCCGTTGTGCCCGAGCTGCCGCATCGGCTTTCTTCTTGGCGTCAGCGGCCTTGCGCTTGGCTTGGCTACGATAGCTAAAGTAACTCCAAGCGCCAACCGCCAACAACGCTAGAATGATCTGTAAAGGCACTAACGCCCAGTTCACATTCTTCGCCAATAACCAATCGTACATAATCAATAAAATCGACATGGCACCCACGACCGACACCGTGTCGCGCATCCACCGCGGTAACTTTTTCCACTGCATCATTCAAAACTCCTTATGTAGACCGCCGAGCGCCCGGCGGCTTTTTTCCGTTTCTATAAATCGCCCTCGACTTTAAGTTGTCGCTCCGTCAAGTAGGCGTCGAGGTACCCGAAAGCCACTTCATCCACGTCAGTAATCGCGTACGCCTTACCGACCTGGTCAACCTGATTATCCACTACTTCATGAAAGATGAAGTGCTGATTGCCGACCTGTGCGGGGTAGCCCAGCACGCTAGTCCCGTCGTGGAGCTTCAGCCGAATGATCGACCGGAACGTGGCCGCTTGCGTCAGTCGGGCCGTAAACTGGTCGTCCGTGGCATCGAACAAACGCTCATCGTTGAGAACTGGTTGAATGGGGTGTTGCCGCGCTTGGTTCAGCAGCGTAAACAACCGCATGGTCTGCAGATAATCCGACTTCAGCATCACCGCGTGCAGTTCACTTAGCCGCATCAGGGTATATCCACCGAACTGACCGGTCATGTCGACCAAGTTCAAGATCACGGCATCTGCCGTCACCGTATTCACCCGGCCCACGAAGAATAGGTCCTGGTCGTGCTTAGGAATCAAGGCCACGAAGAGTTCCCGGCCCACTAACTCCCGCAAGGTCCCTGCAATCAGCTCCGGTGACGTGACCGTCACGGTCTCCTGATGCGGCAACTTTTGAAGGCGGGTCGCGGCAGCACTCTGTAAGGATAGTTCCTGACCTTGAAATTCGATGACCTCGATTTGACTCGGGTCGATCTCGCGAACGGGGCGGTCCTGATAATCGAACTTATTCAAGAGTTGAATCGTCACCTTATCCGCGGCGATGCCCGTCACCAGTCCCTCGTAGAAGTGCTGATCCTGATTCAGGACCAACATAATCACCAAGTGGTCGACCCACGCGTGACTCAGAACTTGTCGGCGTAAGTCTCGCTGCGGGTCAAAGTGCATGGTCAGGCCCCCGGCGGCCACGAAGTGTTCGTCATGGGCCGTCTGAATGCGAAACGCCATGTTATCCAGATCATCACTTGAAAATTCGACTTCATCTACCACGTTAAGGTCCAAGAAGACGGCACCATCCGGTAAGCCATAATCGTCATAGGTCGCCAGAATGAGGCCTTGGGCCCCCACAGCCGTCACGTATCCGGTATACACCACGTCTTGGTTCACCTGATAGACGTTGACCAGTATCTGCTGTGCTAGGGCCCGGTTAAGATCGTTAACAATAGAATTCATCATGTGGCCCCCTTTTCTGCTTTTTTGAAAATTCTACCATATTATGCGAAAAATAGCTCGCCACGGCCGTCCATTTCCGATTAAGAGACCGCCGTCCGTAAGAAGTCTGCCAAGTCGGAGCCCGTTAACCCAGCACTGAGTCCGACCAGTAACTTAATGCGGGCCTTCTGGCCGTTCAGTCCTTGACACAACAATAACCCCATCTTGCGCAAGCCGATCCCGCCACCCGGGTAATCATAGATGTCCTCGGCCACACCGTTGTAACACCGTGAAACCAACACGATTGGAATCTGGCGGTCCAGTAACCGTTGAATCCCTGGCAGCGTTGCCGGCGGCAGGTTTCCCGCGCCGACACCCTCGATAACTAGGCCCTGGGTTCGGTCCGTCGCTAAGGCATCAAACAGACTGGCGTCCATCCCTGCGTAGGCCTTTAAGAGGTAAACGCCGTCGATCACGTGGTCGATGTCGCAGGTGGTCTGCTGGATCAACTTCTGGAAGTACATGG
The DNA here is from genome assembly GCF_001434785.1 of Levilactobacillus namurensis DSM 19117. Classification (GTDB taxonomy): domain Bacteria; phylum Bacillota; class Bacilli; order Lactobacillales; family Lactobacillaceae; genus Levilactobacillus; species Levilactobacillus namurensis. The sequence continues at coordinate 31,757 of NZ_AZDT01000058.1, read as the reverse complement.
GGTGGCCCTTGGTGACCAACCCTATCGGCCCAAAGGTCGGGGTCCGGAAAGTCGCCACGTTGGTGGTGTGGGTCTTGGTCACGTAACGCGCCGTGTGAATCTCGTCGTTCATGACCACCATCACGCCATTATCCCGTGACGCATCGGCCGCGGCCACCTCGATGGCCGATTGAAAATTGTACAAGCCGTCCGAGCCGACTTCATTCGACGACCGCATGGCCCCCGTCACCACTACGGGAATCGTGTTCGGTAACGTCAGGTCTAAGAAGTACGCCGTTTCCTCCAGCGTATCGGTCCCGTGCGTAATCACGACCCCGTCGATGCCCTGGGCTTCAGCCTTTAGAATCCGCTGCTTGATCTGCAACATCTGAACCGGCGTCATGTGGGGCGACGGCAAGTTGAACATTTCATCCGTGATCAACTGGACCCGGCCCGCCAGAATCGTGGCGTCTTGGGCAATTGGGTTCTGGTCGTTGGGCACGACCTCCCCTTGTGCGTTTTGCGACATGGAAATGGTGCCCCCCGTGTGAATCGCTAAAATCTTCTTCACAACATTTACTCCCCTTCCAAAAAATTGGTTACCCATATTGTACCCTAGTTGCGGTAAAATTTAGGTAAGAGTTTAGAAAGGAGGTCGCCAGGATGCCCCAACCTAAAAAAGCGGACCACTTCTACAAGCCTGGACCCGAAGTTCACCCCAAAAAAGACAGTGTCTCCGGTGGACTGGCCGACTGGGGACCGTTGATGGCCCTGTTCAGTACCGGCTTTAAGAAGCTCTGGCACCTGATCAAAAAATCCCCCAATGCTCACTAACGATTTTGGCTAAACCCGCCATCAGTGGTCAACCCGGCCTTGTGTTTTTAGCGCCACCGTGCTAAAGTAAGTAACATTCTACATCAGTTAAATTAATGAAATTGCCTATATAATGCCAAGATAAGGTTGGTAAGTCTCTACCCGGAGCCGTAAATTCCGGACTATAAGCAAATTGAGGACCGAAACTCTTTTTGCCGATGAAAAGAGTCATCGGTCGAGTTTTACCGCTCCCTTTTTGCGTTATGCGAAAAGGGAGCTTTTTTGATTTCATTCACAGACATGATAGGAGGAAATATCTTGCAAACCACGCAATCATCTCAAGCTACGCAAACGACTGACGGCCAACCCGTCTCCACCTGGAAGGCCGCAATTCTGGGGTTCCAACACCTCCTCGCCATGTACTCCGGCGACGTCTTAGTGCCCCTCTTGATTGGTGGTGCGTTACACTTTAACGCCATGCAAATGGCTTATCTGATCAGTGCCGACATCTTCATGTGCGGTATCGCGACCCTCCTCCAGTTAAAGCGAACCCGCTTCACCGGAATCGCCTTGCCCGTGGTCTTGGGGTGTGCGGTCCAAGCCGTGACGCCCCTCTCCGCCATCGGTCGGAACTACGGGGTCGGTACCATGTACGGGGCTATCATCGGGGCGGGGCTCTTCGTCTTCCTGAGTGCCGGTTGGTTCTCCAAGATCAAGAACCTGTTCCCCCCCGTTGTCACGGGGTCGTTGATCACCATCATCGGGTTCACCCTGATTCCCGTGGGCTTCCAGAACCTAGGTGGTGGCGACGTCAGCGCTAAGAACTTCGGGGACCTCAAGTTCCTGTTGGTCGGCTTCCTGACCATGGCCATCATCTTAGGCCTGAACGTCTTCGCTAAAGGCTTCATGAAGTCACTGGCCATCCTCTTAGGAATCCTGTTAGGCACCGTGATTGCGAGTTGGTTGGGCATGGTTAACCTGAGTGCCGTGGGGCAAGCCAGTTGGTTTCACCTGCCGCAATTCTTCTACTTCAGCACGCCCAAGTTCGAGTGGTCGTCCATTCTGACCATGATTCTGGTCTCCTTAACCACCATGGTCGAATCGACTGGGGTCTTCTTCGCCTTAGGGGACATCACGGGCAAGCAGATTAAAGAGGCCGACTTAAAGCGCGGCTACCGGGCTGAGGGCATCGCCGTGATCCTGGGCGGACTCTTCAACACCTTCCCGTACTCGACCTTCTCCGAAAACGTGGGGGTGGTCCAACTTTCCGGTGTTAAGACCCGCAAGCCCATCTACTTCTCCGCCCTTTTCCTGATGCTTCTGGGGCTCTTACCTAAGATTGGGGCGTTGGCAACGGTCATCCCCGACCCCGTTTTGGGTGGTGCCATGATCGTGATGTTCGGCATGGTCGGCGTCCAAGGTATCCGCATGCTCCAACAAGTCGACTTCAAGGACAACAATAACCTGTTAGTCTCGGCCATCTCGATTGGCCTTGGGTTGGGCGTGACGGTCTACCCGCAGATTTTCCAAGACCTGCCGCAATCCCTGCAAATCATCGTGAATAACGGGGTCGTCATCGGGAGCTTCTCCGCTGTCATCTTGAACGTGGTCTTCAACTTGCGGCCACAACGTGCGGCTCAAGCCGCCCAAGCACAAGTCAACAGTACGGCCCAATCTCGAAAATAACCTAAAACGCCACTCCCGTTCCGCAAACCACTGGAACGGGAGTTTTTGAGTAAAAATCAACCCTTTGATGACAAATCAGTCCCCCATCCCGGCAAGTTCTTGGTTTGCCTAGCGAACTCACGTATAATGGACTTATTCTAATCTGACGAAGGAGCGCGCGCTATGCTAAGCATTCAACACATTCGAAAATCGTTCGGGGACGTCCAGGCCCTCAACGACATCAGCTTTGATGTCCCGAACGGTCAGATTCTCGGACTGATTGGTCAAAACGGGGCCGGCAAATCCACCACCTTCCACAGTATCCTGAACTTCATCACCTTCGATGGTCAGATTACTTGGCAAGGACACGCCTTTTCAGCGGAAGACTTCAACCACATCGGCTACCTTCCCGAAGAGCGTAGTCTGATGCCGAAGCTAACCATCGAACAACAAATCGTTTACCTGGCTCGGCTGAAGGGTCAGTCGGCTAAGGTGATCCGCCCCCAGATCGACGACTGGTTGGAACGGTTCGCCGTTAAGGGCACCCGCAAGAGTAAGATCAGCGACCTGTCCAAGGGGAATCAACAGAAGGTCCAATTGATCTGTACCCTGATTCATCAACCCGACCTTCTGATCCTCGACGAACCCTTCAGTGGTCTGGATCCAGTCAATGCTGACTTACTCAAGCGCGCTATCCTGGACGCTAAGCAACGGGGGGCGGCTATTATCTTCTCCAGTCATAACATGGAAAACGTCACCGAGGTCTGCGACCAACTGGTGATGCTGCGCACGGGGAATATGGTCCTGCACGGGACGCTCCAGGACGTCCGCAACCAGTTCGGCAAGACCGAGCTGTTCGTCACGACTGACTGGGATGCTCGTCGGTTAGCGACCCTCCCCGGCGTCGCCAGCGTCACGCCCCGGCAACCGGGCCAATTCCGGCTCCACCTGAGTGACCCAGCCGCCGGGCCGGCCATCTTCGCCAGCCTAACTCAGGGCCACTACATCGAAGAATTCAGCCAGCAGCCCCCGACCCTTGATGAGATTTTCCGAATGAAAGTGGGTGAAGCAGATGCTTAAGACCTGGATTGTGACCGCCGAGACCTACCTGCGTCAGATCAAGTCATGGAGCTTCTTCTTCATGATTATCGGTCCCTTCCTGATGCTGGGACTGACACTGGGAATCAGCTACATTAGCGCCAACAGTGCTTCCAGCAGTCAAGAGATTGCCGTTGTGGGGACACAACCCGTCTTACGCCGCCAGTTCATTGCCCAGCACCCGACCGAGTTGAACACCAAGATCACCACGGTCGCCGCCGCGAAGAAGGCCTTAAAGGCCAACCACTTGGCGGGCTACCTGACCATCACCACTACGGAAGATCAGGTCAACGCAGTCTACCGGGGGAACCACTCCCTCAGCAAGGGCGTTGAGGCCCAGGTCCAAAACTTCCTGGCTAAGACCCAACAGCTGACGAACTACCAAGCCGCTAAGTTAACGCCCAAGCAACAGGTTCAGCTCCAACGAACGCCTAAGCTGACCCAACACATCGCCTCTAAGGCTGGCACGGCTAACCTGGCTAAGACCATCTCGTTCTGGTTAATTGTGACCATGATTTACATTATCTTGATCACCTACGCCTCCATCACTGCCCAAGAAATCGCGTCGGAAAAGGGCACGAAAATTATGGAGATCATCTTTTCCAGTACCACCGCAACCAGCTACTTCGTGGGTAAAATCACCGGTATTCTGCTGGTGATCATCACCCAAATCGTCATTTACCTGCTGGGGGGCTGGGCCATTTACGCCTGGGCCTTAAGTCGGAAGGGTCTCCACGCGATGATTGCGCAATACCAATCTTTGATCGACGGTGTCCTGCATAACCTCCTGAACCTGAATCTCCTCTACCTCTTCATCGGTGTGGTATTGTTCACCCTGTTGGCCGCGTATAGCGGCGCACTGGTCGCTAAAGCTGAGGATGCTTCCAAGGCCGCCCAACCCGTGGTCATGTTGGGCATGGTGGGCTTCTTCGCCACCTTCCCCTTCCAGAACAACTTAGACGCCCTTCCCGTTAAGATCATGTCGTACATCCCGTTCCTCTCGTCATACTTCATGCCGATGCGGATCATTAACGGTACGGTTGGCCTGGGAACCCAGTGGCTCTCACTGGTCATCGCCTTGATTACGACAGGCTTGATGAGTTGGGGCATTGGCCACCAATACCAGCACCTGATGTTACAATCGGATAGCCAGACGCTCTGGCAGCACTTGCTCAACCGGCGTCGGCGGAATTAAACGAAAGGAAGTCACCAATGGCTGAAAAAGACCGTTACTACCAACCTTCAGACGTGGAAGACGCCTTATTAGAAGTTCAAAAGTTATTTAACAGCTACCGTAGTGCGCCCCTGACCCAGGAGCTTTTAACCTACCACCAGAACCTCACGAGCCGCTTAACCAGCGACTTACGGGATGCTGCCCGGACCGAACAGCGACCTGACCTGGTCACTGCCACCCAACAAATGGCCCAAGCCATGCAGAACTGGACCAATGTCCGACTCTCGGGGCAGCCCTATCCTGGTCGTCTCCGGCATTTTAAGTTCGTCCCGGACGCAACTGGACCGAAATTCAAACGGCACGTGGTCAAAGATCACGGCTCGGGCACTCACCGCAGTAGCCGCCACTAACGACAAAAAGCCTGGGATAAAATTCCCAGGCTTTTTTTACTGCGTCTTAACTATTCGGTGTTGAAACCTGCGACCAAAGACACTCTTTTTGCAAGATTTTAGATTTTTATTCAGTTGACCATTAACTTTTTCGACCAAAGTGCTATACTAAATTTATAGTCATTTGGGTCCTTAGCTCAGCTGGGAGAGCGCCTGCTTCGCATGCAGGAGGTCGTCGGTTCAAATCCGGTAGGATCCATTTTTGTGTATTTAGAGATAAATAACAGGCTTCAAAACACCGTGATGACAGTGTTTTTGATTTAACACATCATCATTGAATGTCATTTAAAATGGCATTCACAAAACAATAAATTACCCAGCGGTGGTAGGGATAACGAACTGTTAGCTTAATGGCTAGCAGTTTTTATTTTGTCCTCAATACCGTAAAAGCCCCACTCAAACAGTCGGGCAGAGCTTTGCTTGTGTGCATACGTGGTATCGCTATCGTTATCAGGCACGTTCTGCGTACACGTTAAGTCGTAAAGTGGTAAAAGTTATACATCCTGATTACTCTCACGATTGACAGTGCTACGAGATGTTCCCGGGACGGTTTCTGTCATCCCCACTCCTAGGTGCATTTTAAACACACGTTCAAGGTTACAGATACCCTGGTTCAGGGGGCCACACAGCTTTGTCTAGCAGTATCATAGTGGCAGGGAGTGAGCTTATATGAGTAAACGAAAGAAAATAGATTATGAAAACCGCACTGAAATTGCTACTGGTATTGGTGTAACTCTCACGCTAGTTCTGCTAGTGATACGGTTATTCTAGGAGGCAAAACAATATGAGTAAAAAGCTAATTGGATACGTTGGACCATTGTGCTGGTACTCCTAGCAATTACGTGGGCGCTACAAATTTTGGATGGAACAGAAAAACTTAGCATGGAAACAGTAACACTCGCTATCTCAGTAATAGCCCTAGTAGTTGCAGTAATTGGACTAGTCCTAGCAATTCGCAACTTGCACGAAGCAAGACACTTATTTATACGTAACAGTGACTGTTAGCCAACTCCAGTTAGTGATCTTCATATTGTGTAATTTACATACAAAATGTAAAAATAATAAATAGACGTGAATGCTATAAACAATTGAAGCAAGAAAAAAATGACCTTTAAGAGATTACTAGTTATGCTTCCTTTGATATATTTACGATCAATCATTTCTGATTTAAATGTCCAACTGGCAAAGCAACAGACTACTGGCAACAAAAAGATAATGTATTTGGCATTTGTGACCTCGTCGACACCACTAATTCCTAGATGCATAGGAATTGCGCTTTTCAAATGAGGATATATCCACAATGAAAATATTATTTCGCCCAGATATATGCCTACAAATGCATAGAACGATTTTTTATAAAAGGAATTAAATCTGAAATTTAACATGTTATTCACCTGCTAACTCTTCCTAAATTTACGTCTCGCAGTATAACACTGATAATAAAACGAGTAATATGATAATGTCCAGTTCTTCAAATCACTAACCTGTAGTTGTTAGGTCATAAAAGCCACTCCGCCTACCGTATGGTATTAACCCATACGACAAGCGAGGTGGCTTGTTGGTTGGTCGTGATTACACGGCCTCTTCCTTTACATTCATTTAAGCAGCTCTCCGCAAGAAATCCAAGTCCATCGCCCTATCTGACAATACCAGTAGAATCCATTTTGGGTTCTTTAGGGATAAACAGCAAGTCTCAAAACACTGTGATGCCAGTACTTCTGATTTAACATACCTTAAAGGTTATCCGTGTATCTTTATCATTGAGGAGGGATTTCTGATGAGACAACTTACCAAACACTTACTCGTATCATTGACCGTTATCATTAGCGCTTTGGGCATGGTTCAAAGCGTCCACGCCGCCACTATCAAAACCGGCTATACAACGCTAAAGACAGCTGCTTCTAAGCGCAACGTGACCACCACTGGGAAGCACGCATTATACACGAAACCTGGGACGGTTAAAGGTGCTAAACTGGTGGCTTCCAAAGCCCTCATGAAGACATTTGGGACCTACACCACTAAAGACGCCCAAACTTACGCCGACACCACTAAAAATCCGTCCCATAAGGGATCTACCTACTACTTCCGCGCTTATGGCTACAAGGTGACCAATACCGGATCCGTCTACTACCGCGTCGTGTCCATGAACAAAAAGTACCGGGGTTACGTTTATGGCGGCAAGAAAATCGGTAAGTTTTCCGGTGGGCTCAAATCTGCCAAAACAACTTCAGCCGTCACCACCTATAACCACGCCAACGAAGCCGTCGGTATTGCCGTTCCTGGGATTCTCTGGAACGTTGTCCCTTACACACAATACCCCACGAAGAAACTAGGCCAAATGAAGGAAACCACTACCACTTCCCTGCCACACGCCGCCAAATTTAAAATCGTTAAGGCTGCTAAACGTACCCGGGAAGGCGACGTCTTCGATTACATTGTCTCAACGGATCAGTACCACTACGCCGGTTGGGTCAAAGCCTCGTATATTCGGTCGTATACCGATATCGATACTGACTAACCCATTACTGCATCCTCATATTCAACCTCAAAACAAGTCATTCTCATTTTAGGGAATGGCTTATTTTTGTCTTTCTCCCCCCCACGTAAATCGGCATCCCCCAAAAAGTATGAATAATAAATCTCTTTACTGATTAATAAGCTAGATTTCAATTTTAAATCACCTACGCTACAATTAAATGGTTCAAAATATATTAGGGGGTATTATAATTGTTTAAATTAACCGGGAGAGGGACCACGAGTTTAATGTTACTAGGAACACTTATAGGAGCGGGACTAATGGCGAATACAACCGCCAGTGCAAAAGCTTCTACACCCACCGCTGCGCAAATTGCCGAAGAACGTGCAGAAATAGCGGCCAATGAGAAAAAGGTCGATAAATCCATCGATAAAATTGCTATTCGTAACTTATTTAACTTAAAGACGACCTATAATACCGGAATTGGTGTTACTGATAAAAACGATACCATTGATTCACATAATCTTTATCAAACTTATAAGTTAGAAAAACCGTTAAAACTTACCAATGAATTCAAGCACAAAACCGTCACCCTACATAAGGGATCCGTTGTGACCGGTTTAAGTGATGGCGCTGGTAATCTGCAAAGCGTTGACAACACCACGTTAAGTATCAAAAATCAAAAGAAAGTCTTTAAAAAACTCGGTAATTGGCACTATAGTTACATCGCAAATAAACAGAATAATGGCGCCACGCGCGCATACACACGTAAGACAGCCTTTTCCGCTAACTCCCTAGCGAGTTTCCCGATGCTATCTGTTAAGACTGCCAAAGCACAGTATGACGCCGCAACCATGTCCCTACCTTTTATTTCAGTAACGGCGGATAGCCACCTAGTTTATCATAAAAGTGGTCAGACCTTTAAAGCCACACGTTACGCTAAAATCAAGAAATTCAAGCGGACACACTCAAAGATCACTTACTACCTCAATAAGCGCTTAAAGAGTGTCAAGACTAAGAAAACTAAGGTCGGCAAGGTTTATCGTTATAAACTAAGCTTTAAATTAGGCCATGTCTTCCAAAGTCGTGATAGCTACAACGGGGATGCCGGTGCTTACAACTTAACTATTAAGAACGGCAAGCAACATTTCTTTTTCCCACTAGATGAGGTCGCCGAGTCTTATATCGCTTCAATAAATGGTAATGAATATGTTAGTGACCACGAACAAAAGATTTCAACGGCTTACATCCAAGGCCTTTACTAATACACGCTTCCCAAAAGACTACCCTCGGGTGGTCTTTTCGTCTTAATTATGATGCTTCCCCAAAAGGATTGAACAGTGAGTATACCTAACTCGCCTTTCCTAACCAGTGAGTCCCCTTATGCCCGCCATGTCGGCGATTAGCCGTTGCAGTCACTAGTCAATTATCGACTTAATTACTGAGCGGGACGGCAATATTGACGCCGAACGGTCACCCCGATACACTAGGTCTCAGATAGCCAATAGCGACTACCTATTCATTTCTAGGGGGAGTTATTTATGAAAAAAGTTTTAGGTTATGTTGCTAGTGTCGCCGCTTTATTCGCTTTAGGGGGCTGTGCTTCAACCAGTGCCCAAGGGAGTAAAGCTAGTGTTAAGACGGTTTCAACTGCTAAGCAGATCAAGTTACGGACGAACTATCACAAGAACGCCCAAAAGCTTGAATTCAAAAACGGTCGGAAAAATGCTAAATTGACCGTCTTAAACGGCAAGAAGCAATGCGTCAAGAAGTTCAGCGTGGCCAACAAGGGGAACTTCGATATCAAGTTGTCGAAAGCCCAAGCCAAGAAGCTGAGCCAATGCAAGACCTTTAAGTACGCCGTTGCCCAAAAGGGTTACAAGACCTACACCGTGTCCAACCCCGTCTGCAAATAACCTAAGCAAAATTGGCCTATCTAAAAAGTCGGCAAATTAGCCGACTTTTTTTGATATCCTGCTTTATTCTTTTGATTAATCGTATACTAAAAGGCGAAAGGTGGCCTGCCCCATGAAAATTATTATTGCGCCCGCTAAAAAAATGGTCGTCGATACCGACACGTTCGCGATCGACGGTCTGCCCCAGTACCTGCCCCAAACGGCCCAACTTCTCGACCGCTTACGGGAATTGTCCTATCCCGAGGCCAAGGCCTTATGGCACTGTAGCGACAAGCTCGCTGAACCGAACTATCGTTGGCTACAGCAACTCGATCTGCACCACCAGCTCACTCCGGCCATCCTCAGCTATACGGGCATTCAGTACCAGTACATGGCGCCAGACCTCTTCACCGCGCCTGCTCTCGATTACATCCGTCAAAGTCTGCGGATTCTTTCCGGTTTCTACGGTATTCTTCGTCCGTTCGACGGTATCGTTCCTTACCGCCTCGAGATGCAGGCCAAGCTTGTGGTGGGGGCCACGGCGAACCTGTACGCGTTCTGGGGGGACCGCCTCTATCACGCCCTGGCTACCCCGACGGAGCCCATCATCAACCTGGCCTCCCAAGAATACGCCAAAGCGATTCGCCCTTACCTGGCACCCCAACAGCCCTTCGTGACCATCGTCTTCGCGAGCCTGGTCGACGGTCGGTTAAAGACTAAGGCCACACTAGCTAAGATGGCCCGCGGCGCGATGGTCCGCTATCTCGCTGAACATCAAGTAACCTCCGTTGCCGGCATCCGCGCCTTTGACCATCCCGACTACCACTTCGATGCACAACGGTCCACGGATACCCAGCTAGCCTTTCTCAACCAACAGTGATCCTCAATCGGCCACCACAGGCTCCGTCACCGACAACCCTAACTGTGCCATCAAGCGCACGACCTCCTGTTGCGTGGCCTGCCGATCTAGCGCCGTGTCTTCAAATAGACTCACCATGTGGCTGCCCACCATTAACAACTCGTCGTTGGCACTATCACGATTGCCCAAGAAAGACACCTTAATAAAGATATCTAGAGTCTTCACACTGTCCGGCCGCTGCTCCAGCGCCGCCTGCACTAACTCCTGCAACACGATCTTTAAGTTGCGGCGTTGGTGCTTTTTCTTTTGATAATCGGTGTAGTACGGTAGAAAAAGCGCCACACAGACTGCCAATAATTCCGCCGTTGCCTCGGCCCAGTCGGCTAAGGGTCCTATCTCCAGAATTGCCATGTTAATCTCCTCCCATTCGGATACCCGTTTTCGACTACCGGATATTCCGAACCAGTGTAGACTAACTCGGCCTAAATTCACGCTAAAACGGTCACAATCCCGCTACTTAATTTTGACACCGAACAGACCTAAGATGGGAGCCGCCTGCACCGGATTAATCACGAGCCCCGCTAAGCTCTGAGGAGTGGCGTCGACTTCTAGTTGGTCAAAGGTACTGGTGGTCAGGTCAACGCCCTTCAAGCGCGTCTCCCAAAAACTCGCCCGGTTCAAGTCACACCGGTCTAAAACTAATGGTGGCGTCACCCGACAAGCCCGTAAATACGCCTCTTTTAGCGTTGTCGTGGCTAGCCGACACCGTGTGAGCTGCGCCCCACTAAGGTTCAGGTAATCCCCCCGACTATCCGCCACCGTCACGTCCTGCCACCGATTCTCCAGAAAAGCGGTTCCCAGTAAGTTACACCGGGTAAACGTACACCGGTACAGGACACTGTGGGTCCAGGTCCGGTTCGCGAAGTCACAATCTTGAAAGTGGCAATCCAGCCACTCACTGTGGTCCAAGTCACCGACGAACTGGCACCGGTCCAGGTGAACATCGCTCACGTGACTAGGTAAGCTGGGCAACACTAACGTGCACTGCTGATAGGTCTGGTACGGCTCCAAGTCCATCACGTTAATCGTTTGATCTTTGATCATGGGTCATTCCTCCTGACTGGTCCTAGTCTAGCAGACGTCACTCGCTACTATCTGTGGATTTTCTCATGGCTTAAAACCACTTCTTCCCCCTGCACCCGGTGTTCCGACCGCCAAACGACGTCACAAGACGCCTAAGCCCCCCGTAAAGGCGTAAATTCTCATCAAAATTTTACGTAATCGCGGTCCGCTAGGCTTTTCCGACCTACTGGGAGGCCCCCTTCAGTGCGGCTTAATTTTGACCGTGCTGGGTTGCTTCTGGAAAATGGCGACCCAGAATGTCTAAACTGTACAATGCGCCGTCCATCTCAGCCACCTCTGGTAGGTGGCCCCAAACTGTAAACCCGTTGCGCTTAAACAACGCCTGACTGGGCGCATTATGACTGAACACAAACGCCACGATTCGGTCAATGTCCAGCCGGGGCAACTGGGTCGTCACAAACGCTAACGCCCGTTGGCCCAAGCCCTGGTGCCGAAACGCCGCATCAATGTATAGACTGATTTCGACCGTGTGGTGGTAGGCCGGCCGCCCGTAGAAGGATTCCAGACTGACCCACCCCGCGATCGTTCCCGCCACCCGGATCGTCCAAATGGGCCGACTCGCTGGGTCGAAACTCGCAAACCAGGCTTCCCGCGACGCCACCGTTACGGGGGTCAGGTCGGCCGTTGCTAACCGGCTGGGGATAATTTCATTATAGATTGCCACAATTCGCGGTAAATCCGCGGGTTGCGCATTTTCAAACGTAACCGTCATCGATTGACCACTCCCTTATGGTAGTTGATTATAGGCTTCCCCGCGTGATCCCGCTACGGTCAATTGCCCCAACTAAGCGCGATTGCTACCGCGGGGGAATCCGGTTGGGATGTCACTTAGCCACGTACCGGTTAAGTGGGTTGACTGCCACCCCGTCTCGACCCAATTTCTGCTTAGTTGCCGGTTTATTTTTAGGACTAAACCCGCTATAATCAATAGAGCTGTAAGGGGTTTACCACCCTCAACGCCATCGAAATTCTTACAGAGGGGGTTGTCCAATGGGTCAGCCAATTATCGAACTCCGTCACGTCATTCAACGCTACGGAGACCATACCATCTTAAAAAATATCAACCTTACCCTGGAACCCGGAAAGTTCTACACCCTACTAGGTCCCTCCGGTTGTGGGAAAACCACGATTCTACGGACCATTTCCGGCTTCAACCAGGTCACTTCCGGCGACGTCCTATTCGACGGTCACCGCATCAACGACGTTCCCGCCAACCACCGGAACGTGAACACGGTCTTCCAAGACTACGCGCTATTCCCCCACCTCACCGTCGCGGAAAACGTCGCCTTCGGTCTGACCCTGCAAAAGCGCCCGAAATCAGAAATCACCCAAAAAGTCGACCAGACCCTTAAGCTGGTTCGTTTAGCCGGTTATCAGGATCGCGCCATCAGTGCCCTCTCCGGGGGCCAACAACAACGGGTCGCCATCGCTCGAGCCATCATCATGCAGCCCCGCGTGCTCCTCTTAGACGAGCCCCTTTCGGCTCTGGATGCGAAGCTCCGCCGGGAAATGCAATACGAATTGCGCGACCTCCAACAACGACTGGGCATCACCTTTCTGTTCGTAACCCACGACCAAGAAGAAGCCCTCGCGATGAGTGACGAGATTTTCGTGATGAACAACGGGGAAGTCCTTCAGAGCGGGACCCCCGTCGACATCTACGACGAACCCATCAACCACTTTGTCGCGGACTTCATCGGCGAAAGTAATATTCTGCCCGGCAAGATGGTCGCCGACTTCCAAGTCGTGGTCAACGGCCAACAGTTCGAGTGTTCCGACGCGGGAATCCCCACCGACGAACCGGTCGAGGTCGTACTTCGTCCCGAAGACCTCACCCTAACTGACTTAGCGCACGCTAAGTTGACCATGACCATCGACACGCAACTCTTTCGGGGAGACTACTATGAGATTGCGGCGACGGATACCCGGGGCCACAGCTGGTTGATCCACTCGGTCAATCCTGCCGAAGATGGGGAGACCATCGGCATCAGTTTCCGGCCACAGGACCTCCACGTAATGCGGCTCCACGAAAAGGAAGCGGAATTCGACGCCCGCTTGGGGACTTACGAAGGAACGGAGGACGCCGACCATGACCAACCGTAAAAACTGGGGCTACTTTCTCCCCTACGGTCTGTGGCTGGTCCTCTTCGTGATTGCGCCGGTCGCCTTGATCGTGTACCAATCTTTCTTCAACTTAGACCACCAACTTCCCCTGAACAACTACGCGACCTACTTTCAATCCGGCGTGTACTTAAAGATGACGGCCAACTCCATCTGGTACGCCCTGCTGATCACCCTGTTCACCGGAATCATCAGCTATCCTACGGCGTACGTGCTTCATCAACTGAAGCATCGTCAATTCTGGCTGTTGCTGGTCATCCTCCCCACCTGGATCAACATCTTACTTAAGGCCTACGCCTTCATCGGCATCTTCAGTCAAGCTGGTATGGCCAATAACTTCTTGCGCTTTATCGGCATTGGCCCGCACCAGCTCTTATTCACCAACGCCAGCTTCATCTTCGTGGCTACCTATATCCAGATTCCATTCATGATCTTGCCCATTTATAACGCCTTAGACGACCTCAACCCAGCCTACGTCAACGCCAGTCTCGACCTCGGCGCCACCCGGTGGCAAACCTTCCGTCGCGTCATCTTTCCGTTAACGCTTCCCGGGGTCAAGGCGGGCGTCCAAGCCGTCTTCATCCCCTCGCTATCCCTCTTCATGCTGACGCGTCTGATTGGCGGAAACAAGGTCATCACCTTAGGGACCGCGATTGAGGAACACTTCTTGACCACCATGAACTGGGGGATGGGGTCAACGATTGGCGTGATTTTGATTCTGGCCATGATTATCGTGATGCAACTGACCAACGACCATGACCAACCAGGGGGGTTCCCACGATGAAAAAGTTATCTCGAGCATACCTTATTTTGATTTTCATCATTCTTTACGTCCCCATCATCTATCTCATTGTCTATTCATTTAGCGCGGGTGACACCATGACCAACTATCACGGGTTCACCTGGAAACACTACGCGGACCTCTTTGCCGACCCCCGGATGTTGGCCATCGTGGCCAATACCTTGCTAGTCGCCCTATTGTCCGCCCTCATCGCGACGCTAATTGGCACACTGGGGGCTCTGAGCATCCACCGGACGTCTAAACGCGTCACCCGGGATGTGTTGTTGAACCTTAACAACATTCTGATGGTCTCTCCCGACGTCATCATCGGGGCCAGCTTCTTGATCTTCTTCACCACCCTCAAGCTGCCCTTAGGCTTTGGCTCCGTTCTCCTGAGCCACATTGCCTTTGAGATTCCCATCGTGGTCTTGATGGTCTTGCCCCGATTACGGGAAATGCGGCCCGCGATGCTGGCGGCGGCCCAGGACCTGGGGGCGACCACTAAAGAACTCCTATCCCGGGTAATCATTCCGTTCATCGCCCCGGGAATCTTCACCGGGTTCTTCATGGCGTTGACCTATTCTTTGGACGACTTTGCCGTGACCTTCTTCGTTACGGGAAACGGCTTTTCCACCCTGTCCGTTGAGATTTACTCCCGGGCGCGCCAAGGAATCGACCTCGAAATCAACGCTCTCTCCGGGGTGATGTTTCTCTTCTCCTTACTGCTGGTCGCCGGCTACTATTGGCTCCAGCAGCGGCATCATCGCCGGAAAAATAAGCGTCAGGGGGCGACATTATGAAGCGTCTATTGACCATCGTGGCCTTGCTTTTGGGCGTCTGTGGCCTACTGGCTTACACCAGTCACACGCTGACCACCTCCAGCGGCAGTACCGGTGCCAAGGTCCTCAATCTGTATAACTGGGGAGACTACATCGACCCCCAACTGCTTACCAAGTTCCAAAAGGAAACGGGCTACCACGTCAACGTAGAAACCTTCGACAGCAACGAAGCCATGTTTACCAAGTTGAAACAGGGCGGCACCCACTACGACCTGACCGTTCCCAGTGACTACATGGTCAGCAAGCTCAAGCAGGCCCACCTGCTGCAGCCCATCGACCGTAGTCGCTTAACTGGCCTGACCAACTACGACCCCATGTTTCTCAATAAATCATACGACCCGGGCAATACCTACTCGCTTCCCTACTTCTGGGGAACCCTAGGAATCATCTACAATGACCGCTTCGTAAAGCCGGGCAGTCTGACTCACTGGTCTCAACTCTGGTCCCCTAAGTACCGCGACCAGATCATGCTGATCGATTCCGCCCGTGATATCCTGGGGATGGCGTTAGCCGAACAAGGCCATTCCATGAACACCACCAATCCCGCAACTTTACGGGCGGCTACCCACAAGTTGAACGCGTTGAGTCCCAACGTGAAGGCGGTGGTTGCGGATGAAATTAAAATGTACATGATTCAAGATGAGGCCGCCGTGGCGGTCGACTGGTCCGGCGAAGCGGCGGAAATGCTGAGTCACAACCGCCACCTCCACTACGTCGTTCCGAGCGAAGGGAGTAACTTGTGGATTGACAACTTAGTCATCCCCAAGTCCGCCCAGCACTACACCGCCATCTACGCCTTCTTGAACTTCATGAGTCGGCCAGACAACGCGGCTCAAAATGCCGAGTACATTGGTTATGCGACGCCGAACCGACGGGCTAAGGCCCTGCTTCCCAAGACGCTTCGGAACGACCGGCAGTTCTATCCGACCCGTCAAACGACTCGTCACCTCCAGATCTATCGTGATTTATCACCCAACGTGGTGCAAACTTACAACGACCGGTACCTGGAATTCAAAATGCACCATTGATCCTAACCCACATGGTCACCAGAATGCGAAAATCCATTCTGGTGACCATTTTTTGGTGCGTTCTTCCATTTTGGAAAACCCATAATCAAGACCGAAACACAAAAAACGCCAATCACCCCCTGCACGAAGCAGGGTGGGCGATTGACGTCACCGATGAGCCACAGACTAACTTTTTAAGATTGGAAGATCCGGCTTCCCAAATCTATCCGAAGCTACCAGAAATATAATCTTGGGTCACGGGAATTTGCGGATTGCTGAACATGGTGGCCGTTGGCGTGTACTCCATCACGTGACCCAAGTGGAAGAATGCACACTGGCTACTGATTCGCGCCGCTTGCTGCATATTATGCGTCACGATAATAATCGTGTACTTTTTCCGCAACTCGGCTAGGGTCTCTTCGACCTTGACCGTTGAGATGGGATCCAAGGCGCTGCAGGGTTCATCCAGCAACAAAACATCGGGTTCCATGGCAATCGACCGTGCAATGCAGAGTCGTTGCTGTTGCCCCCCAGATAAAGCCAGGGCACTCTTATCAAGGTTATCCTTGACTTCGTCCCACAGCGCCGCCCCGCGAAGACTGCGCTCGACCCGTTCTGCTAGGACCTGCTTATCCTTGATGCCTTCCGCCCGCAAGGCGTAGATGATGTTCTCCCGAATCGACTTGGAGAACGGATTCGGCCGCTGGAACACCATCCCGATGTGCCGCCGAATTTCGTAAATGTTCACGTCAGGTTCGTTGATATCCACATCGTGATACCAGATTTTCCCGGTCACCGTCGCGATACCATCGTTCATCCGATTCAACGAACGCAGGTACGTCGACTTCCCGGAACCTGAGGCCCCAATCAAGGCCGTAATCTGGTTCTTCGGAAAGCTCAGACTGGCATCGTGCATGGCGTGGTTACTGCCGTAAAAGACCTGCATGTCCTCCGTCCGTAACGCTAAAGGGACATTATCGGCAAAGGTCTGAATGGCCGTCTTTTCAAATGAATACTCTTTTAACATGTGGACTCCCCCTTACTTACTGGCCGTGACCCGCCGGTACAGGTAGTTCCCCAATACCCGCGCGCCCAAGTTAAACAGTAAGACCGCAATGATCAGCACGGCGGACGCCGCCGCAGAAAGCTGGGCCGCATTGTTGGCCAAACCTTCCGTATTGACCTTCCAAATATGCACCGCAAGTGTTTCGGCGGGACGCAAAGGATTTAACGGACTGGCCGCATCCATGGGGTTCCAATCAGCGAAGTTGGTCACCGGCGCACTCTGACCCGCCGTGTAGATCAACGCCGCCGCTTCCCCAAAGACCCGACCGGCACTCAACACAACTCCCGTAACGATTCCGGGTAAGGCCACCGGGAGAATAATGCCAATCTCCGTCTTCCACTTCGACATTCCCAACGACAAGCCCGCTTCCCGCTGATTACGCGGAACTGCACTCAAGGATTCTTCGATGTTCCGGGTTAACAGTGGCAGGTTAAAGAACGTCAGGGCAATGGCCCCAGAAATGACGGAAAACCCAATCTTAAACTTGACCACGAACAGCAAGAAGCCGAACAGCCCCACCACCACGGAAGGTAGTGAGCTGAGGACTTCGATGGCGGAGCGAATCAAGTGCGTTCGCCAATTGTCCTTCGCGTACTCCGCCAAGTAGATCCCGGCACCCAAGGAAATGGGAATGGAAATCAACATGGTTAAAACCAGTAAGTAAAACGAGTTGAAGAGTTGGACCCCAATTCCACCAGCACCACTGAAGGAATCCGTGGTCCCTGTTAAGAAGGACCAGCTCACGTGGGGTAACCCCGAAATTAAAATGTATGCCAGCAAGAAAAACAGAATGCCGACCACTGCAGCCACAATCACGTTAATGGTAATCGTGGCGAGAAAATCTTTTTGTTTAGCGTTCATGACTCAGTTGCCCCCTCTTAGCAATCAACCGGACCAATGCGTTAAAGAATAGTGACATCAACAGCAAGATCAACGCCAAAGACCACAGGGCGTTACTAGGTAACGTTCCATCGATAGTATCCCCGATTCCCGTCGTCAACTGACTGGTCAACGTTGCGGCTGGTGAGATCAGGTTCTTAGGCATAATCGCCGCGTTCCCGATCACCATCTGGACGGCTAAAGCTTCCCCAAAAGCACGGGCCATCCCAAAGATAATTGCTGTCAAAATTCCCGGTGTGGCTGCGCGCAGGATCACCCGCGACACCGTCTGCCACCGGGTCGCCCCCAACGCCAGGGAGGCTTCCTTGTAGAACCGCGGCACAGCACGCAGGCTATCGACCGTCATCGTGGTAATCGTCGGCAACACCATCACGAATAAGACGAAGGTCGCCGAGATAATCCCGAAGCCGGACCCACCGACCAGGTGCCGCATGAACGGGACCACCACCGCCAAGCCAATAAACCCGTAAACAACGGATGGAATCCCCACCAAAAGTTCAATGACGGGTTGTAAGAACTTCCGTCCCTTATTCGGCGCGATTTCGGTCATAAAGATGGCCGTTCCGACCGCAAACGGAGTAGCCACGATCGCGGCGGCAAAGGTGACCGCAAAGGACCCCACAATCATGGGCAAGGCCCCAATCTGACCCTGGTTCGGCGACCAGTTGGTGCCCGAGATGAACTTCCACAAGTTCACGTGGTTCTGCGTAAACGTCGCAATTCCCTTGGACGTGATGAACCACAGCATTGACGCCACGACTAAGATAATGACCCCAATGCATAAGTAACTGATGCCCCGACCTAGCCAATCTTCACGCGTCGCCCGGGTCGCCCGGTGTAACCGCGCCGTCCAATCATCGGTGCGGGCATCGTTTGGTTTTAAGTCTGAATTTGTTTGTTCCATGAGATGACTCCCCCTTAAAAAAAGTGAAGGTGCCCATTTTGCACCTTCACTGGTATCTCAACTAAGCGAGCTTAGTTTTGCGTAATCGTTCCCTTAGCATCCTTAGAAACTTTCATGTCGTGAATGCTGATGTAACCCATGTCTTTAACTAAGCTGTTTTGCACGTCCTTAGACGTCATGTAGCTTAAGAAAGCAGCGGTTGCCTTGTCAGGCTTACCCTTGGTGTACATGTGTTCGTAAGACCAGATCTTCCACTTGTTGGTTTCAACGTTGTTATCCGTTGGCGTCACATTATCAACGGAAAGAGCTTGTAACTTGTTGGTGAAGTAAGAGAAGGCTAAGTAACTGACCGCACCTGGCGTGGTGGCCACAATCTTTTGTACGGCACCGTTAGAATCTTGTTCTTGGGACTTCACCGCTGAAGCACCCTTCAAGACGGCATTTTCAAACGTTGCTCGGGTTCCGGAACCTTGGGCCCGGTTGATGATCACAATCTTTTGGTCTTTCCCACCAACCATCTTCCAGTTCGTAATCTTACCCGTGAAGATGCCCTTCAATTGCGACATCTTCAAGTTCTTAACCCCGGCATCCTTGTTGACCACGGGGCCCATGCCGACAACGGCTACCTTGTGGTCGGTCAATTCACTGGCCTTGATTCCGGCTTTTTCTTCTGCGAAAATATCGGAATCTCCCAGGGAAACGGCGCCGGATTGAACTTGGCTCAACCCAGTTCCGGAACCCCCACCTTGAACCGTCAAGTTAACTTTGCTGTTCTTCGCCGTAAATTGGGAACCGGCCTTGGCAGCTAATGGTTGTAACGCCGTTGACCCCACGGCCGTAACCTTTCCGGATAATGCTTCATTGCTGCTAGACTTGCTACTGCTAGTTGAACTGGTAGCCTTGCCACAACCAACTAATAATAAACTCATCGCAGCAATCCCCATTGCTAACTTTGTTCCTTTATTCATCCCTGTCACTCCATGTCTATTAGATATAGTGGATTTACCACATCGTAAGCTAGGTAGCGAACGCTGTGGTACCTCCCCTTAACTTACAAGACACATTCTAGCCGACCAATATATATTAATTGTCGCAATCGTGTAAATTTTAGGTAAATGTTGCCAAGGTCGCTATAATTGTTTTTATATCAACGTTTGCGCATTGTTCGGCTTGCCCAACTTCCTCCCGTTTTAAGTCAGATGCGTCGCTATCTTCCCTTATCGTGGGTCCACAATTGCGCCCGCTGATCAAAATGGCTAGAATTGACTTGTGAGGTGATTTGAAGTGGCAAAAAAGAATGAAAAGAAAGCACGGCACGATATCATCGTGGATATGAATGATTTTCTGATGGACTATGCCGCAACGAAGCTAGGTCGCCAACCCGACCTCGCTAAGCAAGTCGCAACCGCTGGACAACCCGACTTAACCGGTCTCGACCAGCTCTTCAACGATCACGGGGTCGGTCGACGGACCAAGTACCTGGAACTCGCCACCGGCTTTCTGCGCGATGAGGCCGATATTGACGCCAATCTCGCCAAAGATCTGACCGGTGAAAGTCAGCAACTCGCTCAAGAGGCCATTGCCTACCTGGGGAACCATACCCAAGACTTTGACCGTTGGGAAGAAGCTTAAGCAGCCAATCAAAAAATACGCTCGCAACAGGATTAGCTGTCGCGAGCGTATTTTCGTTTAGGTTATTGCCATTGCCACAAATCAGCCTTCATCTTAGTCGCAATCATCTGCGCTAAGAGATCGACGAACTGGTCAGGCATATAGGTGCTGGCGTCAAAAGACGTGGGCGCCCCGTTAATTTCTGTAATGATCGTTCCCTGATGCTTCAACTGCAAGCCGTACTTCGGCGCAATCTCGCAGAGCCGGTCAACCTGTGCTTGTGTCATCTGACACCCTCCAGTCTTGCTGCTCTTTGAGCTTAGCGACTTTTTCTAAGGGCGTCAAGTCGGCTAGTAACTGTACTTGTCCTTAGCCAACTGTTGGTGAACGGCGGCGGCCAGTAAGGCTTCATCCGGTCCCTCAGCCGTTACCGTGACGAAGTGACCGCCATAGTCCTTGAGTTGCGCAATTTCAGTCGCTTCACTAGGATCGATTTCGGCATCTTGTACTTTGATCAACACTTTACCAGTATAGTTCTGGCAAATTTTTTGCATCGCGGGCGCCTCGTCAATTTGGGGCGTTTCTTCATACAATGGGAATCCAATGGTCTTCATTTCTGATCACCTCTACTTACATTGTAAGCGATTTCACAATGGTTGCCAAGCCCCTTTTCTTCTCCCGAACGTCTGTTCAATCTCCACCCAAAATATGGTATGATACGCGTGTTATGCTTTTCGTTTAAACTCAAAATTTCGTCATTAAGGAGGCGTCCGGATGCCCATCAAACTTGGTGTTCGTGAATTAGTTGAATTCACCCTGCGCGCCGGTGACCTCGGTGCCACCAGCAATAGTCAAAATACCGCACTACTGGGCGCTAAGATCCACCGCCGACTCCAGAAGCAACGGGCCGATGACTACCAAAAGGAATACTACCTCGACCTGCCGTTAACGCTCCGGGGCCACGAGTACCTACTCCACGGCCGGGCCGACGGCGTCACGTTAGGCGAGACCACCGCTACGATCGAAGAGATCAAAACCTCCGACGGGGATTTCGACCAACTTCCGGCCAACAAGGTCACCCTATACTGGGCCCAGGTCAAGCTGTACGCCCACCTCTTATTTCATAAATTCCCCGACCTACAGACCATCACGTTGACCCTGACCTACTACCAGACCAGCAACGACACCACGACTCAAAACAGCCAGACCATCAACCGGCAAGCGGCCGCCGCCTTCTTCCAAACGGTCATCGACGCCTACATCACCTGGCTGAAACTCCGCGACGATCTCCGCGAACGGCGCGACCCTACCATTCAAGCACTGACCTTTCCCTTCGACCAGTACCGTCCCGGTCAACGGGAACTCGCCGTTGCGGTCTACAAGACGATTCTCAGTCAGCAACACCTCTTTGCCGAGGCGCCAACGGGGACCGGCAAGACCATTTCCACGCTCTTTCCAGCCATCAAAGCCATCGGTGAAGGCGTCATCCAGCGGATCTTCTACCTGACCGCCAAACAAAGCACCCGGCGTGTGGCCGAAGACGCCATTCAACTGATGGCCACACAAGGGCTACAGCTGAAGAGCATCACTCTAACTGCCAAAGAGAAGATTCAGTTCCCCGAAGAAGCCGACCTCACACCCGAAGAGAACCCCTACATGCTGGGCTACTACGACCGTCTCCGTCCCGCACTGGTCGACCTGATTCAACACAACGACCAGCTGACCCGGCCAGTCATCGAGACCTACGCGCGCAAGCACACCCTCGATCCTTTCGAGTTCCAGCTGGACGCCAGCCTCCTGTGTGACGTGGTCATCGGGGACTACAACTACCTGTTCGATCCTCAAGTCCACCTCCAACGGTTCTTTGCCACCAGCGATCCCGACAACTTCTTTCTCATCGACGAAGCCCACAACTTGGTCGCCCGTTCCCGGGAGATGTACTCCGCTGCTATCGCCAGCCGGCCCCTGGACCACTTGCTCGAGCTCAGTACCGGAGCCCCGCAAGTCAGTCGGAAGCTCCGCCAACGGATCCGTGACCTGCGTCAGACCTTCGATGATATCTGCGCACCTTTACGGTCGGCAGGAAAGACCGACAGCACATTTCTCTCACCCCCTGCAGAAATCGATCACGAGTTGGGGCGCTTCATCGAAGCCACCCACGATTGGCTGATCGACCAACCCCAGACGCCCTTCACTAAGGCCCTCCTAGACGTTTACTTTGCGGCCATCAGCTACCAACGAATCGGCGAATTCTACGATGAGACCTACCGTATGCGGTTGACCTTAGCGGACGGCAACATCGTCCTCAAACAACTCTGCTTGGACCCCAGTGCCTTTCTCGCGGACAGCCTCGACCTGGGTCACGGCGCCGTTCTCTTCTCCGCGACCCTCTCCCCCCTGGACTATTATCAGACCGTTTTGGGTGGGGGTACGGACAGCTTGGCTTACCGACTGACCTCCCCCTTTCCGCCCCAGCATCAAGGTCTGTTCATCACCAACTATATCCAGACCACCTACAAACAACGCCAAGCCAACCTGGCGAAGATCTTGGTCGCCATCAAGACCCTGGTCGACGCTAAAACGGGCAACTACCTGATTTTCTTGCCCTCTTACAACTACCTGTTGACCGTGGTCGCCGCCTTTAACCTGGCCTACCCCCACATCCACACCGTGGCGCAACAAGCAACCATGAGCGAAGCCGACCGAACCGCCTTTCTCGACCAATTTCAGCCGACCCCTACCACAACGTTAGTGGGCTTTGCGTTACTGGGCGGCATCTTCTCGGAAGGAATCGACCTCAAAGGCGACCGGCTCATCGGCGTAGGCATCGTCAGCGTCGGACTCCCCGGAATCAATCCAGAGACCGACCTGATTCGCGACTACTTCGACAGTCACGACCAGCCCGGCTTCGCGTTTGCTTACCAGTTGCCCGGCCTCAACAACGTCTTTCAGGCTGCCGGTCGCCTGATTCGGGGAGCCCATGACGTGGGCGTGGTTTTACTGATGGACCAACGTTTCACCGCTCCCCGCTACACCCAGCTCTACCCCCCTCACTGGCAGCACTATCAACGACTCTACCGGTCCGAACAATTAGGACCAGCCCTGCAGCATTTTTGGAATTCGGAGGCGTCAAATTGAAAACAAACTTAACGCTCGCCATGGAGCACACCCTCTACGCTTATTGTCGGGAAGCCGGCGCGACCGCGGTCGAAGAGGTCACCATGCCCGACGACCAGGGAATCGTCGACACGCTGAGTTACCAGGCACTAGCCGACGGGACCATCGAATGGCGTTGTTACGAACTGAAGGTCACCAAGAGTGACTTTCACTCACACGCCAAGCTTTCCTTTGTCGGCCACTATAACTACTTCGTCTTACCGCTCAAGCTCTACCAGGAAGTTGCCGACGAGATTCCTGCTAAGATTGGGGTCCTGCTCTACCGGCCGTTCGACCCGCAACTCCTGGCGACCGCCACGGAACCCCCCGCAACGCCGGGTTACCTGACCGTGGCACGGCCACCGCGCCACCAAGGCCTACGGGTTCCCGCCCACGAACTGCTGACCCGGTTCATCGCCTCGCAGGCCCGCGAAGTCTTCAAGGCCAAACAAATGGCCACGGGGCTGAAGCAGTACAGTACCGAACGGCTCTACGAAGAATTGAAGAAACGCCACCTGCACTATGACGTGTACGACCCAGACCACAACTTCTACGACCGCTTCATGGCCGACACCCAAGCCACCGCCGTCACGGCCCTGCAATCGGAAGTCGACGCTTTGGCCTTAGAGAACCACGACCTCTTGCAACGACTCCGGGAGGCTTCCTCATGATCTACTTTCCCTACTTTCGCGGTCGCCAATTCGACCTGCAGGCCCTCAAAGCCATCGCCCAAGATCAGACGCTTCCCGCCAACATCATCCCCATCATCGAACCCGTACGGGACATCAAGGCCTTACCCCAGACCATTGCGGCCTTTCTGGCACACAACCATCCCCTGGTGGTCATCACCAACCCCACCGTCAGCGACTACGGCTTGACCCAGCAGAAACTGCACGACTGGACCTCTTGGCAACACCACCCCCAGTTGATCTTAGGCCACGTCCTGACGCCGACCACCACCGCGGCCGACCTGATGGCCCCGGCTGGTCAACGAACCCTCTTGATTGCACGCCAATACGACGAACTTACCGCGGCACAGCACGCCCACTGGCTGACGACCACGCAGCCCGACTACCTCTTGGTCCCCCCGGAAGCTCGCATTCGGCAATTGCTGGACCGGCCCCAGATTAGCCTGTACGACCACGCGTGGTTCCCTGACAAAGACCAGACCTATGCCAACCTGACTGATGGTTTCTTCAGCGATGATTGGCAACTGGCCGCGCTTCGGGGCTACCAGGGGTTCAGCGATTACACGATTGGCGGCAGCCACTACAGCGAACACGGCTATCCTGCGCGTGCCGTGACCCTGCACGTGACCTACTTCGTTCATGACCAGTTACGGATTCACCGCTTCGTATCGGACGACCGGGCCGACTTCAAGCACCCTAAGGAAAAATTCTTCCAAGCCGTTGCCAAGTTGGCGGCCTGGTTGCCCGCTCAACCAGAGCAGACCCAGACCCCGGCCCTCCAACAGCTCGCGGCCTACCATGACCAGCACCACTTTCCCGGCCTGGGGGTGGTCAAGCGCCTCAGCCTGATGCACCACCTTGAACTGATGGCCCGCTATTTTCGCGACCACTACCCCGAAAATTCCTAACGACTCATCACTCCAAGCCGTTAAGGCGGTAAATTTAAAGCGACCGTTCATCACCTGAATCTACCAGGTACGAACGGTCGCTTTATGTTGTCTTAACTTAAAATTGTTGTGCCCCACTCTAAGCTGGCAGAACGCTGACCCCTTCTGGGACCATGAAGTCCTTTTGCGCCAACGTCAACTTACCAGTTGCCGCATCGCGTTTGAAGAGACTGGCGTTGTCGGAGTTTTGATGAACCACCAAAACCAAGCTTTCGTCAGCCGTCCAGTTAAAGTCCCGTGGGAAGTCACCTTCCGTTGCGATCCGTTGAATCACCGTCAACGTGCCGTCATCGGCAGCGGACAAGACCGTGATGGAATTGTTGCCCCGGTTGGACACGTAAACGAAGCGGCCATCGGCACTCAAACGAATGGCTGCGGAACCGTTGTGGGCGGTCCAGTCGTCTGGAATCACGTGGGTAATCTGCTTAACGGCAAACTTACCGGCATCAGCGTCGTAGGTCAACGTGGCCACATTACTGCTCAGTTCACCCACTAAGTAAGCCACGCCCTTGGTCGCGTCGAACGTGATATGCCGCGGACCATAGCCCGCTGGCAAGTCCACGTGGCTGACCGGCGTCAACTGACCGGCGTCGGAAACGTCGTACAGGTAAACCTTATCCGTCCCCAGATCACAGACCACTAACCGACCATCCGGCGTCAGATCCGCGTAGTGTGGGTGCGGCCCATCGGCCTGCTCCGGTGCTGGTCCTACGGGATCCTGATCAATGACTTGGTCAACTTGGGTCAGGGAACCGTCATCAGCAATCTTATAGACGGTGACCGCCGCCGTGTGATAGTTGGCCGTGTAGACCAGCTGGCGACCTTCGTCAACGGAGACATAGGCAGGGGATGACCCTAAGTCCAATACTTGTTGAATCGCACGTGGCTTACTGGTATCCGTCATATCATAGATAATCAGACCACCGTGCGTCTGACCATCCGTTTCTTTCTTGTTCACAACATACAGTCGTTGTGCCTTGGATTTGGCGATATAAGTTGGGCTCCCAGCGGAGGCTAACCATTCACACTTGGTCAGCTTGGCGGCATCCGTGTCAACACTTACCCGGTAAATGCCCCGGCTAATTCGCTTGGTGTAGGTCCCAATGTAAAACTCTTCGGTCATACTGTTACCCCTTTCAATATTCTGTATCCCTTTTCAGTATAGCACAGCTGGCCAACCGATACGTTGAAGTCACTAGCTCTTCTGCCCAATAACCTGTACAATGGGGGTAATTTACGTTTAGAAAGGATTCTTAATCTATGTCAAGCTTTGAAGGCTACCACCCGCTCCTCACCCCCAACTTTCGCTTCGATTGGCTCACGCAATTCCGGCTGAAACAAGTCTCACAACTCACGCACCAAGACCTGGCCGAGACCGCTGAATGGGTCAACGCGACCATGCGACACACCATGGCCCGGACCGCACTTACTTGGGGCATCGAACGTCGAGCTACCCATAAATTGGTCGGCTGGGGCGGCTTTGAGCGACTCAACCTTCAACAAAAAACCGGGCGCACCTACCTAACAGGTCCCAAGCTCCCCGCTAACGAACAACAAGAAATCGTTAATCGCCTGGTCCACTTCGCTCAAGAAGAGCTCGGGTTGGACGACTTAGAATTAGAAGCCAGCGCCAACCTCGATACGGCCGTACTGACCGCCGCGGGGCTCCTACAACGGGGCGACGTCTGGCATTGGCAACGTCGCTAGACCAGTTGCGTCCCCGTTTCACCAGTATATTGTCAAAACACCGTCTGGGATTCCAATCCCAGACTTTTTTACGCCTAAAAAAGCTCCCAGCCAGCCGGCTAGGAGC
Organism: Levilactobacillus namurensis DSM 19117; assembly: GCF_001434785.1. GTDB lineage: Bacteria > Bacillota > Bacilli > Lactobacillales > Lactobacillaceae > Levilactobacillus > Levilactobacillus namurensis. The sequence continues at coordinate 4,372 of NZ_AZDT01000058.1, read as the reverse complement.
TTTACTTACCTTAATCTTTTTCAGAGACCCGGCGGTTCAACTCGACCGCAACGTCGAGTGAATCGCTCCGGTAGGCGTCGTGGACGCCCAGTGCGTAGCAGAACCAGCTCCCCACCAGGACGACCACAAAGTCGAGCGGGTACGGAATCCAGTTCATCCCGCCGAACTCGTGACTCCCCAGTAGCGACATCGCTGTCAGCCACACCATTTCAGCTAAGAGCCACCGGCCCCCGCGTAGACTTGCGCGGAGGGCTGCCCGAGTATTCGGTCGGCGAATCTCGTAGTAGACGTAGAAAATCAGGCCCAGGGCAATGACCCCAAAAACCTCAATCGTGGTCGGCCACTTCGCCCAGTAGATGGCCAAGCTGGCCAAGCCATACGCAAACGGCGACCAAAAGGTTAAGTGCCGCAACCGAAATGGCCGCACAAACTCGGGCGCCTGGCGCCGTAAGCTGGTGACCGTAATCGGCCCGGTCAAGTAGGCGATCAACGTGGACGTCGAGATAACGTCGGATAGCGCACTCCAGTTCCGAAAACCGGCAACTAAAGCCACCCCCAGCAGCATATCGACCACCATGGCTCGCCGTGGCGTCTGGTACTTGCGGTTGACTTCGCCTAATCTGGTCGGCATGTGCTTGGTCCCGGTCATCGCGGCCAAAGCCCGACTGGTGGTGGCCACAAAGGAGACCCCGGTCCCAAACGGCGAGACGAACGCGTCCAGATACAACAGCGTCGACAACCAGTTCAAGCCCAGTAAGATGGCAATGTCCGCAAAGGGCGACTGGAAGTTCACCCCGGACCAGCCCTGCATCAGGTTGGCGGCTGGCACGGACCCCACAAAGGCCACCTGCAGTAACGTGTAGATCACGGTACTGATGCCAAAGGCAATCACGATCCCCCACAGGATGTTCTTTTCCGGATGGTCGATTTCGTTCCCCATATTAATGGTGGTCTGAAAGGCGTTGTAGGAAAAGATAATTCCGGCGGCCGTGGTCGCCGCAAAGATGGATGAACTGCCGCCCGGCATAAAGCCCGCCCGGCTGACAAAGTTCTGCGAATCAAATCCCGTTAAAAACAAAACGACGATGGTCAACGTCGGAATTCCGAGTTTAAAAATTGAAATAAAGCTGGTAAACCGGGTCAGCAACTTGACCGACCAGAAGTTCAGCAGCGTAAATGCCAAAATAAACAGAAACACCACGACTAATCCTAGATTGGTGATGTTCCCCGAGGCGATAAAGCCCCGGGTCCAATTCGCCCACGCCCACGGCCAAGAACTCATGTACTGGACCGCCGCGACGGCTTCAATGGGAATAATCGTTAACAACGATAGCCAGTTCGCCCAACCAGCGACAAAGCCCAACAAGGGGCCGTGGGAGAAGGCCGCATACTGGCTCATCCCCCCACTGGTGGGAAACATGGTTCCCAATTCAATGTAATTCAACGCAATTGATCCGATGACGATTGCCCCGATAATCCAGGACAAAATCGCCGCGGGACCAGCAATTTGTGCCGCCATTCCGGCACCAAACAACCACCCCGACCCAATGATGGCACTCAGCGTTAGCATGACTAATGAAAACAAACTCATCTTGTTACGTTTCAAGCCAAAAGATTCCTCACTTTCGTCAGAGTATTGGGCCATTCTACACTTGGAATCTGGCAATCGCGTAAGAAACCCACTAAAGTTCACTTAGAATCATCATGAGGAAACTGCGTTCAGACGTGCCTTAAGCAGGACGTCTTCGGCTCCAGCGCGCACCTCACGTTCCAATGATAAAGTTTCTAATCTCGAATCACTGGCGCCTAAAGATTACTGGTTCTGGTCAACTTGACGCGCACGGCGTTCATCTCCAGCTTCTATGCGCTTGTCACCTGACTAGGCCGCCCAGCGCACCTAGAACAATTGCCCCACGTAATAGTGGATGAACATGGTGATGATCCCCACGATAACGTTCCGGATAATCGCCGTCTTGACCAGTCCGTGGCCTAACTTAGCACTCAAGAATCCCGTTAACGTCACGGATAAGAGCACCGCAATGATGGTCCCGGGCCACTGCCAAGCGTTCGGCAAAAACGTCATCGCGACCAGTGGAAAGACTCCACCGGCAGATGCAGAGAAGAGAGACGAGAAAGCGGCGTTCCAGGGATTCATGTAGTGGCCTAGCTTGATATCGTACTTGACCGATACCACGGTCCCCAACGCGTCCTTACTCAACAGGTCCTTCGCAATCGCCATTGACGTCTCCGCGGAGACCCCCCGTTGTTGGTAGAAGGCTTGGACGGCTTGGAGTTCCCCTTCAAAGTCTGATTTCAATAACGCCATTTCCTTATGAACCACCGACTTTTCCGTGTCCTTTTGCGTACTTACGGAGGCGTATTCCCCGGACGCCATCGAGAAGGCACAGGCTAACAAGTCCGATAGCCCCGCGATAAAGATCGTAAATTGATTGGTGGTCGCGGCCGCCACACTAAAGAGCACCCCAACCACCGTTAGGATCCCGTCGTTAGAGCCCAATACTCCGGCCCGCAACGTGTTAAGTTTCTCATCCATGGTTTGGTGTTCCCTTTGATGCTTCTTCGCCACAATTGCTTCATTCTCAGCCATTTGTCAAAACTCCCCTCTTATGCGAATAAGCGACCGATAAAGTAGGTCACTAACAGCGTTAGAATTCCCGCAATTACATTCCGAATCGTCCCGTTCTTCCGGTTCGCGTTCCCAAGAATTGCGGCGATGTACCCCGTGATTGCCAGAGCTACGACCACCGCAATGAACGTTCCGACAATGCGAATGTTCTTGGGGAGTAAGGTAATGGAAAGTAACGGCAGAATCGACCCCGTTGGGAACGAAATCATCGAAGCAATCGCGGCCGAAAACGGATTGGTATACTCGCCCACATTAAAGCCAAACCGTTCGCGAACGGACGTCTTCAGGGGATCCTTCTTCATCATTTCCTGCGTCGCTTGGTCGGCCAACTCCGGCTTGATGCCGCTGGCAATGTACTTATTCTTCACGAAATTATATTCGCCATCGTAGTCGTTATCCAACGCTACCGTTTGCGTCTCAATGGCCTTACGCTGCGAATCCTTTTGCGTGTTGACGGAGACGTATTCCCCCATGGCCATCGAGACCGTTCCGGCGATCATCCCGGCGATCCCTGAGATGAAGATGGCAAAGCTACTGGTGGCCGCACCGGCCACCCCCACAACGATTCCGGCGACGGAGAGGATGCCATCGTTGGCGCCCATCACACTGGCCCGCAAAACGTTGATCTTTTGTGCTAACGTTGCTGTCTTCTTTTTTGTTGCCATATCTAACAACCCCCTACATGTTTTCACCACAAGCACATTTATCGTACCACGAACCCAAGATAAAAAGTTCGGTTCGGCGAAATTTTTATTCAAGTTAGAATCATTCTTATCTACGAACAAATCTATTCTACCACCGGAACCCCAAAAGTAAACCCTTAGTGCAACCTGAATCCGCTTAATTAAAAATTATTCTAAAATTAAGCAGATTACTGGACGTTTAGCAGAAATGTGGTTTAATAGAAGCAAATTAGAGACATTCTAAAGAAGGAGGGATACCCTTGGCACAATCCGAAAGTTCTAATCAACTCTTAGCGCACGCATTAGCGACGCTAAAAGACCACCACATCCGTGTAACACCGCAACGCCAGATTATCCTGACTTACTTAGTCACCCACCATAATCACCCATCCGTTGAGACGATTTACACGGCGTTAACCGCTGAATTTCCTAATCTGAGCATGGCTACCATCTATAATACGTTGAATCTGCTGGTCGATTTAGGCATCGTGATCGAACTGCCCAACGACACCGGCGGCATCCGTTACGACTTTTATGGTCGGCCCCACTACCACGTGATCTGCGAGAACTGTGGTAAGATCACCGACGTCTTCGCCCCAGATTTTGGCCAGATCGAGCAACAACTCAATCAGGAGGCCAGCGCCCAGACGGGTTACCTGATTACCAGTAATCACGTTGAAGTTTACGGCCTCTGCCCGGAATGTCAGCAAAAATTGCACATCGATCCGGTTCGTAAGCAATGGTCCCAAACCAAGCCACAACCCACTGTCGATCCGCAATAAATCGCCTTTTGGGGATTGTTACACCTAAGTTACACGTGTCGTGAAGTTTTAATCTGTTTGCAAACACCCGAAGCAAAGCCCGGAGTTTCTGCTATTAAGCGCGTAATATTTGCGCTAAACGCCGTGACACCGCTTGTCTTCGGGTGTTTTTGCTGTTATCGTAAGACTGTTGATTTTTAACCGATTAAGTAACACCTTAATGATCGGGAGATTGCAAGAATTATCCGAACACTTATTAGAACCTCATCTGTTCCCAGAAG
>NZ_AZDT01000057.1 GCF_001434785.1 Levilactobacillus namurensis DSM 19117 | reverse complement strand
GTACATAAAAATGGTGTTGATGGATTTCATCCATCAACACCAAATATCATAGAACCAAAAGAAATCGGTTCGCAGTGCCCATCAAGGACGTTGCGGACCGATTTTGAGTTGAGTGGGACAAGGAAGGTAAAGGAAAGATTCTGTCTAGCTGCATAGTTGTGGCCGGCGAATCATGTCTGCCGGCAACTATGGTTCTCATTTTAGGCCGATTCGCGCGGAGCACAAGCTAAGCGTCTTACAAATTAATTTATGATGGGTGGACAGATACAGTGCAGAAACGGGCACCCCAAGGCAGCCAGCTCCGCTTACGGCGTTACTACGCGTTGGCGCACGCTACTTACTTGTATTTAGCTTCTAGTCGACTCATCCACCAGCCTAACGCGGCCCCGGCGATGCAGGCGACCAGACTAGCCAGCCAGGTGGTCAACGTCACGTGGGCGTAGGAGATACTTTCGGCGGCGGAAGGGTTGGGCACCAGGATCAGGACAGTGCTGGCCACGACTAGGCCCAGGATAAAGTGGTGAACCCGGGAGTGGTAATGCTGGAGTAAGAACTCCACGCCTTTGGCGAAAACGGCCAGCGTGATCAGGGCACCAATGGCGATGGGCAGGTATACGCCCAATAAGTCGAAGCGCTTGAACCCGGTCAACATTGGCCCGAACAGCCCCAGAATCAGTAAGAGGTTAGACGGGCTCAGGCCAGGGACCAGCACCCCTAAAGCAATCAAGCCGCCGGCCACTAGGAAGCCAATGAAGTTGGCGGGGAGGGTGCCCAAGAGGTCACTCATAAAATACAGGCCGAAGCCCCCGATGACCAGGGTTCCCAGGAACCAGAGCCAGTCGATCCCGTCACGGGGCGACCGAGCGGTTGCCGTGGCGGTCAGTGCGGGCAGGGTTCCGATGATGGCGCCCGCGAAGCCCCAGAGGACCACCACTTGGGCGTGGGTCAACAGGTAGGCTAGGGGTGCCGAGAGTAGGGCGATGCCCAACAGGCCGCCGATACCCACGGGGAGAAAGAACGGAAAGTCCTCGCGCCAGCGCTTAGTTGGGTGGGCCATGAAACTGAGTAGGCGTTCGTAAAGGCCTAGGATGGCGGCTAGGACACCGCCGGAAACACCGGGGAGAATGAAACCGAGGGCGATGATCATGCCTTTCAGGCAGCGGCTTACAAATCCGGATTTACGTTGCGTCATAGGGTCCTCCTTGGCACCGAAAACGGTGGTCGTCAATGACGTCAGTGTATCAAGGTTAGCGGGGGGAAGCAACAGAATTCGTCAACCGGGGTATAAATTTAGCCTTTTCTTGAAAAAGGCGTGCGCTCCAGCGAAAAATCAACCCGCATTGCCGGAACTAGTCTTTGTCCCACATAAGAGGTGTTCATTCGTCTTACCGGGTCCCCAGAGTTGGGGGCTCCCATCCGGTCTCGCCAGCCGATTGGCAGGGCCGTGACGCCAGTGGGCACGACTTTGAGCTTCGCCAAGACCGCGAATCTCAAAGCTCGGCCTTAGCCTAAGGCCAGAAGCCCGCTGGCCTAACGCTAATTTCACTGGCTGGGCCCTATCGGCTGGCGAGACCGCACACAGTAAATATTTCTAACGGGGATGCCCCCCATTACCCGTACAACCGTAAGCCGTGAGGGTCCCCAGACAGGGCTCAGCCGTGAAATTATTCTTAGTCGGTGTTCCTTAGCCGGCTTAGAATAAGGCCCAGCTTCGAGACCGCTCTTTGGCTCGAAGTGGTGCCCACGGCGTTCCAGCCCTGTCTGGGGACCCGGTAAGGCGAATGACAACGCACATCGACGCCAACAAAGCAAACAAAGCCATCAAAAAGGCCGGCAAACAAAGCTTGCCGGCCAGAAAAATCAATTAGTTTTTGGGTGCCTTCCAATAGTGCGCGTTGGTCAATAAGTCACGGGAGCGTTCATCCGCGGGAACGAACCCTTTATTGAACAAGTGCTTGAAGTACATCATGTTGTAGATGAACCCCCACAGAAGTTCCAGGCCCAGTTGAACCAGGCCGACAATTTCGGCGTTATTGCCGACAGTCATCATCAGAATCATCTGCACGCCGGCATTGACCCCTAAGATACACAGGAGGTTGTACCAGTCGGCCCGAAAAATGGGCGGAACGACGGGGAATAGAAGGGCAATCCACGCAAAGCCGACTTTGGCGATCCGCATGTTCCCGGTCTCCGGGTTCACCACGGTCGCGTAGTTCGGGGGCAACGGTAGTCCTTGAGGGCCATTACCGTTGTTATTGTCGTTGTTATCGTTAAAGCCCTTAAAAGGATCTTGCATGTCATTAGCCAACTTTCTAACTAAAATCGTTAATAAAAGTCTAACACGAAATGCGAGAACTGCCTATTAATCTATCGTTGCGACAGCTTGACGACGGCTTCACAGCGTGCCGTCTGGGGCATCATGTCGACGGATTGAATGTAGTCGACGCGGTAATCCTCGGTTAGCGTGACCAGGTCTTTGGCTAACGTGGACGGGTTACAGGAGATGTAGACCAGCTTTTCGGGGTGGACGGCTAGGATGGTGTCCATCAGCGTCTCGTCCAGGCCGGTGCGGGGCGGGTCGACCACGATGGCGTCCGGTCGGAAACCAGCCACGGCCCACTGGGACATCACGTCTTCGGCGGTCCCAACTTCGTAGTGGGCGTTGGTGATGCCGTTGGCTTCCGCGTTAGCGTTGGCGTCCGCGACGGCTTCGGGGATGACGTCCATCCCCCGGACTTCCTTGGCGGTGTTGGCCAGGGATAACCCGATGGTTCCGATTCCTGAGTAGGCGTCCACGACAGTTTGCCCCGGTTGTAGGTCTAGGGCCTTCCGGGCCTGGTCGTAGAGGACTTCGGTTTGGGCTGGGTTCAACTGTAGGAATGCCCGGGCGGACAGCTTGAAGGCCAGGCCGCCCAGCTTTTCGGTGATGGCGTCTGCGCCAGCCAGATGCAGGGTCTGGTCGCCCCAGATCAAGGACGTCTTCCCCGGGTTCACGTTCTGCATCACGGACGTGACTTGCGGTAATTCGTCGGCGATCCGCAAGAGCAGTTGGTGCTTGTGCGGGAGCTTTTGGGAGTTGGTGATGAAGACCACTTGCACGTCGTTGGTGTTGGCGGCCGCGCGGACCACTAGGGTCTTAACGATACCGGAGTTGTGTTCCTCATCGTAGATCGGCACCTCGAGGTCTTGGAGCATGGTGACCAGGGCGCGCATGACCGTCATGGTCACGGGCATCTGGACGGAACAGGTCGGCAGGTCGACGAGGTCGTGACTGCGTTCGGCGTAGAGCCCGGCTTGAACGGTCCCGTCAGCGGTCTTGCGGACCTGGAACTGGGCCTTGTTCCGGTAAGCGTAGGGGTCGGCCATGCCCAGAGTCGGTCGAACATCGTAGTCCTTGAAGCCGCGGGGCTGGTAGCGTTCCAGTGACTGACGGACGATGTCGCGTTTGAATTGTAACTGTTGGGGGTAAGCTAAGTGTTCCAGTTCGAACCCGCCGACTTGATCGGCGTAGCTGTCGCGGGGTTCCACCCGGTAGGGGCTGACCTTGCGCAGCCGGTGGATCTTCCCGCGTAAGAACCGGTGGGCAACGGTGGTGACTTCGACCACGGCTTCTTCGTTGGTCAGTGCGCCGGGAACGAAGACCGCCATGCGCTTGTAGTACCCGATACCTTCTCCGTTGATGCCCATACGTTTGATGGTCAGGGGGAAGCGTTGGCCGACTTCCACGTCGATCTGCGGGGTTTCGTGCCGGTCGTGACGCTGGTGACCGGAGCGGTAGTTGGAACGGTGTGATTCGTATTTTGCCATTTAATTTCTCCTATATACTGTTGACGTAAAACCTAATAATCCTGCCCCATTATACCAGAGATTCCCACTAGGCGGGGGCTTAGCGATTAAGGGGTGAAAAAGATGAAAAAATGGAGCCGCTTCCATAGAAAAATGGCGGTCGCTTGGGTACAATTAGAGTATCAACTCATTACTCAAGGGGGCTTTCTTATGCATCATCGTAAAGTGGCGTTGGTCACGGGCGCGTCTTCGGGAATCGGGAACGCCATTGCGAAGAGTCTGCATCGTAACGGGGTCACCGTCTATGCCGGTGCCCGGCGGGTCGAACGGATGAACGACCTCGACGACCTGGGAATCACCACGTTGCCGCTAGACGTGACCGATGCGCAGAGTGTCGAGCACACGGTCAATCGCATCGTCAGTGAGACGGGGCGGATTGACATCCTGGTCAATAACGCCGGCTTCGGCCTCTTAGGGGCCCTAGAGGACCTGACCATCGACCAGGCCCAAGCCCAGTTCGACGTGAACCTGTTCGGTGCCGCCCGGTTGATTCAATCGGTCCTGCCCATGATGCGCCAGCAACACGCCGGCCGGATCATCAACGTGACTTCGGTTGATGGCAAAGTAGCCCAGCCGTTGGCGAGCTGGTACGTGGCTTCCAAGTTCGCTTTGGAAGGCCTGTCGGATGCCTTGCGGTTCGAACTGCGGCCCCACGGCATTGACGTGGTGGTGATCGAACCCGGAAGTATCCAATCCGAGTGGGCCGATATTGCCAGCGACCATTTACAAGCCGCGTCGGGAACGGGACCTTACGCCGCCACGACCACCCAGGCTGTGGCAATCTTAAAGGCTGCCAAGCGCTTTGCGAGTGGCCCCCAGGTGATTGCGCGCTTGGCGGACCGGGCGGCCTTATCCCGGCGGCCCAAGACCCGCTACCACGCGGGTGCCGGAAGCTCGATTCTTTGGTTGCGGCAGTGCTTGAGTGACCGGGCACTCGACCGCATCTGGCGGGTAGTTGGTCAAGCCGCCCAACGGATTACCCGTTAACGCGAGAACCGTTGACGCCGTTGACCAAGACGGATATGCTAAAGATAATCTAACACTAGGGGTGCCCGTCACGGGCTGAGATGCAGAGCTGCGATCCCTTGGAACCTGTTCAAGTTAAGACTTGCGAAGGGAACGTGTTTTGTGGAAACAACGCCACCAGACCACGACCTGTTCGTGAGCTGGTGGCGTTTTACGTTTAGGGTTAGACCAACGGCGTGCCGGGGCCGAAACGCGTTTGGAACTGGCCGCCAACTACTTAATACGGGGAGTAATACTTATGAAGTTAACTTTACTGGATCAGTTACGCGAACAAAATCCAATCGTTTTTAACATTTCCAACTTCGTCACGGTTCAAGACGTGGCCAACGGGCTTAACGCCTTGGGGGCGTCACCCATCATGTCCGAAGAGGTTGCCGAGGCCGGTGAAATGGTCGGCCTGGCGGGGGCAGTCTGCCTGAACCTGGGGGCGTTTACCGTACCACAGGTCAAGCAGATCACCGCGGTCGGTCAATTGGCCAACCAGGCCCACAAGCCGCTGGTCATCGACCCGGTCGCCGTGGGCGCGGTGGCTTACCGGAAGCAGGTCGCCACGGAACTCTTGCGGACCGTCCACCCCGACGTGATTCGGGGAAATGCGGGCGAAATCGCGGCTTTAGCTGGTCTGGACTGGCAAGCCAAGGGCATCGATGCCGGCGAAGGCGCCGGGGACCTGGTCACGATTGCGCAGACTTGTGCGCAGAAGCAACGGTGCGTGGTGATTTTATCCGGGCCGACCGACGTCATCACTGATGGGACGCGCACGGTCCAGGTGGAAAACGGTACGCCACTGTTCCAGACCCACGTGGGATCCGGCGACATGCTGTCTAGCATCGTGGGGGCCTTCTGTGCGGTCGAAGACGATGCCTTTGAAGCGGCCCAGACCGCGTGCTTAGTCTTTGCGGCGATTGGCCAGTCGGTGGCTAGCAGTCAGGACCGGATGGGGTCGGGAACCTTTATCGTGAAATTATTAGATGCCTTACAATTCACCACGGTGGCGGAGATTCAAGCCATCGCTAATTACCATTAAGTAGGGTGCAGGAAGGATGAGTAAGTATGACCAATGAATTTCCACAAACACTAACCATCGCGGGAACCGATAGTGGCGGCGGTGCCGGGATCATGGCCGACTTGAAGACCATGCAGGAGCGCCACGTCTTCGGGACGGCGGTGGTCGTGGCGGTGACGGCCCAGAATACGTTGGGGGTCCAAGACTTCATGGCGTTGCCTAAGCAGCTGATCGACGAACAATTCGCGTCTCTGGCCGCTGATTTTAAGATTCGGGCCTGCAAGACGGGGATGCTGGCGGATGCCGAACACGTCCATATCGTGGTCGAGAACTTGAAGAAGTACCACTTTGGCCCGTTGACGGTCGATCCCGTCATGATTGCTAAAGGGGGCGCGGCGTTGTTAGCCGATGACGCGGTTGCCACGGTCCAAAAGGAGCTGGTGCCACTGGCCGACGTCTTGACGCCCAACCTGCCGGAAGCCCAACGCCTCACGGGTCTGACCATCACCACTTCGGAGGAGATGGAACAGGCCGCCGTTAAGCTCCAGGAGATGGGGGCCAAGAACGTCCTGATCAAGGGCGGTCACGAGGCCACACCGGACAAGGCCAGTGATTTCGTGTTGTTGGCCGACGGGCGGTCGTTCTGGTTAAGTGCGCCGCGAATCGATACGGTGCGGACTCACGGAACTGGCGACACCCTGTCATCGTGCATCACGGCTGAACTCGCCAAGGGTAACGACTTTGAGAGCGCCATTCGATTAGGGAAAGACTACGTGACCGCAGCCATCGCCCACCCAATTGAGGTGGGCCACGGGCACGGACCGTTGAATCATTGGGCTTACGGACAAGGAGGCACCATCTAATGTCAGTGACGTTTGAACCAGGCCTATTACGGGCCTACTTTGTGGCGGGGAGCCAAGACGTTCCCGGAAAAGACCTCCGCGTGGTTCTAGCGGAGATGTTACAAGCCGGCATCACGGCTTACCAGTTCCGCGATAAGGGCGCCAGCACCCTGACACCCGCGGAACGACTCGCGCTAGGCCGCGACTTACGCGACCAGTGCCGGGCCGCCAGCGTGCCGTTTATCGTCGATGACGACGTCGACATGGCCCTGGCGTTGGATGCGGATGGCGTCCACGTGGGCCAGAGTGACGAGCGGATCCAACAGGTCTTGGCGGCCACGAAGGACCGGCAGATGTTCGTGGGACTGTCCTGCTCGACGTCCGCGGAAGTCGCGGCGGCGAACCAGTTAGCGGGCTTAGCCTACATCGGTAGTGGGCCCATCTACCCCACGGTCTCCAAGGACGACGCCGACCCCGTGATCGGAACGGCGGGTCTGCAGGCCTTGGTGGCCCAGGCTAACGTGCCAATCGTGGCCATCGGCGGGGTCACCCAAGAGTCGTTGCCGGCGATTGCTCAGACTGGTGCGGCGGGGGTCGCGGTGATCACGCTGCTGACTCGCAATCCGCAACCAGAACGCGCGGTTCAGGGGATGCTGGCGGCGTTTTAGGGTGCGAGGTGCCGGTGAATTAATTGCTTTTAGCGGGTAAAAAGGTTATCGTGTAGGTCATTATGTTTTTAAAGGAGTTTAATCTATGAGCTTTCTAGAACTAAAGGATATCCGCAAGTCCTACCGGATGAACAAGTCAGAGTTCCCCGTGTTAAAGGGCATCAGCCTTGAGTTCGACCGCGGCGAGTTCGTGTCGATCTTGGGCGAGTCCGGTGGCGGGAAGACCACTTTGATGAACATCATCGGTGGGTTGGACGCCCAGTATGAAGGGGATGTGCTGCTCAACGGCCAGTCGTTGCGTCAGGCGTCCACCAAGCAACTGGATACTTACCGGCGCCAGACGATTGGGTTTATCTTCCAGAACTTTAACCTGATTAGCCACTTAAGCATCCTGGATAACGTGATGGTCTCCCTCCAGATGACCAAGCTCAGCCGCAAGGAGCAACGCGACCGGGCCACGGACCTACTGGACCAGGTCGGCTTAAAGGAACACCGGCACAAGCACCCCAACCAACTGTCCGGGGGCCAGAAGCAACGGGTCGCCATCGCGCGGGCGTTAGCGTCGGACCCGGACATCATCATCGCCGACGAACCGACCGGGGCGCTGGATTCCCAGAACACGAAGGAAATCTTGGCGTTGATGGACGACATCGCGGCCAGCGGGAAGTTGGTCATCTGTGTGACCCACTCCCAGGAAGTCGCTGACCACGGGACGCGTATCGTGCACATGGCCGACGGGGTCATCGACCACGATACCGCGCTAAAGGATCCGTTCCCGGTTAAGGACGGCGCTGAGATGCCGGCCAAACACTTGGGCTTCGGCGCCACGGTCCGGATGGCCCTGCAACATATGCGCTATAACCTAGGGCGTAACCTGTTGATCATTTTCGGAGCCTCCATCGGGATCTTCAGTGTCATCCTGATGCTGGGACTGGGAAAAGGGGTCAAGGGCTACATTAATCACGAAATCTATTCGCAGATTAAACCCACCGCGGTTCAGGTGGCCCAGAAGACCGATAGTGAGAACGTCAAGAAACTCGAGATCAAGGACGCCGACGTGCAGCGACTGAAAAAGCTGTCCCACGTGAAGAAGGTCCAACTGGGCTTCTTCACCCAGGGTGCCCAGGTCCAGAGTAACGGGACCACCTCGACGGCGCAGATGGTTCAGACGGTCAGTGACCAGTTGCTGGCTAAGAGCGTCAAGAAGGGGACCCGACCAGCGACCGGTGAAGTCATGCTGGGCAAGGCCTTCGCCCAGAAGTTCAATAAGAAGCATCCGTACCGCCTGATCGGTAAGAAGGTCAAGGTCTCGTTGACGGCGATGGATCAACACCATTTGCCAGTCGTGATGACCAAGACGCTTAAGGTCAGCGGGGTCAGTGACGGGAGCGGCGGTCAGGTTCAGACCAACCTCCAGACCATCAAGAACATGTACCAGAGCAAGAACTTGACCTTCCGGGCCAACTTCGCGACGGTCATGATCGATTCCTTGAGCAACGTCACGAAAGTCCAAGATAAGATTCGGGCGATGAAGAACAGTGATGGCAAGGCCCAGTATCAATTAACGGGGGCGGGCGCCATCGTCTCGACGCTGAACACCTACATCCAGTTGGCGTTCTACGTCTTGGCTGCGATTGCCGGAATCTCGCTGTTAGTCTCCGCCATCATGATCATCGTGGTGCTGTACATCAGCGTCTCCGAGCGGACCAAGGAAATCGGGATTCTGCGGGCGTTAGGGGTCCGGAAGCGCGACGTCAAGAACCTGTTCTTGTCGGAAGCCTTCTTCCTGGGACTCTTCTCCAGTATTCTGGCATTGGTCTTTACCGAGCTAGTCGCACTCTTCGCGAACAACATCGCGAACAAGTACATCGGCTACGCCATCGTTTCCGTGACGGGCAATTACCTGGTCTTCGGGATCGTGGTCTCCGTAGTGATCAGTCTAATCGCGGCCCTGGCACCGTCCAGTCGCGCGGCTAAACTGGATCCCATTGAAGCCTTAGCTTACGAATAAGCATGCGTTACGAAAAGCCTTGAGGGGCAGGACTCCTCAAGGCTTTTTTACATGGTTTAAGGACTTATCGTAACGGTTGAGTAAAAGTGTCACCCCAAAAAGTAAGCGAAAAAACAACCAATCACGCCACAAGATAGGTACGGTGGCGTGATTGGCTACGGTGTTATAAATGAGAAGTCAGGATGACTAAACCCGGCTTTACAAGTACATAGTAGCATGAAACCGCTTCATTGCCAATTAACTTGGCTCGCTAAAAACCGGTCCGCGAGAACGTCTAGGCAATTAAATCTTGCACAAACTAGTTTAGGGAATGAAACGGCTGATGGCTGGCTGATTAAGGGCCTAATGAACCGCTAAAAAGTCGTGACGGGGGTTGGTTAAGTGACCGATGAAACCAGCACCAGGATCGGGTTCGGGGCGGACAACCGAAAATTCTGGGGGTGTTCCCGTGTTCCCCGCGCGAGGAGCGTGCTAGAATGGAAGAGTTGTCGTCAACTCACCGGCAGTTATTCGGAAGCTGACGACACCCCCGGTCACAGGTTCCGCCTAAGCGGGCGGGTCGTTCGAACCGGAGCTGACCACAAGCTGGTCTTGGTAACGTTGATCAAGTTGTCGTCTGTGTGGCCGACCGTTCACCGGGAAGGGTCGGCCAGGTGTGAAGACCAGATTGTGGGACGCCTGGTGGTGGGAAGCCACCCGCCACTAGACCGGAAATCACGTCGGGATAACGGGATTTCTACGACGAACCGCCGCAGTACTCAGGGATTGAGTGCTGCGGCGGTTTTTTGTGGTTAGTAAGTCTTTTGCGTCGTCTTCATCACTTGGGCGGATCGGTTGGTTAAGAGGTAGCCGGTGCCGTTGCTGGTGAACTGGAGTCCTTCGAACTCACGACGGCCGTTGAAGTTGGTGGCTTCGACTTGGCGAGCTTTGAGGTGCCCCAGTTTACTGACAGGGATGGAGGAGATACTGCCATCGCTGACGAAGTAGAGCCGGTTACGCTTGGGATTGTAAGCCAACGATTGGTTTTTGGTTCCGGGGCGGTGCCGGAGACCCTGCATGATTAAGTGAAACTTGACGGATTTTTGACCAATTTTTCCTTGGTAGAGTTTAACGGTGCCCTTAGGTGCCCAGCCGCCGTTAGAGTAGGTGTAGAAGTAGGCGTTACCGTGTTTGTCAAACGTTAAATTTTCTCCCATTGGAACGGTATGCTTTAAGGTGAAGTTGATGCGTTTGATGGGCTTGAGGGTCCTGGTACTGACCTGCTGAACGTTACTATGAACGGCCTTGGCGCCTACAAACCAAAGCTGGTGGTTCTTGGGGTTCAAGGCTAGTGACTGACCGTGACCGCAAGCAAACGTGGGGCCGATATGGACGTGCTTTAAGATTTGACGGTCTTTAGGCGATAAGGACTGGGTCGCGTGGTCTGCGCCAGCGGTGGCCAGTGCAGCGACATGTTGGCCCGTGATTCCCAGCCGCATAAGAGCGGCGAGGTCGTACTTGGCGATGAATCCCCGGTTGGCGTGATTGGTGCTTAAGATGTAGAGGGTCTTGCCGTTGGGGGTTAACACCATGCTTTGCGGGTTACGCCAGTTCTTAGCCGAGCGGTCATAGTCTGAGGGGAGGAGAAAGTTAGTCTTGAAGGTGGCACGTTTGCCCCGGGTACTGGTAACCGTTGAGCCCGTTCCTGTAAAGGCGTAACGCTTAACGAAAAGGTTACGGTTATTGACGGTTGAATAGCGCGAAACGTTATAGGCCCGCAAGGCGTTACCGGATTGCGTGTAGGTCTTGACCGCGGCTGTTGCGGTGGTGCCGCTTAAGTACAGGGCGCCAGCCAGGGTCGCGGTTAACCAGGCCAGCTTGATGAGATGTTGCATTGATCATCGTCTCCTAAAAATAATTTATGTGCTTCTTTAGTTATACCACAACCTAAAAATTTAATTGTAGCAATCGGGACGCCGATTTGCAGAAAAAACGCTTTCGGAGGTGCGGGTAGCAATCCCTAATGGTTAGCCAACCGTTGGAGGCTATACGAATAATTTAATTTTTAGACTCCTAGATATACGGTTTTACCCGTCAATGCCAGTGGTTCGCGGTGGTTGGAGAGATTCGCTAAACTGGTCTCGACCATAGCGCTATGGATCATCAGATAAAAGGATGGTTCAAAAAAATGACGAACAATACCGATGCCGTGGCGTATGCCTTTCTCTTCAGCGGGGACCACGAACAGATTATTTATGGTGCCCTGAGTCGCTTACACCTCTCGCCAGTTCATGCCGACTTTGACGACTACGTGCAGGAGTGCCGCTTGGCGTTTCCCGCCATCTACCGGGCCTTTCCGGAGGACCCGCAGACCAAGCCCCACCAGTTTTTAGCCTACGCCCAGCTAGCCCTGTACCGTCGAATCCTGGACCAGTTGCGGAAGGCTTGGCGCCACCAGGACCACCAGGAGACAGGCGACCCCGAGCTTGCGTTGGCGGCGGTCCCCGTTGCCGAACGCTTAGAGGACCTGGTCCACGCCCGGCAGTACCGCTTGCGGCTCTTACAAGTAGTCGGGACCACCGGGACGCTGGGGGAATGGCGGTACCTGGTGGGTACGTTGATCGACCACCGGAGCGCTGCCGAACTCGCAGCCCACCACGGGGTCAGTCGCCAGACCGTTTACCGTTGGCGGCGGGCCCTCTTACGCCGGGTGACCCAAGAGTTTTTCGACCAATTTTAAAAAAGTGGGAATTGGGGGTGACAAACGTCCCGCGAATTTCGTTAGTAGGCATGTAAGGGTTGGCCAACCGACTTACACACTACGGATTCGAGAGGAGATTCACCCATGCAAAGTACTTGGAAGAAGACCACCATCACGTTCAACCTGGGCACCGACCCGCAACATCCCATCCGCATCACGCTGGCTAACGGGATTGCGAACCCCACGCCCGAAGCCGTTGAGACGTTTGGCGGCTATCTCGCCACTTTGACCGGCCTGCCGTTCCAACATGCGGCGGTCACCACGCAAAATGACGTTGCCTAGGGCCTAACGAAAGGAAGATTCCATGAAAACTTTAGAAATGAGCTTCAAGAGTGCCGACACCCGGATCAAGTACCTGCGGTTGAAATACGTCAACGAAACCTTGAGTGCCGAAGACGTCCAGGAGACCATGTTGAAGATGGCGGCGGCCAAGTTGTTCGCCAAGGGCGACGTAGCCCTCTACGACCAACCTGTCGCGGCCAACATCGTTGAGACTACCAAGACCCCGTTCCCAGCGGCGGAGCCCGTACCAGCCGCTTAACGCTGGCGGTCTAGGAATTAAGTCCGTAAGTCAGATCAGAAATATCGCGACACAACCGAGAAAGTCGGTCATCCTGGGGATGGCCGACTTTTTTGGTTAACTCATATGGGGGTGGTGCAAGATCTTATCCGGGTAATGCTGGGTCACGTAGCTGGTGATGGCCTTAATCATTTTAGCGGTCGATGGCGCCTTGGCCTGTTCACTGTTGACCACCAGGCAGATGGTCCGGTAGAAGCGGGTGTCAAACGGGTAGACGTTGACGTCCCCGCTGATGCGCTCGAGGGCCAGTTCTGGTAAAATGCCCATGCCCATACCGGCTTCGACCATGGCCAGGATTGATTGGTCGTCGATGGAGAAGCGCAGGGCGTTGGGTTGAATCTGGTAGTGGTCCAAGGCGGCTTTGGTGTCCTTGTCGTAGTCGCCCCGTTGGAGGATGAAGTTCTGGTCGACCAGGTCGGCTGCGGTGACCGTGGTCCGGTTGGCGGGGATGAAGTCGGTTGGCGTGATGCAGTAGATTTCATCCTTGATCAGTGGTAGGACCGTTAGTTTTTCGGTCACCGGTAATGCGGAGAAGCCCAGGTCGAGACGGCCGGTCTTGACCGCGGAGGCGATGCTACTGAAGTCGGCCTGTTCGACGTTGATGGCGATTTTCGGGTAATCTTGTTTGAAGTTTTGAATGATGGGGGGCAGCCAGTTGATGCAGACTGACGAGAAGGCGCCCAGCCGTACGGACCCGGCGTTGAGCCCCTTGATGTTCGCGGCGGCTTGTTCCAGCCGGTCCTCGGCGTTGATGATGTCCTGGATCAGGGGCTGGATGGCCTGGCCGTCCGGGGTCAGTTCGACGCCCGAGCGACTGCGGATGAAGAGGGTGAAGCCCAGCTCCTTTTCCAGTTGGTTGACGGAATGGCTGATGGCCGATGGGGTCACGTTTAGGACCTGCGCTGCCCGATAAAACGTATGCTCTTGAATAATGGCCTGAAAGACACGGTAGGCAAAGGGAAGCACGCCTAACACCTCCAAAATTAAGGTTGAATAAAGTTCACGTAAAAACGGTACACATGAATTGTACTTTCTATTAGAAGTATTCTATCATGATTGGTAACAGGATGATAGTCCACAAGGATGGTTAGGTCAGCGTGTGACCCGACCCAGAAAGGTGTGTCTTCTCAATGAAAGAATTATTAGCGCAACGGGTGAACCCGGATGTTTCTTCAGCGTTAGCGGGGTTGTTTCCTAAGGACCCGGATCCTTCGGCGGTGACCTTTGCGGCCGGGAGTCCGAACGAGCAGTTGTTCCCAGTTAAGGCCGTTCAGGCAGCGTTCAACACGGCCATTGAGACCCAGGGCGCCCACCTCTTTCAGTACCAGTCGTCACAGGGGAACCTGGCGTTACGTCAGAAGTTAGTGGCGCGCATCGCGAAGTGGGGCCAGGTGACCACTAAGGCGGAGAACATCGTCTTGACGGTCGGGGGTCAACAGGGAATCGAGCTGGTGGCCAAGGCATTGCTGGATCCGGGGGATGACATCGCCGTGGAAGTCCCGACCTACATCGGGGCGTTGGCGGCCTTTGACCTCTATCAGCCACACTACCACGCGGTTCCGCTGCAAGCGGACGGCCTGGACTTGGACGCCCTGGAGGCGACTTTGAAACGCTACCCTAAGACCAAGCTCCTCTACACGGTCCCGGATTATCATAACCCGACTGGTATCACCATGAGTGTGGCCAAGCGCCAACAGCTGGTCGCCTTGGCGAACCGGTACAACGTCGTGATCTTAGAGGATACACCGTACCGGGACTTGGGTTACGAAAGCACGCCGTTACCGGCAATCAAGAGCTTCGATACGGAAGGGCGGGTCATCTTCTTGTCCAGTTTTTCGAAGATCCTGATGCCCGCCTTGCGGACTGGGTGGCTGGTGGCCGACGGTGATATCTTGCAGGCCATCTTAAAGGTCCGGTTAGCCAGTGACCTGGAAGCTACCGGGGTGACCCATGCGGCCATCAACGCCTACATGGACGCCAACGACATCGACCAGCACATCGCCCACATGACGACCCACTACAAGCAACAGCGGGACGCCATGTTGCGTGGGTTGGCGGCGTACTTCCCGGATGGGGCAACTTACACCAAGCCGGCCGGGGGCTTCTTCGATTGGGTCACCTTACCGCAGGGCATTGATGCGGATCAGTTGATGTATGACGTCATCAGCCCGCAAGCCCACGTGACCTACGTGCCGGCGACGAATTTCTACCCGAACCGTGACGTGCACAACGCGTTGCGCTTGAGCTTTAGTGGCTTGGCGCCGCAGACCATCGATAGCGGGATGCACCGGCTGGGTGACCAGCTGAAGGCTGCTATTCACGCGGCGAGTCCCGTGATTTAACTTAAAAATGCTAAACGAAAAGCCAGTGACCACAACAGTCGCTGGCTTTTTAACGTATACTTTTTACTTCAAAACGGGGGAAACAAAGCGCTTGTTCCCGGTCAAATACTGGCCGTTGGTGAGTTGGTAACGGGTAGTCATCCCGTGGTGGACCAACTTTTTGACTTTAACCGTGGTGCCAGGCTTCAAGAACTTTCGCCGGTTCTTTTGGGTGAAGCTGGTTCCCCGGTATTGGTAAGCGCCTTTAGGGGTGGCCACGGTCAGCTTGGTGGAATGGATGCCTTGCCAGTAAAGGTTGGCAACGAACCGTGGTTGAGCCGTGATGTAGGTGCCGTTGGCCAACTGGTACCGAAGAAGGCCTTGCTTGGACCGCGCTGTGCCGACTACGGTCAAGGTTTGGGCCTTGACCCGGGGCCGTTTGACGTAGTGCTTGACCCGTTGGTTGGCTTTAAAAGTCGGGTGCCGGTAAGCATAAAGGTTGTGCTTGACGTAGAGCTTGAATGGCTTAAAGGCCGCTTGATTAGCGTTAGAACTTGGCGTTGTCGTTGAACTCTGGGCACTTGATGAACTGGTAGTCGCCGCGGAAGACGTCGGCGTAGTTGGACGGTTGACGGGTGCGGGAGTACTACTCGAAGTAGTGGCGCTACTGGTGCTGGTTACACTGCTAGTCGTGTTGGAGCTAGTACTAGTGGTGGCACTGCTAGTGGCGGAACTTTCGCTAGAGGTA
Source organism: Levilactobacillus namurensis DSM 19117 (assembly GCF_001434785.1). GTDB lineage: Bacteria > Bacillota > Bacilli > Lactobacillales > Lactobacillaceae > Levilactobacillus > Levilactobacillus namurensis. The sequence continues at coordinate 24,713 of NZ_AZDT01000057.1, read as the reverse complement.
CTTACACTAGCGCTACTGTCACTAGCGGAGCTTTCACTGGAACTACTCGACGAGGAAGAAGCCGGTGGTGTGATCGGGTCCGGGTTCTTCTGGTAAGTGAAGGTCAGTTCCTGTTTAGCGGCGGTAAACGTTGGCGTCAAAGCAGCCTGATTCGGCGTGTAGCCGTCAATTACTGGGGCCGTGATGGTGGTCGATGAGTCCGCGGGTCCGTGGTAGAGTTGGTCGGCCTGGGCCGTCTTGCCATCCGCGTATTGGTAGTGCACCAAGATCACGCTGTCATCTTTGGGGATGATGGTGTAGGTGTGGGTGGCTTGCCCGTCTAGTGGAACCGGAAGGACTTCGTTGAAAGGCACACCAAAATCTTCCGTAAAGTTTTCGGAGATCAAGCTAACGGGATCACCAGTAGCGTCGACGATTTTAGCGGTCGTCGGGTCGAACGGCACTCGACTGGCGCCCACCACGAAGTTCGCGTGGGTGTCGGCAAGCCCCATCAAGCGAAATTGTTTAGTAGTCGGCGTTGTCGTAGTCTCATCGTGGAAGACGGCCGTCGTTGCGCCAGTACACTTTTCAGCTTGCATGTAGTAGTTGAGCGTCTGATGGTCGACGGACCACTGGGGATGACTCGCGAGGAACACCTTCTGGTTAGCAGCCGTGACCACGTAACCCTGGAACTGGTCAGTGAGGGTCTGAAAACGTTCGCGGAGGGATTGCACGTATTCGGGAATCGGTTTTGCGGTAGGATCCGCCCGAAGAGAGAGCACGTAGACGTCGTCGAAGGTGAAGTCGTTGTTGCCTAAGTCGTTGGCGTAGGTGAAGTCGATGGAATAGGTGGCCAAATCCGAATACTGGAAAGCGGGATTATCCAGGACACTGGAAAAGGGGGTGTCCAGGGTAATGATTCCCTTTGAATTGGGATCCGTCAGTAGGGCGGTGGCGGGTTTGCCGGCTTTCGCGGCGGCGACACTTACGGGAGCGTAGAGATTCACCGTCGTTGAGGCGTGAACTGGTGTGGGGGCCAGAAAGCTCAGTCCGATAGCCAGGAGGAACCCTAGCGAGAATGACCAAAACGTCCGGTAAAATCTTCTCATGTTTGTCAGTTCTTTCTATAAAATAGTTTCTAGACAAGTCAAGTCTAACCCCAATCGTGTTGAATATAAACTATTTGGTAAACCGATTACAAAACTGATGATACCGGCGTTTAGGTTCCGTTACCTGAAACGAACCCAGAAAAGGGCCGTTAAGTCGGCCGGTAGCGTCCCACCGACCCCCTGGTCCGCTAGTTTAGTGGGGAGTGGGGCAACGAACATCTGGTGTCCGGCCGGAAAATCAGATGCCCGGTTTAGCGGACGCTACGCTTAAACTGGGGGATTAAGGCTAAGCTCAATGTAATAGTAGAAAAGGGTAAAGTGGTCAGAAAGTGGGCTCTGACAAGAGATGGTGAGGACTTGACAGCGAAGCGGGTAAGCTTAAAGAATTTTAAGATAACCTCGAAATCGCGAATGAAGTCGGTGGCTTAAATGACAAATGAAATACTTTAAGATCCCCTTATAATAGGAAAAAGCCCACCCGGTATGCGTAGTCGATGGGACGACCAACGCATACCGGGTGGGCGGTTGGTGGGTTGAGCTCTCAGTCCAACGCCACTGACAGATCAGGCCATCAACGGAAGAGAATCTGGTACTTCTGAGTACCATCGATACTGCGGACGGTCTCTTCTAAGCCGTCGGTCAGCGCGCCTTCGTGCCAGAAGCTCGGGTGGGCGTGGCCCGTGAACGTGAAGGTATACCGGTCGGCGCCATCGGTTTCGGGTTGAACGGACAGGTAGCCGCGGTCTTGATCAGACAACTGAACAACTTGATTTTGCTTCTTAGGATCAACGTAAATGGTTAACATATCCCGCACCTCCAGTGATTAGTATAGGTAGCTACGGGTAAAGTTACAATGAATTGGTGTTTAAGATTAGGGATACCTCAACTAATTAACCAATTAAAAATAGGCAAACTAAAAGGCCGGCGAGATCATTTCGCCGGCCAATCCTGAAGGTTAATCGTTTCCGTTCTCCGCGGAAGCGATGACCTTAAGGCTATTTCCTGTAGCCAAAAAGCATCACCCCCTTTCATAAGATATGGTCAGTCTAGCAGTAAATAGAATGAAGAACAAGTAAAGAGATTCTTTTCAAAGCGGGGGTTAGTGAATATGGAGGCTAGACATAACTTAGCCTTAAGATTATTGGTTTCTTAAATAAGCATCGTAAACAGGCTGAATATAACAGGTTTGTTACAAGACGACTGTTTTTATTTCAATCGAGCTACAATACAAGCGGATTCCTTGTCTAATTGCGAAGAACTAGCTATAATTTACCTGTAGTTGAGTAGTGGTAAACGTTTATCAGGTTGGTTGGGAATATAAATCTTAACAAATTTTCTGATTTAATGTATACTATTACTGCTTGATAGATTACATACAATATGTTTGGAGGAAAATAGATTATGCAATCAAGTTTAAAGAAATCTCTTTACTTGGGTCTTGCTGCATTGAGTTTTGGTGCCGTTGCAACGGTTTCCACGACTGCTTCAGCTAAGTCCTACGCTACTGCTGGTGCTTACAGCAAGCTGACTACTGACGCTACTAAGCGTAACGTAGAAGCTACTGGTACTAACGCACTTTACACTAAGCCTGGTACTGTTAAGGGTGCTAAGGTAGTTGCTTCTAAGGCAACGATGGCTAAGTTAGCTTCTTCTAAGAAGTCTGCTGACTACTTCCGTGCTTACGGTGTTAAGACCACTAACCGTGGTTCTATCTACTACCGTGTTGTAACGATGGACCAAAAGTACCGTGGTTATGTTTACGGTGGTAAGGTTGCCGACACCTTTGGTGGTGGTATCAAGGCTGCCGAAACGACTACGACTGCTACTAACCCAACTCGGACTATTGGTTACTACTTGAAGGATGTTACTAAGAACACTCTTTGGAGTGCTCCTAAGTACACTCAATACAAGGCTAAGAAGGTTAACATGTACGGTGCCAAGGCTACCGATACTTTCAAGGTAGACCAAGCTGCTACTAAGACGCGTGAAGGTTCATTATACTACCACGTAACTGACGTTAACAATTCTGCTATTTCCGGTTGGATTTACGCTGGTAAGGGTTACGTTGCCAACGCTACGTCTCAAGACCTTGGTGGCCTTTCCTTGACGATGGCCGATGCTGCTGCTACTAACGACAACAGTGTTAAGGTTGTTTACCGTGCTAACGGTGCTCAAGTAGCTACTGCTACTTGGATCACTAACGCTTCTGGCACTAAGGCCGGTGCTACGGTTGGTACTGATGCTACCAACGCTGCTGGTACTAAGTTAGCTGAATTCGTTACTAACTCATTACCAAGTGGTTACACGACTACTGGTACTGTAGATACTTCATCTGCTACTTACGGCAACACGGTTTACGTTGACGTAACGGCTGCTGCTACTTCTAAGGTACAATTGATTGCTGATAAGGTTGACAACACGGCTGCTACTGTTGCTAACCCATTAGCTGTTGGTGCTAAGTTATCTGCTTCTGACTTAACTGCTACCTTGAGTGATGCTGGTATCAAGGCTTTGACTGGTACTAAGGGTACCCAAATTGGTGACAACTTGGCTACTATCCAAAGTGCCTTCGGTACTGCCGCAATCACTGGTACGAAGACTTATTATGCGGATAATGGTGATGCTTACCACTACGTATTTACCTTCGAACCAACGAACTTCACTTCTGACAACCGGACTGCCACTTATGGTGACAATTTGACTGCCAGCTTCTCAGCTGTTTTGACTAAGGGTGCTCCTAAGAACACTTCTTCAAACAGTAACTGGATTGCTTAATTTAAGTTAACAGTACAGTGAGAAGGTTTGTTGTCGGTGTATACTGATAATAAATCGAAAAGGGATTCAATTCTTAACAGAATTGAGTCCCTTTTTATTTACCAAAAAATGGTTTTAAAGTTATGAGAGGAGGGTTAGTGTTGTCGACACAAGTGTGTGAGATTATAAAGAGGGCGCCGAGGTTACATAAAGGAATTGATGAAGTTTTTATGTGTCTGGTATTTGCGATTATTGTTGGATGGAGCGGCATTTTATATCAGAAAGGAGTTGTTGCAATAGTAGGCCTAGTTATTGGTTCTTGTGGTTTTGTTTTATTGAGACGCATGGTCATTTATGATCATCAAGCAATTAAGAATTATACATCCTATCTAAAAGATGATGTGCTCAGCGGGGTTCCAAGTGAGAAAAAGATTGACTATTTGGATAAGATATTGGATGAGCTGAGAGAGGGCCGTGTTCTGACCCAAGTAAGCACTTGGTTTACTTGGATACTGACATGTCTGGTTGCGATACAAGCTAGTTTGTTAGCCTTTGATTCAGTCAGGATAAGTGCAGTGATTGCCGCGAGTGGAAAAAATCGAGCTTCTATTTTGACTGATATAATTTCGGGAATGAGCACAGACTACGCGACTTTTGTAACCGTATTTGCGAGTGTAATAATTATTTTAATTGTATGTGGAATTTATTCGCGTTTCTTTTCGAAACTAACTGTGATTCGAAAATCTATATATGAAGTCATCTATGAATTGCTTAAGAAGTAGTCGCTAATGCTTTTGTTTAAGTGGCTCGCCCTTAATAAAATTTTAGAGTAAAGTTTTTGCGATGTAATTTGACGAGAGTTTTTAAATAATCTAACGCTTCTGTAAATTATCTGATATACTTAGGTTCGTCACATACTTTAATTATTACCAGAGGAGAGTACATCATGCAATCACGTTTAACTAAGACATTGTACCTTGGTTTAGCTGCATTAAGTTTGGGTGCCGTTACGGCGGTTTCTACAACTGCTAACGCTGCTTCTAAGGCTAAGGTCACTTCTACCAAGAAATTAAGTTCAGCACCAGAAACTCGTAATGTTGTTGCGACGGGTAAGAATGCACTTTACACGAAGCCAGGGACGGTCAAGGGTGCCAAAGTTGTTGCTTCAAAAGCCAAGATGGCCAAATTAGCTAATTCCAAGAAGTCTGCAGACTATTTCCGGGCTTATTCCATTGCAACGACGAACAAGGGGTCTGTTTACTACAAGGTCGTTACCATGAATGGTAAGTACCGGGGCTACGTTTACGGTGGTAAGAACGCTGATGCATTTGCAGGAGGGATTACTTCTGCAGAAACGACTAAATCAGCGGCATTACCATCACGCACTGCTGGCTTTAAGCTAACGGATGTTAAGAAGAACACTTTATGGAATGCACCTAAGTACACGCAATACAAGGCTAAGAAGGTTAGCATGTATGGTGTGAAGGATACGGATACTTTTACGGTTTCTAAAGCTGCTACCAAGACCCGTGAAGGCTCTTTATACTACTACGTGACTGACGCGCAACGTCCATCTGTTTCTGGCTGGATTTACGTCGGTAACGGGTATCAGGATGCAACTACGGTAACTTTGGGTGGACTGACTTTAGGAACTGCTGAAGCGGCTGCTACAAACGATAACAGCGTTAAGATTGTTTATCGTGATGCTGCAGGTCAATCGGTAGGTAATGCTACTTGGATCACCGCCGCTGCTAAGACTAAGGCCGGAGATAAGGTTAATGATGCTAAGAACGTTGCAGGTGTTAGTCTGTCTGACTTCATTGCCAACTCCAAGCCAGCAAATTACAAGTTGAATGCTACGGTTGATACAGCCAATGCTACTTACGGCAACACCGTTTATGTTGACGTGGTAGCCGCTGCAACATCTAAGATTCAGATGGTTATTGATAACGTTGATGCCAAGGCCGGGACGGTTACAAATCCACTTGGCGTTAATGATGTATTATCTGCCAGTGATTTATCAGCAACGTTAAGCACGGCTGGAATTAACGCTTTGACGGGGACGCAAGGCCAAGCCTTCTCAACTACTGATCTTAATGCTGTAAAGACGGCCTTGGGTGCTAATAATGCGGTTAAGGGTGCTAAGGTGTACCATGATGCTAATGGCAAGTCTTACTATTACGAATTTACCTTTGAACCTGAAAACTTTAACGGCGATAACCGGACTAAGAATTACGGTGACACGTTGAAGGCCAGTTTCAAGGCAACTTTGGTTGAAGGTAAGCTGAATACGACTACCTCAAATAGTAACTGGATTGCTTAGTTAATTATTTTTATAGTGTAAATGAATGGCATGCTGGCTTTGGCTGGCATGTCATTTTGTTTTGGAAAATTTAGGAGTTGTCTTGAAAGCATTAGTTTCGGTATAATTTGCTTCTGTGTTTAAAATTGAAGTACACCACTTAAGTAATAAGGCTAAAAATCATGACAAAGCTCGCCATTTTGTCATGATTTTCTAGTTACGCATTTGCTTTTAGAGAGGAATAGCAATGACCGTGGATGCTTTAGCGAAGCGCATCATCGGCGTTGTACGGCAACGTAATGTCCCGGTGACCAATCTGCAGTTACAAAAGGTTCTGTTCTTTACACTAAAACAGGCGCTTAACCAGCAACTACTTAATGAACCTGCGATTGAAAAGACTTATGATCAGCCGTTTGAGGTTTGGCGGTACGGGCCAGTTGAGCGTGAGATTTACGAGAAGTACAAGGTCTATGGTGCTGATCCAATTACGGAGCGAGACACTGAGAATTCTGAGTATCAGGTATTGAATTCTGTGATTTTTCAATTTTTGCAACGGGACACTTTCGAGCTTATCCATATTTCACATCAGGAGAAGTTTTGGAGTCAGCATGAAACGCATCTAATCGGTTGGCGAAGTCAGATTGCCTATACTTTGGACGACGTTGCGATGGAAGATTAATTTTGATGATCAAGCCAATGCAAAACTGAAATTCAGATTGATAATCAAAAGGCACGATTCTCAGACGGAATCGTGCCTTTTTAACGTGCCAGCCAACTTAGCCACACTCAGGGGGTTAATGGTTGTTAGACGACTTGAATAGTATAGTTACTGACCTTACGAACTTGGGTATGGTCAATCGATTTGTTGGTGGGTTGATTGCTGGAGGGCGAAGCGCATCAGCTGGTCTAAGTCGGGCGTTTGGGTGAACGTGGTCAGGTCGTCGGTGTTGAGGAGGGTGCAGAGCCACTGGTCGATCTCGTCGCTAAGCGGAATCAATCCTACCTCCATCTGCCAGTAAAGCAGATCGGGAAGCTCGAAGTAAGCGGCCATGTGGGCGACCGTCCATTGGGAAGCCAAGCGGACGTAACGCAAGATATCCTCCGGCCGGTGCGTGGCCTCAGGCCTGGTCGTGGGGTCCGTCAACTGGGCGGCGGTCATAGCGCTATCCGGCCAAGCTAACCGTTCGCGACGGTGTTGCCACTGCTGGTGCGCCCGAATAGCTTCGGTGTGGGCGTGAACCGCGGCGGAAAGGTCGGGGGCAACCTGGAGTTGCGCGAAGCTTTCCGGAGTCAGGTCATAGATCTGGCAGACCAGCGCCAGACGTTCCTGGTCCAATTGACCCGCTCGTTGGCGTTCTAGGTACCAATAAGCCCAGGGTTGAATGTCATAGATGGTGCGGATATCGTACTCAAAGTCAGCGGTGCCGGCTGAGTCGCCATATTTTTCGAGGCGCAGGGCCTTCAGTACGGCACCAATCGTATGTTTTGTCATGGAACAGCTTCCTTTCCTATTTAGCACTTCCCATCATATCAAGTCCGGTCAGCAAGTTCATGTGATTTCGTTAAGAATTTACGAAGAAGTCGAATATTTCTTTTATAAATATATTTATAGTTCGTTGTACTAGTGATTGAAATGTTGTGCCTAAACACTTAGATAGCCCAACAATATCAATCCCTGTGCAAATTACATTTTAAATAACAAATGAGCTAATATCTTGCCATTGTTCGTGATTTATGACATTATAGCGGTGGTAAGGATAACTGCTTAGGCAGTTAAATACCCTTACCGGTCAGGTTGAAGCAAGGAGTTTTTGGAGGCGGTTTCGATGATTTCTCTTAGAGGACTCACGACTGAATTCCGGACAGGACTTCAACGAACGGGGGTCTTAAACCTTGTGGATTTACATCCAGAAGATGTGACGATTGAAGTTCCTGGTGATGATCCTGAGATTGATTGGGAACATGTGCTGTATATCAAGAATTGTCGGGGATATGACAAGTATTCGGGCAGTATCGTTTGGACGACTACTGGAGGGTTCTTCCGGACGCCGTTAAGTGCGATTAAGGTCATTAATCTGCGGGCTAATACCGGTGTTGTTTGCTGGTTAGACATGAAGGTGTATCGCGACCTGATGAATCGGGAGTACCTGCACCAACAAGTCTCGACGTTGCCCTATGTTTTAGGGAATTTGCAACTGGTAACGATTGGCGCAAAAGTCAACAGTCAGTACAGCTGGCTGAACTGTACGATTATCAACACGATTAATCGAACAGCTTATGAGACACATTCAGAGGTTTTATTGGATGATGGGTTTGATGAGAGTTTAATGATCGAAGTAGGAGAACGTCCGGGTACGTTGAAGAAGAAGGCTCGTTGCGCAGCTTATATTCATCGTAATGAGCAACAGCACCTCGGGTTGATTCAAGCCCAACATCGGGCTGGGTACGGTGTCCGTCGTGGCGCTCATCCCAATGATACTTATCTGGCCGATATTCGGGCCGCGTTACACGCATTACATATCAGTCGGGATGTTAGGTTAGTTCGTCAGGCTTTTGATAATATTCAATATCCGATGCCGGATGATCAATTGCGTAAATTAGTGATTACGATTCGACAGGACGAACGCTTAAATTAATGAGAGCTAAGAATCCACTGGAGGAGATGACCGCAGTGGCTGGATTAGAAATCAAATTTGAGCAAAAAATTCACACTCCCGTGATTTTTTTACAGTGTAGCTGTTTGTTCTATGTTACAATACGAAGAGTATCAACTTAGTCCATCAGTATTTTGGGTTCTAGGTTGGTTTGCGATGACTATGTTTTAGCGGCCATGGCTGGGCCAACCACCTAGGCCATGACTGCCATGAGGAGGAAGAGCGTCATGACAGATGTTGACGAAATGGCCGTAGACATCGAGCGGATTCACCAATTGAATTCGGTGCTACGTCCCTTTATTAAGCGGCCAAGCAGTGGGGATGCGGTCACTTTTGAACAATACCGGATCTTACATGAATTGATGAAGGAAAAGACCAGTACCAGTGAATTATCCCGGCGGTTGAACGTCGGCCAATCGATGATTTCCATTCAAATCAGTCGGTTGCTGAAGAACGGGTACATCCAAGACGAAACGTTACCGACTGATCGGCGGTACCACGTCTTCCAGATTACCGAACGCGGAGAAGCGATTCACGAGCACGTTAGTCTGGTCTTAGCCCACGAATTGCCGCAATTGATGTCAAAGTTATCATCATATGTTAAGTCATAATCAAAAAGCGCTGGTAGACGAATTGTCCATCAGCGCTTTGTTGTGTGTTCAACGAAACTTATTCAGCGGCCTCTAACTTTTCTTCTGGTTCTGGTAAGGGCGCGCCATTCTCATCGACTAGTTGTAATTCGGTTTGCCGAATGACCACTAAGTCCCCGAAAGAGTCAATTTTATCGGTTTCCTTTTTCTTCAGTTGGTCTGGTTCAACTTTGACCAACGCAGCGTGTTCGTAGATCTTGGTGATGGTGCCGTAAAAGGCATCGGAAAACAGTTCGGTTTCCTTGCAGTAAACCCGGTCATTTTCGTGTAAAGCCATGAATGATCGTCCCCCATTGAAAGTATTTCTAACAGGGTAAAGGTAAACCGCGAAAATGTCAAGGAATAATCTTAAAATTGTTCGAGAAATCTAACTGGCCGGGCTAAGTGGGGGAACGGCGCGAAGATTTACTTGCGTCGCAACCGTTCGATGCGGGCTTGTGTCTGGAAATTCTGCAGGGTTTCGGTCTGCTTGGCGACCTGAGCGGCCATGTCCGTAAGGAAGGTGATCTCCAGGTCGTCTAGGGGCGCCGTCTGTTGCGCGGCGTCTAAGAGTTGATCCATGCGGACGGTCAGGTCCTGGGTGGCTGCCTGGAGGGTCGCGAAGGCGGGGGTGCCCACTAATCCCGTGGCGGGCAACGCGGTGGTCCGCAGGGGTTGGGTGACGCGCGGCGTCGCGGCAACGGGCCGGCTGTTCGCCGTTACCTGGACGTTGCTGGGCCGGGCAGGTGCCGCGGCCGCTCGTTTGGGTTTGGCCGCCGTTGCGTCAAAGTAATAGTAGACTTCGCGCGGTTTTAGGGCCGCTTTCTTGATACGGTGGTCGATCGACGGGGCGGCGGAGACGGCCCCCATCACCACGGAAGCCACGTAGCCCTGTTCCCCCAGCATCTGCCGCAACTTGACGGCCCGGATGCCCCGAATCCCCGGGAACTTTTGCTCGGAGACCGTTTCGACCTCTTCTGGATCTTGCAACCAGGCGATGATTTGTGCGCGAATCTTGGCCGCCTGGCTATTCTTGGTGTTTGCCACGAAATTCACCCTCCAATGTGGAATTTAGTCATTGGTTCTATTAGACCATGTTTAATTGGGTGGGTGCAAGCGTCGGTGCCGGGTTTCCGTGGTTTTTTCGCGCTTTTTTAGCCGACTGCCAAAATTCGCGGTGAAGTATGGTACAATCGACTTACACAGAGAATTTTAAGAGTCGTGTCGGGTCTACGGCACAGGCTGAGGGTTCGTGGCGTCACGGCACGGATCCATGACGGGAAGCTTCCACATAAGCGCCAATGCGGGGAGGCCGCACAGTGACGTGCGCCTGCCTTTTTTGTTTGGGACGTCGTCAGCCAGCTTGAAAGAATATAGGAGTGAACGATTTTGCATATTTTTAGAGATGAAAACGGTATTCGCCTCGTGGTGTCACACCAACTGGGTCACTTTGCCGCCCGTTTCGCAGAGTACGCCCCTGAACAGGAGTTTATCAACTACGCACTACGTAAGGATGCTAAACGTGGCCGTTATCATCTGACCATTGAAAAGACCAACGTTCCCGAATTAGACCAAAACGTCTTCAAGCAAGAATTAATCTTCGGTGACTTGGGAGACAGCCTCACGCCAGTTCCAGGCGTTACGTTAATGTTAATCTAGGAATTCACGACCAGCCGGTTTGACGGCTGGTTTTCTTTTGGCCTCGATTTACTGATAAAAAGTTAGCCATTTGGCTTGCATACTGTAATTATTAGCGTTACAGTATGGTCAGAAACCAATAGAAAAGGGGTTATCTTATGACAAATATCCTAGTTCTGGGCGCCCACGGGAAGATCGCCCAATTGGCCACGGCCATGATGGTCCAGCACCACGACCTACACCTGACGTTATTCTTGCGGAACGCGCAACGGTTGGCGGACCAAGCCAGCGACCAGGTCAAGGTCGTTGAAGGCGACGCAGGTCAACCGGCTGACCTGAAGGCGGCCATGACGGGAATCGACGTGGTTTACGCGAACCTCGCCGGCAGCAATATCGAAGACCAGGCCAAGAACGTGGTGGCTGCGATGGACGCGGCGGGCGTGAAGCGGTTGATCTGGATTTCCACGTTAGGCATCTACGACGAAGTACCGGGTAAGTACGGTGAGTGGAACCACCAACAACTGGACGGTGGCTACCTGGAGACCTACGCGGCAGCGGCCAAGGTCATCGAGGCATCGGATCTGGAGACCACCGTGATTCGGCCGGCCTGGTTGAGCAACCACGATGAGATCAACTATGAGACTACTCAAAAGGGTGAACCCTTCAAGGGAACGGAAGTGTCTCGTAAGAGTATCGCGGATCTGGTCACGAAGCTAGTGCTGGACCCTAGTCAGGCGATTCACGAATCCCTGGGGGTCAACAAGCCCAACACCGATGGCGATAAGCCGGCGTGGTATTAAGCTGGCGGTCGTCCCTAAGCTAAACGTGTGCAATACCGTAAGTTTCGCGTTATAACGAAGGTGAGTGGTGAGTCCCACCACCTAGAGACGCGTTTCTAATTAACGCCCGGTCAGCGCCTAAGCGGCTAGCGTCACTTTTCCTCCAAACAAGACCCCATAGCGGGGGCGCTCCACGGGTGTCCTGTACTGATGATTCGCCGATGACGGATCGTCAGTATTTTTTTATTTAGCGGGTGGTTTGGGGGTTAAACTGTCCAGGAAATTTTTTGTGTCTATTCTGTTGCAAACGCTTACAGCATGTGGTATATTACCAGTGTAGAAAGGATTAGGAGTTGCGATTCACAGCAACACTTGATCTAGTTGATACACTGCTTTAGTTAGAAACAGATTTCCGTTTTCACGTAAGTCTGAGTCAACAAAGTACCAGTTCCAGAATGCAACACATGTACCAGCGCACCAAGCTTAGATGTTTTAGGTTTCAGGTTTAGGCAACAGTAGAGGTACCTTTTCGAAACATGTAAGACAGGTAAACCTTCTAACGAACTCTAGAAGAATCAATTGGCAAGACACTTCACAGAAAATTGAATAGCTTTGTGGTAACTGAGATGTTTTAAGATTTAGCAAACAGAGTCACGAATGCAGTACTAGAGCTCGAATGTTGGTCTGGCAGGCAGCACAAAGATTTCAGTAAGAATCGTTACCAGTGACAGTTGGTCAGAACCAATGAAGGAATTAAGTTCTTCAGTATCACCGAGACGGTAGTCAGAAACTAAACAAAATGAAGAACGACTGCGGCAGCTCGGGAGAAATTAAAGTTTATGAGGCGATTAAGGATTAATACGATTACGAAACGGAAATTAACGGATCGCAACCTCCTTTCTACGAACTAATGGACTTCAAGCTGATTCCTAACCTTGCTTGAAGTCTATTTTTATGGTTTAGCTCCTCGGCGCAATTTGGATACATAGGATTTTGAGAATTGCTTCGCGGATTGTCAAAAATGAGAAAGGGATTAGTGTCATAGGTAAATCCTTTTAGCAAACACTGAGCAGGGATTGAGAGCGGTAACAACTTCCGAAGCCAATCGGTGAGTCTCTCAGATAATGTTCGGGAAAAATGCTTTTTCTTAAGTTTTCCCGCGAGAAGCATTTACAGCCCTCACCGGAAAAGGTATATTATTACTAAGGCCGGCGCGGGAAAGCGATTCTTTCTTGTCGCCGATGAGAAAGGAAGGGTGTCCGTTGGCTTTTCATCGCATTTTTGTCTTAGACCTTGCCGGTGTCGGCATGGGAGAAGCCCCCGATGCCAACCGCTTTCAATCCGTGGGTGCGGATACCATTGGCCACGTTGCCCAGCAATGGCTCGGAGACCTGAGTCTCCCAACATTACAGCAATTAGGCTTTGGCAATATTCGGATTACGAACCCAATCCCCGGAATTCCACCCGTGGAACAACCGACTGGTTATTTTGGTCGCTTGCACATGGCTGCACAAGATAATCGGCGGGCAACGGGTCTACGAGAGATGTGGGATTACACGGGTCCGATTCGTACCGAAAGCGTCTTCACGACGTTAACGGCGGCGGGGTACTCGGTAACCTTAGCCGGGCCGTTCTTGAGCTACCTGGCGACCCAGACGCCCGCTGAGCGGTTCCAAGTTGGGACCAATCAAGCGGCCTTCCAGATTTTATATGATCGGTTGAACGCCCCAGTCTCTGGTTTGACTTACGTGGTCTTGCCGGAATTTCGCTTTGCGGGGGAACATCAGGACTTGGAGGCCAGTGCGCAGGCGTTGCAGATGACGGATCAACATTTGGCCCAGGTGATTCATGACTTGGGGGCCAACGACCTGTTGATTCTGACCGCGACCCACGCCGCCGACCCAACCTTTGGGCCGACACCGACCCGTGAATACCTGCCTTTGTTGGTGTATTCACCATCCCGGCAAGCAAGTCACGCGTTGGGCATTCGCCGGACGTTAGCGGATGTGGGGGCTACGGTCCTCGAGAACTACGGCGTCGCCCCGACGACGACCGGACATAGCTTATTGAATGAATTAACGCAATAAATGAAGAAAACTGAAAGGGGGTGGGGCAACGAGTTCCAACCGGATATCGAATGATCACGAATGCAAGGGTTAGCGGTTACTGTCATATCACTTATTTTTTCACCAAAATCCCGCTAAGTTTCGTGGTCGTTGGTCACCGGTTTGTTGGTCGTAACAGAAATTATGCGTACATAGTTTCTGCAGCAGCATCGTGTCATAAACGTTGAACGTGGGGCGCCACGTTGCGTTAAACAATATCGGAAAGAGGTATTTTGACCAATGTTAGTCGCAATTAATATTTTAGGGGTAATTGTTTACCTCGCTATCGCTTTCCTGTTCTCTAAGGACAAGAAGCATATCAACTGGCGGTCTGTTGGGATCGTTTTAGTCATCAACCTGTTACTGGCCTGGTTCTTAACTGGGTTCCAGATTGGACGGGACATCGTGCAAGGTGCCGCGGACGGGTTCAACTGGTTGGTTGAAGTTTCCTACCAAGGGATCATCTTTGCCTTACCTAACTGGGTAACGCCAATGTATGGTGGGACTGCGAAGTCCATGAACTTCATTACCAGTGCTCTGCTACCAATCTTGTTGATTGTTCCACTGTTCGATATCCTGACTTACATCGGGGTATTGCCTTGGATCATCAAGTGGGTTGGTCGTGGCCTGTCCTTCGTTACCGGTCAACCTAAGTTCGAATCATTCTTCTCTGTTGAAATGATGTTCTTAGGGAACACGGAAGCCTTAGCCGTTTCCAAGTTGCAATTACAGACCATGCGTAAGGAACGTGACTTAACCTTAGCCATGATGTCGATGTCTTGTGTCACGGCGTCCATTTTGGGGGCTTATACCCAAATGGTGCCTGGTCAATTTGTTTTGACCGCCGTTCCACTGAACATTTTGAACGCGATTATTATTACCAACATGCTGAACCCTGTTAAGGTCGCACCTGAAGAAGATACGATCGCCAAGGTCGGCGGTGCTGGTGCTGCTTCTGAAGCTGCCGAAGCCGATGGGGCCGAAGAAAACGGGAAGCGCGAACCATTCTTCTCCTTCTTGGGTGACTCCATCTTGGGTGCCGGTCGTCTGGTTCTGATCATCACGGCTAACGTTATCGCCTTCGTTGCCTTAGCGGCCATGATCGATAAGATCTTGATGCTGTTCAACCCATGGCTGACTTTGGAACACATCTTGGGTGTAATCATGTTCCCATTTGCTTGGTTAATGGGTCTGAACGTCCACGACGCCTTCCAATTCGCCCAATTCATGGGTACTAAGTTAGTCACGAACGAATTCGTTGTCATGGGTAAGTTGGTCGGCAAGATCAACAACCCAGACCTCTTCTCCGCTCACTACCGTGCTGTTCTGACCGTCTTCATCACGTCATTCGCCAACTTCGGGACGACTGGGATGATCATCGGTGCCTTCAAGGGTATGGTTGACCGTGAAAAGAACGATTTGATTTCCAAGAACGTTGGTTACATGTTGCTTTCCGGGATTCTGGTATCCTTAATGTCTGCCGGGATCGTTGGTCTGTTCGTTTGGTAATCACCGTTTAACATCTGATTGATAGACAATCAGTGATATAGCCCAGAGGCGCTTAGTTTCTGGGCTATCTGTGTCTAATGGGCCCGTCGATTTAGGGGCTTGACGACCGTTGTGGGTTCAGTCTATGATGGTTGCACGGGTGCCGACCTTCCTAGTGGGGAGTGAAACCCAGCCGGATGCGTGAGACCATTCGGTTGCAATGCCCGTGAAGTTTGTACGGTGGGATTAGCCGTATTGAAAGCTAGGGAATTTGTATGGAAAAGGAACCAGTTCAGGTAGACCAAGTTGCGTCACTGAATGATCTTGCGAATGAGATGCCCATGCGTGAAGTGTGGCATCACAAAGATATTTTACGGAATGAGATTATCGCCGGCGTCACCGGCTTCTTCGCCATTTCGTACATCATTGTCGTTAATCCGGCAATTCTAAAGGACGCGGGGATCCCCATGGATCTCAGCATCTTCGCCACTATTTTCTCGTCGTTCTTCGGGTGTATGGTCATGGCCTTCTGGGCCAACGCGCCCATCATCCTGACGCCGGGAATGGGGGTCAACGCCTTCTTCACCTACACCATCGTGGTCAATATGGGCCTCAGTTGGCAGGAAGCGTTGGGAATTGCGGCGGTATCCAGCTTTGTCTACATGCTGATTGCGTTTACCCGGGTCTCCACGATCCTATCGGCGTCGATTCCGGAGTCGTTAAAGCACGGCATCACCGCCGGTATCGGCCTGTATCTGGTCGAGATTGGTCTGGAAAAAGCCGGCTTGATTGTGGCCGGTAAGTCGTCGTTGATTGAATTGGGGGATTTGACCCAGCCAACGCCGCTGTTAGCACTGTTCGGTTTGGCCTTGAGCTTGATTTTGTATCTGCGTAAGGTCAAAGGAAACTTCTTCATCGCCATCGTGGCGACCAGCCTCCTCGCGTTCTTCTTGGGCGTGAAGGATAGCGGGACCCCGACGGTCGACTTGGCCCGTTTAGGCCAGTATCACAAGATTGTCTTTCAGAATGATTTTTCAAGCTTCTTCACGATTCCGTTCATCCTGGCCGCCTTCTCGATGACCATGATTCTGGTCTTCGAGTCCATGGGGCTGGTCCAAGGTTTGTTACCGAACCAGAAGAAGTTCAAGAAGACCTTTGAGGGCGGATCGGTCACGACCTTTCTGTCCGGGTTCATGGGAACCAGTCCCACGGTTGCCGCGGCCGAGAGTGCCTCGGGAATCGAAAGTGGGGGCCGAACGGGGGTCATGGCGTTAGTCGCTGGCCTACTGTTCTTGCTCTCACTGCTCTTCGTCCCCTTACTGGCTTACGTGCCGTCCGCAGCGATTGCGCCCGTGATCATCATCACGGGGGCGCTGATGATGGCCGCCATTGCCGGGATTGATTTGAGCGACTTTTCTGAATGGTTTCCCGCGTTTCTGATTATCGTGTTGATTCCATTCACCAACAGTATTTCGACCGGGTTAGCGTTTGGTTTCGTGGCTTACCCGATTATGAAGCTGGCCTTAGGGCGGACTTACGAAGTCACCGGGCCACTCTACCTGTTGGGAGGATTGTTCTTACTAGACTTGGTGTTTAGCACCCTGCTGTAGTGGGGGCTTTCCTTTTGCGGGTAATCGTAAGCGGTTACGAGAATTACTTAAACCAAGTTTTATCCTGAGGAGGAAATCACAATGACAATTAAAATTTTGATGGATACCGACCCTGGTATCGACGATGCAGCGGCTTTGACGATGGCCATCAACGACCCGAAGATCGACTTGAAGTTGATCACCACGGTTGCTGGGAACGTTACGGTCGACAAGACCACTAAGAACGCGTTGAAGATCGTACGGTTCTTCAACCAGTCCATTCCAGTGGCTGCCGGTGCCGAACAACCCCTGTTCAAGGACTTCGAAGACGCTGCACGGATTCACGGGGAATCCGGGATGCCAGGTTACGACTTCCCAGAAGACCTGCCTAAGCCACTGAACAAGACGGCCGTTGAAGCCCTGCACGATGAGATCATGGCTAGCCAAGATCCCATTACCTTAGTGCCAACGGGTTCTTACACCAACATCGCCTTACTCTTCTCTGAATACCCAGAAGTGAAGAGCCATATCGACCGGATCGTGGCCATGGGTGGTGCCCTGGGTAAGGGGAACATGACCAGTGCCGCTGAATTCAACGTCTTCACCGACCCAGATGCGGCGGCTATCGTCTACAAGTCCGGGATTCCGATTGTCATGGTTGGCCTGGATATCACCATGAAGGCGCTGTTGACTAACGAAAACATCGAGAAGTTACAACACATCAACGAAGCTGGCCAGATGCTGCACGACATCATCATCAACGATGGTGACCACAGCGACAAGGGTAGCGCGATGCACGATGTGAACACCATCTTCTACCTGCTGCACCCAGAAGCCATCAAGACCGAAGATATGTGGGTCGACGTGGTTACCCAAGGCCCAGCTATCGGTGAAACGGTCGGAGACATCCGGGGGGCTTACCACAACGGCAAGACCAACGCCAAGGTTTCCGTCGACATCGACGACCAAGCCTTCAACGACTGGTTCATGCAAGAAGTTCGGAACATCAAGATGTAAGTAACATCACGGCTTAGTTGACACGGGTTAAGTTGACTAAGTTGAACGGCCCCGTCACTGCGGGCTTCCTAGCCGGGAAGTCGCGGCAGTGACGGGGCCGTTTTTTGTTTGTAATCTTTACACGAACGAAACGTTATCGATACGGTTTCGCGACACGCCCGTGCTACGATTAAGGTAATCGGAAGGAAGATGATTGGATGACGGTCATGCAAGGTGAGACGTTGCTTCTGATTATTTTGTCCTGGTTACCCATGCTGTGGTTTCGCCAGAAACCCGGCAAGTAGGTTGAAGATGGTCGATTGAGTTTGGCGCAATGGTTCCCGACTGCGAGCGGGGCGTTGCGCCTTTTTAGCGCACGGTGGGACGGGTAACTGTGAAAACTTTACACGATGTTGACACGGACCATACGAATTCTTTACATGATTCCGCTATCCTGAGAGGTAGCTTCACCATTGGTCGAGCTATGTAGTCGTCCGGGGGAAACACGACGACTGCCACTTTTTTGCGATGGGGGGACGCGCGAGCATGAATAAATTTACAGTGGTTCATTTATCCGATATCAAACTGACACCGGCAACCCGAGCGGGCGAGTCGCCGACCCCGGGACCGTTGGCGACCATTTGGGCGGATCTGACGACCCACGACCTGGACCCGGACTTGATCGTGATCAGTGGTGACTTGTTTCAGAGCGGGGCCACGACGGACTACCAGTGGCTCCGCACCTACTTACACCGACAGAGTCACCGATTAGGCGTCCCGATTCAGGTGGTCCTGGGGGATCAAGACGACCGGACGGCCTTTAACGCGGGGTATCTTCAGCGCACGGTGCCGTACTACGCCTATAAGCAGGTCTATCAGAACATGGACTTTTACTTTTTAGACAGTAAATGGCGTTCCCGGCGCACCGCCGGCTGGCTAGGCCGCGACCAGTTAGATTGGTTGAACAAGAACCTGCACCTGGCACCGCGGCGACGGGCATTTCTCTTCTTACATCACCCGCTAGACGCTCCGTCCTTGCGTGATATGCGCTATACGTTGCTCCAGAATAATCGCGAACTGTTGGCGATTCTCCACGGACACAACATTGGCGGGATTTACGCGGGCCACGTTGAGTTTGCGGCCAATTACTTAGTCGATAACGGGTTGCCCGTGACGGTGGTCAGTGGGGCAGCCAACTACGTGGATTGCCAAGATCCACACCAGCACCGAGTCCATCCGGCGACCAGCTACAACGTCATCACGATTCAACGCGGTGTCGCCAGTGTGACCACACGCCCGTTAGCGTTTGAGCCACAGGTCGTGCGGACAATCGACGTGGGGAACACGGGGTTTGCCAAGCACCGGCCACGGTTGAGCCAACCGTACCAGTAGCCATCAGATCAGTTCAGAGGATTACCGTGGGGGACTGCGGTAATCTTTTTTAGCGTCCACGCGAAGCGGCGCTATTAGCGGCAACTAGCTGGATTTTTGAACGAAAGAACAAAATTTCAAAAACCATCTTTACATTTGTTCAAGAATACGATATCCTATTGTTGAGCAAATGAAAGGGGTTTCATAAAAATGACATTAACAACTCAAGCACTCGCCAAATACATGGATCACACGAACTTAAAAGCTGACGCAACGGAGGCCTCCATCAAGCAGACTTGCGACGAAGCCAAGCAATTCAATACGGCTTCAGTTTGCGTCAACTCGTACTGGATTCCATTCGTGACTGAACAATTAAAAGATAGTGATGTTAATCCCATCGCCGTTGTAGGTTTTCCCCTCGGAGCCATGGCAACGGCAAGCGAGGTCTTTGAAGCACAGACCGCGATCGACCAAGGTGCCGAAGAAATCGACATGGTCATCAACGTGGGTGAATTAAAAGCCAGAAATGAAAGCGTTGTCAAGAACGACATTCAAGCCCTCGCCGAAGCCGTTCACGCCAAGGGCAAGCTCTTGAAAGTCATCTTAGAAACCTGCTTATTGACCGACGACGAAATTGTGCTGGGTTGCCAACTTAGTGAACAAGCCGGGGCCGATTTTGTGAAGACGTCGACCGGATTCTCCACGGCCGGGGCGAAGGTCGCCGACGTGAAGTTAATGCGGCAGACCGTTGGTGACCGGTTAGGCGTCAAAGCTTCCGGCGGGATTCACAGTAAAACCGAAGCCTTAGCCATGATTGAGGCCGGTGCCAGTCGGTTAGGGGTCAGCGCGACCGTGGCCATTCTGACGGACCAGACGGCTGACCAGAACGCCGGTTATTAGCGGGAACAGGGGGTAAGAACGATGGCATTTAAGCGAATTTTTGGATTAGTCATGGATTCAGTCGGTGCGGGAGCGGCGCCTGATTCCGGGAAGTACGGTGACCAGGGGGCCGATACCTTGGGCCACGTGGGTCAGTTCTACGAGGGAAACTTACAGTTGCCCAACCTGGCTCGCTTAGGGTTGTCCAACCTGCACGGCACGCCGATCATGGGCGTCCCCGTCAATCCTGACCCGCACGCCTACTACGGTAAGATGCAGGAAATCTCCGCCGGTAAGGATTCCATGGACGGCCATTGGGAAATGATGGGGCTGCCCGTGACCAAGGCGTTAAGCACCTTCCCTAACGGCTTTCCCCAGGACCTCTTGGACAAGCTAGAAGCCTTCTCTGGCCGTAAGATCATCGGGAACCGTCCTGAATCGGGGACCAAGATCATCGCGGAACTTGGCGAACAACAGATGCGGACCGGCGACCTGATCGTCTATACCTCGGGCGACTCCGTCATCCAGATTGCCGCCCACGAAGACGTGATTCCCCTGGCGGAACTCTACAAGATTTGTGACTATGCCCGTTCGTTAGTGAACGGCCCCGAATACTTAGTCGGGCGGATTATTGCTCGGCCGTACGTTGGACCGGACGCCCAGCACTTTACCCGGACGGCGAACCGGCGTGACTTCACCTTAGAACCGACCGGTGAGACGGACCTGGACCGCCTGCAAAGCGCCGGGGTCCACGTGGTGGGCGTTGGGAAGATCAACGATATCTTCTCCGGCCACGGCATCGACGAAGGCTACCATAACGAAAGCAACATGGATGGGATGGACCACGTGGATCACGTGATGGCGGAAGACTTTGAGGGCTTTTGCTTCATCAACCTGGTCGACTTCGATGCGATGTACGGCCACCGGCGGAATCCGCAAGGCTTTGGCCAAGCACTCATGGACTTTGACCGGCGGCTCGGGACGGTGCTGGCGAACCTGCGCGATGATGACCTGCTGTTAATCACAGCCGACCACGGAAACGACCCGACCTATACGGGGTCGGATCACACCCGCGAATTAGTGCCGTTGCTGGCCTACTCACCTAGTTTCAAGCAGGGGGGCAGCTTAGGCATCCGTTCACCATTTGCCGACTTTGGAGCCACGGTCCTGGATAACTTTAACGTCACAGGGAACGGCCGAGGCCACAGCTTCTTGGCAGACCTTAACTAGACAACCGACAGGAGGACGTCGATCATGAGTAATCATTTAGAAGCCCGAATGGGTGATATTGCCGACACCGTGTTGATGCCCGGTGATCCGTTACGCGCGAAGTACATCGCCGAGACCTTTTTGGACAACCCCGTTTGTTATAACCGGGTGCGCAACGCCTTCGGGTACACGGGGACCTACCAAGGCCACCGGATCTCCGTTCAGGGAACGGGGATGGGGATTCCTTCCATTTCAATCTACGCCAACGAACTGATCAATGATTACGGCGTTAAGAAGCTGTTTCGCGTAGGCACGGCTGGTGGGATGAGCCCAGACGTACAGCTCCGAGATGTGGTGCTCGCCCAAGGGTCCTCGACCGATTCAGCGATTATCCAAAACACGTTTGGTCCGGGAATCTATTACGCCCCCATCAGTGACTTTGGGTTGTTAGACACGGCTTACCACGCCGCGCAAGACTTGAAGATTCCCGTTAAGGTTGGTAACATTTTAGCCGAAGATCGGTTCTATAACGATGAGATGGACCGCCAGAAGTTGATTGACTATGGGGTGGTCGCTACGGAGATGGAATCGGCAGCACTGTTTATGCTGGCGGCCAAGTACCAGGTCAAGGCCCTTTCCGTTCTGACGATCAGTAACCATCTGATCACGGGTGAATCGACGAAACCAGAGGAACGGGAAAAATCATTTAACGATATGATCAAGGTGGCGTTAGAAGCCGCGATTCGTTAAACGAACCAGCAGACAAATTCGGATAGATGGGAAGTACCAGGGAATGGCAGAGACTAGAGACGAACGACTAAAACAAAGCTTGGTGGTGGCCAAGCTCTACTATCAAGGTGATCAGAGTCAAAGCCAGATTGCACAACAACTGGGCATCTCCCGGCCTACGGTATCGCGGTTGCTTCAGTTCGCCCGCCAACAGGGGTTGGTTCAGATTAAAATCGTGGATCCCATGCAGACGGTTCAGGCGCTGGAGACGGCCCTTAAGCAACAGTACGCAATTGAAGTTCACGTGGTGCCCACGCAGATGACCCCGTTAAACGACCTGGTCAACAAGGTCGGGCAGTACGCGGCACGCTACCTTGAGCAGATCGTGACCGAACACGATATCATCGGCATCGGGTGGGGGAAGACCATCTACGCCATTGGGATGAACCTGGAGCCGGACGCGTTGACCGGGGTCGAGGTCGTCCAGCTTAAGGGGGGCGTGAGCTACGCCAAGGAACACACCTACGCATTTGAAAGCCTGGAAGCCTTTGCGAACGCCTTCCACACGGTGCCTCAGTACTTGCCCTTACCCGTCATCTTTGACCATCAACAGACTAAGGAATTAGTGGAAAAAGAACAGCATATTCAACACCTGCTGGCTTTAGGGCGGCAGGCCAACATTGCCATTTATTCGGTGGGGACCGTCCGGAAAACGGCGCGGCTCTTCCAACTCGAATACCTGCAGGACCAGGAGAAGCAGTACCTGCAAGCCCATGCCATCGGGGATATCTTTTCCCGGTACATCGACCGACGGGGCCAGATTGTCGACCCCGAGTTGAACCAGCGGACCATTGGCATCTCGTTGGATGACCTCCGCAAGAAGCAACATTCGATCCTGGTGGCGGCCGGGGATGCGAAGGTACCGGCTGTTCAAGCAGCTTTAGAGGGCGGTTATCCCAATTGCCTGATTATTGATCAACACGCTGCGGCCGAGTTGCTGAAAGCAACGGCGGTTGACTAAGCGATCTTCAACAAGGAATGGAGTGATCAACCCATGCGAATGGTTGATATTATTGATAAGAAACGTAATGGTAACGAACTGACGTCTGCCGAAATTCAGACTTTCGTAGACGGCGTGGTGTCGGGGAAGATTCCGGACTACCAGATCAGTGCTTTTCTGATGGCCACTTACTTCCAGGACATGACGGACGCGGAACGTTCGGCGCTGACCATGGCCATGATGAAGTCGGGGGACCACCTGGACTTATCCGGAATTGACGGCATCAAGGCTGACAAGCATTCGACCGGTGGCGTGGGCGACAAGACCAGTATTCCGTTAGCGCCCATCGTCGCTGCCTTAGGGATTCCGGTCCCCATGATCTCTGGACGGGGACTCGGCCATACGGGTGGGACCTTGGATAAATTGGAAGCGATTCCAGGATACACCGTAGAAGTTGCCGAACAGGACTTTTTAAATCAAGTTCAGGATGTAAAGTGTGCTATCGTCGGGGCAACGGGGAACATCGCCCCCGCCGACAAGAAGATCTACGCCTTACGGGATGTGACGGATACGGTCGACTCGATTCCGTTGATTGCCAGTTCGATCATGAGTAAGAAGATTGCGTCCGGGACCGACGCCTTGGTCATCGACGTCAAGACGGGCTCCGGAGCCTTCATGAAGACGCTCGATGATTCCCGGGCCTTAGCGCACGCCTTAGTGGAAATCGGTAAGGGCGTCGGGATGGATTGCATGGCCATCATTTCGGATATGAATCAGCCGTTAGGGAATGCCATCGGGAACGCCTTAGAGATTCAAGAATCCATTGACATCTTAAAGGGTGAAGGACCGCAAGACATCACTGATTTAGTACTGACGTTAGGGGCCCACATGGTGGTAATGGCTAAGCAGGCTGACGACTTAGACACAGCCCGGGCCATGTGTGAACGGACCATCACCGATGGGTCCGCCCTGGCTAAGTTTGGGGACATGATTGCGGCCCAAGGCGGCGATCGGCAGGTGATTGACCACCCTGAAATCATGCCGCAAGCGACCTACCAGATTGCGCTACCGGCTAAGACCAGCGGCGTCGTTAGTCACGTAGCCGCAGATGAGATGGGGGTTGCGTCGATGCTCTTAGGTGGTGGTCGCCAGAAGGCGGATGACCAGCTGGACTACGCGGTCGGTATCATGATGAATAAAAAGATTGGGGATGCCGTGGAAGCTGGCGAACCCTTGCTGACCATTTACAGTAACCGGGAAGACGTCGATGACATCAAAGATCTGCTGTACCAAAACATCACAATCAGCGATCACGCGGATCCCGTCACGTTGATTCACGAAACCATTCGTTAAAGTTTTAATGTAAGCGGTTACCTTGATGGCCTTGGAACTTCACTGAATGGTTCGCTAGGCCAATTAAATATTCTAAGATGAGCTCTGTAAAACCTGCTATAGTCCCCTTAAGGTTGACAGATGAAAAACTATAATTCATCTATCAATTTT
>NZ_AZDT01000056.1 GCF_001434785.1 Levilactobacillus namurensis DSM 19117 | reverse complement strand
ATCTCTTTAGATGCATTGGGGTTTAATGAACTGAAACACGTCGTGCTTCAGTTCGGCGGAAAAGCGGAAGTCGTCTTTGAAGCGACTGGCGTTTACTCCCGGCGCTTAGAGTATTTTCTTCAACAAGAAGGTTTGAATTACCATATTTTAAACCCACTGGCGGCTAAGAATCGTATCGCCACTGGATCACGATTAAGAAAGAACGATGAACGTGATGCTCGACGTTTAGCAATTACCGAGTTTACAGAACAACTAGAACCATA
>NZ_AZDT01000009.1 GCF_001434785.1 Levilactobacillus namurensis DSM 19117 | reverse complement strand
GTTTTTGAAAAACATGAAAACTGACGACTTTTTTGAAAGGTATGAATAATTCAGGAGGTATTACTGAATAAATCTATTTACCGTCAAGTGCGATGTAAAAGCGTACAACTGGTGTCTGGCAACCAAACAGTCAACATAAAAGATTGTTCAAGCGAGCTTACACACAGGCAACTTGTACAAGACTAACCGTATCCAGCGATAGCCCTTTAGGTAAGTCCTGTCGAATCATCTGGTTGTGGACTTCGTTGGTCCCACGTTCACTAGACATGTAGAAGAATTGACGTTTACCGTTGATCTTCCTTAATTGGCGGGCCTAAGCGCGCTTCAGTTCGTTATTGATGGTCTGAGGGCATACACCCAGGCAATGAGCAATTTTTTAGTTAGAGTCATCGCTATTGCGAGTTGTGGAAACTCCAATGATACCGGACTTTTCTTCCTTGGTATATTTTTGCCCAAGTGGCTAACTTGGTTCTAAAACTCGCCAAATACATCCAACTTAAAGTTGCTACTCTTTTTCTATTACTTATATCCTCTATTTTTTACAAAAATCCATGGACATCGGCATGATCCATGGGCTTTAAATTAAGCGACAACAAAGCAAATCAATGACTACAAGATGGACGAAGAGGCCTCAACTTCATCCTCTTCATCGCTGCATCCCGAACAGCTCGCTAAGGGTTCAACGTCTTTGTCATACTTAATTGATTCAACGTTCATTCCTTCGATGACTGTGTGAGTACGTCTTTTTCGCTCATGTCACCATCCTCGCGCTAATAATTGAATCAGGAGAATATCCCTAATTTGCTTGCAACATAAACCAAATTAACAACGGAGTCCATAAACACCATCCAAAAGACCAATACTTACTCACACTTCACCCAGTAGAAAAGCATTGTTAACTAACAATTAAGTAATAGAAAATCTTCCTTGTCTAACTAAAGGTACCTATACCGCAATCACAAAGAAATCATCCCTATATAAATTGGGTTTAATACGCGACATAGACGGCTAAGCGCCATCAACGAGTCTACGCTTGGGATATCGATGACGTGACCCTGCTGGACCAGATGATGTTTCTCGGCGTCAACGGGATCATCACCGACAACCTGCACGACATGCAGGTTGAAATCAAGAGCAACACGGACCACCCCAGCTACGCTAACCTCCTCCTAACATTCATGAGTGAGTTAAGCTTAGAGACTCAGATGCAATAGTTTCTGAAACGTCTCCATGATTGGGCCCACTCGTCCAATCCAATAAGTGTCGAAAAAGCCACTCAGTGAGTCTTCTGCGAATGCTCACTGAATGGCTTTTTATCAGACCCTAACTCCACTTTAAAGGAAAAGCCAGTCCGTCCCCGTTCGAATTGAACGCCGACTGACTGGCTTTTTCTTATTTCGTTTTTTCAACCTTTTGTAACGGTCGTTTGATTAACGTTAATAGTTTTTCGGACTGTAACCGGGCCACCACGGCATCCACCGCGACCTGCATCAGCTTTTCGTTTAAGTTCTCCGCGGCCGGCTGGGTCTGCGATTCACCTAAATGATGCAACCGGTCCTCCAAGCGGTCAATGAAGTTGTCATAGGCCTGCTTCGGGTAGTCCCCCGCCGTAATCTGGTCGATTCCCGACCGCACCGTTTCCGTCTGGAACATAGGCTTTAGGAGACTGATCATCAAGATATCGGCCAGTTGCATGGTCTGGTACTTCTTCTTGACCGGCGCCAGAATCACTTTATGCTTCACGTAGTTGTTGATCATCGCCGGCGTCATCGTGTCTACCCCCAAGGGGCCTAACACCGCATTGATCAATGCCGTGACTTGGTCCATGTACAAATCAAACTTCGGAAGATCATCCCATCTCGGGAGTTTAATATCGTGCATCTGGTGTTCCCAGCGCGTGTATTGATTAAAATCAGCCATATTGTTCCCTGCCCTTCTGTTTGTTACCTGCATTATAACACATCACCTAGTCAAGCTGACTAGCTAAGTCATTTTTAGAAACTAAATCTTACCGCCAATGAATTCGACTCAGAATGCGCTTGCCTAGAATGGCTTGAACCGCATAAAAAACGGGCGGCACACTTACCATCAACGGCAGGTAAATCAGGGCTAACCGCCAGTTGAAGAGGTTGACCAGCGAGAAGATTCCCCCGAAGAAGAGGAAAATCAACGCGAACAGTCCCGCCATGACCGCGACCAAGAGAACCTTGAAGCGATTGAGCGGCCGGGCCACCAACAGCAGAGCGTTCAAGCTGACCAATCCCGTCATCAGGACGCTCAAGGTCGAGGTCGTGGCGAAACTCAGGTGGAATTGGGACCCCAGCCCCATAATCACCAGGATGTAGCCCACCACACAGGTGGCCGCCGGCGCCGCCACTTCCATGACCTGCTTCATGAACCGCCCGGTAATCCGGGCATAGTTCGGTTGCAGGGCCAAGAAGAACGTCGGGATACCGACCATCAGTGACGAGATCGGCGTGAGTTGGATGGGTTCGAACGGGTAGCTGCGGGTCATGAAGATAAAAATCAGCGTTAAGACCACCGAATACATGGTTTTAATCAAAAACAGCGAAGCCACTCGCTCGATGTTATTAATGACCCGGCGGCCTTCGTTCAACACCTTGACCATGGCGTCGAAGTTCGAATGAATCAACACGAAGTCTGCCAGACTCTTGGTGGCCTCACTCCCGGAAGCCATGGCGATACTGCAATCTGCCTGACGCAGAGCCAACAGGTCGTTAACCCCGTCACCGGTCATGGCGACCGTGTGGCCGGCTTGCTGGTAGGCGCGGATCAACCCTTCCTTCTGCTGCGGGGTGACCCGACCAAAGACGTTATAGGTCTGCACCAAGTGCGCGTAGTCCGGCGTCGCCCCGACCTGACTCATGTCAACCAACTGCTGGGCGCCCGGAATCTCCGCGCGTTGGGCGATGCTGGCCACGGTCACCGGGTTGTCCCCTGAAATGACCTTTAAGGCCACGTCCTGCGTGGTGAAGAAGTTAAAGGTCGCCTTGGCGTGCGGCCGCAATTCGTCGGTGATCAGCAATAATCCTAAAGCACGGGGCTTGGTCGGCCGCGGTGTGGTCAGCTGGTCCACTTGGGCGACCACCAGGACCCGGTATCCCTGTTGGGCTAGGTCTTGAATGTGGGCTTGTAAGGTGGCATCGACCGGATCAAAGATGAACTCCGGTGCGCCCATCACGTAGGCTTGCCCGTCTGGCAACCGCGCGCCACTCCATTTCCGCCCTGACGAGAACGGCAAGACCTCGTCCGCCGCGAGGTCGGGGGTCCCCAGCGCCGCTTGGACGGCCTGGGCAGTCTCGTTATCGTCACCGGTGGCGGCGACTAATTGGGCCAATAACGTCTGTAACTGGGCTTTCGTGAGGCTGGTCAAACCCTCGACCCGCTCCAGCTTAAGCTTACCGCTGGTGATGGTCCCGGTCTTATCCAGGCATAACACGTCGGCCCGCGCCAAAGCCTCGATGGCGGGCAATTCCCGAACCAAGACGTTGTGTCGCCCCAGCGTAAAGGCTCCCGCCGCCAGTGCGACCGACGTCAACAGGACCAGTCCCTGGGGGATCATCCCCCCGACCGCCGCAACGGTTCCCAGGATGGCCCGGTTCGTACTTTGGCCTTTAATTAATGAGGCCACGAACAGGATAATCCCCAACGGAATTAACGTCAGGGTCAACGCTTTAATGATCCGATTAATGATATTTAGTAATTGGCTAGCGGTCCGGTGCTGTTGCTTGACCGAATGGGCCAACTGCTTGACGAAGCTTTGTTCGCCGACCGTGGTGGCCTGGACCGTGGCTTTCCCCCCCAGGATCACGCTTCCCGAAATCAAGCGGTCACCAGTCCGCTTCATAATTGGCGTTGACTCCCCGGTAATCTGGGACTCGTCGACTTCGATGCCGCCAGTCTCCCGTACTAGGCCGTCCACGGGGAGTTGGTCGCCCCGGCCGACCATGATCAGGTCATCTTGGACCAAGTCATCCTGGGTCAGCGAGACGGCCTGGCCGTCCCGGAGAACCGCTAACCGTCCTTCCGAAAGCAAGGCGAGTTTATCCACTTGGCGTTTCGAGCGGATTTCCTGGAAGATTCCGATTCCCGTGTTGACCACGACCACCCCGATGAACAGGAGGTTCTTGTAGCTGCCGGTCATCAAGACCAGCCCCGCTAGGACCAAGTTGATCAGGTTGAACAGCGTCATTAAGTTATCCCGAAAGATCTGTTTGACACTCCGCGTCAGGGGTGGCAACGGGTCATTCTGTAAGCCTTGGTCGATCCGTGCTTGCACTTCAAATTTAGTTAATCCACGATTTAACGCGGTCAGGGGTGGCTGTTCGGGCATGACCCCGCCTCCTTTCGTACCTGCGATTACCGATGATGTAACCGCCTTCTAGATGACTATTTGCCTATATTGTACAAGAAACTAACGGGGGACGCCTGTAATCCATCTGAATTTTTGCACATCTTAACCGAATCGCTAGCGATTAACAGTTGACGCCCAGAGTGGTTAAATGGAAGAGGAACCAAACCAACTTGGGGAGGAATTAACATGGGACATAAATCAACTGCTGTCATTTTGTTCATCTTATATTTAGTCTTACTCTGGTGCATGGTCACGAACCGCAACATGCTCGCCATGTGGCTAATGACCGCCGGGATGCTCTTTGAGGCCACCGTGAACCTCTATGACCAGTTCAAACGGCACTAAGCCTTTTTCAGAAAGCGTTGTCATTTTAGTGGCTTTAGCCTAAACTAAGAAGTATGACTAACGGTGATAGACCGCTAAGGAGGATTCACGATGACGTTAAGTAACATCACAGATACCATTCAACTCGCTGACGGCAACCAGATGCCCGGGCTGGGCTTCGGGACCTACCTGATCAACGACCAAGACACCATGGACCACAGTATTCAGACCGCCTGGGACGCCGGTTACCGACTGATTGACACCGCCATGTTGTACCGCAACGAAGACCTCTTGGGGACCTCGCTGCAGAAGCTCGGCTTGCCCCGCGAAGCGCTCTTTTTGACCAGTAAAGTGGCCGAAATCGTTCAGGGCTACGACCAGACCATGAAGGCCGTCGAAGGGTCGCTCAAACGCCTGCAGACCAACTACCTGGACCTCCTCTTGATCCACTGGCCGGTCCGGGAACACTTCTTCGAGACCTGGAAGGCCCTCGAACAACTTAAGGCGAACGGCCAGGTCAAGTCCATCGGGGTCTCCAACTACACTATTGCGCACCTGGAACTGCTGGCGCTGAAGGCTAAGGAGATGCCCGTGGTCAACCAAGTGGAGTACCACCCCTACCTGAACCAGCAGGCCTTGGTCGATTACGACCACGAACAAAACATCGTCACGGAAGCTTGGAGTCCCCTGGGACGGCGGGTGGTCTTAGACGACCCTATGATCGCCAAGATGGCGAAGCACCATCAAAAGACGGTCGCCCAAGTCATCTTGCGGTGGGAACTCCAACACGGCGTTCTGCCAATTCCTAAGTCCACGCACGCGGAACGAATCCAAGAAAACGCGGGAATTTTCGACTTCACCTTGGCCGAAGATGAAATGGGCATGATCGACCTGCTCAACAAGAACCAACGGACGGGGAACGAACCGGAAATCGTCTACGAGACGGGGAAGCAGTACTAGGCGAAACGGCTAACCAGACCATTTTCCTGGCTTACAAGCGCCTGTACTTGTTTTGTAATGACGTTCTAGCCCGATTTTATGGTAGAGCCAAGAACAGCTCTTCATGCGTTTTAAATTCATCAACTTGAATCGTTACCTTGCGGACGGAAACTCGCTCAACTTAGAGTTCCCGTCCGCTTTTTATCCCTCCTCATCTTCCATTAAAGCTGACTTATCCATTGCCTTTTCCTCCCCAATTACCTATACTTAAACCAACTAAATTCGAAAGTCGGGTGACAACCTTGAAGAACGCACAACGTAACATGATCACACTTTGATTGGGTGCAGTCGCTCGGCTAATAAGGGGTGCTTTTTAGTACGCCCACGACGCGAATGCTCCCAGACGGTTCTGGTGACTTTCGCGTCTTTTTTTCGTCCTTTTTTAGCGTTCTCACCAGAACCGTTCCACACTGCCCTCCGGTGGGCCATTCCCCGGAGAAGCCGATTCCGCAGAAGAATTGGCTTGGGAGATTACTTATGGGAACGATTCAAATTCAACACCTTTCTTTTCAATATCCAGGGGCCACACATCCCCTATTCACCGACCTATCGACCAACTTCGACAGTCACTGGAAGCTGGGCTTAATTGGCCGGAACGGCCGGGGGAAGACCACTTTCCTCAACCTCTTGCGGGGACAACTGACCGGGACGGGCACCATCACTGCTCCGGTAACGTTCAACTACTTTCCCGCCGAAGACATCGACCCCACCCTAACGGTCATGCAGCTGATGACCGCCACGGGCGCCGCCGACTGGCAAGCCACGATCGAATTGACCAAGATTGGACTGCCGCCAGCCTGGGCCACCCGCCAATTCGGGAGCCTAAGCGGTGGCGAACAGACTAAGGTCTTACTGGCCCGTGGCTTCGTAGACGATACTGCTTTCCCGCTCATCGATGAACCCACCAACCACCTCGACCTAGCCGGCCGGACCGTGGTTGGCCAATACCTGCGTCACAAACGCGGATTCATCTGCGTCAGTCACGACGAACACTTTCTCAACCTCTTCGTCGACCACGTGATGGCCATCACCCCGGACCGGGTACACATCGTGGCCGGAACCGTCGCCGCCTGGCGAGCTGATAAGGCCCGCCAAGACCAAGCCGCCACTGCCAAAAACGCCCAACTCATCACCGACATTCACCACTTAACCCGCCGCGCCAATACGCAACGTGGGTGGTCTGAGCGCCGAGAGCGCGAGACCCACGATGCCAGTAGTCGGCGATCCGCCGCCAAACTGATGCGTCGAGCTAAAGTGTTCGAACAGCGGACGGCCGACCGCATCGCCGAACGGCAAGGCCTCTTAGCCGACTTGGAGACCACCACCCCACTCACCACCAATGCCACCCCGGGACAGGGTCACCGCCTACTACTAAGCGCCCGCCAGTTTAGCTTACTCCGGGCCAAGGTCCCCCTCTTTGACCCCCTCGAGATTGACTTTCATCAAGGCGAGCAATTGGCCATTCTGGGGCCCAATGGTAGTGGCAAGACCAGTCTCATCGCCAGCCTTTTGGGGCATACGTCTTTAGAACACACCGGCCACTTACAAAATGACCTCCCCGCGAACGTTGGCTATCTGGCCCAAAACTTTCACCACGTCATCCGCGACGTCGACTGGTCAGAGCTAAAGGCGAATCACCAACTGACCACCGTGTGGAACCTCATGCACCAACTAGGTGTTTCCCGGTCCCGACTACGGGCCCCGGCTAGCGAATGGAGTATGGGAGAGGCCAAGAAGGCGGCCTTGGCCCTGACTCTGTGTCGGCCCCACGATCTCTTGGTCTGGGACGAACCCACCAACTACTTAGACCTCCCGGCTCGTGACCAACTCGCGACCCTGGTGCAGACCGTTCGGCCCTCCCTACTGATGATCGACCACGACGCCCAGTTCGTGACCACCACCTGTCCCCACCAACTCACCTTGACACCCTACCAGCACTAACATTAATCAAAAACGGGAAACACAGCTCACAGACTGTGTTTCCCGTTTTTTAGGGTGCTCTTCACTTTTATGCGTTAGGATTAGTCGATACTAATCTTGTGATGATCCTCGGATTCAGCTTCCTTAGGCAACGTCAACGTTAAGATACCGTTGGTGTACGTCGCGTTGACCTTCTTCAAATCGACGTTTGGCAGGTAGAAGGCCCGGGAAACGTTCTGGCTAGAACGTTCTTGCCGTAAGATCCGACCTTGGTCGTCCTTAGTCGCTTGGTCCACGTTCGTGCTACCGGAGATCCGTAACGTCTCATCGCGGTAGTCCACGTGAATGTCGTCCTTCTTGAAGCCCGGCATTTCCGCCGTAACCACGTAGTCCTTATCGTGTTCCACGACGTCGGTCTTCATTGGGTTATCGTTCCCGTTAAACAAGTCACGGCCCAAGTTACCCACTTCGTTAAAGAAGTTCATTGGATTGAATAAGTCATCGTTCCGGTTCATCATTTCGTTGGTCATAATCAATAACCCCTTTCATGTCTTTTGTTTCTCTTTACATTGTCTATAATAGTCAGCATTGGTCAGAAATGCAAATAATTAGCACTCACTTGATAGAGTGCTAATTATAGCTGACAATTGCCGATATGACGGTGTTTATTTCGCAAACCGATAAAAATCCGTCTCAAATGTTTTTTCTTTTTACGCTTGTAAAGGTCAAATTAAATCAAAAAAAGTCTGGGTCAAATGCCCAGACTTTTTCTGTTCCTAATGATTCCGTGCTGAAGCGGGTGACCCAAGACAACCAGCGCACACTAACCACCTTGGGATCCACACTCTATTAATCTATTCCTTAGGGTTTAAGCCGGCCAATCAACGTTGACAGGTTTGGCACCGTATAAGACCAGTGCGCGAATCGCTGGGTCTTCGGTAAGCCCAGCGACCAAAGTCGGTGATGGGCGTGGCGACCTAGCTTGACCAATTCCCGGTTCGCCGTGACGTACTGCCCGTTGCTCAACTGGAAGCGGGTCGTGAGGTGATGGTGGACCAACCGGCAAACCGTCAACCATTGCCCTTTCGCGTAGTGTTGGCGTTTCCCTGTCAGATCCGGTCGCCGGTAACCGTTGATACCTTCTGGATTGATCACCAGTACCTTGACCTTGGTGTGAACTTGATGGAGGTAATAGGTCGGCCGTACGAAGTCCCACCGTGCCGTAATGTACCCCACCAGGCCATAGGTCTTGGACCCGTGGTTGACATCCCGTACCTTATACCGTAAGCGCCCGTGTTTAGATAGGAACATCCCGATGACCATGAATTGGGCTTGGGCCGCATCAGTGTACTGGTGGTACCACGCCAACCGCTGTTGCGCACTAAAGGTCGGCGTACGGTACAGGCCAATCTTGCGTACCGGATAGACGCTAAACCGCTGGAACGGCCGTGGCCGGTGTTGTTGGTGCGATCCGGTGTGCCCCGTTAGTTGGAGATTCCCCGGGTCAATCAAATCCGTCGCCGTCGCCGTTAAGATAGGCTGCGAGACCGGATAGGACTGGGCAGGCGTAACTGTTGGCTGGGTCGGAGCGGGGTCCACTGAAGAAGCCCCATCTGGAGTAGTTGGCACAACTGACGTCCCCGGTTCTGGCCGAGTTGGCGTGGTGACCTGAGGAACGCTCGGTTGAGAACTATCAGGGTCAACCGGCGTTGTCGGGGACACGTGGGGATAACTTGGTAGCTGTCCCGTTGGTGGCGTGACCTGCGGCTGACTAGGCGTTCCCGTCCCCGTTGGTGTTGACCCACCGGCGGGCGGAAGTGGTGCCCCTGGTTGGGTTGGTGTTGGGGTGACCTGATCGAGCAGACTCACGCTAGCCTCACTGGTGAAGAGGTCAGCCGTCGACTGGCTTTGACTAGCCACGACCGACGCGCTAGCACTCAGTTCTTGCGAGGCGACCAGACTATCGGACGCAAGCACCTGCCCCCACTGGGCTAACGAGTGGTCATCCTGCTGACGCAGCTTTAGCGAAGCGGAAGTAAACGCATCGAGAGTTGAATTGAACTCCGAGACACTGGTGAGATCATCGCGCAGATGCATTAAGGACCGGTCAGCCTGCTGGGCATTACTCAGGGAAGCCGCCGTATACGCTTGGTTAGCCGAGGTGATTGCTTGCTGAATCGACGTTGAAGCCGAAGCCCAGGCCAATTCGGTTCCCAATGCACTTAACGACTGGTCATCGGCCTGTTCATTACTGGTTGAGGCAAGGTTGAAAATCTGGTCGGCGGATTGAACCGCTTGTTGGACGGATGCGTCTGCCAGAGACATCGCTGTCGAAATCGACGTGGAAGTTGAGGCCGAGCTTAGGGCCGAACCTAGCGCGCTCAACGACTGATCAGTCGCTTGTTCATTACTAGTTGAAGCAATATTGAAGATCTGATTGGCAGACTGAACCGCTTGTTGGACCGATGCATCCGCCAAAGACATCGCTATCGAAATCGACGTTAAAGTTGACGCGGAATTCAACGCTGAACCTAACGCACTTAGCGATTGGTCGTCGGCCTGTTCATTACTGGTTGAGGCAAGGTCGAAAATCTGGTTGGCGGATTGAACTGCTTGTTGGACGGATGCATCCGCTAGGGACATCGCTATCGAAATTGACGTGGAAGTTGACGCGGAAGTCAATACCGAACCCAGGACGCTTAGCGATTGGTCGTCCGCCTGTTCATTACTGGTTGAGGCAAGGTTGAAGACCTGGTCAGCGGATTGAACTGCTTGT
>NZ_AZDT01000055.1:23396-88293 GCF_001434785.1 Levilactobacillus namurensis DSM 19117 | reverse complement strand
CATAGGAGCACCCCGTCGGGTAACTTCTATGCCTCTAAGCTTAGTATTTTTTTAGAGTTTTATTACTGAAGATAGGAGTATCCAACATAGTCATTCAAATTATTTTGGGGGTAATTGTTGTTTGGTATGGTTGCATATTTGTTGACTATTTGTCAAATAAGTTTAAACCATTAGATTTCATTT
Organism: Levilactobacillus namurensis DSM 19117; assembly: GCF_001434785.1. Taxonomy (GTDB): domain Bacteria; phylum Bacillota; class Bacilli; order Lactobacillales; family Lactobacillaceae; genus Levilactobacillus; species Levilactobacillus namurensis. The sequence continues at coordinate 88,110 of NZ_AZDT01000055.1, read as the reverse complement.
TTTACCCAAATAGATATTTTAAGATTGGCAAATTAAGTTAGATTAGAGTGCTTCAAAAGTTTGGCAATTATGGGATGTAAACAGTCAATATTACTTAATACTGTCAAGTGGCGGTATATAGCATGATGGCTTTGATTAAAAAGAGTGGCTCTATTTCCACCCTGATGAACCAATCCTTCATCAACTCCTTGTCCAGCCAAATTCAAACCGATTTAACGTTTGATAATTTGACCTCGTTAGCCAAGAATTACCGTTCCGCCGATAAGACGGTTAAGGAAACCCACTTACAGGGTCACGGTAAGGAAATTGGCGGTCAAGACATGGAAGTTATGCACAAGAAGGAATTACAGCGGGTGACGAACTTCATCCGCAGCGGCTTAGACTTGAAGCACGCGGATACTGGATCAGCCGCAATCTTCACGTCAACGTCTGATAGTTCCAGCAGTTCTAGCAGCTCCGAGAGTTCCACTACGACGAACTACGGTTACTAAAAGGTATAACAAAGCGAGAGCATCTCAATCGAGGTGGCTCTCGCTTTTTGTGGCTTTATTGGTTATTTGGTAAAGTACTCGACCCGGGTGTCATAAGAAACTTTCAAGGCCTTGTGGTGCTTGTAGTGACTACGCTTAAGGTTATAGTTTTCACCAACTTGTTTGCCTTTATGTATTTGAAATACGGTCACGTATCGGTTGTGCTTTCCGACGTGCACACCTAATTGTCTTCCTTTATACTGAAAGACGGAAGATTTAACGGAACGTGCATGAACGACTAGTTTTTCACCACGGTCGTACTTAGGCGATCTTAGAGTCCAGGTTCCACGGTAAGCTTTAGGCACCTTGCGGTAGACACTCTGGGCTTGGGCACTCTGTTGCGGTTGAACACAGATACCCACTGCGCCGATACTTAGACTAGCTGTTAAAACGACTAACCACTTTTTGAACATGTTACTAATTCCTCCAATTTAAATTTTGGTTGGGACGTGACGCTGGTCGGGGAGAGAAGTGGTCATAGGGAATTTTCGGCGGTGATACACCGCCATAAACCAACATTTTATGACCGCCAGTTTCCGACATTCTTTACCGCTAGGTCCCTGTAAACCATTGCGTTTGAGGCCATGATCGTCACAACTAAAGCCATTATCCCGCGGATTTGGGGATAATGGCTTTAGTTTAGATCCGGGATTGATCCTTAGAAGATGCCCTTACGCGTATAGTATTCGACGGTCCCATCGAAGTTAGCCCGTAACGCTAGCTTGTGATGGTGCTTGGTACGCTTCAAAACAAAGCTGGGTGAGGCCTGCTTACCCTTGTAGGTCTGGAAGATTGAGATTGACTTCTTACTGTTCTTACGGACACCTAAGGACTTGCCTTTGTAGTGGAAGCCGGGGCCTTTGACTTCGTGGGGGTGAATCATCACTTTAGTTTGCTTGTACTTCCAGTTACCCCAGTACTTCTCGGGGATGGCTTGGTGGAGCTTTTGGGCTTGTACGGGCTGCGGCTGGGCGTTGATTGCGACGGTTCCCAGACTGAGGACCGCTACGCCGGTTAGTAGGGCTTGTTTGATCATCTGAAACGTCTCCTTTGGGGGAGTCGGGAGGACAACCAATCCTTCGCGGCTTCCTAGAATTTAATCACCCTAATTATTACACTTTAAAATGATTTGGGAAACGCTTAATTTAGAAAATATGGTTAATAGAGCCCAGTCTCACGGTAACTGTCGATCGATAAAGGTCGGTTTATCTATTAGGTTCCTCACGGTTGAGGCGAAAAAAGTATAACTTTCCGTGAATTATTTAACTGTAAATTGATGTATATAGCCATTCAATAACGTGCAAAAAGCTTATAATGAAATAAGAAAGGAGTGTTAGGATGAAAGTAGCAAAATTAATCAGTGTCGCTTTAGTTGCCTTAACGGTTGGCGGAACGGGGGTTCTGTCCGCACCAGCAGTTACGGCACAAGCCAAAAGCACGATGAAGGTCTTCCCTAAGTCGATTCGGGGGACTTGGTACCACTATGATGGTAAGGGACACTACGGGACCACCAAGATTACGGCGAAGAAGATCAAGGAACGGAGTTATTCGTTCGGTCAATGGGATACGGAGAAGACAATATTACATCATCGCAAAACCACGGCGGATCCAGATAAAGCTCGTATTCATTCAAATTGGGGCGTTGCCATTAAGGTTAAGGGATGGACGGACCTGCGAGGTTGGAACCAATCGGCCGGTGATGGTGCCTACTACAAGGTCGGTCATCAACGGTACCATGGCAAAAGCGTCCGAGTCTTAAAAGAAGCTGGCGGTGCCATGATTGAGGTTAACAAGCATGATTACAAAACAAAGCACTTGGCCAAACACTTCCAACGGAGTAGCGAAATCTTTTAAGCATTGCGATTGAAGTACATAAAATCATCTGTAAATAATAAAATGAGCGTCTTGGACTGATATGGGATTAACCAGTCTAAGACGCTCATTTGGCAGTTACGTTGTATTTAGTTTAATGATCCCGCTTCAACAACATCCCCGTCAACCGCGCCAAATCTGCCCGGGCCGGGACGTCGGGCAACTGGGCGATTAAGGACAGTGCCTTGTTGGTCCATTCGGTGGCGAGTTTTTGTGCGGCGGCGACGCCGTGGTATTGAGTGACCAGGTCTTGGACCGCTTGAATATCTTCAGCGGTCATGGCCTGCTTTTTCTTTAAGTAGTGGTGGAACTCCGCTCTAGCCTGGGGTAATGCCAGCAACAGCGGCAGTGAGTAGACCCCGGAGCGCAAGTCTTCCAGAATTGGCTTCTTGGTCTTCTTAGGGTCGCCCGCGTAGTCTAAGATGTCGTCTAGCATCTGGTAGGCGCTCCCGATGGCCACCCCGATGGCCCGGGCGTTATCCTGAACACTCTGGGGGGCGTGGGTCAACATCGCGCCTTGGTAACAGGCCAGTGCGAACAGTTCAGCCGTCTTGCCCGCAATCTCATTTAAGTAGGCGTCTAGTGGCGCGTCCTCTTGATAATTTAAGGCCATTTGGCCCAATTCACCGGTCAAAATCTTGTGCATCGCGTCGATGTGGGCCTGAATCAAGGCAACGTCGTGGGTCGACTTCAAGACCTGGTCGAAGTAGACCGTGAACATGAAGTCGCCGGCGTAAATCGCGTTTTTCTGCCCGTATTTTATCTGAATCGTCCGCACCCCGCGGCGGGTGGGGGACTGGTCGATCACGTCATCGTGAATCAAGGTCCCCACGTGCAAGATCTCCAGGGCCGCCGCCCCCGCGCGTAAGGCCGCCGGGGAGGTCGGTTGACCAAAGGCCGCAAATAAGTAAAAGTACCCGGGACGTAAGAACTTGCCGCCGGAGGCCATTAAGGCTACTATTTTATTGTGAATAGGTCGGTTGGTCAGGTTTACCGCATCCAGCAGATAGGGCTGTAACGCGTTGAGTTCTGGCTCAACCTGCGGGAATTGCCGCCAAAGTTGTCGATCCATACTGCACCTCATTCGTTAGTCAAAATTAATCTTACCGACAACCGAAAACGTTGTCAAACAAAGCTAGTCAAAACTTACATATCGCGCATTAGGGGGATGGCATCAGTGACACTGAACGTGTTCTTAGAATTAGTAGAAATCAAGGCCAAAATTGCGTCCGTTTGGCCGTTCTTATTGGGGCTGCTCTTCGTGGCCCATAACTTCCAGCACCTCAACTGGGGCGTGGACGGGCTGTTCTTCATCGCCATGTTGCTCTTTAACATGGCCGTTGACATCAACGACAACTACCAGGACTACACCCGTGCCGACGACACGCAAGCGGCCGAGTGGAAACGCCACACCAACGTGATTGGCGTCCACCACCTCAGCGTGCGGGGCATCTTCGCGTTGATGGCCAGTTTCGCCGGAGTCGCCGGTCTGATCGGGTTATACCTGGTCTGGCTGACCGGGTGGCCGTTACTGGTTATGGGCATCTTTTGCTTTCTGGTAGGGTACCTCTACGCGGGCGGCCCGCAACCGCTGTCCGGCACGCCGACCGGGGAGTTCTTCGCCGGCTTCACCATGGGGTTCATGATCATGGCCATCACGGTCTACCTGAACCTCTACCAGACCAGCGCGTTGACCCTGACGCTGTGGCTACGGGTCCTATTGGCTTCGGGGATCGCGATGGCGGCCATCGCCGCGTTATTGCTGGCCAACAACATCTGTGACGCCCAGGAAGACCTGGACCTGAACCGGAAGACCATCGTCTACTATCTGGGCGTCCAGCGCGCGTTATGGCTGTTTGCGAGCTTCTACGTCTTAGGCTACCTGGCCCTGATTGCCAGTGTAGTCCTAGGCGACCTGCCGGTGTGGACCCTGTTGGCATTAGTCAGCGTCTTTCCCGTGGTGCGTAACGTCCGCGGCCTATTCCGGGTCCAAGTCAAAAAAGAAACGTTTATTCTGGCGGTCCGCAATCTAGGAATCCTGGCGCTGACCACCACGCTCGCGGAGGCGCTGGGGGTACTTCTAGCTTAACGCTTCCTAAATTTTCCGGTGCGGGCGTTGTGTTTTGGAACCCAAGTCGGGTAGAATAAAGGATAACTTAGGAAACGGCATATTATGGAGGTTATATACAGATGAAAATTTTAGAGGACCGCATTCGGCAAGACGGCACGATTTTACCCGGAAACGTCTTAAAAGTGGACAACTTCTTGAACCACCAAGTTGATCCGCAGCTGATGGACCAATTAGGCGCGGAGTTCGCGCGGCAATTCGCCGATGCGGGCATCACCAAGGTCCTCACGGTGGAGTCCTCCGGTATCGCACCCGCCGTCATGGCTGCCTTACATTTGGGCGTCCCGATGATTTTCGCGCGGAAGCACAAGAGCCTGACGCTGACCGACCACCTCTACACCGCCAAGGTCTACTCGTACACCAAGCAGGTCAACAACGACATTTCGATCGACCGGCGGTTCCTAGACCCCGACGACAAGGTCTTGATCATTGACGACTTCTTAGCCAACGGCCAGGCGGTCCAAGGGTTGCTCGACATCGCCGAATCCGCGAACATTAAGGTCGCCGGTGTCGGTGTGGTTATCGAGAAGCGTTTCCAGAAAGGCCATCAACTGGTCACAGACGCCGGGATTCCGCTGGTCGCCTTAGCCAGCATCGCGGCCTTCGAGAACGGCACGGTGACTTTTGCCCAGGACTAAGGGGAAGTGTGGCATGTTGCTTGTGTATTCGGCGGTCAAACCTTAGAATAAATGGTGAAGCGTATGCTTGATTTAATCATGTATAAAATCTGATAAGTGGAAAGTAGGGAAGACTATTGGCGAATACGGTCTTATATCCAGGCGATACGATTGGGGTCATCGGCAGCAGCGCGAACGCCGCGATGCTGGTCACGACTGCCCGGAAGATGGGGTTAAAAGTCGGGGCGTACGGCTCCGATGAAACCAGCGAGGCGTTACAACTGGCCGACTTTAAAGCGGTCGGCGACGGACGCGACAAGGCAAAACTACAGCACTTTGCGGAGAGTTGTGCCGCGGTGGTCTACGATTCCGCCCACGTCAGCACCGACGTCGTGAAGTTCTTGGCGCAATACACCAAGATTCCGCAGGGCAGCGACCTGTTGGAAATGATGCAGGACCGCTTACTTGAGCGGGCGTTCTTCGAACAGCTCAACGTCAACATTGCCCCTTACGCCACGATTATCGACTTAGACGACGTTTACCAATCCGTCAACTCGATCGGCTATCCCTGTGTCCTGAAGCCCATCCAAAAGGAATGGTCCAAGGGTCGCGAGTTAGTGATCCGCACGCAAACGGACATTGCTAAGGCGGCGGGGCTGCTCGACTGGGGGACCTACATCCTGGAATCCCAGATTACCTATGACCGGGAGTATTCGATCGTGGTCGCACGGGACCAGGAGGGTAACCAGCAGTTGTTCCCTGTCACGGAAGGCGAGTCGGCTGACGACCAGCCGTTCAAGACCTGGGTTCCGGCCAACGTGGACCCGGCCGTGGCCAGTGAGTTACGGCGGATTGCCTCCGAAGTGGGCCAACACGTCAATTACGTGGGGGCCTTCGAGGTCGGCTTTTACCTGACCAAGAACGGGTCGATTTACGTTAAGAAGATTGTTCCGGCACCTAGCGAAAACGGCTACGTGTTCGCGGACGCGGCGTCCGTCGACGAATTCGAGGAACACCTGCGGGCCATCTGTGGCTTGCCGTTAGCGGTTCCCGCCATTTTGACGCCGGCCGTGACCATCACCTTCACCAAGGCGCAGTTACCGGCCATGCGGACCCAGTGGCAGATTAAGCCTAACTGGCACTTCAACTTCTACCACTTGCGACACGCCGATGATGACACGGTGGTCGGGCACGTGGCCATTCAGGGCCAATCCGTGAAGACCATCTTGGACCAACTGGACGACACCGGTATCTGGACGGACGGTCCGGCCTTACCGGATAAGTCTGACCAGGAGACGGATTAAATTAGGAACTGGTTAACGGATATTTATGAGGTGTGGCGATACTTGATAAAAGAAATTTACCATGCAACGAGTCCAGAGAATTGTAAGAAGATTATGGCTAATGGTTTTATCTTCCCTCGAGTAAATTGGCAGTACTTTTATAGTCAATCAGGTAAGCATCCAGGTAGTCTGGGTTTTGGTGTGTATGGATTTTTAAATGATCGCATGTTAGCTCAGAAGTTTTATAAAAAAGATGATGTACCAGGTATTTTGAAAATTACTTTAGAACTTGACCCGGACTATGAACTGAACTTTGTCGATAACTTAGAGGATATGATGTTATTCAGGGCGTTTTTACAAGAACAAGAAATACACAAAACGCTTGACTATATCCGTAGAAATTATCAAAATAAGTTTACGCAACATGAATTAGATGGTGCGCTGATTGAATATTATATTCGCGAATTGAAAAGACATGGAGATGCTTTAATTAACGATGTTTGTTGTGCGACGACAACGGCAATCTATAAAAATATTAAAACGTATATTCCTAATGGCGTTGAGTATTGTTTGCGAAATGATGAGACCATTAAAACTATTGAAGTGGAGTGACTAAACATGGCTAAGTACTTTAAAACGCGTGAAGAAGTTCTAGCAGATATTCATGACTTTTCACAGAATATTGATGTTAAGGAGTTACTAGCTCTGTTAGGTGTTGAAACAATCGGCGGGGTAGAAGTGACATCTGAGAAACAATTTAGTGCTCCGGCGGTTTCTTCCAATAGAGGGTTAAAGGCTGTACATCAAAAATCAATAAGCAATTTTGTGGTGTCTGTTGAAGACGGCGATAATGATGAGCAACAATCTTATTTATTCGCGGCTTAAGGAGTTCATAAAATGAGTATAAGTGGACCTGTGATTAATTTTGAAGGTTATCGGATTAATAAGTTGCATTACGATACAATTAGTGCTGATGACTATCAGAAAAAGTATGGTAGCTCTAACGATACGAACATTGAAATTAAAGGTGCTATGGACACTGAAAACCATATAGGTACGGTTAAACTTAATGCTCAATTTGGAAGCAAAGTGTCAGGTTACCGGCAGTGCATGCTTGAACTAGATGGATCCTTCACGCTAAGGGAAGATTTAACACAGGACGATGCTAAAAAGTTTTTAGCAACGAATGGTGCAGCAATGTTGTATCCTTATCTGAGAACAATTGTTTCGATGATTACGGCCTTAGATGACCCTAAAGTTACGGTTTTACCGAGTTTGAATTTTGCTGATGAATTTAGGAAAAGCCATAAACCTTAAGAGTAAACACTTAAATCAATTTTACGAATAGAATTACCACCCCAATGCAGAATATGGTAGTGGTGATTCTATTTTTGTTGTGAATTTAATCTATTTGATTTTACTTGTCAGCAGAACGTATGTTTCTTTGCTATAATAGACAGGACTAATGACAGAGAGGATTGTGTTCAGGGTGGCAGGAGAAGAATTATTAACAGGCATGAATGACAAGCAGACGGAGGCCGTCCTTCAAACGGAGGGTCCCTTACTGGTCTTAGCGGGTGCCGGGAGTGGTAAGACGCGGGTCTTAACCCACCGGGTCGCCTACTTGATCGAGCATAACCACGTATTGCCGTGGCACATCTTGGCGATCACCTTTACCAACAAGGCCGCTAAGGAAATGCGCGAACGGGTCGCTAAGCTCTTGGGCCCCGACGGCAACGACGTCTGGGTCTCAACGTTCCACGCCCTGTGCGTGCGGATCTTACGCCGGGATGCGGACAAGTTAGGCTACAACCGGGCGTTTACGATTGCGGATACCGGGGAGCAGCGGACATTGATCAAGCGGGTCTTGCGCGACCAGAACTTAGACGTTAAGAAGTTCGACCCCCGTTCGGTTCTGGGGGCCATTTCGAATGCCAAGAACGCGCTACAGACGCCAGCTATGATGGCCGAGAACGCGGCCACACCGTTTGAGACCACGGTCGCCAGCGTCTATGACAGTTACCAACGGGCCCTCCAGGCCAACCAAGCCATGGACTTCGATGACCTGATCATGCTGACTATCAAGCTGTTCAAGCAGGAGTCTAGCGTGCTGGGGTACTACCAGGACAAGTTCCAGTACATCCACGTGGACGAATACCAAGATACTAACGATGCGCAATACATGCTGGTCAACATGCTAGCCAAGAAGCACAACAACCTGTGCGTGGTCGGGGATGGGGACCAGAGTATCTACGGTTGGCGGGGCGCCAACATGGAGAACATCCTGAACTTCGAGAAGGACTATCCAGACGCCCACACCACCTTATTGGAGCAGAACTACCGCTCGACTAAGACCATCTTGCAAGCGGCCAACGATGTGATCCAGCAGAACGTCAACCGGAAGAAGAAGGACCTGTGGACGGAGAACCCCGAAGGTGAAAAAATCGCCTACTACCGCGGGCAAAACGAAAACGACGAGGCCCACTATGTGGTGGCTAAAATTCAAGAAGAAATCGAGAAGAACCACCGCGGGTACGGTGACTTTGCCGTGTTGTACCGGACCAACGCCCAATCCCGGGTGATTGAAGAAACCCTGGTCAAGGCCAACATTCCTTACACCATGGTTGGGGGCCACAAGTTCTACGACCGGAAGGAAATCCGTGACGTTTTGGCCTACCTGACGCTGATCGCCAACCCGGCGGACTCGATGAGTCTGGAACGGATCATCAACGAGCCTAAGCGGGGCATCGGGAACACTAGTCTCGAAAAGCTGCGGGACTTCGCCGACATGAACGACTGGAGCGAGCTGGAGGCGACTCAAAACGTGGCGCTGGCCAACGGCATCAGTTCGCGGAGCCGTAACGCCATGGAGAAGTTTGGGATGACTATCAAGGCCATTCAGGACGCGGCCCCGAAGAATAACGTCTCCGACATCACCAACGACATTTTGGACCGGACGGGCTACCTCCAGACGCTGAAGAACTCCAAGTCGCTGGAAGCCGAGACGCGAATCGAAAACATCGAAGAATTCCTGTCCGTGACCCAAAAGTTCGATACCGACTGGGACCAGGAAGACCACGACGAGACCGACAACCGGTTGGTCGAATTCTTGGCCGACTTGGCCTTGGTCTCCGCCCAAGACGACGTGGATGAAGACCCAGCCGAGGTCACGCTGATGACCTTACACGCGGCCAAGGGGCTGGAATTCCCAGTCATCTTCCTGATGGGCTTGGAAGAGGGCATCTTCCCGCTATCTCGGGCCATGCTGGAAGAGGACCAGTTAGAAGAAGAGCGCCGGTTGGCTTACGTGGGGATCACGCGGGCCCAATCCAAGCTCTACCTGACCAACGCCTACTCTCGGATGCTGTACGGACGCCGGCAGAACAATCCGGAGTCACGGTTCGTGACCGAGATTGCACCGGAGCTGATCCACAAGGACTACAGCGAAAGTCAGAGTGGCTTACAACCACAACGGCGTGACGTGCCCTTTGCCCGGCGGACGGCCAGCGCGGTCGCCAAGCCGTACCATGGTAAGACCGGTCGGATCACAACCGACACCGGGACCGGTGCCGGTAAGGTGGCCTGGTCCGTGGGTGACAAGGCTAGTCACAAGAAGTGGGGCATCGGGACCGTGGTCAAGGTCAACGGGACCGGTGAAGACGCCGAACTGGACATCGCCTTCCCAGAGCAGGGCGTTAAGCGGCTGTTAGCCGCCTTCGCTCCAATCAAGCGGGTGGACGATTAGGTGTTGGGGCAGTCGCCTTACCGGACGGCCAGACAAGGCTGGAACGCCGTGGGCGCAACTTGAAGCCCAAAATGCAGGTCTTCAAGCCTGGCCTTTTCCTAGGCGAGCTAAGGAACGCTCACCAAGGAAAATTTCACGGCTGAGCCTTGTCTGGCCGTCCTCACGGCTTACATTTGCTTAGTCATCATGATTATTAGCCGTTCCAGAGGGCCTTTAAGTTTTTGGGGTCAGTCTAGCTTAGGTTTTTAGATACGGTTAACGGCCACGCTAAATTTAAAAATTGATAAAATCGATAATCAATCGCGCATTTTGAGAGCCCTGGAACGGGTTTAATGGGTGATGTGCTGTATGATGGACATGACTTAGAAAACCACCGATAAATGAAGCACGAATCAAGTTCGGCGGGTGACTACCGGACTAACAGAGCACCAGATTCTGTGCTTGCACGGGACTGGGGCTTTTGTTTTGGAGATGATAAAAAATGGAATCAGAGAGTCAGAAACCCGTTAAAGAACTCACGCAACACCAAGCAGCCGAAGAAGCGGCCGACCTGCGGCCACAGCTGATCGACTGGGGGAAGCAGTACTACGACGCGGACGCACCGGCCGTCGAAGACGACGTGTATGACCGGGTCTACGCCCGCTTAGTGGCCTTAGAGACCGCCTTTCCCGCTATCGTCACGGCCGATTCACCGACCCAACACGTCGGCGGGAGTGCCCGGGGCGACCTGCCTAAGGTCCGCCACGAGATTCCCATGCTGTCGTTAGGGGACGTCTTCTCCATCGACGAGTTGAAGGACTTCGACGCCCGGCTTCGGGAGAACGTTCCCGCCAATTACGCCGGTTTCGACTATAACTGTGAATTAAAGATCGATGGCCTGGCCATCAACCTGCATTACGAAAACGGGAAGTTCGTCCAGGGGTCGACGCGGGGTAATGGGCAGATTGGTGAGGACATCACCGCGAATTTGGCCACGCTACCCTCGATTCCCAAGACCCTGACGCGGCCGTTGACTATTGACGTGCGGGGCGAGTGCTACATGCCGAAACAGGCGTTTCTCGACCTGAACCAACGGCGGGAAGCTCAAGGCCAAGCGCCATTTGCCAACCCCCGGAACGCCGCGGCGGGCAGTCTGCGCCAACTCGACGTCCAGGTGACCGCCGACCGGAAACTCGCGACGTTCATGTACAACATCGCCGATTACGATCCGTTGGACACCCGGACCCAGAGCGGGCTCCTCGACGAGTTGGCGGAGCTAGGGTTCAGTACCAACCCGACCTACCAAGTCGCCCATGATATGGACGACGTGCAGGCTTACATCACCACTTACACGGGACAACGAGCTGACCTGGCGTACGGCATCGACGGCATCGTGATCAAGGCCAATCCCTTACCGCTGCAGCGGGCCATGGGGGCCACGGTCAAGGTTCCCCGGTGGGCGATTGCCTATAAGTTCCCGCCCGAAGAGGTGGAGACCGTGGTCACCGACATCGAGTGGACGGTCGGCCGGACGGGTATTGTGACGCCGACCGCCGTGATGAATCCGGTTCAACTGGCCGGCAGTACCGTCGCCCGGGCATCGTTGCATAACCCGGATTATCTGGAAGTTAAGGACATTCGCTTGGGCGACACGGTCCTGTTGCATAAGGCCGGGGACATTATCCCCGAGATCTCGCAGTACGTGGCGGCCAAACGCCCGGCTGACGCACAACCGTATCCGATTCCGACACACTGCCCGTCCTGTGGAGCCGAATTGGTCCACTTGGATGAGGAAGTGGCGTTGCGCTGCATCAACCCCAGCTGCCCCGCGCAGTTGGCGGAGGGGATGAACCACTTTGCGTCCCGGAACGCGATGAACATCGCCGGGTTGGGACCGCAGATTGTGGCCCAGCTCTTCGACCGACACTTGGTCACCGATGTGGCCAGTTTGTACCAGCTGACCAGCGACCAATTATTAACTTTAGATAAATTTGGGGAGAAGTCGGCCCAAAACCTCTTGACAGCTATCGACAATAGTCGCAATAATTCACTAGAACGGTTGCTATTTGGGTTAGGGATTCGGCACGTGGGCGCTAAGGCCGCCCGGTCGATTGCGGCGCACTTCGGGGACATTCAACACCTGATGGCCGCCGACGCGGACGCCATCGTGGCCATCGACACCATCGGCCAGATCATTGCCGACAGTGTGGTCACCTACTTCAGTACCGACCAGGTGCACCAGTTGATCGACCGGTTGGCCGCGGTCGGGGTCAACCTGACCTATACCAGCGGTGCCGTGGTGACGGCTAGCGATAGTCCGTTTGCCAATCAGCGGGTGGTCTTGACCGGGAAGCTGCAAGAGCTGACCCGGCCGGAAGCCACGGAATGGCTGGAGCAACACGGCGCGACCGTGACGGGCAGCGTCTCCAAGAAGACGGATCTCCTGATTGCGGGGGAGGCGGCCGGCAGTAAGCTGACCAAGGCCCAGAAGCTGGGGATCACCATCTGGAACGAGGCCCAATTACAAGCAGCCATGACTGAAAATAATGGATGACTTAGGAGGAAACATCGTGAAACGGTTACGAATGGTTATTGCATTAGCCGCCATTCCGCTTTTCCTAGCGGGGTGTGGGGACCTGGGGAGCTCGAGCATGTCTTCGGGTTCTAAGGGCAGTACGTCCGGGACTCAGCTGACGGGGCAGAGTACGGATAGCGACTACGAAGGGGTCATTCAAAGTGGCCACTACCGGGTCAGCAAGTCCCGTGGGGTGACCAACACCCAGGATTCCGGGAACACCTATAATTTGAAGAGCTTCGAGAACGGGATGTTGAACGTTTCTAAGAAGGTCTTCTCGACCAAGAACTACGTCTTCCAGGAAGGGCAGTACCTGAGTTCGACCACGGTCCAGGATTGGTTGGACCGGAAGTCGAAAACCAACGCCACCGGGTTGAACCCCGTGGATAACGGCTCGAAGTCAGCGACTAAGCGAAACCCAATCTACATCCAGGCGTTGGAAGAACAGGATTACATGACCCAGAAGAACAATAAGTTGTCCTTAGCCGGGGTCACCGTGGGAATCGCGGTCAACTCGGTCGACTACTACAAGAAGGAACAGTACGGGGCGACCTACCAGACTAAGATCTCCAAGGCGGATGGTGAAGCCTATGCTAAAAAGACGGCCAACACGGTCCTGAAGCGGATGCGGCAGAAGTCGGCGCTTAAGAACGTGCCAATCGTGATCGCCATTTACCGGCAGGCCTCCAACGACAGCCTGGTCGGCGGGAACTTCTTAGCTTACTCGAACAATAAGGCGGGGACCACCAGCGTTTCCAAGTGGACGGCGTTGGCCCAAAAGAACTACGTCTTCCCGTTGGAGAGCGGTCAGTCGAGTCCTAACAGTAACGATGCCAGTTCCTTCTCCAACTTTAAGAGTCAAGTCGAGAACTTCTTCCCGAACTTGAGTGGGGTCACCGCTCAAGCCCAGTATGACGGGAAGACTTTGCAGGGGATGCACATCAACATCACCACGCAGTTCTATAGTCAGACGGAAATCATCAGCTTCACGCAGTACCTTCAGACGGCGGCACAGAAGTACCTGCCATCGGGAGTGCCAATTGACATTACGGTCTCCTCAACGGACGGGATCCAAAGCTTCCTGTCCCGGAAGGCCAGTGAAAAGACCTTCAGTAGTCACGTCTTTAACAGCTACTGATCGGGTTCTTAGAACTAATGAATGGGCGGCGGTTTTTCGATTAAGGAAAAACCGCCGCCTTTTTGGTGAGAATCTTTGGCGTTAGAGCGATATATGGTAAAATAGCAATGTGTGTTTGCTCGCAGAACTAAGCGGGTAAACGGGTCATACGGATAATTAAGAAAGAAGGATAATTGATGGCTAATCGAATTAATCGTGAGCAAGTTCAACACGTTGCCGAACTGGCCAAGCTTGAGTTTACGGATACTCAGCTGGACGCGTTAACCCCGCAACTCGATGACATCATCGGCTTGTTTGAATCACTCAGTGAGGTGGATACCACCGGCGTTGAACCAACCAGCAGTGTCACGGATCAGATCAACGTGATGCGCGACGACGTAGCGGACAACTGGGGTCAAAGTGCGGCCCTGCTGAAGAATGCACCGGATGCTGAACGCGGCTACATCAAGGTGCCAGCCATCATCGATGAAAGTGAGGACTAATTAATGGATTACTTAAAGCAAGACCTCGCCAGTCTGCATGCCGATTTGGTGGCTAAGAAGTACAGCGCTAAGGAATTAACGCAACAGACTTTTGCCAATATCAAGGCTACGGATCCCCAAGTCGATGCCTTCTTGCATTTAAATGAAGATGAAGCTTTGGCGCAAGCCGACCAGATCGACGCGGCCGGCATTAGCGAAGACCAGCCCTTAGCTGGGATTCCAATGGCGTTAAAGGACAACTTAGTGACTAAGAACGTCACGACTACGGCGGGCTCGAAGATCTTAGGGAACTTCAAGCCGGTCTACGACGCCACGGTGGTTCAGAAGTTGGCTAACGCCCAGATGATTTCTGTGGGGAAGACCAACTTGGATGAATTCGCCATGGGGAGTTCGACGGAAAACTCCGCCTTTAAGACTACCAAGAACGCCTGGGACCACACCAAGGTCCCTGGTGGGTCTTCGGGTGGTTCGGCAGCCGCTGTGGCGGCCGGAATGGTTCCCGCAACCTTAGGGTCCGATACCGGTGGGTCGATTCGCCAACCGGCCTCCTTCAACGGGGTCGTTGGGATGAAGCCAACTTACGGTCGCGTTTCCCGGTGGGGTCTGATTGCCTTCGGGTCTAGCTTGGATGCTATTGGCCCTATGACGCGAACCGTTAAGGACAACGCCTTGATGCTCAGCGCGATTGCTGGGCACGACCAACACGACCTGACCAGTTCCGATAAAGCAGTGCCGAATTACGCGGCAGACTTGACGGCTGCGACTAGCGTCAAGGGCTTACGGATTGGGTTGCCGAAGGAATTCCTGGGTGACGGGATCGCCGATGACGTGAAGCAGGCCATCTTAGCGGCAGCGGACACTTACCGGAAATTAGGGGCGACGGTCGACGAAGTCTCCTTACCGCATAACAAGTACGGGGTCGCAGCTTACTACA
Organism: Levilactobacillus namurensis DSM 19117; assembly: GCF_001434785.1. GTDB lineage: Bacteria > Bacillota > Bacilli > Lactobacillales > Lactobacillaceae > Levilactobacillus > Levilactobacillus namurensis. Next base: position 72,827 of record NZ_AZDT01000055.1, on the reverse strand, counting down.
TCATCGCTTCATCCGAAGCGTCCTCGAACTTACAACGGTTCGATGGGATTCGTTACGGTTACCGGGCTCAGGATGTCAAGAACCTGGAAGACGTCTACGTGAAGTCCCGTTCCGAAGGCTTTGGTGAAGAAGTTAAACGCCGGATCATGTTAGGGACGTTCTCCTTATCTGCCGGGTTCTACGATGCCTACTTCTTGAAGGCGGCTCGGGTCCGGACGGTCATCTTGAACGACTTCAAGGCCATCTTAAAGGACCACGACTTCATCATGGGCCCCGTTACGCCAACCACGGCGTTCGGCATTGGTGAAGAGATCACCGACCCGATGACCATGTACATGAACGATATTTTGACGATTCCAGTCAACTTAGCGGGCTTGCCGGGGTTGTCCTTACCAGCCGGCTTCAGTAAGGGGTTGCCAATCGGGATGCAACTGATTGGACGGCCATTTGACGAAAGCACGCTCTATCAGGCTGGTTACGCCTTTGAACAAAACACAGAATTTCATACCAAAGTTCCAACGTTAGGGGGTCACAACTAATGAATTTTGAAACGACTATCGGACTGGAAGTCCACGTTGAATTAAAGACGAATTCGAAAATCTTTAGTCCATCACCCGTTGAATTTGGGGATGACCCTAACGCCAACACCAACGTGATCGACTGGGGATATCCAGGGGTTCTGCCGACCACCAACAAGGGCGTTGTCGCTGATGGCATCATCGCGGCACTGGCCTTACACGCGGACGTGGAACAACACACCCACTTCGACCGGAAGAACTACTTCTATCCAGATAACCCCAAGGCTTACCAGATCACGCAAGCGGACAAGCCAATTGCGCATGACGGGTGGGTCGAGATCACGGTTGACGGTGTGAAGAAGAAAATCGGGATCGAAGAAATGCACATTGAAGAAGATGCCGGGAAGAACACCCACGAACGGAACTATTCCTACGTGGACTTGAACCGGCAAGGCACGCCGCTGATTGAAATCGTGTCGAAGCCTGACATTGCTTCTCCAGCGGAAGCCTACGCTTACCTGGAAGCCTTGCGGCAACGAATCCAATTCACGGGGATTTCTGACGTGAAGATGGAAGAAGGGTCCATGCGGGTCGACGTTAACATTTCGGTTCGGCCGGTGGGTCAAGAGAAGTTCGGGACCAAGACGGAATTGAAGAACTTGAACTCCTTCACTTACGTCAAGCGGGGCCTGGAGTACGAAGAAAAGCGGCAACAACAAGTCTTGATGTCCGGCGGTAGCGTACGACAGGAGACACGGCGGTTCGACGAAAAGACTGGCGAGACGATTCTGATGCGGGTCAAGGAAGGTTCCGATGACTACCGGTACTTCCCAGAACCCGACTTGCCAGCGCTGAACATCTCCGATGACTGGATCAAGGACTTACAGGCAGCGATGCCGGAAATGCCTGGGAAGCGGCGTGAACGTTACGTCAACGACTTAGGCTTGACCGACTACGACGCCATGGTCATTACCCAGACTAAGGAAATGTCTGACTTCTTCGATGCTATGATCGCGTTGAAGGCGGATCCGAAGATGGCGGCCAACTATCTGCAAGGGGACGTGAACGCCTACCTGAACGATAACCAAGTTGATCTGTCCGCCACTAAGTTGACACCAGCCAACTTAGCCGGTATGATTAACCTCATTTCCGATGGCACGATTTCGACCAAGATGGCCAAGAAGGTCTTCAAGGCCGTGACCAAGGGTGAGGAACCTAAGGCCTACGTGGAAGCGCACGGCTTGGTTCAATTATCCGATCCAGCTAAGCTTCAACCAATCATCGATGATGTGTTGGACCAGAATCCACAATCCATCGAAGACTTTAATAACGGGAAAGACCGGGCAGTCGGTTACCTGGTGGGCCAGATTATGAAGCAGACCCACGGGCAAGCCAACCCACAAGTGGTCAACAAGTTATTGATGGCTGCTTTGAAACACTAGAGAACAATGGAGGCACCAGCATGCGTAAACGGGCACGGGTGATTTATAACCCAACCTCAGGCCGTGAGGCGTTAAAGAAAGATTTAATTGATATTTTGGCAGTGTTCGAGCAGGCCGGCTATGAAACCAGTGCTTACGCGACCACGCCAGCGCCGAATTCGGCTCGTGACGAGGCAACTCGGGTAGCCCGGGCCGGTTTCGAGCTCATCGTGGCGGCAGGTGGCGACGGGACCATTAACCAAGTGGTCAATGGGATCGCCGGCTTACCGCACCGTCCCAAGATGGCCATCATCCCGGCCGGGACCACCAACGACTATGCGCGCGCACTGCACATTCCACGGGAAGACCCCTTGGCAGCCGCTAAGGTGGTTTTGAAGGAACAGACGGTGAACATGGACATTGGTCAGGCCGGTGACCAGTACTTCATCAACATTGCGGGTGGTGGTCTACTGACCGAGCTGACCTACGATGTACCGTCCAACCTGAAATCCATTTTCGGTTACCTGGCTTACCTGGCCAAGGGCGCCGAACTCCTGCCGCAGATCAAGCCCATCGAGATGGACTTGACCTATGACGGGGGCCATTTCCGGGGGAAGGCGTCGATGTTCTTGCTGGCACTGACGAATTCCATCGGGGGGTTCGAAAAGATCGTCCCCGATGCCGCGTTAGATGACGGGAAGTTTACCATGATCATCGTTAAGACGGCCAGTCTACCGGAATTGCTCCGGTTGATGGGGTTGGTCTTGAATGGCGGGAAGCACATCAACGACCCGCACATCATCTACGTGAAGACCAGTAAAGTGGTCGCACGGCCGGTGGAAGACCGGATGATGATCAACTTAGACGGTGAATATGGTGGCGATGCGCCGATGAAGTTCCGCAACTTGCGGCAACACATTGAGATGTACGCCAACCTAGACGCCATTCCGGATTCCGCGGTGACCATGGAGTCGCCAGAAATGCTAGAAGCAGAACAGAAATTCGTCAAGCAGGTGGAAGAACTGCCTGCGGACCCGGCGACTGATTCGACCGATGCGGCCGCCAAAAAATAGATAATCGTTTACGGAAAGGGGATTTTGCGTCATAATGGTGCAAAGTCCCTTTTTTAACGCTTAGAAAATATGAGGTAATTATGAAAAGCACAGCACCAGTAAAGAAGAACCAACAGTTAGACGTCACCATTACGGACCTGACCTACCAAGGGTTAGGCTTAGCTAAGGTCGACGACTTTTCCCTGTTTATCGAAAACGCCTTACCCGGCGAAGTGGTCACGATTCAAGTGACTAAGGTCCAAAAGCACTACGGGTTCGCACGGGTCGTGGCCTTCAAGACCACGTCACCTGACCGGGTCACCGATGTCGATAAGACTTACCGGCAGACGGGCATCGCGCCTTTGCAGCATCTGAGTTATCCGGCGCAATTGGCGTTCAAGCATGACCAGATCGCCGAGTTGTTCAAGAAAGCCCACATTGACGTGGCCGTGGCCCCGACTTTGGGGATGGACCACCCGACTCAGTACCGGAACAAGGCTCAAGTGCCGGTTCGGCAGCTCAAGGGCCAACTGGAGACCGGTTTCTACCGGCAACACAGCCATGACCTGATTCCGCTGGAAGACTTCTATATCCAGGACCCCGAGATCGATAAGGCCATCGTGAAGGTCCGCGACCTGTTACGGCAGTTCCAGATTCCTGCTTACGATGAAATCAACGATAAGGGCGTCATCCGCAACATCATGGTACGGCGGGGCTACTACAGTCACGAGATGATGATCGTCTTGATCAGTCGTCAGCAGAAGATTCCGAGTCAGGCCCAACTGGTGGAGCAGATTCACCAGGCGCTACCTGAGGTCAAGAGCATCGTGTTAAACGTCAACGCCAAGCGGACCAACGTAATCATGGGGAACGTGACGCGGGTCCTTTACGGCAAGCCGACGATTGAAGACCAATTGATGGGCTTAACGTTTGCGATTTCGGCACGGTCCTTCTACCAAGTGAACCCGCAACAGACGGAAAAGCTCTACCAGATGGCCATTGATAAGGCCGGCCTGACGGGCAACGAGACGGTGATTGATGCCTACTGTGGGATTGGGACCATTTCATTGGCCCTGGCCAAGCACGCCAAGCAGGTCTACGGGGTCGAAATCGTCCCTGAGGCCATTGAGGATGCGAAGGTTAACGCCCAGAAGAACCACCTGACCAACGTGGACTTCGCCGTGAACAAGGCGGAAGATCAGATGGCGCAGTGGCAGGCAGATGGCGTCAAGCCGGACGTGATCGTGGTCGATCCACCACGAAAGGGCTTGGCTCCTAGCTTGATTGAAAGTGCCGCTAAGATGGCGCCGCGCAAGGTGGTTTACGTTAGCTGTAACCCATCGACGCTGGTCCGCGACGTGGCCCACTTCGAAGAGTTGGGATACGTAATCGATGGGGACATTCAACCCGTCGACCAGTTCCCACAGACGCCGCACGTGGAATCGGTGACGGTGCTGAAGCGGAAAGACTAAGGTTATGTCAAAATAAAGCGTGCTCGCAGCATCTGACAGTCGTCAGGTGAGCGGGCACGCTTTTTGAGTGGGATGAATTATTGGAATCCTTGTGAGAGATTGTGTTTTTTGGAGGCCATGCATTTGCCGGCTAGCTGGGTGGCAGGTATAATCGTAAGTGATTAAATTTGGCGAATAGCCGTTTTGCGAATGCTGATTTGGCGGTGTTTGTTTAGTGTGTTCCCCGTGTGTGCGGGGGTGATTCCAATAACAAGCAAAACAGTTTACTCTGTTAAGGGTGTTCCCCGTGTGTGCGGGGGTGATTCCTCATCAATTCGATTTTGCAATTTCATGGTCGCGTGTTCCCCGTGTGTACGGGGGTGATTCCTGTAATTTCGTAGCCAACGACTTTCCGGCCGTGTGTTCCCCGTGTGTACGGGGGTGATTCTCGGTAAACTGCTTAGATTAATCAATATGGAAGGTGTTCCCCGTGTGTACGGGGGTGATTCCCTGTGCGTCGGTGTACTTTGGTTCAGCACCTGGTGTTCCCCGTGTGTACGGGGGTGATTCTGACTACATGCCAGGGTCCTACGATGAATTAGCGTGTTCCCCGTGTGTACGGGGGTGATTCCTAATCTCTTCCAATTGGCAGTTTTTGCCTGTGTATGCGGAGGTGATTTTAATCTTTGGCTGGTGAATTAATGACTAACAAAAGGCTGTTACTTTAATCTTGGAAAGGATAAAGTGACAGCTTTTTTAACTAAGAAGTTATTCGGTTAGTCGTAAAATGATAGCTTTAGGGTATACAACTAATGATGGTAACTAAGTCAGTATTGGTATCGTTTGCCGGTATGGGACTAGAAGTTTTTAGATAACGCTTGTTTCAGAAAATCGGGGGTTCGTTGATATTCAAATATGCAGAGATCATTAAGCGGAATGTCCAGTTGGTCGTAAAGTAGTTCTTGAAACAAAGCCATAGTACCGTAGGTGTGGTACTTAATGGCTAGGGTCTGCTCAACGGTTAAGTGTTCCTGATGATAATTACTCATCACGGCCTGCGTGGCCAACTTAAGATTGAACTGGTAGATGTAATGATTAATTGAATTTTGGGAGTTAACTTGGTACACCTGCCGATAAAAGCTCTTGTGGCTGAGAAGTTGTTGGGTTACCTGGATCAATAGGCTAATTGTATAAGAATGAGCTTGGTTGGTTGCTTGAATGTAGTCTTGACGAAACATCCAGGCTACTAGCGCATATTTATCGGTAAAGTGGTTATAAAAAGTTTGCGGTGAAATCTGGCAGGCACGACAAAGAGTTGTGACGCGAACTTTTTCAAAAGGGGTCGTAGTTAATAGCGCTTCTAGGGTGTGAGCAATGAGCCAATTCGTTTGATTTTGCATGGTGTGGGGCCTCCTGACTGGGGGAATTTAGGATCAGTTTAACGATAAAGTGGACAATTTTCAATTTTTATCCATATTTTGGATGAAATTAATATTTTAGGAATTGTTCAGCAAGAAAATACTAGTCATAATGGGCAACAGCACTTTACGTTATTGGAGGACTTCTTATGAAAAACGTTGTTATTTTAATTAGGTCTACCCGACGTGTAGGACGGCTGGATCAATTAACCCAAACTTTTATCGATGTTTTATTGGGCGTTGCGGGTGGTCATGATTATCAAAGTTTAACCGATTGGTATCATAATTTTGAGCATTACTTGCATTGGCCTAGTTGGGGGGAAGTTTTAGGAAGTGATCAGGTTCAGGCTGCTCAAAATTTGGGAACGGCATTTTAGGAGGTTAATTTATGAAAATTTTAGTAACAGGAGCTACTGGTGGATACGGGCAACGAGCGTTGAAAAGTCTCCGACAATTCGCATCTGTAGGTACCGAGTTATATGGGTTGGTTCGAAACACGAACCACAATCAGGAATTACAGGAACAGGGCGTGACACCGCGAATTGGTGATTATCGGGACCCAGCGTCCTTGCAGCAAGCTTTTCGCGATATTGATCGGATACTTTTCGTTTCTGTGCCAGACCAAAACCTTCAACGAAATGTTGTCCAAGCCCTTCAGCGAAGTACTATTAAATTTGTAGCGTATACTAGTCTTTTCGGCCTAGAATATCCAAAGTTTGGGTTGGAACAAAATCACCGTGAAACTGAGCGATTACTCCGTGCTACAGGAATTTCGCATACGTTTTTGCGTAATGGCTTCTATCTTGAAATGGTTGCACCGCAACTTAAAGCAGCGATACAAACTGGTTATTTATCAGATGCTTCGGCTGGTGGTCGGGTAGCCTGGGTCCTTAAGCAAGATTTAGCTGAGGCCGGTGCTCGGGTGGTTTTAGCTGATCACACCCCGGAAATCGTGAACTTAGCTGGTCGTCCAGTAACGTACCAGGAGTTAGGTCAAGTGGCAGCTAAAGTTGCTCAAAAGACGATTCAGGTACATGAGGTCTCAGGGACCCAGTTGCTAGATAATTTAGCAATGGCACACTTAACGCCAATGGAACAGCAATTAACGGCAGCTTATCAAAGTTACGCGCAGGTTGGACATAATGGCGAAGACGTGGCAGATTCACGTACACTTGAACAAATTTTGGGTCGTCCGGTGACGGATTTAGCTGTGGCGGTAGAACAAATTTTAAATGATCCAAAGATGCTATAAAAGTGAAAAGGGCTATTCAAAATCCCCTTAGGATTAATAGATGGAAGACTAATATTTCATCTATTAATTTTAAGAGGATTTTACGATATTTGGAAGGCGCTAGTGACGGCTACTACTCAATTTGATACACTTTTAAGGACTATACAGGATACCCTTTGACAATTCAGGGACCTCTTTACGATCAATGCTAACGGGTTTTAAAAAAATGGCTGGTTTGGACATTACCGGTTGGAAATGAGGATAAACGATGATTGTTTGGACCAATCAACCTTACAGTGTGTACCAGCAACTTAAGAAAACGGGGCGCTTCGTGTGTGATCCACGGCAGGCGCTGGACCACGAGTTCACAGATTATGCCGCTGCGTATCACTGGATGCAAATACAATTGAAGCGTAAGGTTGGTTTGCCACCAGCCGATGTGACAACGCCAATTTGGGCTTGGTATCGACGAAATTGGCACCACCAACGCCCTGATTTTCGTGATCGACATGATTACGCCGACCAAGTGTGTCTTGAGGTGGAAGTCGCAGAATCGCAAATCTTACTGAGTGATTTTGAACACTGGAACTTTGTCTTAAACGACTGGCGTATTTCGATGGTAACTAGTGAAGCAGCTTGGGAACAGGATCAAGCGTGGTTTATGAGTCTTCCTAAGGCACAACAGCAACGCGTGAAGCACCACTCGTGGCAGCAAATTTTTGACATTACCCAGCGACACGGCGACTGGGAAAAGAATGGTGATACGGTCCAGGGGTGTTTCTGGGAACTGCGCTGGCCCCAAGTTCGCCGGGCGTGGCGTTTGCGGGGGCGAGAAAGGGCTGTTGAGCTTGAAGTTAGTAGAACGGAACCGTTTTATGATTAATCAATAATCGGATTATATATTGTGAGATAAAAAGTACAAATTCAAAAGTATCAGTAATATGTTTAGGATAAGAAATAAATGGTTAGTTCTGCTGACGCATAAAAAAGACCGGTCGGTAACACTAATCATTCATGATCAAACGGGCATCTTAACCGAACAGGGATATCAGGACACGACAACCACCTACCTGTTGCAGGATGGATCAGCTAAGCATGTGGTACAAGCGGCTTTTAAACGTGAATTTCCGCGGAGTTATCAGGTTTATGTGGTGAAATAGTATTTTTGGTTGTGGGGATATTTAGATAATTGTAGGAAATTACGTTTTTAGAGGCTATAGGTTTGCTGGTCAGCTCGATGATTGCGTATACTAGTAGGCAACCGGACCGATTAGAATCATTGCCTATAACTAATGTTAAAAATCATCCAATTTTGGAGTTTAATGGTTGTGTAGACAAAGTTACTGCCGTTACAGAGACATATATAATCCCACCGTAGCGCTGTTTAAAGGTAATGTGTAATTCATTGAAGGTGGTCACGGCACGTGGAGTCGGTGATGGTGCTGAAGCTTATGTAAAACGAAGCGTGCTCGCAGCATCTGACGGTTGTCAGGTGGGCGGGCACGCTTTTTGAGTGGGATGGATTATTGGAATCCTTGTGAGAGATTGTGGTTTTTGAAGACCATGTATTTGCCGGCTAACTGGGTGGCAAGTATAATCGTAAGTGATTAAATTTGGTGGATAGCTGTTTTTGCGAATGCTGATTTGGCGGCGTTTGTTTAGAGTGTTCCCCGTGTGTGCGGGGGTGATTCTATCGGGACTCCAGCGGATTCCGGGACGGACTTGTGTTCCCCGTGTGTGCGGGGGGAATTTTCGCAACAGCGAATTATTAAATGGCGTCTTTACGTTTACGCGTGAAGGTGCTATTTTTTAGGCCATGATATACATAATTCAAATTGAAAAACGCTTAAACACTGACTAAAATGAAGAGGGTGATATAAAGGGAGTGGTGAAATTTAGCGGAGATGATGAAATGATAACGGTAATCTTTGATCAGCGCGGATGCAAGGCGTTTTTCAAACGCTACGTGCATCAACAAGCAATCATTGAACGACAAATTTCAGATGCTGTTAATCGGGAAATCGCGACTGGAATGACGAAAGTCAAGCTGGCAACCCGTACTAAGGTATCTGGAGCTTCCTGTTACGAATTTCGTACAAACTTAGGTAAATTGGGATCTGCGCGCCTAGCTTTTATACATCAAGGTCACCGTGCCATCGTAGTGTTTATCAGTCACGACTTACAAAAGTCCACGTTTAGTCACGAGCTCATCCAAATCCTGGGGGTGACTAAATGAAGTGTATCCCCTTGAAACAAGCGACTACACTGATGAAGCAAATGCTTAAAACGTCGCGCCCTGGGCGATTGGTGCTACTAACGCGCAAGAAGGATCGGTCGGTGACACTGACGATTACACAACAACGGGTAACGTTGGTTGAACAGGGGTATCGCAACGTTACGACTACCTATCCCGTGACTGTTGGTACGGCCAAACATGCTGCCCAAGCTGCTTTCAAGCGTGAATTTCCCCGAAGCCACCAAGTGTATGTCGGAGAATAATCTAAAAAAATGATGATGGTGGTCTGCCAAGATATAGTACGGGGAATGCTTTTCTTGGGTAGTGATGATACATAGTAATTGTGAAAAGCTGTTATGGCCTGTCACTTTTTGTGGTATAGTTGTTCGGTGGTCATGCGTGTAAGATGTTTTAGGGAGCAATTCTTAGTGAAGGAGGAAATAAATCGATGACTTTCGATGCAGTTAGGACTTTAACTTCAGCTGATTTGGAACTCCTTATCCAGTTTTACCAAGCTGTATGTGCCCAGCAATCTGGGGACGACACCCCAGACTGGCATTGGGGTGAGTATCCTAGCCGGAACCTGTTGCGGGAGGCTTTACAGACTCGGCGTGTCATAGCTGGGTTCATCGACCAGAAGGTTGTGGCAGCCGGTATCCTATCAGTTGGGGACGATGAAAATTATCAAGGTGTGAACTGGTCTTACGTTGTTGTTGATCGTCAGATTGCGGTCCTACACCTTTTGGCCGTCCATCCGGATTTTCGTCGTCGAGGGTTGGCTACGGCACTCATGCAAGCGCTGGTTCAGGCAGCTCGAGATGCGGGTCAGCGGGTCATTCACCTAGACGTATTGACTCGTGATGCGTCAGCAGAGCAGTTTTATCGCCGATATGGATACCGTTTTGTGGAGGAACGAATCTTAAATTACGATGACATTGGTGAGACAGCAGCGCGAATATATGAGCTGATGGCGGATTGAGTAGATTAGCCGCTGGTTTTAGATGAAAGAGGAGTAGCGGACCATCATCCGCTACTTCTGAGTGTGATTAGGGAGTAAGAACGATTTAGGATAAGCTAGCCTTTGTGGTTAGCTTTTTTATTGTAGGGGTATTTAGATAATTGTGGGAAATGGTGTTTTTTAAGATCATACTAGTGGTGGTTGGCTTGAGGGGTAGGTATAATTATAGTTAGATTAAGTGATTAAGTTTGTTGGGTTGTCGATTTAAGAACGTTGATTTGGCGGCGTTTGTTTAGTGTGTTCCCCGCGTATGTGGGGGTGATTCTATCATTCATCCTGCATTTCCTCTTTCCTGATAGTGTTCCCCGTGTGTGGGGGGGTGATTCTTGTAGAAGCGTGCTGCACCTTCAATCGTCTTGGTGTTCCCCGCGTATGTGGGGGTGATTCCAACAAAATAGCTCATCGAAGTTTTTATATTTGGTGTTCCCCGTGTATGCGGGGGTGATCCTCATCAAAAAAGGCCTCGCGATTGCGAGGACTTGTGTTCTCCGTGTGTGAGGGAATTTAGTTTGATGCCTTATTAAGGCGTATGCCGGACTCTCTTTGAACTAATTTGCTTCAGGAACTCGTGAAGACGTGAAGTGTCGGCATCACTCAGTGTGCCAATGTAGCTAATTTTTGTGGTCCCTTTAGTAAGCAAATAAATTTGATAAGCGTCAATCCAGGAGTGTTTCTTTAACCCAGTAGTCAGATAATCCTCGATTTCGAAGTACCACTGTTTCATGAACTTAGACTTGCCTGTGTACTTAGTAGTGATGTCAAAGAAGAAGATTTTGTCTGGTGTTTCACGGAGGATGTAGATGGGCCGACGCTTTCCACCAGGTATTTGGATAAAGCGGACGTAAGCAGTCGCGATAGTCTTAGTCATCTTTTTCTGCCCAATCCTTTATCTCTTCTGGTGTTTTTAAGTCTTTAACTGGCCAGTCGGTGGTTAGTTTCTGGATAGCCAGTTCGTCTTTTTCCCGTTGAGTTAACTCAGCGGGAAAAGGCAATGCTCCCTGAGCGACCAAACGCTTGTAGAACATTGTAATTGCGGTCGTAGGTGTTAAACCGAGCTCGCTGAGAACGGCATCGCCTTCGTCAGCAAGAGATCGATCAACTTGAACGTGGATTCGCTTTTTAGTTGTTTGTGTCATAGTTAATCCCCTCCTAGTTATCTTGTACTCATATTGTACTAGCTTATGAGTAGATTCCCAAGTAAGAAGTACGATGCTTGAAAGATAAGGTTAAATTTCTTTTAGTTTTAGTGGGGGAGAGTAGTTAAGTGATTAAATTTGATAGGTAGTCGATTTACAAACATTGATTTGACGGCGTTTGCTTAGTGTGTTCCCCGCGTGTGTGGGGGTGATTCCATTGGAATTGTTAGGTTAATCATACCTGTTTAGTGTTCCCCGCGTGTGTGGGGGTGATTCCTAATCCTACTGAATCGTTTGTTCGTCTAATCGGTGTTCCCCGCGTGTGTGGGGGTGATTCTTCAACCGATCATGACCACTTACGATGACTACAGTGTTCCCCGCGTGTGTGGGGGTGATTCTGATATTTGCTGTTTAGTTGGTCAAAAAAGGTTGTGTTCCCCGCGTGTGTGGGGGTGATTCTATCCGTCGGTTCTCGTACGGAATCCGTCGTAAGTGTTCCCCGCGTATGCAGGGGAGAGTCTCCACTTGTATTTAGTCTATCGGGTGGTATGATAAAGCCAAGAATGTTATCCCTTACAATCCGGTAAGGTGATATCAGCCATAAAAGTTGTTGTATAGAATGCAACGACAGTCAGTTTAGGTGGACTATCCGTCAGTGGTGGTCCGTTTCGTGTGCTCAGGTGATTAACTTAGTCCGAGGAGGCTAAAATGATGCAAGCACAAATGGTGACCTATCCCGTCATTCTTCATCCGGATAACGGTGAGTATAATGTTGAGATTCCCGATATCAATCATGGCACGTGGATCCGTGGCACCAGCGCGGCACAAGCTTTGATTGTTGCGCGTGACATTATTGGTAAGACGTTGGCGCGGGTGACGGACTTACCCGCCGCTACACCATCTGGTGAGTTGGAGTTAGCGGAATATGACGTGGAACACTTGGTAACGGTCAATTTAGCAGACTTTCGGATTCCTGAGACCAGCAGATAAAAGAAGATTTAACGGGCATTCAGTGACGACTGGGTGCCCCTTTTTTATGGCGGTTAAACTGGACACCCCGTGCTAAAATAAACTTAAACACAAAACAAAGAGGGCATCAAACCATGGAAAATCAGATTCATCCCCGCACTTGGGGCGCCATCTTGTCGGTGGCCTTACTTAGCTTACTGGGGATCATGACCGAGACGTCGATGAACGTGACGTATCCGGAACTCTCCCGGGAGTTTGGCATTTCACTAGACATGACGCAGTGGATCACCACGGCCTACCTCCTGATGGTGACCATTATGATGGGGACCACCGCGTACCTCCTGAAAAAGTATCATCCCCAGCATCTGCAAGTTATCGCGGTCATCGCGTTCGTGGTCGGCGACGTCATCTGCGCCGTTGCCCCCAGCTTCACCATCCTGCTGGTTGGCCGGTTGGTCCAGGCCACCGCGACCGGGCTAGCCACGCCGATTCTCTTTCACCTGATCTTCACCCAAGTGCCACGCGCCAAGCTGGGGATGATGACCGGCATCGCCGGGATGATCATTTCCCTGGCCCCCGCGTTAGGGCCGACGTACGGCGGGCTAGTCTCGTCGACCATGAGTTGGCGGATGATCTTCTGGTTCCTGTTACCGTTCGGTCTAATCAGCTTGATTGGTGGTCAGATCTTTGTCCGGGGTGAAGTCAGCGCGCACCCCAAGCCGTTTAGCTGGCCCAGCTTCATCGCGTTAGCCTTAGCGATGCTGACCTGGGTCTACGCTTTTTCCGTGATTGGCAAGCAGGGCTTTAGCCTAAGTTTCTGGGGCTTACTGGTGTTGGCCGTGGTGCTCTTTGGCGGGTTCGTCTGGCAAAATAACCGGGGAGCCGCGCAGTTAGTCAACCTCCAAGTCTTCCGGCACGCGGCGGTCCGCGACGATGCACTGACCTACTTCGGCCTCCAATTCTTAAACATCGGGATCTCCGTGGTGATTCCCGTTTACGCCCAGTACGTCCTGCATACCGGGGCCCTGTTAGCCGGGATTATCCTCTTACCGGGGACGCTAGTTGGCGCGGTCATCTCGCCACTGGCGGGCCACTTGGCTGACCAACGCGGATTCCAACTGCCGATACGCATCGGGACCAGCCTGTTGGTGGTGGGGGCGCTGTGTTTCTTAGCCTTCCAGCCGAAACTCACCGCGCTGTGGCTGTTAGTCTTCTTCATCGTCCTACGAGCCGGGTTCAACTTCTGTTTCTCCAACACGATTTCCAATGCCACCACGCAGGTTCCCGTCCAAGCGGCGACCGACATCAGTTCGCTCTTCAACATGGTCCAACAGTTGGCGGGGGCGACCGGCGTGGTCTTCTTGACGGCCTTAATGGCGATTTTCCAAAATCAAGGCCAGGGCAGTCTGGCGACGCGCACCTACCAGGGTGGCCGGGTCGACTTCTGGATCACCTTGCTCCTAGCCGTGGCCATTGCGGGCATCAGTGCCATCAACTATCACCGGCAGAGTCACGCAACGAACTAACACTGAAGGCGTCTGGGACTATCCCGGACGCCTTTTTTTCTTGACGAGACACTGCCTCGGGTCCCACGCTTAATCGTCCGGCCAATGCGCACGTAACGCCGCCAGCACTGGCTTAACTCGTTGCCGGTCAGCCTTGAGGTAGCTGGCGTAGATGGGCATCTGGGCGGCCGCGTCACGGATGGGGCGGCGTACGCGGTGGTCCGTCGGGGTGGCCACGTGCGGGTCGAAGCGCGAGAGGTTGGTGCTGAAGTAGGGAAAGTCGGAGTAGGTGGTGATTTCACGAAAGGCGCTGGGCTGGGTCTGGTAGAGGAACTTGGCCTGCGGAATCTCCCGTTGGATCACCTCGCGCCAGCTGCCGATATCTTGGAGCACCAGGAAGCTCATCCCCCGGAGCTCCGCAAAGGTCACGGTGGTCTGGTTGGCTTGGTACATGAACTGGTCGAGGTTGACCGCGAGCTTTTCGCGTCCTAAGTAGCGCGATTCCAGTGTCGGTGTCTGTAACTCCCGTTGGGTCAAGACTAGGGTCGCTTGGTGCGTGGTCAACAGATCGGTGGCCTGGTCGATGGGTGAAAAGGTCGTGGTCACACTCAGTGCCTGGTCGGTGTGCTGGGCAATCTGGCGGGCCAACAGGAGTGGTCCGGGCAGGGTCGCGGTGATGGTCAAGACCCGTTGGGCGTGGTCGAACGCCTGGACCTGAGTTGAGAACGCTTGATGTTGCGCCATGAGCCGGGTCGCCAGTTCCGCAGCGTGGCGCCCAGTGGCCGTCAGCGTGATTCGGTTGGGCTGCCGGTCGAAGAGTTGCACCCCCAGGTCGTCTTCAAGCTTCTGCATCCCCCGGGTCACCGTGGGTTGGGTGACGTGCAATTGTTGGGCAGTCTTCGCCAACGTCCCAGTCCGGCTAAAGGCTACCAGTTCTTCCAGCAAATAGGGTTCGATCATGACATCAGCTCCTTAGTATACGTTATCTGTATACTAGTATAGCCAACGGGTAATTTTCAAGTCATTGGTTTGGCAGTAGGATGGAGTCAATCAAGTGATACAGAAAGGATGATTCGATGGCAAAAATTCCCACAACCACCTTAAGCAACGGGGTCCCGATGCCCCAGTTAGGCTTCGGGGTGTTCCAAGTCCCAGACCTCGCCGAATGTGAAACGGCGGTCACGGCCGCGATCCAAGCCGGGTACCGGCTGATTGACACGGCGACGGCCTACCAGAACGAAGAGGCCGTGGGGCGCGCGATTCAAAAGAGTGGCGTTCCCCGGGAAGATTTCTTCGTCACGTCGAAGCTCTGGGTCTCTGATTTCACCTACGAACGAGCAAAACGCGGTATCGATGCGTCGCTTAAGCGTTTAGGCTTAGATTACCTGGATCTCTACCTCTTACACCAACCCTATGGTGACGTGATGGGGGCTTGGCGGGCGCTTGAAGAGGCCTACCACGCCGGGAAGATTCGGGCCATCGGGGTCTCGAACTTCTACGCCGACCAGCTGAAAAACCTAGAACTGACCATGACGGTTCCACCAGTGCTCAACCAGATCGAAGTGAACCCCTGGTACCAGCAAGCCGACGAAGTACGCTTCAATCAAGGCGAGAATGTCCGGGTCGAAGCCTGGGCACCGTTCGCCGAAGGGCAGCACGACATCTTCACTAACCCGACCCTGCAGCAGATTGCGGCGGCTCACGGCAAAACGACCGGCCAAGTCATCTTGCGCTGGTTACTCCAACGGGGCATTACCGTGATCCCTAAGTCGGTTCACGCCGACCGGATGGCCCAAAACCTTGACGTCTTCGACTTTGAGTTAACCCCGGATGAGATGACCACCATCGCGACGCTGGACCGCCACGAAAGCCAATTCTTCGACCACCGCGACCCGGTCACCATCGAGCAGATCTTCGGGTCCAGCCTGGCGCAGTTACACGATGAAACTAAAGGAGGAAATAAATGATGACCACCCCTAAGATTCAATTAAATGATGGTACCCAGATTCCCGCTATCGGGTTCGGGACCTTCCAGATTCCCGCTGATGGCAGTACGGTCAAGGCCGTCAAGGAAGCCTTAGCAGCGGGGTACCGCCACATCGATACGGCCGTGGCGTACTTCAACGAAGCCGAAGTCGGTCAAGCGATTCGCGAGAGCGGCATTCCTCGCGAAGACATCTGGGTCACCAGTAAGCTGTGGCTCCAAGACTTCGGGTACGAACCCGCCAAGAAGGCCATCGACCTGTCCTTAAAGAAGCTGGGGCTGGATTATTTGGACCTCTACTTGATCCACCAGCCTTACGGCGACGTGCCGGGTGCTTGGCGGGCCATGGAAGAAGCCCAGCAGGCAGGGAAGCTTAAGTCCATCGGGGTCTCCAACATGACACCTAAGATCTGGAACCAGTTCGTCCCACAATTTACGGTCAAGCCATCGGTCAACCAAGTCGAGTTCAACCCGTACTTCCAGCAACGCGATTTGCGGCAGATTTTAGCGGCTGACGACGTGAAGCTTGAAGCCTGGGCACCGCTGGGTCAGGGTAACCGCGACCTGTTCAATGAACCGGTGATTCAACAACTTGCCCAGAAGTACGGCAAGGATGCCGGTCAGGTGATCTTGCGGTTTGAGAACCAAGAAGGCATCATCGTCTTCCCGAAGTCCGTTCACGCCGCACGGATCAAGAGCAACCTGGACATCTTTGACTTCCAGTTAACGGATGCCGAATTAGCCCAGATGCGGGCCTTAGACCAGGGCCACGGCCAACACGATCCCGACGCCCCTGGCGTTCAAGACATGCTGCTGTCGGCCTTTGACGTCCACGCCAACGATTAAGTTAACAGTTATCTTACGCTCCCAACTCGAGTGCGCGTTCAGCCGCACGAGTGGGGGCGTTTTTTTGACGATTACGGGCGGCTTAATTGATGGCAGGTTTTCGAACATGGGGGACAGTTCCGGTGGGGAAGCATGCTATAATAACGTCATCAGTAAAAATATTGTGTACGTGGGGAATCATGGGCTGAATTCGTGACAGGGCGGTCGTTAGTCGCTAGAATTTAGGTAGAATGGTTCTTGCAGTCAGGGGATGTTACCGCGATGTTAGAAAACTTATTAGCGGTTATTCGAGAAGAAAATTTATCAGAACAGCTTTACCATAGTTTAGTGGGGATCGAATTGACGGAACATCGGGTCGACCAGCAGGGTCACTTGAGTCAGCGTCCTCAACCGCTGCCTTGGCGGAATCGCCCGACCCATCCGTATCTGCGAACGGGAAAATTGCCCAGTCAAGTGGAACTGATCACGGAGCCGAACCCCAACATTGGTGGAACGCTAGACCGCTTGGACACGTTACAAACGGTGGTCTACCGTTCTTTGGAGGGCGAGGACCGCATCTGGCCGCTCAGCCTGCCACCGGTCTTGGCCCCTTCGGAGTTGACGCAACTAGGCTCGACCTGGCAAGCCGACTGGTTGACCGGCGTTCAGTTTCACTACAGCTTGCCGGATCCGGTGGTTCATCGCCTGTACAGCCATTACACGGCCGACTTCGACTCCGTGGTGGCGTTTAAAAATGAACTCTACTTCCGCTTAGCGCAGAACTTCGTCCGGTACCAGTGGCTCCTGACGTACCTCTTCGGGGCCAGTCCCATCGTGGAAGACGGCTTCTTCGAGACGGTCCCGGCAGACCTGAGTCATCCGGTGCGCAGTGTGCGGCAGAGCGGTGCCTTACCTAGCGGAACGCCCGTGACCTACACCTCGCTGGCGGCGCACCTAGGGAACCTCCAACGAATCATGGATGCCGGCAAGACGGTCATCAACGGTCCCGTGCGGTTACGGGGCCAGGTCAAGCCCCAGGACTTCTTGACCGGGGGTATCGGGTACCTGGAATTCCGGGGCTTTGACAACACGCCCTTTACCACCAATGGCGTGAGTCGCCACGCCATGTACTTCCTGAAGACCTTCTTGATCTACCTGCTGACCCAGGCCTCGCCGACCACCAACCTGGCCAGCGACTTAGCCGCCGCCCGGGACAAGAATACTGCGGTGGCGCTGGAGAATCCCAACGCGGCTACGCAGTTCCAAGCCCAAGGACAGGCCATCTTTAAGGCCATGCGAACCATGCTGGACCAACTGCACGCCCACACCGAACAACGGCGGGCCCTCGACGACTTAGAAGAGGTCTTGATGCACCCCGAGTTGACGCCCGCAGCCAAGCTGTTGACGCATATGGTGCACGGCAGCCTGATGGATTACGGCTTACGGGTCGCCAACGCGTGGCGCTACCAACGGCTATCGTCGACCGCGCTTTTGCCGGTCTACCAGACGCTCTCCGAACGGTGCCAACGTTTCATCTTAACGGCCATGCAGGCCGGCGTGCAATTCTACCAGGTCAAGGATGAGTTTGGCGCCGACCTCTTGCTCTTCACGTACCAGGGGGTCACCCAAGTCTTGCAGGAACAGGACACCCTGATGCGTGATCCCCGAGCGCGGTTGCGTCAGCTGTTCCCGGATCTACCGGAAGCGGGCAACCACTAGAACTCAGATAGTAAAGGAGACGGTTTCGTGGAGTTGCGGCTTTTACGCTACTTTTGGACGATTGCTGAAGAAGAGAACATTTCCCGGGCCGCCGAGTGCCTGCACGTGACGCAGCCGACCCTGAGTCGCCAACTCCGCGAACTCGAACAGGAGCTGGGGACGCCCCTCTTTGAACGCCAAAGTAAGGGGCTAGTCCTGACCGATGCCGGGTTGTTCCTGAAGAGTCGGGCGGGGGAGATCCTCCGGTTGACCCAGCAGACCACCCAGGAATTCGTGGATCGGCGCCAGCAGTTATTCAGCGGGCACCTGGCCATCGGGTGCGTCGAGGCCGATAATTCGGACACCTTAGCCATGATGCTCGAGGACTTCGTGAGCGACTATCCCCAGGTTACGTTCCACATCTTCAGCAGTGCCAGCGACATTATCACCGACCAGCTGGACAAGGGGTTATTAGACCTGGCGATTCTATTGGAACCGGTCAATACTGACAAATACGCGACGTTGACGTTACCGCGGACCGAGCAGTGGGGCTTATTGGTCTCCAAGGATGCCTTCGTGGCCCAGCAATCCAGCGTACATCCGGCCGATTTGGCGGGGATGCCCTTGATGCTGTCGAACCGGCCCGAGGTCCAGCAACTCATCTTGGATTGGTCGGGGCTCACGCGCGACCAATTAAACATCATTGGCACTTACAACCTGAGTTTTAACGTGTTGCCCTTAGTGACTCATCAGGTCGCAGCGGCCTTGATGATCGCCGGAGCCTTGTCGAACCGGCAACCGGCGGATACGCGCTTTATTCCGTTAGCCCCCACCATGCAGACCAACTGTGTGCTGGTCTGGCGGCGCGACCGGCTCTTAACCCCGGTCGTTCATGAATTTATTCACTACTTCCAACAAGCCTTTGGTTCAGCCAAGGCGTAAAAGGTCACCCACAAGCGGGTGGCCTTTTATAAACGCTATGGAATGCTTGTCAGGCATATCATAAATAATAAGAAGCATTAGACCTATACCAGTTGGGGTTGTAAACTAGGTTTTGTTGTTTAGGCAACGTAAGAAAGGATGTGAGACGGATGGCCGTTATCTTGGTGTTCTCATCCCCCGGAGAAACCCTATTACGGGGACGTCCCGTACCGGTAATGGTGGGCAACACCCAACGGGTCGCCACCCTGATTGGTCAGCGTCTCCACCTTAAGCCCCAGGCCATTGTCCCCCAGGTCCCGTATCCGCGGACCTATGCGGCACTTTTGACCCGGGCGCGTCAGGAACAAGCTGACCAGGCGCTACCAGCCCTGGAGCCACTCGCCCCGGCACTTTTAGCCGATCCGGTCTGGTTTTTAGGGTATCCCGTCTGGTTCGGAGATCTGCCCCGACCCGTGGTTAGTCTGCTACACCAGGCACACCCCAAGGTCGTGTTGCCGTTTGCAACGCACGAAGGTAGTGGCTTCGGGCAGAGCCTGACCACGCTCCACCAGAGAGTGCCCACCGCGCAGATCTATCCGGGATTACCGATTCGCGGGTCCCGGGTCGACCGCGCGGCGTGTGCGGTGGATCATTGGTTACAACAGTATTCAACTAGTTCATTAATAAAAAAGGAGATTGACTGATGACAGTTCAAGATAAAGTAATCGTTATTACCGGTGCCTCCTCCGGAATCGGGGAAGCCAGTGCCAAGTTATTGGCTAAAAATGGTGCCAAGGTGGTGCTGGGCGCCCGGCGGGAAAACCGGCTGCAGGCCATCGTCCAAGACATTCAAGACGCAGGTGGTCAGGCCAGTTACCGGGTCACGGACGTCACTAAGCCTGACCAGGTCCAAGCTTTGGTCGATCAAGCCCAACACGACTTCGGTGGCTTAGACGTCATCTTTAACAACGCCGGCATCATGCCCAACTCGCCGATTAGTGCGTTGCACGTGGACGAATGGAACGCGATGATTGACATCAACTTAAAAGGGGTGTTGAACGGCGTTGCGGCCGTCATGCCAACCTTTACCAGTCAAAAGCACGGCCAGATCATCACCACGTCTTCCGTGGCGGGCATCAAGAGTTTTGCGGGTTCCGGGGTTTACGGGGCCACGAAGTTTGCCGTCCGTAACCTGATGGAAGTCATCCGGATGGAAAGTGCCCAAGAGGGGACTAACATCCGCACGGCTTCCCTGTACCCGGCCGCGATTAACACCGAACTCTTGCACACCATCACCGACCAATCGACGGCTACTGGGATGCAGAAGTTCTACGACGCCGTGGGAATCACCCCGGACGCTGTTGCCCGGGTGGTCAACTTTGCGGTTGATCAGCCCGAAGACGTGAACGTCAATGAATTTACGATCTACCCAACCAAGCAAGCTTAATTTAAAAGGAGCGTTTTAAAATGGCTACTGAAAAAGATATGCAACAAAACACCTTTCCCATGGGTCCCAAGAATGACGCGTACGCGAAGTTCTTTACGGGTCAAAGCTATTTACAAGATCTAGTTCGTGATCCCGCCGTCAACGTTGGCGTGGGGAACGTGACGTTTGAACCCGGTTGCCGGAACAATTGGCACATCCACCACGACGGTTTCCAGATTTTACTGGTCACCGGTGGCGAAGGCTGGTACCAAGAAGCCGGTAAGCCCGCCCGGCACTTAGTTGCGGGCGATGTCGTGGTGACCCACGATGGCGTCAAGCACTGGCACGGGGCGACCAAGGACAGCTGGTTCTCCCACATCGCCATCACGGCCGGTACGCCGGAGTGGTTGGAACCGGTGTCGGATGAACAGTACGCTGCAGTAGAGGAGGATAAGTAATTATGGCTGAAAAACAAACCGCTGGTCGCGATAACTTAGGTGACTTTGCGCCCAAGTTCGCGGAATTGAACGACGACGTCTTATTCGGGGAAGTCTGGTCCCGCGAGGACAAAATGTCCGCCCACGACCGGAGCTTAATCACGGTCGCCAGTCTGATGACCCAAGGGGTGCCCCAACTGGAAGCACACATGAAGATTGCCAAGCAACACGGGGTCACCAAAGATGAGATGGTTGAACTGATCACCCACCTGGCCTTCTACACCGGCTGGCCTAAGGCATGGTCCGCTTTCGGCTTAGCTAAGCAAATTTACACCGATTAGCCTTTGGTTTAAACCGCAACGGTGGGCTGGTCAGCGCCTTACCGGGTGTGGATTCTTCACCACTAGGTCCTGGTATGGTGTGATGTGATAGTAACCACTAGTTTCCAATCTTTGTGAGCTTTAAGTCTAAATCTAGCCGCACATAAAAAGTTGTCCTCAGCATTTGAGGACAACTTTTTTGTGCTGCTTATGTTAGGTTGTGATGGTCATCCGCCTTACCGGGCGGCCAGCTAGGGCTGGAACGCAGTGGGCACCACTTCGAGCCAAAGAGCGGTCTCGAAGCTGGGCCTTTGACTAGGCCGACTGAGAAACGTCGTCCAAGTCAAATTTCACTGCTGAGCCCTAGCTGACCACCCTCACGGCTCACGTTAGCGCTAGAATGGTCTACTGCGTTAGGCATTGTCACGCCTCCACGTGAGGTCCCGCCAGCCGATAGGGCCCAGCCGGTGAAATTAGCGTTAGGCCAGCGGTTTTCTGGCCTTAGGCTAAGGCCGAGCTTTGAGATTCGCGGGTTTAGCGAAGCTCAAAGTCGTGCCCACTGGCGTCACGGCCCTGCCAATCGGCTGGTGGGACCGGATGACTTTCCACCATTTGGCATTTAGGACTTCTGTGTTGGTTGCCGGTGGTTTTGGTGCCAGAAGTAGACGGGGAGGCCTAAGAGGGTCAGGGCCAGACCCGTGGTGGCTAGGCCGGGTTCGGTGACTAGGGTGGTGACCAGGATGAACAGGCCGCCCAGTAAAGCCACTAGCGGAACCACGGGATACCCGGGAACGCGGTAGGGCCGGACCAGTTCCGGCTCACGGTGCCGTAACTTGAAGACCGCCACGAACAGCAGGCAGTTGAAGACCCACATCACGAAGACCAGCATGTCGGTCAAGAGGTCGAAGCTGCCCAGGATCATCATGATGAGCGCAATCCCGAACTGGACGCTCCCCGCAAAGAAGGGGACGTAGGTTCGTCGTGACAGGCGCCGGAAGTAGCGGGAGAACGGTAGGCTGTCCTCCTCCGCCATGGCGAAGGGCACTCGCATCCCGGTTAGGGTGTAGCCGTTGATGGCTCCGTAGACCGAGATCAGGATCCCGATGGTGACCAGTTTGCCACCTAGTTGGCCGAACAGCTGCATGGCCGCATCGGCCGCCGCGTTTTGGTTGCCCGCGATGGCGCTGATTGGGAGGGTCCGTAAGAAGACCAGGTTGACCAACGTGTAGATGATGGTGATGCCGGCCAGGCCTAAGACGATGGCCCGGGGAAGGTCGCGTTCGGGGTGCTTCATCTCACCGGCGATGTTCCCGATGCTGATCCACCCGTCGTAAGCGAACATGGTGGCCAGAAGACTCGAACTAAAGGCGTGACCCCACCCGATGTGCTGGCCGGTCGCAATTGGCCACCAGGCAAAATGGGTCGTGGCGGGGGCGAACAGCCCTAGAATCACGATGACGGCGATGGGAATCAATTTAAAGACCAGGGCCACCGATTGGACCCGGCCCCCGACCTTGGCGCCCAGGAAGTTCAACCCGGTGATGCTTAGGCCACAAAGAATGGCGACGGGGAGTTTCCAGGCTACTGGGAGTTGGAACAAGGCCACGAATTGAACGCCGAAGATGATGGAGAGCGCGGCGATGTTGGCGGGGTAGTAGACCAGAATCTGTGCCCAGCCCATCAAGAAGCCCACGGGTTTTCCGTAGGCGTACTCCAAGTACCGCATGGCACCGCCGGTTCGGGGAATCGCGGCGGCCAGTTCTGCGCTGGTCAACCCGGCGCAGATGGTCAGCAGGCCCCCCAGGACCCAGGCCAGAAGGGTCATGTTGGCGGAGTGGTTCGCGGCCACCACGCTGGCGGTCTTGAAGAAGACACCGCCTCCGATCACGGTGCCCATGACCGTTGCCAATGCGGTGAATGTGCCGATTTCACGGCGTAATGCCTTTGCCAAAGTAAAAGCCTCTTCTCTCTAAAGATGCGCTTTCAGTGGTCCCGTTAAACGCAAAAGACCAGTGAAAATCGCTGATTCAACCATTATAGCACAGTGATGGTGGGGGAGAAAAAAGCGCCAGACGTGGTCCAATAGTGGGGGAGAATCTCAACGCAAAAAACCGCCACCCACCAAAGTGGGCAGCGGTCCAAACAGTAACACGCAAGTTAATTAGTGGAAAGCCATGTTCAAGAGCATGACGATGGCTAACCCGACAACGGCGATGATGGTTTCCAGCACCGTCCAGATTCCTAACGTTTGCTTAACGGTCAAATCGAAGTATTCCCGGAACATCCAGAACCCGGCATCGTTGACGTGAGAAGCGGCTAAGGAACCAGCACCGATGGCCAGAACCATCAGGGCAGGGTCAACACCGGCTTGCGCCATCAATGGGGCTACGATTCCGGCGGCCGTTAATGCGGACACCGTTGCGGAACCCAAGGCCACCCGGAGAACGACGGCGACTAACCAACCCAGAACTAATGGAGACATGCTGGAGTTGATGAAGATCTTGGCAACTTCTTTACCAACGCCACCGTCGATGAGGACTTGCTTGAAGGCCCCACCACCACCGATAACTAACAGCAGCATCGCGATGGACTTAACCGCATTTTCCAAGGTTTCCATGATGTCAGAGGTCTTACGCTTCCGGCCCCAACCCATGGTGAACATAGCAACGATCAGTGAAATCAGCATGGCCATGGCTGGGTCACCGATCAAGGCAATGATCTGGTCCAGCATCGTGGCGTTCTTGGTAGGGGTAGCCCCACCGTCAACGGTCATCTTGTAGATGGTGGTGATCGCCATCAAGATAACGGGGAAGAGGGAAGTCAGAACGGATAATCCAAAGCTAGGGGCTTCGGAAGGCTTGAAGGTCTTGACTTCACCCAAGGAAGACAAGTTCCCTTTTTGAGCAAAGGCACCTGGTGCGAACTTGCGAGCCAACTTGGTGAAGAGTGGGCCGGCAATGATGGCACAAGGAATCGCAACAACTAACCCGAATAACAGGACCTTCCCGTCGTTAGCGTTTAAAACGGCGGAGATGGCAACTGGTGCCGGGTGAGGTGGTAAGAACCCGTGGGTAACGGACAGTGCGGCGGCCATTGAAATCCCTAAGTAGAGAATTGGCACATCGGCTTCAATCGCAATCGCGAAGACGATTGGAATCAACAGAACCATCCCGACTTCGAAGAATAGCGCAATCCCAATGATGAATGATGCAAGCATAATGGCAATTTGCAGGCGCTTTTTTCCGAATTTATCGATCAAGGTCGTGGCAATCACGTAAGCCCCACCGGCGTCGGCAACTAACCGACCCAGCATCGCTCCGAAACCAAAGACTAAGGACAACTCACCGAGTTGACTCCCAATCCCATCTTCGATCGTGGTCATGATCTTCGTCAGGTTCATCCCCAAAAGGATGGCCGTTAAGACGGAGGTCAAAATTAAGGAAACAAAGGTGTTCATCTTGAATTTAATAATGAGAACTAACAGGAAGATGACCCCAATAACAAGTGCTATAAGTTCCATGTTAAGTAAGCCCTTTCATTTTTTGAATTTTGAAAAGCCAACGTGTAAACGTTGACTTCTCAATAAGTGACTACAGTATACTCGATGAAAACGGTTTTGTATAGTGAAAATCTAGAGAAATTTAAGAAATTAGTCTTAGTTTTTCAGAAAAGCTAACCAGTTAAACTATTTTTCCTTGGAAACTTGTTGTGGGTGTTTCCGTTGGAACTCGGCAATGTTCTTGTATTCAGATTGTAATTGCCGACTTAACCGGATGTAAATTGGAACCAGCGTCCGGTAAGCTTCGTAGGTCTCTGGGTTTGGATGGTGGACGTTAGCGACCCCGATGAAGTTCTTGACTTCTGACAAGTCGTCGATCAACCCTAAGGCGTACATCCCTAACGTTGCAGCCCCTAAGGCCGTTCCTTCAGGACTTTCAGGAATCGTCACGTCTTGTTCGAAGATGTCCGCTAACATTTGACGCCAGAGCGCAGAGCGGGCGAACCCACCAGTGGCCTGGATGCTAGATGGCTTGCCGACAACTTCTTCCAAGGCCAGCATGACCGTGTAAAGGTTGTAGACGATACCTTCCAGGGCAGCCCGAACCATGTGGGCCCGAGAGTGGGTCCGCGTCAGACCGAAGAAGGAACCCCGAGCGTTGGCATCCCAGATTGGGGCCCGTTCGCCACCTAAGAATGGGTGGAAAATCAGCCCGTCGGAACCGGCAGGGACCTTGGAGGCGATTTCCGTCAACAGGTCGTAAGAATCGACTTGCATCTGTTCCGCCGTAATCTTTTCTGGTGCGAAGAGTTGGTCGCGGACCCAACGGAAGACGATCCCACCGTTGTTGACCGGACCACCAACGACCCAGTGGTCTTTAGACAGGTAGTAGCAGAAGACCCGGCCCTTAGGGTCGATCTTCGGCTTGTCGGTAACCACCCGAACGGCACCGGAAGTCCCGATGGTGACGGCAACGACACCAGGGGTGATCGCATCGACCCCTAAGTTTGCCAGTGGGCCGTCAGAAGCGCCCATAACGAATGGCGTCTTAGGATCCATGCCAATCACACCAGCGTAATCCTGGTTCATGCCAGAAATCTGGTCGGTGGTGTCCACTAACTTCGGCAGTTGGTCCCGGGTAATGCCGGCAACTTCCAAGGCTTGGTCGTCCCAGTCCATCTTGAAGATGTTGAACAGACCCGTAGCGTTAGCGATGGAGTAGTCTTCTTGCAACGTTCCGAATAACTTGTAGATGACGTATTCCTTGATGCCGACGAACCACCGTGCTTGCTTGAACAGGTCTGGCTTTTCGTTGCGTAACCAGATCAACTTGCTCAGTGGCGTCATAGGGTGAATTGGTGTCCCGGTCTTTTCGTAAAGTTGTTTCCCAACGCCATTTTCCCGTAACTCGTCGGCGTACTTAACGGCCCGGTTGTCGGCCCAAGTGATGGCCCGCGTCAATGGCTTGTGGTTCTCGTCCAGTAAGATCAAGCTGTGCATGGCAGCTGAGAAGGAGACCCCGTGTAATTGACCATCCTTTAAGTCCGCTTTACGCATGACCGTGGTCAGACCATCGATGATGGCTGAGAAGATTTCATCTGGATCTTCTTCCGCCATATCCGGCACATCTTGGTACAGGGGGTACAGGTTGTTGGAGTAACCCTGCATCTTGCCCTTCGTGTCATACAGTACGGTCTTAACACTGGTCGTTCCAATGTCGACACCAATCATGTAATCCATTAAAATTCATCCTTTCGTAACTTCAGTCCGGGCGACCAGCCCCATCACGTTCAATGGCTCTCGTCGTTGAGACGAGTAACTTTCGCCCAATAACTAATTTGACTTAATTATCTTACTTCGTAAACGCTACCATGATATTAACTAGTGGGCCCGCTGAAATCAAGCATTGCCCCTTGATAATCAATTGGGGACCAGTTCAGTGAACGAAAGGGACCCCTTAATAGCAACGAAGACCATTATATGTAAAAAAGTTTCACATTTCAAGGGGGTTGCTGTAAAATATTTACAGAGAAATTAATAAACGAAGGGTGATGGTGACGATCGCACGCTCAGCACTGGGGAAACTACGGGCGACTTACGACAGTTTATCCGCAACAGAAAAGAAAATTGCACAGCTTGCCTTGAACAGTCCATCGACGGTAAGTGAGATGACGATTCGGGAACTGGCGAGTGCGGCGGGCGCGTCGACGGCCTCCATCTCCCGGTTCGTCAAACGGTTGGGGTACACGAACTACCGAGAATTCTCGATGGAGTTGGGCCACGTGGTGGTCAACGACGCCCAAGAGGGCAGCAAGTTATTCAAAGAATTGGCCGAAGGGGACTCGTTGGGCACCATCGCCAACAAGGTCTTTCATTCCTCGATGGCTTCGTTAACGGCGACCAATGACGCGTTAAACGAAAATGACATGGCCCGGGCCGTGATCAAACTGATCAACGCCAAGACCGTGACGTTCTTTGGCCTGGGCGGGTCCGCTATCGCCGCATTAGACGGGTACCATAAGTTCGTCCGGACCTCGTTGAACGTGACCTACCACCCGGATTACGACATCCAGTTGATGCAGGCCTCCAAGATGACCGATAAGGATTGTGCCGTGGTAATCTCGCATTCGGGGAAGAATCAAGAAACCATGCATATCGTTCGTGAATTGACGGCGAACCAGGTGCCCATCATTGGAATCACCAGTTATAGCGGGTCACCGTTGTCCCGAGCGTCATCGGTCACGTTTTTGTCGCTGACCGATGAGATCAAGTACCGTTCCGAGGGAATGTACTCACTGATGTCCCAATTGGCCATCCTGGATAGCCTCTTCATGATGACGGTCCTCCGGAGCTCATCGCGGACGCAACCGATCCTGATGCACGTCCGTGACGTGATCGAACGAACTCGCGAGGAACCTTAAGCCCGGTCATGGTATAATATAGCGCAAAGAGATTTGTGAGGAACGGTGACCAGGGTGAGACGACGCGATTATCAGCCTATATATGAAGACACGTTTCGACGTCGACGTTGGTGGCACCGCGTCGTGGTCCTTTTAATCGCCCTATTATTAGGTGGATTCGGGACCTGGGGCTGGCACCAGTGGCAACAGTATCACGCGGCCCAACTGGCCCAGTTCCCGATTCGCGGGGTGTCGATCAATCAGGATAGCGGGTACCTGGACTTCCAGCAGCTAGCCAAGCACCACCAGTTCGTCTACCTGCAAGCGACTTCTGGGGCAACCTATTCTGACGACGACTTCAGTAACAATTACTCGCGTTCGCAGGGGGCTAGTATGAAGGTCGGTGTGGTGCACACGTTTAGCTTCACCAGCTCGGCGAAGCGTCAGTACGCACACTTCTCCCAGATTGTGGGCAACGAGACGGGAACCCTACCAATCGTGGTCAACGTGGCCTATTACGACCAGTTCAATAGTGATAATCAGTCAATGGCGAAGCAGGGTCAGAAACTAAAGGCGTTGGTCACCCGGCTGGAGAATACTTACCAGCAAGGGGTGATCATCCAGGCCAAGCAGGCGGTCTTGA
This sequence comes from Levilactobacillus namurensis DSM 19117, assembly GCF_001434785.1. Taxonomy (GTDB): domain Bacteria; phylum Bacillota; class Bacilli; order Lactobacillales; family Lactobacillaceae; genus Levilactobacillus; species Levilactobacillus namurensis. Next base: position 44,219 of record NZ_AZDT01000055.1, on the reverse strand, counting down.
CCCAGTTCGTCCGACCAGCCTTACCGCACCAAGCGGAGTGGGTCGTGGACGGCAAGCTGCAACACTACGCGTCACCGGTGCAGTTGATTGAGTATGACGCCACCGGCCGCTTGACCCAGAGTGGTCAGTCGCAGGCCGTGGGGTTATCAGTCTTCAACGGGACCCGGCGCCAGTGGGCCACCTTCAGCCATGATGACTAGGGTTGGACTTAAGACAGACTAATCGTAGTGGCCGTCCGAAACAGCCCCTAACATTAAAACCAATTAAAGACAAGTGTAAAAGGCCCTCTTTCTACCGGCTAATCCGGCGAGAAAGAAGGCCTTTTTTTAGGTGTGCTTTAGCATTAAGGGGTGGGGGGTTCAATCGCGTGGACGGTGTAAGTACAATCGTCCGCTTCGTCGAAGAAGGAGACCGGTCGCTGCTCGTTGGCGTGGATCACTAAGTGGTACCCGAACTTGTCCTGGAACGTTAGTTGGTGTTCGTTGAGTTCCTGAACGGTAACTTCTAGAGCGCGCCCATCGATACGAATATCCAGGTTGGGACTGATCTCTAACCGGTGCTGGCGCTGATTGTGCGGGTCCACGAACTGCCAAGTTCCCGCGTAGAAGAGCGGCGAGGACTCGTTAGGTTGTGACTGTTGTTTTTTGCGAAGTGAAAAGCCACCGGTCAGTCCGGCGAGCAGCGATAGTCCAAATAAAGCAATTTCCCGACTTTTCACCGGTATCCCCCCTTAAATTACTTGTTAGTCCCAATATAACATTTTTAGCCGCAGAAACCACGGCCCGACACTGGCTTTTTTAAGAAAATTAAAGTCCACGCTATGCCTGGTCCGGTGGGACTGTTAAAATAAAGGCAATCAGATAAAATGGAGGGATGCGCCATGATTCGAATCGGAACGGTCGGGACCAACTGGATCACCCAGCAACTGGTCGAAGCACTTGCGTTGTCGGGGAAGTATACGTTAGCGGGGGTGTATTCGCGGCACGCGGAGACCGCCCAGACCTTTGCGGCTAAAAACCACGCAGAAGCCGGGTACACCGACTATCAGGAGATGTTGACCAATGCTAAGTTGGACGTGGTCTATATTGCCTCGCCCAATAGCCTGCACTTCGAGCAAGCCTTAGCCGCGATTCAGCGGGATATCTCGGTGATCGTGGAGAAACCGGCGGTCAGCAACGAAGACGAGATGACGGCGTTGATGGCCACGCTGACCAAGCACCCCAACGTGCGGTTCTTCGAAGCGGCCCGCAACGTGCACACGCCGAACTTCCAGGCTCTGCAACAGGCGGTCGCTGAGTTGCCTACGGTCCAGGGCGCGTCGCTGACTTATATGAAGTATTCGTCCCGTTACGACCAAGTTTTAGCGGGGCAACGGCCCAACGTCTTTACCAAGACCTTCTCGGGTGGGGCGCTGCAAGATTTAGGGGTCTACCCGATCTATCTGGCCGTGGCGCTGTTCGGTCAACCCGCTAACGTGGCGTACTTCCCGACACTGATTGCGACGGGCGCCGACGGGAAGGGCTTGGCCGTCTTACGGTACGGAGACTTTGACGTGACGGTCAGCTTTGGTAAGACCAGCAACTCGTACAGCTGGTCGGAGATCTATGGGTTGAAGGAGACGCTGAGTGTCGATAGTGCCGGGGAACTGACGCAGGTCGCGCGACACGCGGCTGATGGTCAGGTCGTGGACTTGACCCAACCTGCCTTGGCCAACCCAATGTTACCGGAAGTAGAAGACTTCGCGCGGGTCTTACAGGCCCCCGAAGAGGCACAAAACATGGGCGATTATCGCCGGTGGTTACGCTGGAGTCAACAGGTCAACCAGGTCCTATACGCATTGCGGGTCACGGCCAACCTACGCTTTCCAGCTGACGAAAACGACTAAAAAAGAGGAAAATTATGTTAGAACAGTATCAAGCACATTTTAAAGCTCTGGGCTACACAGAACCCACGGCGATTCAAACGGCCGTGTACGGCCCACTAGCGGGCGACCAGAACGTCTTAGGCCTGGCGCCTACGGGTTCCGGGAAGACGGTCGCCTTCACCTTGCCAGCTTTGGCGAACCTATTGCCAGGCGACGGGACCCAACTCCTAGTGCTCGAACCCTCCCAAGAGCTGGCGATTCAGACCAGTCGGGTGATGCGCGACTGGGCCAAGTTGTTGGATTTGAAGGTCGCCGCTTTGACCGGTGGGGCCAACGTCAAACGGCAGACTGAACGGTTAAAAAAGCGGCCCGAAGTCGTGGTAGCGACACCGGGGCGGCTCTTGAACCTGATTCAGGACCGTAAACTTAAGACGCACTTGGTCTCCCTGATCATCATTGATGAGGCCGATGATCTCTTGACCGGAGAGACGTTGGAGACTGTGCGGGCGGTGGCTCAAGCGGCCCCCGCAGACGTCCAACTGGGCTTCTTTTCCGCGACGGATACGCCAATCTTACACGAATTAGAGAAGTGGTTCGGTCAGACCGTCGAACGGATCGACGTCCGGGAACAGGACCAGACGCAGGGCCCCGTTCAGCACGGCCTGTTACAGATTGGAATGGGCAAGCGTGACCAGATGCTGAAGCGTCTCTTAGCGATTCCGAACTTCCGGGCACTGGTCTTCTTCAAGCAAGCCAACACCCTGAAGCATACGGCCGCTAAGTTCTACCACGACCACGTCTCGGCCACCAGTCTGACCAGTGATCTGCGGCAGGTGCAACGGGAGAAAGCCTTACAGGACTTCCGCCAAGGGCGCACACGACTCTTATTGACCACGGACGTTGCGGCGCGGGGGTTGGATATCCCTAAGCTACCGGCCGTGATCAACTATGACCTGCCATCGACGGTGAACGAATACGTCCACCGGGCGGGGCGGACCGGCCGAATGGGCGAACCGGGCCAGGTCATCAACCTAGGTGACGACCACGATTTGCGGGACTTGAAGAAGCTCTTGCGCGAGACCGAGTACCAGTTGGTCCCCATCTACTTCCAGAACAAGGCACTGACTACCGAACGGCCCGTAGCGGTCAAGCCTCAAGAAAAGAAACCGGAATCGGCGACGGCGACCACGGCGACCCTATCAGGCCAACCAGCAGTTAAAACTCAGGCACCGCGGGCCAACGGGGCGACTGGCCAACCGGCTAAGGTCACGGAACCAGCCGCAGCTAAGAAGAAATCTAAGAAGCATAAGAACCGACATAACAAGAACAAGGGGATGCGCAAAAAGTGGCGCGACCGGGATGCGGCACACGATTAGCATCTTTACAATTAAAACAATCCATGGCATGATTAATGGTGGATTGTTTTTTATGGCCCCATAGCACAACTGGATAGGGCATCCGCCTCCTAAGCGGCTGATCCCGGTTCGAGTCCGGGTGGGGTCAATTCGAGATAACCAGACCGTCTTCATCCACGGGATGGGACGCAGCTTAAAAGAGCTTCTTTCAAATGGTCAATTCATTTGAAAGAAGCTCTTTTTTGACGGAATCAGGCCGGTGTCGCGGGAAGCGCCAGGGCCAGGGTGGCCCCGATAGCGATAATGGCAAGTACGATAATCAGGAGTTTCTTAAACATCATGTCACCTTCTTAGAAAAACTTGACGATTTAAAGGAGAAATTACTTAACGATTGGAACGGGTCAAACAATATATAATAGAAGTAATCTTAGAATAACTTTTTTGCTTGCGGGTAAATCGCGCTATACTATTCAATAGACAGTAAAGTTTTGCAACCTAATGATTAGGCCTAAAAGAGAACTTGGCAACTGGCAAACTGGTTTTCCGCAGCTGACTTGATGATAGCACATTAGGTCCGATTGATGGCCGGTGATGCAGAACTGGATGTGCCTAGAAAGGGAGGTGCGGGCACCACTAGCGGGATGCCCGAAATGCAATGAAGATTCGAAGATTAGTCGGGTGCCTATTCGTATTGGTGGTCATGGTTAGTGGCGGCGGACTCTGGTATCACCTAACGCGACCGGTGGCCGGGGCGACCGTCCACCGTGCGGCGGCGTCGCCAAAGCACACGAAACAGACGACCAAGCCTCGTGCGACCGCAACCACCCCGCGGCGAACCCTGACGACCCGGCAAAAAGCCCGGTTGACCCAGCAAATCAAACGCGATATGCGGGGTATCGGTGGGCGCTGGTCCGTTCAGGTGACCCGGCTCACGAAGCCGACCGTGACCCTGAAGACGGGGAATCACGCCGTCAAGCGTCAACGCGCGGCCAGCACCATCAAGCTGTACATCATGCTGGCTATTTTTCAACAACACCAGCAGGGGAAACTTCCCCTGACGGCGGCCACCCGGCAGGCCCTACAACGGATGATCTACAATTCCGATAATGCGGCGGCCAACCAGCTGATTGCAACGGCGGGAGGCTTGAAGTCCGTTAACCGGGTGATTCGGCAGCACCACTTTACCCAAACCGTCTTGGGTCGCCATCTGATGGATACGCGGGCGTTACAACGCGGTCACGATAACTGGACCTCGGTGCGGGACTTGAGCCGCTTCTTGACGTTACTTAGCCAGCATCGGTTGTTGGGAAGGACCGCCGACCGGCAGATGTTGGCGTTACTGCACCATTGCCGCAACCATTCCAAGCTGCCGTTGCGGGTCACCCACGCACAGGTCTACAACAAGACCGGTGAGTACCCGGATCTGGGGGTCCAAAATGACGCGGCCCTGTTTAAGACCACCAGTGGTCAAAAAATAGTGATCGTAGTGCTGAGTCAGGGGAGTCACGCTGCCCGCCAGTACCCGGCCATGAACCGGTTGGGACAGGACTTGGTGCACCGTCTGCGGTAAGGGAAATGATTCCTGCTAGCGTTTGGTTCTAGCGGGCGGATTTTTCCTGATTTTCCTGTATAATGGAGACGGTTACTTAAAACATCTCGAGGAGGTTGGATAGGCATGGATGACACACAATCAATGAATCCAAAGAAGTTCAAACGTATTCTAGTAGGGGTGGATGATTCACCGGATGCTCAATTGGCCTTCCGGTATGCCATGAACCGGGCCAAGTCGGACCAAGCGCAACTGGTAATCTGCTCAGTCTTAGAGTCTGACAACATGAACATTTACCAGGCCCTCAGCAAGGATTACGTGCACGGGAAGCGCGACGACCTGTACGACCACTTACAACAGTACAAGAATCTGGCCGAACGGGTCGGACTGACCGACGTTAAGGTCGTGATTGGGGAAGGCGACCCTGGCGAAACGATTGTTAAGTCAATTATTCCTGCCGTCAAACCCGATTTATTGGTCGTCGGATCGTTGTCTAAGGGTGGCGTTCGCAAATATTTTGGGAGTCAGGCGGCCTATATGGCAAAATATTCTCCAATCTCTGTAATGATTGTCCGGTAACGTTTTCACGGTGCTTTCATAATAAAATTGAAAATTATATTCAGGTAAACGCTTGAATCCCGAAAAAAAGTTTCATACAATAGGCCTTATGCAAAGTGATTGAAATTAATTTCGGCAGATTGATTTTATCAGAATCGAGCATAAGAAAAGAGAGAAAAAGAATATGCAGTTTGTGATTTTGCTTTTGGGTATTTTACTTCTGCTTTTCCTGATTATTCGGGTGAAGTTAAACACCTTTGTTTCCCTAATTGCGACGTCCATTTTAGTTGCATTAGGACTGGGGATGAACCCCGCTAATATTGCGGATTCCATTAAAAATGGGATCGGTAGCTCAATGGGTGAGCTGATCATCGTCTTTGGATTTGGTGCGATGATTGGCCGACTAGTTTCTGACGCAGGGGGTTCTTACCGGATCGCGCGAACGCTGATCAACGTCTTCGGGAAGAAACGGTTGCAAGTTGCTATCGTGATTGCCTCGTTTATGATCGGAATTTCCCTGTTGTTCGAAGTCGGGTTAGTTCTGGTTACGCCCATTGTGTTCGCCGTTGCGCTGGAAGCCGACGTGCCATTCCTCTATCTGGGGATTTCGATGGCCGCGGCCCTCTCGGCGACGCAAGGATTCTTACCACCACAACCATCGCCAACCGCCGTTGCGACGGCCTTGGGCGCCAACGTGGGGGAAATGCTGTTAATCGGGATCATCGTTGCGATTCCTTGTGTGATCGTTGCGGGTCCTATCTGGACGCGGGTCATCAAGAAGTTCAGTCCCGAATTATTCGTAGTCAAGAAGTCCTTACCTGCCTTCGGTGAAGTGAAGGAATTCGACTTAAAAGAAACGCCAGGATTTGGGATGTCCGTCTTGACTTCCCTGTTCCCAGTGGTCTTCATGGCGTTAGCGACGATTTACCAAATGGTCGCTAACGGCGGGACGGCACCGAAGAATCCGCATGGATTGGATGCCGTGATCACGATGGTCGGAAACCCCGTCATCGCGATGGTCATCGCCTTACTGTTCGCTATCTGGTCCATGGGGATTCACCGGGGCCGTTCGATGAAGCAGATCAGTGGGACTTTGGAATCCGCTATCAAGTCGATTGCCATGTTACTGATGGTTATCGCCGGTGGGTCTGCCTTCAAGCAAGTGCTGATCGACGGTGGTGTCGGGAAAGCCGTTCAAGACTTAATGTCTAGCTCCAAGATGTCACCAATCGTATTGGCTTGGTTGATTACGGTGATCTTACGGGTCTCATTGGGGTCCGCAACGGTCTCCGGGATGACTGCCGCCGGATTGATTACACCGTTGATGCACACCTTAGGTGCCGACCCAGTCATGATTGCCTTAGCTATCGGAGCTGGTTCATTAGCCGCTTCGCACGTTAACGATGCTGGTTTCTGGATGTTCTCTGAATACTTTGACTTGAGTGTTAAGGATACGTTCAAGGTCTGGACCACGTTGGAAACGGTGATCTCAATCGTCGGTCTGCTAATGGTTCTGTTAATGAATATGTTGTTCCACTAAACAACTAAGCAAAGGACTACCCCGCGGGGTGGTCCTTTTTTACTTGGCTGCATCGTGTGGATCATCGCCTTGCCGGGCGGCCAGACAGGGCTGCGCTAGGTATCGTTAACCAATTAGGTAGCTTTTGTCTTGACTGACAATTCTGAATTTATCCAGCCTACGATTCTAAGACTCGCTGGCAAACTACTTTTAGTTTCAAGCTGGATTTCGAATCATTGTATGGTGGTTCATGTCGTACTGTTTGGGAGAAGGTAGCTGTCATAGGGTCATACCAAAACGTCGCTATGGAACAGGTTAACCAGTGTTAGCCGTGAGGGCGGTCAGACAGGGCTCAGCCGTGAAATTTTCCTTGGTGAGCGTTTCTCAGCTTACCTAGGAAAAGGCCAATCTTGGAGACCCGCACTGGGGCTCCAAGTTGTGCCCACGGCGTTCCAGCCCTGTCTGACCGCCCGGTAAGGCGCTGATTAGAAGTGGCAACTAAAAAATCCCTAAAGCCCATGCAGGCCTTAGGGATGTGAAATAGTGCGGGTTACTTTTCTTCGCGAACGATGTACTTCGGTCGGTGCTTGGTTTCCAGGTAGATCTTACTGATGTACTGACCCAGGATGCCCAGGCAGAAGAGCTGAATCCCGCCAATCAGGAGAATGATGACCACTAATGACGGCCAGCCCGCGACGGATGAACCGCCGTTGGTCAGCGCGCGGACCACCACGAAGATGAGGCCAATCAGGGACAGGAAGAACGAAATACTTCCGACCCAAGTGGCCAGCCGTAGTGGGGCGTTGGAGAAATCAATGATGCCCTCGATTGAGTAGGAAAAGAGCTGACGCATGTTCCAATGCGTGGTGCCGGCCGCCCGAGGTTGACTCTCGTAGGTCAGGTAAGTGGTCTTATAGCCGACCCAACTGAAGATTCCCTTGGAGAATCGGTTGAATTCGGGCAGGTCAAGCACCGTGTTGACGAACTGGCGCGTCATCAACCGGTAATCGCGCGCGTTGGGTTCGATCCGAACATCGGAGAGGTGATTGATGACCCGGTAGAAACTTGATGAGAGAAAGGCCCGGATACGGCTTTGACCCCGCCGGTCTTTCTGGATGGTCCCGACACAGTCGTACCCGTCCTCTTCGATTAATTTAACCATCTTAGGTAACAATTCTGGGGGGTCCTGCAGGTCCACGTCCATCACGGCCACATAATCCCCGGTGGTCGCTTGGAGCCCGGCAGCTAAGGCAGATTCCTTCCCGAAGTTCCGGGAGAATGAGCGGTAGTGAACGGTCTCAGGATGAGCTTCATGCAGGGCCTTCATCTCCGCCAGAGTGTTGTCCGATGAGCCGTCGTCCACGAAGATGTATTCCGGGACAATGGTGGGCGTCGGCAAATTCATGGCGTCGATCACCTTGCTAACGGTTTGGAAAAATAGTGGAATAGACTCCTCCTCGTTATAACAAGGAACGACTAAGCTAACTTTTTTCATTTTAGACATTCCTTTCATACACGCCTAATTTTACAGCAAACAGGGGGGAATAGCCATGACAATTCCCGAACAAAGGGGTTTAGTTAAGTCGCCGTTAGACGCGATATGTTGACGCAACAGACGCGAAAAAATAGGGCGAGTTTTGCGCAGAAAATGGGGGATTTAGCCCATGATACGAGCGTATCTGCTATAATTAACGGTAATCATATCTAACGGAGGAAAAACATGACAAAACCCATAAAAGTAATGACCGTTTTTGGGACCCGGCCAGAAGCCATCAAGATGGCCCCCATCATTTTAGCAATGCAGCAGCGACCGGCGGAATTCACGCCAGTCACGGTGGTCACGGCCCAACACCGGGAAATGTTGGATCAGGTGCTTGAAATCTTCCACATTCACCCGGACTATGATCTGAACATCATGCGGCCCAACCAGACGCTAAGCGGCATCACAACGCGGGTACTCGACCATTTGGACCAAGTGTTAGACCAAGTGCAACCGGATATCGTCTTAGTCCACGGCGATACCACCACCACGTTTGCGGCCAGTGTCAGCGCCTTCTATCACCAGACCATGCTGGGGCACGTGGAGGCGGGCTTACGGACCTGGCAGAAATATTCGCCGTACCCGGAAGAAATGAACCGGCAATTAACGGATATTTTAAGTGACCTGTACTTTGCGCCGACGGAATTGTCCCGGCAGAACCTCTTGAAGCAGGCTCATCCGGATGATGACATTTACGTGACTGGGAATACGGCGATCGATGCGTTGAAGCAGACCGTGAACGCCGACTACCACCATGCGGTGATGGACGAGGTCCAAGACGGTCACCGGGTGATCCTATTGACCATGCACCGGCGAGAGAACCAGGGGGCGCCCATGCACGCCGTTCTGCACGCGATTCGGCAGGTCGTGGAAGCCCACGATGACGTTGAAGTGGTGTATCCCGTGCACTTGAGTCCAGCGGTCCAAAAGGTCGCACATCAGGAGCTCGACGGGATGGACCGGATTCACCTGATCGAACCGCTGGACGTGGTTGATTTCCACAACTTAGCGGCGCGTAGCTACCTGATCATGACCGATTCTGGTGGGGTGCAAGAAGAAGCCCCGTCTCTGAACAAACCAGTGCTGGTCCTGCGGGACACCACGGAGCGGCCGGAAGGGGTCACGAGTGGGACGCTGAAGCTAGTCGGAACGGATCCCAAGAAGGTCACACAGGCCATGGAGACCTTGCTGGACGACCCAGCAGCTTACGACCGGATGGCCCAAGCCAAGAACCCTTATGGCGATGGTCACGCAGCGGAATACATTTTACAAGCGATTCAGAAAAAGATGACGAAAAATTAATGGGGGCAATTTGAATGGCTGAGACGGCATACGACCGGGCCGAGATTAAGACGACCGAACAATTATCAGAAATTATGCGGGGGATTCACCAAAACGCACTGAAGCATCACGAACGGTTTGACTATAAGATTCTGCGGAACGTCCACTTTGCGAACAAGGTGAAGAACCCCGTGACACAAGAGATGAACGACGGGGACTCCTGGCGGGTGATGCAGATCGATAACCTGTTGGTCACCTCGTTCGGGGTAATCAACGTTGAAAGTAAGTATTGGCGGGGCATGATCTTCCACGACCTATCCGACGAGATCTTTTCGTCGAGCCTGTCGGCCTTTTCCGCGGTGAACTTGCGAGGTCGAGAGAAGGACCCCACCAAGGCGTTGACCAATCAGTTGGACCGGTTCTTCTTGCCGAACTTATCGGAGGAGAATGAGTCACTGACTCAGGGGTACACGCTGAGCCTGGAACAAGAGGGGCGTGATAAGCGGTCCGTCACGCTACATACGGGGATCAGCAACCCGGCGACGCAGGCGGAACTGTCTTCTAAGCTACTGGTCCGGTACATCAACAGTGAGATTACCATGCACAAGCAGTTGGAGAACAAGAACGACCGGATTATCGACTTTGTGAAACCACTGGTCTACTACAACTACTATGACCGCTACGACCGCAGTAACTCACTAGTGGTCGGTAACAAGACCAAGCTGAATCCACGCGATGCCTATAATTGTACGGCGGTCGCCAACTACCACGATTTAGCGACCTTTATCGAAACGTTCCGGCAAGCTAAGCGGGTCCGGTTCAGTCGCAAGACACTCGAGAAGATGATCGGCACACTTAAGTTTGCCGAAGACTACGGATCATTTTAACCAAAGGGGGGCTGACCGTGACTAAAGGGAATCGGTGGCAACAGCTGAAGCGGGTGGTGACCACGGTGTTGGCCCACTATAAGATGGCGAACGTATCCGATTCGGCAGTGGTCCTGGCGTACTACCTGTTGCTATCGTTGTTCCCCGCGTTGCTGGTAATTGGGAGTCTCTTACCCTACCTCAAGGTGGATACGGATTCGGTGCTGACGGGGTTGGAACCCATCGTGCCGTCCAGTATCTACCAGATGTTACGGCCCATCATCCATTCCTTTCTGAATGGCCAGAGTGGCGGCGTCCTATCCATTGGGGTAGTCGTCGCAATCTGGTCAGCTTCCCGGGCGGTCGCGGCCTTTCAACGGACCGTGAACCGGGCCTACGGGGTGGCGCGGAACCAGAACGCCATGGTCAACCGTATTGCGGCCTTCTTCTGGATGGTCGGGTTGATCTTAGTGATGTTCGCTTTGATGCTGGTTTTTAGTTTTAGCCAGGTCATCTTGGAACAGCTGACGCCCATCTTTAACCTGCCCACGCAGATTTTGAGCTACGTCAACGCCTTGAAGTGGCCGGTGACGTTCGTGGTAACTTTCCTGATCCTGATGATCCTCTTCTTCTTCGTGCCCAACGCGCGGTTAAAGTGGCGGTTCGTTTGGCCCGGGGCGTTGACTGCGACGGTCGGCTGGTTACTCCTCTCGCAAGCGTTCTCGTTGTATTTGAAGTACTTTGCCCACAATATCGATAGTTACAAGACCATTGGGACCTTCATCGTGTTAATGTTTTGGTTGGACTTTACGGGGATGATCCTGATGTTCGGGGCGGTCCTGAACGCCGCGATTCAAGAGCTGGTCGATGGTCCGGCGGAGGAACAGGCGGCCTTGCCGACGTTATTACGCCGCCGCGCGCATAAAGCCGAAAAATGATTGAACAGAGCCTAAAAAAACGGTCGCGACCAATAAGTCGTGACCGTTTGTCATCTCTTGAGTGGGCTGAATCGTTGTAAAATCTTTAGCATTACCCGTCAGTCGTCCCATTGCGTTTGTGTTAAAGTGGGGGAGCTGGAGGTTAACGCGTCGCTACTTGGACCAGCTGGGTCGCAAAGGCATCCAGCTGAGTAATGGCATCCTGGTCGGGTTCCAAGTTGATTTTGACGTTAGTAGCCCCCGCCTTAGCCCCCGTTTGGGCGAAAGCGGCTGCAAACTTATCGACGGACGTATTGTAGTTCTCGCCGTAGAAGGTGTCGCCGGAGCCCGCCACCCCGAAGACCTTACCGGACAGATCTAAGCCGGGCAGGTCTTCGTAAAAGTCGAGTCCTTCTTCGGGGAGGGAGCCCTCATCGTAAGTGTAAGGGCAGACCACACAGATATCGGCCTGTTGAAAGGCCGCAGCATCCGTTTGAGAGATTTCAGTTTCCGTGACCTGGCACCCCAGGTCCTCTAGTTTTTCGGTCACGATGTCGGCAACGTCTTCGTTGTTACCGGTGATGGTGGCAAAAACCACGTGGGCACGCAACATAGCAGTTCCTCCTTGGATTGGTCATGATTGCCATTAATTATAGCAGGCTAGAGGAATCGTGACTAGGAACCTTTTGAGCGAACCATGCTGTTTCCAACGAAGGGTTAATCGGCTAACCAATAACGGGTCATCAGCAGACCCTAGAATCTGAAACCTGCTAGAATAGCAGGTGACCATACAGGAGGAAGAAAAAATGGCCATAATTACCATGATTCAAGCCCAGAAACGCGCCGGGCGATATAACATCTATGTCGACGGTCACTACGCGTTTCCGGTCAGTGAGAACGTTCTGATTGACTTCCAACTGTTCAAGGGCATGGAGATCGACCAAGCCCTGGAAGCCAAGCTGACCGCCGCAGACGACGTGGCCAAGGCGTATAACCGCGCGTTGGACTATTTGTCCCAGCAGTTGCGTACGGAAAAGGAAGTCCGGACCAAGTTGGCGAGCCTGGAGATCCCGCCTGAGACCATCGATGCGACCATCGACCGGTTGGCGGAATTACACCTGGTGGATGATGCTCATTACGCCGCGAGTTACGTACGGACCATGATGCGGACCGGAGACAAGGGCCCGCGGGTCATCCGCCAACACCTCCGGCAAAAGGGCGTCTTAGAACAACCACTGGACGATGCGTTGCAACTCTACACCGCCGAAGAACGGCGTACCGTGGGGATGGCGGTCGCCCAGAAGTTGGCGAAGCGCTATCAGCGCCAAGCGTTCCACACGCAGGAACAGAAGATTCGCCAGGGACTGATTACCCGGGGCTTTGCCAGCGATGAGGCCCAGCAGTGGGTTACGGATTTGGGCTTGGAACCCGATCCGGCGCAACAGCAGGCGTTACTCGCGAAGCAGGGGGAGAAGCTCTGGCATAAGTATCGGACGTTGGGGACGTCCGATCGGCGCTATAAGACCAAGCAGGCCCTGTATCGCAAGGGGTTTGGCTTAGATGATATCGACGGTTGGTTAGAACAGCTGGATACCCAAGACGCGTAATCTTGGCGTAGGCGCATCACGAGACGTTAAAGCTGGTGGCACGACCAATTTAGCGCCAGAATTGGGTTCACGTGATTGAACGATGTAACGTAGACAGGGGGAGTCTAAAATGAAGACAAAAGTGGGGATTTTTGTCGTCGCCTTAGTCCTAGCTTTAGGACTGGGCAGTGGGTTAATGTATTGGATGAACAGTCAGGCGCAGAGTGACCCGGTCAAGGTCGCTAAGGTCAGCAGTAGTTCCGTGAGTCAAGTCAAGCCCAAGAAGCGCGCCCAGCCCAAGCGCAAGGCCACGCCGAAGATCAAGACAACGGCGGCTACGCGTAAAATCGATGCCATCTTGCGGGCTAACCGGTTCGTGGGCACGGCTTACGTGGTGCACCAGAACCGGCCCATCTACCAAAAGGGCTTCGGGTACGCGGACGCGACCCTGCAGCGGAAGAATAACGCCAACAGCGTTTACCAGTTGGCTTCGGTACAGAAGTCTTTTACGGCGGGCCTGTTGATGAAGCTGGTCGCGGAGAATAAGGTGGCCTTGACGGATAAGTTGGCCAAGTACTACCCGCAAATCACGGGGGCCCAGGAGATCACGCTGCGGGACATGTTGGACATGAAGAGTGGCTTGTACCTAGAAGCCTTCCCAAATAAGCTGACCAATGAAAATCAAATGATCAAGTTTGTGTTACAACACGTGATCAGTACGCCCAGCAAGATTGGCCGCTGGGAGTATTCACCGGTGAACTACATGCTGATTGCGGGGATCATCCAGCAAGTCAGCGGGCAAAGTTACCGGCAGTACTTCACGGAAAATATCATTCAACCGTGGGGGCTGACCCATACGGGCTTCGTCTTTAAGATGAACCACCAAGCTGATGAAGCCTTGGGGTACAAGAACCAAAACGTCAGTGACGTGGTGCCGAACTACGCCCACCGGTACTTTGAATCCCGGACGTCGATGTACTACCAATTCGGGACCGGTCAAGTCTACATGTCGGCACGCGACTTGTACTTGGGTGAACGTAACATGTTACAAGGTAAGCTGTACCCACAAGCGGACGTGAACACGCTGTTAACGCCGGGGAGTGCTTCCACCTATGGGGGTGGCGATTACATCCAACCCGGTTATATTCGGGTCCACGGCCTAGCTTACGGTTACGAAGCCACGGCTTTACTGAGCAAGGATGGTCAAGACGGTGTGGTTCTTTTGACCAACTATTACCGGCAGAATCAACTAGCCCAGACGCCTGCCGTGCAGATTTGGAACATGTTGGAAGCGGGACAACTAACCAGTAAATAGGAATCCTACGAAAAAAGGTCTCGCTACTGTCATTTGACGGGAGCGGGACCTTTTTGATGAACCACCGGGGGAAGCCTAAGCTTTGGGCCGGCTATCGTAGGCGCGTTTAGATTTGTAGCCTGCTTGGAAGACTTCGCGCATCTTGACAATGTGTCGTTGCTGGGTCGCTTGGGCTTTGACCCCGAAGATGAACCGGGCCCATTCGCGTTGGTACCCGGGGGTCAGGTTCTGGAAGAACGCCTGAAGGGTCGGGTCGTCGGCCAGGAGGTCGGCGACTTTAGGAATCAGGGGTTCGAAGCTTGCTAGGGATGCTTGTGCCATGTTAGTCACCTCATTTTTTCTTTAGTTTACCAAAAATCCGAACGGAACCCCAATGTCTTTATTGGGATTACGGGAAAGGTATTCATTAATACCCTTGAATCTGGTATAATATTGAATGAATTTTTTAAAGTTACCCGTTACTTAGAAAGTAGGGTTTAGACATGACGCGCGAAGCTAGAGGACCTAAGGAAGGCGACTTCATTACGATCAAAAGCTACAAGCATGATGGAAGTTTGCATCGAACTTGGCGCGATACCATGGTACTCAAAACAAGCGAAAACGCCCTGATCGGCGTCAATGACCATACCTTGGTCACTGAGGACGACGGGCGTCGGTGGGTGACCCGAGAACCCGCCATCGTTTATTTTCACAAGCATTATTGGTTCAACATCGTGGCGATGATTCGGGACAACGGCGTGTCGTATTACTGTAATCTGGCATCCCCCTATGTCCTGGACAAAGAAGCGTTGAAGTACATTGACTACGACCTGGACGTTAAGGTGTTCCCGGATGGCGAGAAACGCTTACTCGACGTTGATGAGTATGAAGATTTCAGCCACCGCTGGCATTACGGACCAGAAACGGACCGGATCTTGAAGGCAAACGTGTTGACGTTGGTCGACTGGATCAATCACCATAAGGGCCCGTTTTCCCAGGCGTACGTTGATCTATGGTACCAACGTTACCAAGAGCTCTTGCGGCGTTCCCATTAGGAAGGTCGGCATGGACCAGTAAGAGTTGTCTTCCGTACCACTAGGGGCCAGTCCATCGTGGCTGGCTCCTTTTTTTGAAGGAGGTGTGCGCAGTGAAGTGGGCTAACGATTCACGACTGATCTTTTGGTCGCTAGAACTGTTGATTGTAGCGACGTTGATCTGGGTGTGCACGCAGATCAGCTTCCTGTTTTCACCGATTGGGGTGTTTCTCTCCACGGTCTTCACGCCACTCTTATTGTCCGGGATTCTGTTCTACTTGCTGAACCCCATTGTCCGCCTCTTAGAGCGCGTTCACTGGGGGCGGGTCCACTTCAACCGGACGGGGGCCGTTGCCGTGGTCTTCGTGCTGTTATTGGCGGTTCTGGCGTACGGGGCGGCCTGGGTGGTGCCCCGGTTGGTGACGCAGGTGACCAACCTGATTGGCAACATTCCCGATTTCGCCCGGTCGACCGAAGCGGTCTTGCAGGACGCGGCGCGACACCCGTGGCTTAAGCAGATCGACTTCACCAAGTACCTCGACCAGATTCAAGCGGCCTTCAGCAAGTACGCTGAGACGTTCGTGACCGGACTGACCACGGGAATCGGCAGCCTGATTGGGACGGTGACCAGTGTTACGGTTACGGCCGTGACGGTCCCGGTCATGCTGTTCTACATGCTCAAGGACGGGGAGAAGCTGATGCCGGCGATTCGTAAATGGCTGCCGGCCAAGCACGCCGACCAGACCATGGAGCTATTGAAGCGCATGAACAGCACGATTGCCCGCTACATTGGCGGTCAAATCGTCGAGTGCCTGTTCGTGGGAACCTTTACGGGCGTGGGCTACATGGTGATCGGTCAGAAGTACGCGTTGCTGTTGGGCGTCTTTGCGGGCCTGTGCAACCTGATTCCGTACGTGGGGCCCTACCTGGGAATCCTACCGGCAATCATCGTGGCCTTCACCATCAGTACCAACATGGTTATTTACGTGATCGTGGTGGTGGTCATCGTCCAGCAAGTGGACGGCAACCTGGTCTATCCCAACATCATTGGCCGGTCGTTGCAGATTCACCCCTTAACGATTATCATTATCCTGTTGGCGGCGGGAAATATCGCGGGACTGCTGGGGATGATTTTGGCGATTCCGCTGTACGCGGTGGTCAAGACCATCGTCCAGTACCTCTATTCCATCTGGCAACTGGAACATCCCGTGGCGTCTGACCGCGAGATTCTCAAGAAATGACTAACGTTTGCGGTTATAAGTTGACGTGACCGCTGAATATGCTACTATTTATTTTGTTATTGGATTTTTTCACCTGTTGACCACCAGCCGGCCGCCGATTGGCCGAAACCTGGTGGCCGGTGGCGAAGAATAGCGGCTAGAGCGTTCGTGAACGCAATCTAGCCTAGAACCGCCCAGTCGAGCGCAGGTGTCAGGAAAGTGCGTCACGGGCTGGAATTGATGATTTAGATGACGAAAGCTAAAGGAGGTATGGGCGTTAAGGTTAGTGACAGACGCCCAACTTAAAATGAAAAAAGTAATTACGTATGGGACATTCGATTTACTTCATAAAGGACACGTGCGGTTGTTAAAGCGGGCCCGGGAAATGGGCGATGACTTAACGGTCTGCGTTTCGACCGATGAGTTTAACGCAATCAAAGGGAAGCGCGCCTACACGTCTTACGAAGACCGGAAGTACATTTTGGAAGCGATTCGGTACGTGGACCACGTGATTCCAGAAAATAACTGGGACCAAAAGATTCGGGACGTTCAAGAAAACAACATCGACCTCTTTGTGATGGGGGACGATTGGAAGGGCAAGTTTGATTTCCTGAAGGACTACTGTGAAGTCGTTTACTTACCACGGACGGAAGGCATCTCCACGACCAAGATCAAGCACGATTTAGGTCTGACGGATTCTGACGACTGGAAGGAAGACAAGTAACGTGATGAGGCAATCCTTAGTCAGCGACTAGGGATTTTTTCATAAGGGCGCGAATATGGAGGCAAACACCGTGCAGCAGATTATATTTTTAGTGACATCTCTGGAGGGCTTACATAAGCCGAACTTTACCAAGCAACTCAAGCAGGCCGCGCAGTACCAAGTGCCGTTAAAGGTCTTGGTCGCCTTGGTTGATTTCGAGCAGAATTGGACGGTCCGGCAATTCATTCAGCGGTTAGGTCAAGAAGATGCTCGGTTAGCGAACATTGAGGTGGTGACCTTAGCCGATATGGTCGCTGAGATGCCGGGCTTGGCCCTGACCGACCAGGAGCGGGGCGCTGTCGACCTGTCAGGTTACGACCAACGGCTCTTCGCGGACCAGAAAGAACAGGTCAAACGGTACTTAAAGGATGGGCACTTGGTCGCGGAGTTGCGACAAGAAAATGACGAGACGCCGATGGCCCTGCGCCTCTACCAAGAAGACCAAGTCGCACAGATCGAGACCTTTGGCCCCCAAGGTAACGTGGTCGGCGTCACCCACCTAGAGGGCGGCGTCCCGACCACCAGCTACCTGTTGAACAATCAGGGGCAGGCGGCCTTACGGTTCGTCCGGCACCAGCGAATGATCGAACACGTCTACAACTTAGGCAGTACGTCGGCGTTGAGTGAGACGGCCTTTAGTAACGCCAAGCAGGCCGTGATTGATGCGCATATGACGCATCGGCAACGGACCCGCGCCGAAGCGGCCAACGGTATTGACCACACGGAAGTCATTAACGCACCAGAGACCTATTACGGGGTTTTGGTCTACGCGACTTACCACCGCTTCACCGACGTATTTGCCTACTATCAGACGGTCTTAGACCGGGTGATGACCACCGAGACACGGTTGTACATTGATTTAGCCGTGAACCCGATCATGTCGGCCCGGATGCCTCACCAGCTGATCTTTAATTACTAAGGAGTTATCTCATCGTGCGTGCGATTTTATCTGGATTACATCATAAAAAGAACCTACAAGAACTGGAATTCGAACTGATCGACGTGCCGGAACCGTTCGACGACCTGATGGTGACCTTCCTCGAGAAGCAGACCCAGGCAACGGTGACCGTCCCAATCACCCGGGTGGTCAACTCCCGCGTGGTCCGGTTGCGCATCGACGCCAACGATTTACAGGTCCCCAATAGCGAGCTGAGCGAGTTCAGCTGGGAACTCTACCTGAATATTCAACAGGACGTGACCCGGGGCTTGATTCAGGTCGAGAGTGAATACTTGAGTGACCGGCACCAACTGACCCTGACCAGTTTCTACCAACTGAACAGCGACGCCAACGGGATGGCGCTCTTTAAGTTGCATACGCAACAACCCGCCGCTGAGTTCACCATCAGTGCCATCAACTTACAGGATAACCAGCTACAGATCACGGGGCCCAACCGCTTAAATAATCAGCGGATCGAACACCAGCGGCTGGTCTTGAAGAACGAAAGTGCGGGGAGCTTTGCGGAGTGGCCAATCGCCAAGATGGGGCTTCACGGACTATTCAGTGCGACGATTCCGTTGAACGAATTGGCGGCGAACAGCACCCAGGAGTTGTACATCCGCTCAACGTTTGAGGGCCAAGATCTGGATCAACGGGTCGTGTTGGGGAAGTCCTTAGCCGGACAGGTCACCCAGACCATTACCGACCAGCACCGGCTGGTGGTCCTCGAGAAGCGTTACAACAACGGGATTCGGATTCGTGAGATGGCGGCACCGAGCTTACCGCAACGCTTAGGCCACCTGCCAAGCAAGGCGGGGAGTGCCACGAAGCTGCTGAGTGTCTTGATGGAGAAGGTCAACTTAGTCTACATGCGTCGGCTCTTTAAGCGCGGACACCGGGCTTACGACCAACCAACGTTAATCTTCGAAAGTTTCGGGGGACGGCAGGTCAGTGACTCGCCGTACGCCATCTACCAACTCTTCACACAACTGTATCCGGGCTTCAAGTTCGTCTGGTCGATCGACCGGTCGCAGAAGAAGTTCTGTAAGCAAAACGGGATTCCGTTTGTGGTGCGGCGAACGGCCAAGTGGGTCCGGACGCTGGAAAAGGCGACTTTCTGGATCAGTAACGCGCGCTTCCCAGCTTGGGTCAAGAAGCCGAGCTACGTCACGTACATTCAGACTTGGCACGGAACGCCGTTGAAGAAGTTGGGGCTGGACATCGAAAACGTCTCGATGCCCGGGACCACCACGGTCAAGTACCACGCCAACTTCGTCCGGGAGGCCAACCGTTGGGATGCGTTGGTTTCACCTAACGACTACTCGACGCAGATTTTCCGGTCGGCCTTTGGCTTTAACAACCAGATCTTAAAGGTCGGGTACCCGCGGAACGATGAACTGATCAACAGTTCACCCGAAGATATCGTGGCCTTAAAGCAAGCGATGGGGATCCCGCTGGACAAGAAGGTCGTCCTTTACGCGCCAACCTATCGGGACAACCAGTTCGCGGAGAAGGGGAAGTACACCTTCGAATTACCGTTCTCTCTGGATGACTTCAAGCAAAAGTTCGGGGATGACGCGGTCTTGGTTCTTCGGATGCACTACCTGATCTCGAACGCCCTAGACATCAGTGGGTACGAGGACTTCGTGTATGACCTGTCCAACCACCCGAGCATCTCCGACCTGTACCTGGTCAGTGACATGCTGATTACCGACTACTCGTCCGTGTTCTTCGACTACGCTTACCTGAAGCGGCCAATCTTGTTCTACCCGTACGATTACCACATGTACAAGGATGAACTTCGAGGCTTCTACCTGGATTACGAGAAGGACTTGCCGGGTGACATTGCCCATGACGAGTCGGAACTGTTGACCATGATTGGTGAGAAACTCCAGACGCCGGACATGAGTCACAACCAGAAGTTCATGGACTTCTACCACCGGTTCTGTGCGATCGACGACGGGCTAAGTTCCCTGAAGGTCGTGAACTACGTGGTTCAACAAATCGAAAAGAATGGGTAATTTCCAAAAGAAAAAGGAGTTTGGGCGTTTTGTCCCAAGCTCCTTTCCTACGTTTAGTCAAGGACAGGATGGTGGAAAATGTCCGCCTTACCGGTTGGTCCTGAAGGGGCTGGAACGTGGTGGGCACGACGTAAGCCCTGAAAGTGCCAGGTCTTCAAGCTCGGCCTTTGGGTAATCCGGGAAAGAACCCCGAATAACCCAAACGACACCACTGAGCCCCTTCAGGCCCAACCTCACGGCTAAATTGAGCGTATCAAAAATAGCGTTTTCTGATGTTTAAAATGGGAAGTAACAACATGTGGGATTGTTAAAACCAACTAATCAAGCGGACCCTATTAGTCCTCAAATTAATGGCATGCGTCATCATGCACTTGATGTTACAAACGGTTGACAATTTTATTCACACAAACAACCATTGTGACTTTATCATGTTTAGGATGAGTTGTTTTAACTGATCATGGTCGTCAACAATATGGGAATCACAGTCTGTTGGCAAATCGTATTTCGATATGGTTACAC
>NZ_AZDT01000055.1:0-23386 GCF_001434785.1 Levilactobacillus namurensis DSM 19117 | reverse complement strand
GCTCAGCCGTGAAATTTTCCTTGGTGAGCGTTTTTCAGCTCGCCTAGGAAAAGGCCAAGCTTGGAGACCTGCATTTTGGGCTTCAAGTTGTGCCCACGGCGTTCCAGCCTTGTCTGGCCGTCCGGTAAGGCGGATGACGATTTCAACTGTTTTGGTTTACAGGGCTAATCTTAGGATATTTTCAATCCCAGAGGTGGGGATATTGAAGGCCGATGACCCCTGTGGGGAATGGAATTTCAAGCACCTCACTGCCACACAAAAGCCCCTGGCCTCAACCGATAGTTCCGGTTGAGGCCAGGGGCTTTTTAGAGTTGTAAAGTTTAGTGGTTCAGTGACAGGGGTCCAGCGATTAACTGCGGCTACTTCTTCAGGGGTCCCTGCGTTGCGTGGCGGTAGGCGTGGGTGCTTAAGTGAGCCTGAGCTTTGGTCGAGTGGGTGACCGTTTCAAAGTACTGGTCAAGGATCAACCGGTAGTTGTGCTTGACCAAGTGAATATCGGGGGCCGTATGTTGGGTCAGTTGCCGTTGGGCCGCCGCGGCGAGTCGTTGGGACCGCTTGGATTGGCCCGTGTGGTCGACCAAGTAGGTCACGTTACGGCTGGCCTTCTTAGCTTGGGGACTGACCGGCTGGTGAGGCGCCTGGCTACCCGCTAAGGACGCGTGCATGTTCGTAGTCAGACTCGTAATCTCGTAATACTGATTCTTCTTGACCCGGACACCCGCGTAGGTCTTGAACAAGAGAACGTTCAACAGACTGGCGATCACCACGATCCCCACCCCGCAGATGATCACGGTCATGGCTGGTCGAAAGGGCCGCCGGTGACGTTTGGTCCACACCAGGGCAATCAGCCCGCCTAGCGCAATCAGGGCGCCGAGACTAAAAAGCACTTCAATTAGGATGGCTTCCGTACTCGCCAACATAGTTGTTCACCTATTTTCTAATAGAATTCATTTTTTAATCATACCACTAATTCGCGTCTGACGGAAAGGAACCGTGAATTGTCGGGGTAAATGTGGTAAAATCAAAGCGCTGTGTTAAATCGACATGACCGGCCGTTGGGCGAACCTGCAACGGCCGGATTTCAGCTAAACCAGGTATCAGAACTTAACCTGCCCCAGTGGGGGTCAGAACTAAACTAAGATTTGCGAGGAAATACTATGAGTGATAATCAGTTAGCCGCGGCGGTCGACAAACGCCGGACGTTTGCCATCATCTCTCACCCCGATGCCGGGAAGACCACCATTACCGAACAATTACTGTTGTTCGGGGGCGTCGTGCGAGAAGCCGGAACGGTCAAGGCCCGCAAGAGTGGGAACTTTGCCAAGTCCGACTGGATGGAAATTGAACAGAAGCGGGGCATCTCAGTCACGAGTTCCGTGATGCAATTTGACTACCAAGGCAAGCGCATCAACATCCTGGATACGCCAGGACACGAAGACTTTTCGGAAGATACTTACCGGACTTTGATGGCCGTCGACTCGGCGGTCATGGTCATTGACTCAGCCAAGGGGATTGAACCCCAGACTAAGAAGCTGTTCCAAATCTGTAAGATGCGGGGCATCCCGATCTTCACCTTCATGAACAAGCTGGACCGGGACGGTCGAGAACCTTTAGACTTGATTGCGGAACTGGAAGATGTCTTGGGCATTGAAGGCTACCCCATGAACTGGCCTATCGGGATGGGGAAAGAATTAAAAGGCCTCTACGACCGGTACCATCACCGGGTCGCCCTGTACCGTAAGGACGCTGAAGGTCGGCAGTACCTGCCGCTAAACGACGACGGGGACTTGGCCGTAGCCAGTGACTTAGCGGACGATGGGCTCTACACCGAAGCGCGCGACAGTATGGAAATGATTGAAGAAGCCGGGAACCCCTTCGACGCTGACAAGATTGCCAGCGGGGACCAGACGCCGGTCTTCTTCGGGTCAGCTTTGGCCAACTTCGGGGTTCAAACGTTCCTGGAGACCTACCTGGAATACGCACCGAAGCCGGCGGAACACAAGACGGCGGATGGTGACCGGGAGATTCAACCGACCGATCCGGAGTTCTCAGGCTTCGTCTTCAAGATTCAAGCCAACATGAACCCCAATCACCGGGACCGGATCGCCTTCGTGCGGATCTGTTCGGGTGAGTTCGACCGGGGGATGGACGTGATCCAAGAACGGACCGGCAAGAAGCTGCGTCTGTCCAACGTAACGGAATTCATGGCCGACACACGGGAGAACGTGGAAACGGCGGTTGCCGGGGACATTATCGGGCTTTACGATACGGGGAACTTCCAGATTGGCGATGCCATCTATACCGGGAAGCCAGCCGTGAAGTTCGAGAAGCTACCGCAATTTACGCCGGAGCTGTTCGTCCGGGTCTCCGCCAAGAACGTCATGAAACAAAAGTCGTTCCATAAGGGGATCAACCAACTGGTTCAAGAAGGGGCCGTCCAGCTCTACACCGCCTACACCACGGGCGATTACATCCTAGGGGCCGTGGGACAACTCCAGTTCGAAGTCTTCCAGTTCCGGATGCAGAACGAATACAATTCGGAAGTCATCATGGAACCGATGGGCAAGAAGACGGCCCGGTGGATCAACCCCGACCAATTAGACGAACGGATGTCTTCTTCCCGGAACCTGTTGGTCAAGGATAGCCAGGGCAACCCGCTCTTCTTGTTCGAGAACCGCTTCGCAGAACGCTGGTTCCAAGACAAGTACCCGGATGTTGAACTGACCGCAAAACTTTAAACAATAGTTGAGGAAGGCCGTGCGACCGATTGTCGCGCGGCCTTTTTAGCATGTCATCGATGCTCTGGTCAGTTTAAGTGGGCCTACGTTTAAAAATTGCTCTAACTCGGTTGTGTACAGTTAACTTTGCTAAAATTTAAGCGACAAGCTTTAGCTAAGGAGGAAGCAGGGCATGCAACAGTGGCAATGGAGGCTGGGGTGGCTGGTGATGCTGGTAGCGTGGGTGAGCCTAGGGCTAGCACCAGCACAGGCCCAGGGGGCGACCCTGAATCAGGCGCTAGACCAGGCACCACAGGGAATCAAGCTGGACGGGGTCTTCACTCCTGGACAAGCTCAGGGGAACGTTTCACGGGTAAAGGAGACCGCCAATCCCTTGACACAGGCGGTGGTGGTGACCGATGACGTCAACCAATTCGGAGCTATTTGGTCGACAGAGGCCAATTACTTCGACTTGACCCGCGACCAGCAGGTATCGATGTGGATGTACTTTGATCAGGACCGGGACGGTTATCGGGTGGCCGACGGGATGGCGTTCGTGTTGCAAAACGACCCAGCTGGGCTGCAAGCCAAGCCCAAGTTCCCTGGTAACCGGACATCTGGTGAGACTCTGGGGGTCTGGGGAGTTGACTTTGACCGCTGGAATTCGTCGGCGCAAAAGATTGCGGACAGCGCCATTCAAAGAAGCTGGGCACTGGAATTCGACACCTTCGTGAACGGTTCCGAACAACCGGGTGTTGCGGGGTCCTTTGACCACGACTTAGCTGCCGCGCATATTGCGGTGAACTATCCAGCGCAGGCTAACAGCTACACCATGGTGTTGAACCGGAAGTGGATTTTTGAGAAAAACTACTACGCTAAGATGCAGCATCGGGGCCTGATTCAGGCGACTAATTCTGGCCAACCGCTACTGGCGGACGGTCAGTGGCACCACGTGACGTTGCAGTGGGACGCCCAGAAGAGCCAGATGACCTACAGTTATAATGACAAACAGCCAGACCGGGACGCTAACGACCAATCGCAGTTAGTAAAAGCTGAGCGGCGGACCGTGACCATCGACCAACGGATTATTGACCCGCAGCATACGGGAAAGGTCCGCTGGGGCTTTACTGGTGCCACGGGGGCCCACGCCGCCAATAACCTGGTGGTCTTCGAGAACGTCCCGGACCTGGTGAACTCGACAGCCACGGCGACGCTGACGAATCGGACCCGGGGGACGGTGATCCAAGACGGCGACCGTATCCGCAGTGGCGAGCAGGTCGAGCTGGATTACCAATTGACCTATTTAGGGGGCAAACAGTCCTGGGAGCGCCTAGAAGGTAAACTACATTTACCGGAGCACCTTGATTTTACGGCCGGAACCGTGACTGACGGGACCGGGACCCGCACGCCGTTGACCGCCGACCAGTTACGTGGGCATCAGCCCTTACCTTTGGGCACGCTGACTCAGCACCAGCCTACGGCCCATCTGACGTTACAAGGGACCGTCCAGGACGTTGCTGCCGTAACCGACGTTGCTCCGCACCTGAGTGTGTTCCAGTCCGCTAACGGGGTGGGGGTGGCCACGGCCAATACACCGGGGTTTAAGGTCTATCCTCACCAGGAGTTGGTGGTGGACCTACCGCAAAAGGCCTATACGTTATATCCGGAAGAAACCACGACGATTTTGGGCCGACTACATTTAAAGGACGGTGGTCCCGTAGTGGCGCACGATGACGTCTGGTTGTATCCGGTATTGAACGGCCGGACGCTGCCCCGGGTCCCGATTCGGGATGGCCAGATTCAGTGGACCCCGGACCCTCACCAGTTGAAGTGGGGGCAGAATCGCGTCACGTTAAGTGCGCGCGATGCGGGGGGCAACGTGTCCCCACCGGTGACCGTGACCATCACGGTCGTGGGAACGCTGACGTTTGAGACCGTCTCAAAGCGGGGAAGCTTTCAAGCCACCCGCTTAATGGGGCACACCCAACGCGTCTGGCATACCAACGATTGGCAGTTGCGGGTCTTGGATACGCGCCGGAGTGCCCGTCCTTGGCAACTGCAGGCCACGGCCACGCCATTGGTTGACCCGCAACAAGTGGCGTTAGCCGGCCAGGTCATCTACCGGCAAGGTGCCACCGAACGGGTACTGAACCAGTCGCCCACGGTAATCTATCAAGGTATCACAACGGGGGATCCAGTGACGGATATTACTCAGCGTTGGACGGCGACCAGCGGGGTGGGCCTTCAGTTAGGCGGATCAGCTTTGGCGGGGACCTACCACACCACCATTACCTGGCAATTGATGGATACTCCCAGTTAAGGGGATTGAGACATATTAAGGTGAGCTCTGTAGAACCGAAACGGTTTTACAGAGCTCTTTTTAAATGATAGTGGCCTATTTAAAGCTGAAGGTTGAACGTAGGTGTTTAGCCGAATTAAGAATCGGTCTTAAAATAAAACCGTGGCGATGATCATCCGCCTTACCGGACGACCAGACTAGGCTGGAACACCGGCTATCCGCGTAGAACTAGTTGGCAGGGGTTGGAATGTCTGCTCGCCTCCAGGCCACGACCTATCCCAGTCCTTTTTAGCGCTCCGTTCAGTTTTCGAAGGATTTATTTCGAGTTTTGCATTGGGCGTCGTTTCTCTGGTTACACATTTGGCCTATTGTGGTATATTGTAAACGAATTAACATATGAAGATGTTTACTCAAATGAATAGGAGAGGAGGAGACGGTTATGCGGTTAAAAAAGTGGCTTGGCTTATTGTTGGCGTTGGGACTGTTTATGACTGGCAGTGTGACAGCTAAAGCGGATGCGGATTACGATAACGCCTTAAAGACTGCCCCCCAAGGGATTGCGTTGGACCAGATCTTTACACCGGGGACCACCGCGAATAATAAGGCGGCCGTGGTCGACACCACGAACCCGGCGATTACGGGGACGCAGGCCGTGATGGTGACGAACGCCAAGAATCAGTTCGGGACGATCTGGTCGACGGACGAGAATGCCTTTGACTTAAATACGGATGAAAAGGCCTCCATGTGGATCTACTTTGGGAACCGCGGCAAGAAGGCGGCGGACGGGATGGCGTTCGTCCTCCAAAACGACCCCAGAGGATTAGGGGCTACCCCGACTTTTGGAAAGAAGGTTTCCGGGGAGACCCTGGGGGCCTGGGGGGTGGACAACGATAAAAGTCAAAGTGACGTTAACGAATTGGCGAAGTTGGCGATTCAAAACAGTTGGGCGTTGGAATTCGACACGCATCTGAACACCTCCAACTCGGCCAGCAACGCCGGAGATGCGGATTCGTTCGATGCTGGCGATAAGTTGACCGGGCCGCATATTGCGGCGAATTATCCGGGTGAGGGCAGTAGCTACACGTACGTGGCCAAAAAATCTGGGGTCTGGCCCCTGCAGACCACGGTCTACTACGCAACACTGGACCACGGCAACTTGATTCAGGGCGACAACTACGACTTCCTGGCCAACGGGCAGTGGCACCACGTCACGCTCGATTGGGACGCGACGGCTAAGCAGATGACCTACACCTTCGATGATAAGGATCCGGCGACCGGACAGGACCAGACCGGAACGACGCGGAGCATGACGGTCGACCCGAAGATCATTGACCCGGACAACACGGGGAAGATTCGGTGGGGCTTTACCGGCGCCACGGGGGAAGATTACGCCAACAATCTGATTATCTTCGAAGGGGTGCCAGGGTTAGTGGACGTCTCGGCGAAGAGCACGTTGACCGACCTGACTACCCAACGGGAAATTCAAGACGGTGAGGCCGTTTTGGGTCAGGATAAGTTGCGCCTAGATTATCAGCTGACCTATAAAGGTGGTAAGCAGGACTGGAAAGACGTCGTGGCTAAGTTGAATTTACCAGATAGGGTGGCTTTCAATCAGATTAAAATCACCTACGCGAACGGCGAGACGGCGGACATCGATCCCAGTGCGATTAGTGACCAGCAGCTAACTTACCAGTTGACGCAGGCCCTATCAGCCAAGAACCCCACGGCCACGATCAGTCTGACCGGGGAAGCGGCGGACGAGAAGCAGGTCTTTCAGATTCCAGCGGCGGTCGGCACTTTTTCCGCCGTGAACGGTGTGACTACTACGGACACGCCCGCCTTCACGTTGAATCCCAAGCTGGATATCGACCTGTACCGAATCTCATCCAAGGAAGTTACCATCGATGCCGGGGAGACCACCACGATTCAAGGTCAGGTCCTGATTCCCGAGGGAATTGTGTTGACCAATGATGATTTAATCGTGCATCCAACCGTTAATGGTCAGGTACAAGACAGCTATAAGATTAACGACCCGGACGATGACTTGAGTGGGAAGGTTCTTTTCACCCCTAAAGCCAGTGACTTGAAACCGGGGAAGAACACCGTAGATATCTATGTCAAAGACGTTTACGGGAACCAATCCAGCAGCTTTACCGTGACCATTAACGTCACGGGGGGCTTGGCCTTCGACAGTGTGGCGAAGCACAGTTCCTTTCAGGCAACGCAACTGACGGGGCAGACGCAAGAAGTGGGACGGACCAGTGATTGGGAAGTCAAGATTTCAGATACCCGGCAAGCGGGTTCGCAGTGGCAACTCCAAGTCGCTGCAACGCCGTTCAAGTCCCAAGATGGCGATACCCTAGCTGGTGAGCTGGTCTACCGTAACGGGACCCAGAAGACACCGGTGACCAGTACGGCCACGACCATCTCAACGGGGCAGGCTTCCGGAAACGGCGACCTGACCAACGTGGTCGATGACTGGAACCAGCAGACGGGGTTGAAATTGACCGTCAACGGGGATGCCGTGAGCGGCGATTACAGTTCAGAGATCACCTGGACTTTGAGCGATACGCCCACTTGATACACCACCAGGAGAATAGACCGCAAAAAGCCTCAACACCAGGAGCAGTCCTGATGGTGAGGCTTTTTAGGTGATACCGATTAGTTGGCTAGCTTAGCTTGAGCGGCTTGGGCTAGGATGTTTAAGTAGTTGAATGGCCGGTCGAAGTTTGGCTGGAACAGCATGTCGACCATGGCAAGATCGTCCACCGTATTTTCGTTTTGAATGCAGACGGACAGGGTGTTGGCGGATTGAGAGACGTCGTACTTACTTATCAACGCGCCCCCTAGAATCCGCTTGGTGGTTGGATCGAAGACCAGTGACATCAAGACGGGTTCCGTGGTCGGCATGAATTCTGGCCGGTAGTTATCCGTGATGATGACTTGGTCGGCGTCAACGCCCTGGAGCTTAGCGGCTTCCAGCGTCAGACCGGTGGAAACAATGGTCCGGCCGTACAGTGCCAGTCCGGAAGAGGATTGGGTCCCCATGTACTTGACCGTTGGCTTGGTCAGGTTCTTCCCGACCAGGATCCCTTGACGCACCGCGTTAGTTGCCAATGGGATGTAGGCATTCTTATGGGTCGGGTTGTAGTGGACGGCGGCACTGTCTCCGGCAGCGAAGATGTCGGGGTTGGAACTGCGCATGTAGTCGTCGGTCAGGATTGCCCCGTTAGGCGCCATCTTGACTTGTCCCTGTAAGAGTCCCGTGTTCGGTCGGAAACCAATGCACAGGATAGCCAGGTCCGTGTCGTAGCTCCCCTTATCGGTGGTAATGGTCAACCCGTCGGCCGTGTCTTGGAAGCTGGCGACCTTTTCACCTAAGGCCAACTTAACACCGTGGTCGCGGTAGTCCTGTTCGATCACGTCGGTGAACTGGGCGTCGAAGTACTTGGGCATGACCCGGTCTTGAGCGTCGATCAACGTGACGTCATGACCAGTGGTGGAGTAGGCTTCGGCTAATTCCGCACCGATGTAGCCGGCCCCAATGACCGTGATGCGCTTGGCATCCTTGGCGTCTTCGAATAACGTCTGGGCGTGGTTCCAGTTCTTGCAGAGCTTGACCTTGGCACTGTCGATGCCGGGAATCTTAGGCACCACGGGCCAAGACCCGGAAGTCATGACCAGTTTGTCGTAAGAGCTAGTGGTCTGTTCGTGGGTCGTGAGATCTTCGACGGTCACGGTCTTAGCCGCTGAATCAACCGCTAAGACATTGTGATTCATTTGAACATTTGCGCCCAATTTCGTCAATTCCGCGGGGTTCGAGTAGAACAACCCTTGAGGATCAGCGACTTGACCGCCTAAGTATAGGGCGATACCACAGGACAGGAAGGAAATGTTGTCATTTCGTTCGTAGACCGTGACGTCGGCATCGGGATGGTCGGCTAGGATTTGTTTAATGGCAAAAGTACCCGCATGTGTACAACCAATAACTGTGACTTTCATAAGTAGAGTCCTCCCAAAACAAAAGTAGTGTCTATTGCGTTAGTTTTCACAAGCTTGTCTAAAGAAAGCCTTTTCAATTGTTAACAACTCCATTTTAGACAATCTATTAGAAATGTCAACACTTTTTTAAATGTGTAACCAAATTAACCCGGGGGGATGGCGGTGGCGATGGACTACTACGGTTTCCAGCGGACCGCTAGTTTTCCTAGTCAAAAAGCGGTAAACTGGGGAACATGGTTTTACTCAAAAGGAGTGGTAGTTTTGAAGATAGGAAAACACTTAACGGCTTGTACGTCAGTTCTAGTGGGGAAGGATGCGACCGTTGACGGGTCAACCATGATCGCCCGCAACGATGATACGTTCTTACCGCTGACACCGCAACGGTTCTACGTGCACCCGGCCGAACACGACCAACCAGACCGGACCTGGGTCTCCAACCAAAATGGGTTTACGGCTCCGATCCCCAAGGACGGGTACCGGTACCTAGCAACTCCCAACGTTGAGATCGAGAAAACGGGGGAGTACGCCGAAAGTGGGATCAACCAGAAGAACGTCGCGATGAGTGCGACCGAAAGTGTCTACGGGAATCCCGATGCTTTAGCCTTCGACCCGTTAGTGGCTAACGGTCTGGCCGAAGATTCTCTGCAGACCATGGTCTTGCCCTACATTACGTCCGCTCGCGACGGGGTCCGTTACTTGGGTAGGTTGATCAAGCAGTACGGCTCACCCGAAGGTAACGGGGTCCTTTTCTCCGATAACCAGGAAGTCTGGTACATGGAAATCGTGACCGGCCATCACTGGGTCGCTCAGCGAATCCCTGACGACGCGTACGCCGTTACGGCTAACCAGGTCGCCATTCAACAGGTCACCTTCGATGATCCCGATAACTTCATGTTCTCCGAGGGGATTCAGGCCTTCGTTGCGGACCACCACTTGAACCCGGACCGCGATGGCTGGAACTTCCGGCACATCTTTGGGACTAGTACCGAAAAGGACCGGCACTACAATACGCCGCGGGTCTGGTTCGGTCAGCGATACCTGAATCCAGAAATTAAGCAGGATCCGCAATCCAGCGAATTGCCTTTCATTTGCCGGACCAGTCACAAGATCAGTGTGGAAGATATCGAATACATTTTGAGTTCCCACTATAACGAGACGCCGTATGATCCCCTGGGCCATGGTCCAGAAGACTTACGGACCAAGTTCCGGCCAATCTCAATGAATCGGACCCAGAACTCGCACGTCTTACAGATTCGTAACGACGTGCCTGCGGACCGCTCAGCGTTGATGTGGCTGTGCTTCGGGGTCCCAGCGTTCAGTCCATACGTGCCGTTCTTCGCCAATGTCACGGACACGGACCCGTCATACCGGACCACGCCACGGCACCTGGACGACACCAGTGCTTACTGGATGTACCGGAAGCTGTCGATGATTGTGGAGTCCCACTACACGCAATTCATTGAACAGGACGTGGATTACGTCACGGCTGCTAAGCAGAACCTGCGGACCCACGTGGCCCAAGCGTTGGCGGCTGCGGATCAACAACAGTTGAGCGGTAAAGAATTGACGGCCTTTCTGACGGAACAGAACCATCAAGTCACCGCTCAGATGCGGCAGGTCACGACCCAGTTCACCAATGACTTGATTGAAAAGGGCTTAACCCTGTCTCAGCTGACCTTCAACATGGATAAGAACCTCTAGTAAACGGTTAGGAGTCCAGCTGACAAGTAAGATCACAATATCAAGCATGACTAAAATGCGTACGACCAGGCTAAACCCGGTCGTACGCATTTTTTAAAGTTATTTTTGAGGATTCAGACGAACGTAGCGCGCGTTGATATAGGCGGCCGGTCCGACTTGGTACCAGACCAGTCCTTGATCGTCGGTGAGACACTGGCGAACGTCTAAGGCGTCACCGTTCTGCAACTGTCCAGCGACTTCGCCGTAAGGTTCCCGGTAGATGGTCAGACGGCCCTGAGGAACGTAGTCGACGTGACCGGTCCAGTGGACGGTCTGCCGTTGCGTCCAGGTCGTGACCTTGGGCGGGAGTGCCATGACCCGTGACCAGTGCTGGTGCCGCTGCGTATCGGTCGCGGCCAGCCATTGATTGCCCCCTAGGTTATACCAGACGGACTGGTCGGTGAGGGTGATGATGGCGAAGAGCCGCCAGAGGGAGGTCGCCGGGAACTGGTACCCGTACGCGGTCCCCGCTGGGAGGTCGTAGACGTCGTGATCGGCAGTCAGGGTCACGTATTGGTGGACCCGCTGGACGGTCTGCCAGGCGTCGCGACGGTAGAAGTACAGGACCCGCTTGCTCTGGTCGCTGAACTGACCGTGCTGGTTCCCTTCGGCTTGAAAGATGTGGTAGCCGGTTACGGCGGGGGGCGTCAACTGATATGGCGTCCGCAACTTACCGCGCAATGTCCGGGGGAGAGCCAGGAGTTGACCGGTGTCGTAGTCGATCAGGTAGGTCGTAACGGGCTGTCCCCAGATGGATTGGTAGACTAGCGTGGTCAGTCCGTACGCACTGAGAAAGTTTTGGGTGAAGCCCTGAATATCCAGGAGGGTGTACCCCGGAATCTCGGGGATCTTGAGGCGTACCGGGGCGTTCAGCTGTCCCGTTAAGACCAGCGCTGGTTGGAGGGGGTGGTCCCGTTGATCAACTAGGCGTACCACCAACGTTGCATCGGGGGCCGCGTGAGTGACGGGTGCCGGCGCCGTTGGGGTGGAAGGCGTTAGGGTCTCCGGGGTGAGCTGGTGGGGGACTGGTGGCTCGGTTGGCTGGTGGGACACGGGCGCATGCGTCGCTGGGCGGGGCAGAGTCTGCCGGGTGCGTCGAGTCATGGGTCGCTGGTGCCGGGGCCGGTTTGTCGGCCGGGTGACCAAGTGACGTAACCAGTTCAATAGTGCCAAGGCAATTCCCTCCTTCCGTTCTTTCCTTTAAAATACAGTATACCGCAACTCCTAGGGGGATGCAGGTGATTTTTCGGTTTCAAAACCAGTCTTGTCGGGAATGGTGGCGCTCTCGTGTTGACCCTAAAAAACGGGCAAACCACCCGCAAATGGTTTGCCCGTTAATCAGGATTATTTAGTTGCCGTGGCGCTGTCATCGGCGGTCAGAACGATCTTTCCGTCTTCAATCTTAGCCACCAGGTTCTTGGTACCCGTGTGGTCAAGGTAGTAGTCAGCGATGCGGTCTTCAATCTCTTCTTGAATGACCCGGCGAAGTGGCCGCGCCCCCATGGCTGGATTATAGCCATCGGTGACCAGCTTCTCTTCTACGGGTTCCGTGACGTGGATGTGCAGCCCTTGTGTGGCCAGCATCTGGTTCACGTCACCGATCATCAAGTCAACGATCTGCATCAAGTTCTCCTTGGTCAGGGAGTTGAATTCGATGATGTCGTCGAACCGGTTCAGGAATTCGGGACGGAAGTAGTTGGTCAGACTGTCCAGAACGGAGTGGGTCTTGCCACTGGCTTCGGCGCCAAACCCAACGCTGGCTTCGACGTCGCCGGTCCCGGCGTTACTGGTCATGATGATCAGCGTATCCTTGAAGGACACGGTCCGTCCTTGGGAATCGGTCAGCCGGCCGTCGTCTAGAATCTGTAAGAACATATTCATGACGTCGGGGTGGGCCTTTTCGATTTCGTCCAAGAGTACCAGCGTGTACGGGTGCCGCCGAACTTGTTCGGTCAGTTGACCGGCTTCTTCGTACCCGACATAGCCAGGAGGGGACCCGATCAGCTTAGAAATGGAATGCGGTTCCATGTATTCGGACATGTCGAACCGAATCATGGCATCCTCCGAACCAAAGAGCTCGTTAGCCAATTGCTTGGCGAGTTCCGTCTTGCCGACCCCGGTAGGACCGACGAACAGGAAGGACCCAATTGGCCGTCCCGTTCCGTTCAGACCAATCCGGTTCCGCCGAATGGCCCGAGCTACTTTATCAACGGCTTCGTTTTGGCCGATCACGTGTTTCTCCAGGTCGGTTCCTAAACTCTTCAGTTGATGTTGTTCCTTAGCCTGTAGTTCACCAACGGGGATGTTGGTCTTTTCTTCCACGATATCTTGCATGTCTTTTTCGGTCACTTCCGTGGACTGGTCCTGATCAGCGCTCTGGGCGCTTTCCTTAGACTTGTTCAACTTGGTGACTTGGTCCCGGTAGTAGGCGGCCTTCTCGTAGTCTTCCTGCTTCAAAGCGGCTTGCTTTTGCTTCTCGGCATCGGCAATCTTCTCGTCGATGGCGTGCGGGTCGGCCACGTTGATGGTCAGGTTCTTCCGCGATCCGGACTCATCGAGTAAGTCGATGGCCTTGTCGGGTAAGAACCGGTCTTGGATGTACCGGTCAGATAACCGAACGGCCGCTTCAATCGCGGCGTCCGTGTAGTGAACGTGGTGATAGTCTTCGTACTTCTTTTGAATACCCTTGAGAATCTTGATGGCCTCGTCCGGACTAGGTTCGTCTACCGTTACCGGTTGGAACCGCCGTGCTAAGGCTTGGTCTTTTTCGATATCCCGGTATTCATTTAACGTGGTGGCCCCAATTAACTGGAAGTCCCCCCGGGCTAACGCTGGCTTCAAAACGTTGCCGGCGTCCATCCCGCCTTCGGCATTGCCGGCACCCATGATTTCATGGATTTCGTCAATGAAGAGGATGATGTCGGGGTTAGCTTGAACTTCTTTCATTAACTGTTGCATCCGTTGTTCGAATTGGCCCCGGATACCGGTGCCTTGAACTAGGGAAACCACGTCGAGACGAATAATTTGCTTATTCGTCAACTTTTGCGGAACGTTGCCTTCAACGATTCGCTCGGCCAAGCCTTCGACCACCGCCGTCTTCCCGACGCCGGCTTCACCGATCAGGACTGGGTTGTTCTTGGTCCGTCGGTTGAGGATCTCAATGACTTGTGCCGTTTCTTTATCACGCCCAATTACTGGGTCGATTTTGCCGTCTTTGGCTAACTTGGTCAGATTCAGACCATACTGGTTCAGCAGGCCGTTGCCGGAACCTTGGTTACCCGCCGGTTGGGTCGGACGCCCTTGGTTCGCAGCTTGCCGGTAGTCTGCTTGGTTGGCGGAGTTGCCACCTTGCATGGCCCGGAAAATGTCATCCAGGTTACCAAAGCCGAATGGATCTTGTGCCATACGGCCACCTCCATTTCCAGAGTTGTCTTGCTGTTGCTTGAGTAGTTGATAGCAATTTTGGCATAGGTCAACTTGTTGCCGCTGCCCGTTCACGCTCATGTAGAGGTGAATGGTTGCTTGATTCCGGTGGCAATTTTGACATAGCATGTGTTTGTTCGTCTCCCTTCTCTAATGGAATAACGTGGCAAAACACGTCGGTCGTTCGTTGAAAAGTGTTTGACCTTTCTTGACCTTTAATCACAGTATACCGCGTCGGCCACAGCATGCAACTAATTTGCTTGCTTCGTTGGGTAATGGTTAAGGGGCCACTTCTTCCGAACGGCTTTATTTTAGCACTCTCAACTATAGAATGCTAAAAAGGAGGTCGGCTTTTGGTGAAAAGTCGGCAAATTTCTTTGACCTGTTTGGTATTTCACCGTAAAATATAGGGACATACAGGCGCGGTTAGGCGTGTTGGCATGATGGCTAAAGGGGGCGAGCAGATGGCAAGAGACTTTACGGACCTGATGAATCAGCTAAAGGACCAGAAAATCGACCAGTTTGAGGTAGAACCAGATGAGTTCCCGGCTTTTCAACAGGCATTCATGGCGTTTGAGACCCGTAAGCGGGTGATTGGCGAGGCCCATAAGGGTGGTAAGCTGGTCTACCATTACGATCGGGATGCGACTGAAGACCAATCATAAGGCCTTTTTGATGAAAGCGGTTCAGTATCACTTGTAATTTGATGGTCAGATTGATATTCTTAGTAAGTAGACATAACGTCAGTATGGTTGTTTGATCACTGCGCAAGATCAAGGCGCTATGTTCGATAAGAATTCAACCTAAGCTTAAAGGAGATCGATCATTTATGGAAAAACGCGAATTTCATATCACTGCTGAAACTGGGATTCATGCCCGTCCAGCAACGTTATTAGTCCAATCTGCAAGCAAGTTCAACTCAGAAGTTAGCTTGCAATACCAAGACAAGTCCGTGAACTTGAAGTCTATCATGGGCGTGATGTCCTTGGGTGTTGGCCAAAACGCCGAAATTACGATTACGGCTGATGGTGACGACGAAGCCGATGCAATGGCTGCCGTTGCTGAAACGCTGAAAAAAGAGGGTTTATCTGACTAATGAGAGCGATGCTCAAGGGAATTGCCGCAAGTGACGGAATCGTGTGCGGCCAGGTCTATCGCTTGGTTGAACCGGACTTAACCGTTAAGCGACACACAATTACGAATTTGGATGACGAACTAAATCGATTCCATCAGGCCCTTGAAGCAGCCGTCTCCGACATTGAGACGATTAAAACTCGTGCAACTAAAAACCTGGGCGCTGATAGTGCCCAGGTTTTTAGTGCGCATATTGTGATGCTTCAGGACCCAGAATTGATTGCGGCGGTCGAAAAGTTGATTCGCCAGGAGCACCTGAACGCCGAAGCGGCCTTGGCTACGGTTGCCCAACGTTATGAGCAATCGTTCAAGGACTTAAAAGGTAATGCGTACATGCAAGAACGGGTCACGGACCTCCATGACGTGATCAAGCGGGTCACGGCCCACCTCCTGCAGGTTAAATTGCCGGACCTAGCATTGGTCAATCACCCAGTCATCGTGGTGACCCATGACCTGATTCCCAGTGATACGGTCTCCGTTAATCCGTGTTACATCTTAGGTTTCGTCACGGATCTGGGTGGGCGAACGTCACATTCGTCGATTCTGGCCCGCTCGCTGAATATTCCGGCAGTCGTGGGGACCCAAACGGCGACGGCGGACATGCCCGAGGGCAGTACGGTCGTGGTCAACGGTAACCAGGGTCAGGTCTTACTGGACCCCAGCGAAGCCGAATTGACCACGGTGCGGGAACAGATGCAGGCCCGCATCGCCAACCAAGAGCGGTTAGCGAAATTACAGCATACGGTGACCACCAGTGCTGATGGCGTGGGCGTCACGTTGGCGGCCAACATCGGTACTCCCCAAGACATTCCCAACGTCCTGCGTAACGGGGCCGAGGCTATCGGACTGATGCGCACGGAGTTCCTCTACATGGATGCGGACCACTTGCCCAGTGAGGACCAACAGTTCGCAGCTTATAAGGAAGTCTTAGCGGCCATGGCACCGCACCCGGTGGTGATGCGGACCCTTGATATCGGTGGGGATAAGCCGTTACCGTACCTGCAGCAGAAACCGGAAGCTAACCCCTTCATGGGGGCGCGGGCGATTCGCCGCAGCTTGACTCACCAAGAGGCCTTTCGTAGTCAGTTACGAGCGTTGTTGCGGGCCTCGGCTTTCGGCAATCTACGAATCATGTTTCCGATGATTGCAACGCTCGATGAGTTTCGCCAGGCCAAGGCCATCTACGACGATGAACGCTCGAAGCTGACGGTCAAGCAGGTGCCGATGGGTACCGTGAAGGTCGGCATGATGGTCGAGGTACCAGCTGCGGCATTACTCGCCGACCGCTTCGCTCAGGAAGTTGATTTCATGAGTATCGGGACCAACGACTTGATCGGCTATACCATGGCTGCTGACCGGACGAATCAGGACGTCGGCTACCTCTACCAGCCGTACCATCCGGCCATTCTCCGGTTAGTTAACCGGGTGATTGCGGCCGGGCACAACGCGGGGATTCCCGTGGCGATGTGCGGTGAGATGGCCGGCGATCCGATTGCCGTTCCCCTGTTACTGGGGATGGGCTTAGACGAGTTCTCCATGGGGGCGGGATCGATTCTGAAGACCCGCGAGTTGATTGCCAAGTTGAACGCCAAGGACTTACAGTCGTTGGTGGAAACGGCGCTGAATTCGGCTAGTACCAGTCAAGAAGTAATTACCATGGTTCAGGCGGCTGTGCCTGGATTACTTAAGTGAATCTTTACGAAATCGGCAGGTCCGTTTAGCCAGTTGTCAGAATTGGTTAAGCGGGCCTGCTATTTTGCGTGGGCTGGCGGTTGGTGGTTTGCAATCAGGTAGGTAAACCCATATAATTGTGATGATTGTATGACGAACGTTTAAGTGCTTAGAAACCAAACAAAATCCAAGGGGGGATTGGCAGTGAACATTGGCATCTTTACGGATACCTATTTCCCACAGGTCAGTGGGGTCGCCACGTCCATCAAGACGTTACGGGACCAGCTGGAGAAGCAGGGAAACCAGGTGTACATCTTTACGACCACCGATCCACACGTGGAGCGCAACGTTTATGAGCGCAACGTTTTTCGCTTCTCGAGTATTCCGTTCGTATCGTTTACCGATCGCCGAATCGCGGTTCGGGGGCTCTTTCAGGCGTACCAGATTGCTAAGGAGCTCAACTTAGACATCGTCCACACCCAGACTGAATTTTCGATGGGCTGGATTGGCAAGTTTGTCGCCCGGAACCTAGAAATTCCGTGTCTGCATACGTACCACACCATGTATGAAGATTATCTCCATTACGTGGCGAACGGTAAGATTTTAAAGCCGGTCCACGTGAAGCAGGGAACTTTAGCTTTCTGCTACCACTTAACGGGGGTCGTGGCGCCCAGTGACCGGGTGTTAACGACCTTGACCGATTACGGGGTTAAAGCTCCGATTCGGGTGATTCCAACTGGGGTCAACTTACACCAGTATGAGCAACCAGATACGGCGAATCTACGGCGGCAGTTAGGCTTCGCGCCGGACACGCCGGTGATTTTGTCGTTGAGTCGGTTGGCCTATGAGAAGAACATTACGGCCAGCATTGCGGCGATGCCCCGGATCTTAGCGGCGGTCCCGAATGCCCAGCTCCTGATTGTGGGGGATGGCCCGGCCCGTGAAGACCTGGAACAACAGGTCAAGGATGCTGATCTGACGGACCACGTGTCGTTCACCGGGGAAGTGAACAACGACGACGTCTTCCGGTACTATCACATGGCCAACGTCTTTTTGTCGTCTTCAGATTCCGAGTCTCAGGGGTTGACCTACATTGAAGCGATGGCGGCGGGAACCAAGATCGTGGTCATGACCAGTCCCTATACGGACGAGTTGTTGTCTAGTCGGGCGCTGGGGGCGACGGTCAAGAACAGTGATGAACTGGTGGCGAACGTGGTCGATTACTTATTGCATGGGGATGAACACCAGGACGCCAAGTTATTGGCTCGAAAGTTGTCGGAGATTTCCGCAGATACCTTTGGACAGAATATCATGGCTTTCTATCGGGATGCGCAGGTCAGTTACGAGCAGGCGCACGAGGACACCCCGGACTTTAGTGATTAGAGGAGTTATTGAATGCTAAAAATTAACATGTTTTCCGCCGCGGATTCCGTTAAGGGTCAGGGTGTCGGTAGTGCATATAACGAGCTGATGAACCTGATGAAGACCCACTTACAAGATGACTTTGACGTGACGGTCAACCGGTATGGTAAAGTAGATATTACCCATTACCACACGATTAACTTTTCCTATTATCTGTCGACGTTTTTACCCGGACGCGGTCGGAAAATCGGCTACGTTCATTTTTTGCCGGAAACGTTGGAGGGAAGTCTGAAGATTCCCCAACCTTTTCGGGGGATCTTTTACCGGTACGTGATTGCGTTTTATAAGCGGATGGATCACATTGTGGTGGTCAATCCGACTTTTATTCCTAAGTTGGCAGCCTACGGGATTCCCGTAGAGCGGGTGACGTACATTCCTAACTTTGTCAGTCGCCAGGAATTTTACCCGGTTGAGCCGGCCCAGAAACTGGCGTTGCGGCAACAATACGGATACGATGCCCACCGTTTCACGGTCCTAGGCATCGGTCAGATTCAGGAGCGCAAGGGTCTGTTCGATTTTATCAAGTTAGCGCAAAATAACCCGCAGATCCAGTTTATCTGGGCGGGGGGCTTTTCGTTCGGACGGATCACGGACGGGTATGCCGACCTGAAGAAAGTCGTTGATGATCCGCCCGCGAACCTTAGTTTTCCGGGAATCGTTGACCGGGATAAGTTGGTCGACTATTACGATTTAGCGGACCTTTTCTTATTGCCATCTTTCAACGAGCTGTTCCCGATGTCGGTCTTAGAGGCCTTTAGCACGGGGACGCCGGTCATGTTACGCGATCTGGACCTCTATCACGCCATCATCGCTGGTGATTACATTCCCGCCCAAGATTACGCGGAGATGAACGCTCAGTTGCAGACGTTGCCGGGGAATCGAGCTGCCCTAGACCAGTGGCGGCAGAAGAGCTTAGCGGCGGCTGAACGGTACTCGGAAGCGCACCTGACCACCATCTGGCGGCGGTTCTATCGGGCACAGGCAAAAGAGGGGTAAGTATGTCACGACGAAATAAATGGGTCCTCACAGTTATGCTCCTCTTAGGGGTGGCCATCTTTGCCTTTTCACTACGCGACATTAAGTTTTCCGTGCTGGTCAACGACTTCGTGCACATCAATTTCTGGTGGTTCGGAGTCGCCGTGCTGTGCATGGTGATTTACTTGGGCTTAGAAGCCGTGATTGTAAAAGTCTTTATCTCGGATCGCATCCAGGGATTTACGTTTAAGGATGCGGTGCGGATTCCCTTAGTGGAACAGTTGTTTAACGGGATTACGCCCTTTTCTTCCGGTGGCCAGCCGGCCCAATTGATTGCGCTGATGCAGACCGGGGTAGATGCGGGGAAAGCTAGCTCCGTCTTATTGATGAAGTTTGTGGTCTTCCAGTCGATGATTGTGATCAATTTCCTGGTCGCCTTAGTAATCGGGTTCAACTACATCCAGGATAAGTTGCACGCCCTAGCTTGGCTGGTGGTCTTCGGCTTTACGATTCACCTGGCCGTGATTTTGGGCCTCTTAATGGTGATGTTTTGGTACGGGTTTACCAAGCGAGCGGTCGCGGTGGTCTTGTATCCGGCCCACTGGTTCATGAAGCCGGCACGTTACACCCGGATGGTGGCGAACATTAATCGTAAGATTGACTCGTTCTACGCCGAAAGTGTCCGAATCAGCGGCCAGTGGCGGTTGATGCTGCGGGTCTTTGTGATTACCTTTATTCAGTTGATGTTCTACTACCTGATTCCGTACTTCATCATGTTGGCGTTGGGCTACACCACGGCGAACATCGTCATGGTCACCAGTATGCACGTCTTGATTGTGATGGTGATCTCACTGTTCCCAATTCCCGGGGGTTCTGGGGGCGCCGAGTATAGTTTTGAGATGATCTTTAAGAGCTATATCGCGTCGAACAGTAAGCTGGTCTTGGCGATGATTCTCTGGCGCCTGTTGACTTATTACTTCGGGATGCTGGCGGGTCTGGTCGCGATGGTGATTCGTCCAGACAAGGTCGTTGAAGAAACTGACAAGACAAATGCGTGAGTTTTTTCGATTAAGGCGTGCGATAACGCCTTAAGTTTGGTAAAATCATAGTGAAGCTAGAAAGGGGACCAATCATGGAAGAATCTCAACTGATTGGCATCATCAATCGCTTGAAGGCGATGCAAGAGGATGCCGTCGACGAGCCACAACCCCGTCGATTCGAAAAAGCCGGCGTGGAGCAAGCGATGGTCGTTTACAACGCGGCTAACCAGACTTACACGTTAACTGAACATAATCCGGAGACAACCTTTGAGTTTGATAACATTGATTTAGTGGCTATCGAATTATTTGATTTATTGACGGACAACTAACAAAACTATGGGTGCCATAGTTTTGTTTTTTTTTAGACTCGAAAAGTTGAAATTTTCCAAAGGTTAGCCGTTCCAATTGATTCCCAAGGTCTATCGGCTATACTGGAGTAATGTTAACTATTTTGTGGAGGCTGTCTCATGGCAAACTTTGTTAAGCGAAAGATGAACTGGTTGAACACCCGAATGGGCTTCTTCCTGTTGATCGTCGTCTTATTTTGGATAAAAACGTACATTGCCTACCAAACCGAATTTACTTTGGGGGCGAAGGGAAGTGTGCAGCAGTTCTTGCTGTTCGTGAACCCAGTGCCGGCCGCCTTGCTGGTTTTTGGGATTGCGTTATACTTCCGGGGCCGGTTAGCGTACTGGCTCATGTTGATCATTGACTTGCTGGAATCCACTTGGATCTTTGCGAACGTGGTCTATTACCGGGAATTCTCGGATTTTCTGTCCTTCGGTATCATGAAGGGGTCTAGCGACGTTCAGAATAACTTGGGGAAAAGCTTAGCGCAGATCACCCACATGTATGACTTTTTCGTCTACTTGGACATTATTATTTTGATCGTGTTACTACTGACTCACGTGATTCGTATCGATCCGCGGCCGTTTAAGCGCCGTTACGCGTTGACCATCTCGGTTCTGTCGTTTGGGTTGATGTTTGCGGAGTTCGGTATGGCCAACGCTGACCGTTCTGGACTGCTGACGCGGACGTTTGACAACAACTACATCGTGAAGTACTTGGGGTTGAACGAGTATGCGGCCTTTAATGCGTACCAGACGCAAAAGGAAAGTGCGACGCGAGCGAGTGCTAACGCAAGTGATATGAAGAGTGTGCTGAAGTACTTAAAGCAGAATCGGGTCAGCCCGAACGTGTCGTACTTTGGTAAGGAAAAGGGAAAGAACGTCTTTATCATTCATTTGGAGAGTTTCCAACAGTTCTTGTTGGACTACAAGGTGAATGGTAAAGAAGTGACGCCTACGTTAAACAAGTTCTACCATAGTAAAAATACCCTGTCGTTTGATAACTTCTATCATCAAGTGGCCCAAGGCAAGACTTCTGACGCAGAAATGATGTTGGAAAACTCCCTATTTGGGTTACCACAAGGTTCGGCGATGACCACCTATGGGACGCAGAATACGTTCCAGGCGGCCCCGGCAATCTTAAGTCAAGAAGCAGGTTACACCACAGCGGCTTTTCATGGGGACGTCCCTAGTTTCTGGAATCGGGATAATACCTATAAGTCTTGGGGATACCAGTACTTCTTTAGTTCCAGTTACTATCAGCAAAAAGCCAACTATAGTATTGGGTATGGTCTGAAAGATAAGATCTTCTTCAAGGACTCGGTTAAGTATCTGCAACAATTACCGCAGCCGTTCTACGCGAAGCTGATTACGTTGACGAACCACTACCCTTACGAGTTGGATAAGAAGAATGTTGATTTCCCAGCGACCAAGACTGGGGATAAGACGGTCGACCCTTACGTTCAGACGGCACATTATCTGGATCAGGCGTTTGCGGAGTTCGTGTCGTACCTAAAGAAGGCGGGACTCTATAAGAACAGTGTCATCTTAGCGTACGGGGACCACTATGGAATCTCGAACAACCACCGGCCGGCGATTGCCCAGTTGTTGGGGAAGAAGAAGGTCACGAACTTTGATTTGGCTCAGTTCCAGAAAGTTCCATTAATGATTCACGCGACGGGACTGAAGGGCGGCATCAACCATACGTATGGTGGTGAGATTGATGTCTTGCCAACCTTGTTGGACCTGTTAGGGGTTAAGAATACGGATACGATCCAGTTTGGCCAGGACTTGCTGGCTAAAAATCGCAATCAGACGGTTGCTTTCCGTAACGGGAACTTTGTCTCACCGACCTATACCAAGATTGGGGGGACCGTCTATGATACTAAGACGGGGAAGGTCCTGAAGCTGACGGCGGCCCAGAAGAAGCAGGTCGATCAGATGCAAAACCACGTGACAACGGAACTCTCGTTGTCTGATCGGGTGATTTACGGGGATCTATTACGGTTCTACACGCCGAAGAACTTTAAGAAAGTCGATAAGTCGGACTTTACCTATAAGTTGAAACCAGCCATGGAACGGTTGGCGGAGGCCCAGAAGACGGAGAAGACCAGTGTTCTGGCTCAGCATCATGGGAAGAGTACGGTTGATGACTACAAGACGGATGCACCAGAATTGAAGTAAAGAGTAAGCAAAGAGGGGCCCGCTATCGTGATGATGGCGGGCCTTTTGCTTGTATATTTTGCGGGGGATGAAATTTATTTCGGTAAATATTCATTTTTCCCTTGACCCTACCCGGAGATATTGGTAAACTATTTTTTGTTGTCAGTTAAGTCATTGAGACATCGAACACAGCGAGACGTTACGATTTATTAATTTAAAAAAAGGCTTGACGGCCGGTTTGAGAATTGATATAGTAATATACGTTGTTGAGAATATTTATTCAACTTCTGGTTAAACATTCAATATTCATTCAAAATAATGTTTAAAAAGTTGTTGACACGATATTGACGACATGATATACTTTAAAAGTTGTCACGGAGCGATTGCTTCTGATAATTTGGTAGACCTTTGAAAACTGAACATTGTTTCGACAAACCAAATATGTGTAGGGCG
>NZ_AZDT01000054.1 GCF_001434785.1 Levilactobacillus namurensis DSM 19117 | reverse complement strand
ACCCAAACGACACCACTGAGCCTCTTCAGGCCCAACCTCACGGCTAAATTGAGCGTCCCCAAAGACAGTGTTTCCTGATGTTTGACAACCTTATTCACATAAATGACCACCGTGTTTGAGATGAGGGTTTTCAACTGATTATCGTCGTCGCCAATATGCTTAGGCGCCACGGCCTGTTAGCTCATCGTGTCCCGATATGGTTACACAACTGTAAGCCAAGAG
Organism: Levilactobacillus namurensis DSM 19117; assembly: GCF_001434785.1. GTDB lineage: Bacteria > Bacillota > Bacilli > Lactobacillales > Lactobacillaceae > Levilactobacillus > Levilactobacillus namurensis. Next base: position 70 of record NZ_AZDT01000054.1, on the reverse strand, counting down.
AACGGCCAGACAAGGCTCAGCCGTGAAATTTTCCTTGGTGAGCGTTCTTCAGCTCGCCTAGGAAAAGGCC
>NZ_AZDT01000008.1 GCF_001434785.1 Levilactobacillus namurensis DSM 19117 | reverse complement strand
GTTTTTGTTTCGCACGCTTTAGCGCGCTCAACTGGGCCTAAAGGCAATACTAAAAATGATGGCCACCCAATGACGGGTGGTCATCATTTTTTACCGCTATAAGTTAAAGCTGTACGCCGTAACGATGGGCTTACGCTGCTCCGTCACGTCGCGGAAGTACTCGTACTCGCATAGGGCGTTAAACGACCCTGAGACGTTGACCACGTTGGCATACCCCAAGTTCTTCAAGGCTCGCGTCACGTTATAGCTACGCTTCCCCGAAGCACAGTGGAGATAGACCGGGTGATCATGCGCGATTTCCCCTAAGCGTTGCCGGAATTGACTCAAGGGGATGTTGCGGGCCGTAACCACGTGTCCCCGCGCATATTCACCGGGTTCCCGGACGTCAATAATGTCGGCTCCCTGGGCAACCAAGTCACGAACGGCAGTGACGGGGACCTGCCGATACTCCCCGTTTAAGAGGTTCGTGGCGACCAAACCCGCAAAGTTCACCGCGTTCTTGGTGGTACTGAACTCGGGTTGGTAACACAGCTCCAGGTCGCCCAAGTCCTCAACGGTCCCGTGTTGTTGCATCACCGTGGCCACGATGTCGACCTGCTTATCGACATCCCCCTTACCTACGGCTTGGGCACCGAAAATCTCACCAGTCAGGGCATCAAAGACGACCTTTAAATAAATGGGATGGGCATCGGGCATCAACCCCACCTTATCTTCCGAAATCACCAGCGCACTCTTAACAGACCAGCCCTGTGCTCGACTGGCCGCCTCCGTATAGCCGACCGTCGCCACGTTCAGCTCAAAGACCGGCAGACACTGGGCCCCATAGAACCCCCGGTTACGCGTTGGCCGTCCGTACACGTGGTCGACGGCACGGCGGGCTTCCATCTGAGCCGGCCAGGCCAATCCTAATTGTCTGGCTTGGCGGGTCAACGCGTCCGGCACCTCGATGGCATCCCCCACCGCGTAGACGTGCGGCAGATTGGTGCGGTACTGCTGATCGACCTGAATGGCCCCCGTAGCGCCCAAGGTCACACCGGCCTCAACGGCTACTTGTACGGCCGGAGTCCCACCAGCGGCCACGACCACTGCAGTCGCGGGCACGGTCTCCCCGGTCGCCAAGGTCATCTCTGACTTTGAGATTTCTGTGACCTGTTGTCCAAGCAAGAGCTTCACGTGGTGGTCGCGCAGGTGTTTATGGATAATCTGAACCAGTTCATCGTCTAGGGTCGGCAGAACCTGCGCCCGTTGCTCGATCAGGGTCACCCGGTACCCCGCCCGCGTCAAGTTCTCCGCAGTCTCGATACCGATAAACCCGCCACCGATTACCGCCACGTGAGTCGCGTGGTGGTCGTGCAGGTAGTCATCTAACGCCACTACGTCGGTGACGTTGCGCATCGTGAAGACCTGGTCGCCGTTGATGCCCGCAATTTGACGCGGACGATTGGCCACCGTCCCGGGTGCCAAGAACAGCTCATCGTAGTGGTCGGTGGTCAAGTCGCCGGTCTGGCAGTTCTGGACCTTAACGGTACGTGCGGCCGCGTCAATCGCAACGACTTCATGGTTGACCACGGCATCCACGTTATATTGCGCCTTGAACCGTTTAGGGGTCATCATGACCAATTTCTGCGCCGAAGCGACCGTCCGGGAAAGGTAATAGGGTAACGAACAGTTCGAAAAGCCCACGTCTGGTCCCTTTTCGTAAATGGTGATCTGGGCCTGCTCATCCAGGCGTCGTGCGCGAGCCGCGACGGAAGCACCTCCGGCCACACCACCAACAATCACAATTTTCTTTCCCATCTTTATCTCCTTTACTAGTACCTACGTTCAATCTAAGACTAGTTTACCTGATAAGGGTCAGGGGGGCCAAGTAACCTGTTCGACCCAAAAAGGGCCACCCCCATTCGGGTAGCCCTCATAACTATTTACTGAAATTGCCGATTCAGCCAAACCCGCATTTGTCCCTCATCGCGATTAGCCCATGCATAGTATGGAATCAACGTTAACGATGCCGTCTCTTGGCTACTATCCTGGTCGGTATACAGAGCTGGAGTCGTATCATCCGTCACTGCTCGGTGCGCATCAACCGTCACAACACCTACCCCATTCAACAATTGTTGGTCGAACTGGTAATGGGTGGTATCACTAGGAGATACTTGATACTGGCCTAACGATTGCTGATTATCTACCGCTTCAGCGGCATAGACAATTGGCCCCCGTTGAACAGCTACTTTACCGAAATCAGCGTTCACCCGGTTATTAGCCCGCATAAACTTAACCGTCATATCCAGGCTCAGCGTGATCGTCGTGGTTGCCTCAGCGAGGTCCAAATAGACAAAACCATTCTGAACCGTGGCTGTATCAGCGTGACCATTGACCGTCAGTTGGAACTTAGATGACCAAGCTGGGATCCGCAATCCTAATCTAAATGCTTCTTGCTGTGGGTTGTGAACCGTGTACTGAATATCGCCTTCCCAAGGGAAGTTATTCATCTGTTCAATCTGAATACCATTGGCCAACGTCGCCCGGTTCGCGATAAATTGGTGGGATAAAATCGTACGGTCTTTAACCGTGTACAAGTAGTGATCGACCGACGTAATCAACCGAGCCAGATTAGCTGGACAACAAGCACAGCCAAACCAATCCGCGCGGTGCGTTAAGACGTGCGATTTACCCGGATTCAGCTTGCTGGCCACCGGATCAGCTTCCAACGGATTTACATAGAAGAAGTGCTTGCCGTCCAAGGACATCCCACTAAGGGCGCCATTAAAGAGCTCCTTTTCCAGAACATCTGCATATTCACCCTTAGCATCTAAATGCAGCATCTGACGCGCAAAGAACGCCATCCCCACGGACGCACAAGTTTCACCATACATGGTGTCATTAGGTAAATCATAGTCGTAGGTTAACGCCTCACCGGTGGTCGTCGACCCAATATTTCCCGTAATGTACATCTGGCGCTTAACCAGATCATTCCAAAATCGGTGACAAGCGTCCAAGAGGTCTTGGTCGTGCGTATAACGGGCCACGTAGGCCATCCCCGTACACAGGTAGACCACCCGTACTGCATGCCCTTGGGGAACTTGTTGGTCTTTGATTGGTTCTGCCGCTAAGAAATACGTTAAGTCGGGATCTTGCATGCCTTGAATAATATCCCGGTCGGTCGAACTGCCATCTGCCGCAAGCTGCTTATCAAAAAAGTCTGGATCCTGACCACGTTGGGTCAAGAAATAGTGGGCCAACTTCAAATACGTGTCGTTTTGCGTGATCTCATACAGGCGCGCTAAAGCGAGTTCAATTTCTGGGTGACCGTCAAATCCTGGAATCTGACCATCGCCTAAGCCAAAGTTACGGTTAATGCAGTCGGCCATCCGCTTGGCGGTGTCCAAAGCCTTCTCATTATGGGTTGCTTGATAATAAGCCACGCCCGCTTCAATGTAGTGCCCCATCGTATACAACTCATGTGATTGTTGGAGTCGCTTAAACTTCCGCTCTGGCGCATCAATCTGAAAGTAAGTCGATAAGTAGCCGTCATCTTCCTGAGCATCCGCAATCAGGTCAACTAAGTTATCCGTAATCTTGCGTAAATCGGCATCCGGATGATAATTAAATGAATAAGCCGCTGCTTCAAGCCATTTATAGACATCCGTATCTTGAAACGGGAATCCGTAGTGGTGCCCCGTTTGCTGGCCAGCCGCAATCTTCAAATTCGCTACAGCATGACTGTTCTTATCTTGCCCATTGTTTTGCGGATCCTCTGAAATTGAAATGTCCGCTTCATCATTCATGACCTGCCACTGATACGGGAGCACTTCCTTCACCACTAGTTCCCGATAGCGTTGCCAGAAGTCCGATGTAATCTCAACATGTTTGAGTTGGAGCTTATCTTCCGTCATTTGCATTCTCTATGTCTTCCTTTCTTGCTGCCAATCAGCGTTACCAAACATCTCATTCAATAACCAGTTCACGACCATCCTAACCGACTAGTGTTCCGTCGTGGCTTCTTCCTGGGCCCGCCGTTCAGCTAATTCCTCGGTCACGATTGGTTCATGCTTTTCCCACTTACGGTAGAACACCATGCAGACGGCACTTAACGCGTAAATGATCACGGGTACCCAGATGAACGTGAAGCTAATGGCGGATAAACTTTCGGCCGCCTGAGCGGCTTTCGCTGCTGTAAAGCCAAACGCCGCCAAGATTCTGGCCGCGATGAAGGAGCCAATCCCGGACCCCATCTGGATACAGAATGATGCGCCCATCGCCGTTAAGAAACCGTTGGCCCGAATGCCGTTTTTCCATTCACCAAAGTCAACGGTATCCCCAACCATGGAGAAGAACATGGTCATGGCCGAACCGGAACCTATGCAGGCTAAGCACCAGCCAACTAAGGCCGAGGTCACGTTAGTTCCCGCAAACCCGATCCAGACTTGTCCCACCATAGTCATGGCTAACATTAAAATCGTGGTCCCCCACTTATGTAAGTACTTAACTACAAACGGAACGGCGGCCATCCCAATAATCTGAATGATAGAAAACCCGTTAAAAATTGAAATCAAGCTCTTATTATCTAAATTATACTGGAAGTAGTAGGGTAGGGCTGCATTCCGTGCAGAGTAGGCCGTCCACAAAAGCAGATTAGCCAGCACGATGAGGACCCATGGCCAGTTGTTCTTGGTGGCTTTGACACTTTCCCGAATCGTAATGATTTTTTCTTCTCCGATGTTCTTTTCCCGCATATCGAAGAAGGCAATCATGAGGACAATAAAGGCAATCACTGCATATAATCCAACGGCTAACGACCAACCGCGCCGTTCATTCCCGTTACCCAGGAACGAAGCCAGTGGCATCACGAACGTGACCGCAAAGAAATTTCCCACGTTCCCCAAGACCATCCGAATCGAATTAGCCGAAGTCCGTTCATCCGAATTCGCTGAAAGATTGGGTAAAACGGAGGTAATTGGGGTCGATAAAGCCGTGTAAGTTAATTCCGCAACGATGTACATGGCACCAGCATAAATAATTTTTGCCGTGCTCCCCAGAGCTGGTGTGGTAAACAGCAACCAAACCGAGATGGTAAACGGTAGGGCCATCCACAGAAACCATGGCCGATTCTTCCCGTATTTACTATGGGTGTGGTCAACTAGGACCCCCATGATGGGCGCCCCCAGCGCATCGATAAACCGCCCTAAGAGTAACAGCACCCCGGCGGTCCCCACGGCTAAACCAAAGACGTTGGTGAAGAAGTACAACATATAGGAACCAATCAACGTATAAAGCAGGTTCCCGGCCATATCCGTAAAGCCGTACGTTAATTTTCTATGAAATGGCAGCTTATCACTGGCCAGCATGGCTTGCGCAGCCGCCACATTTTGATCCGTATTATTCGAATTCATGTTTAAATCCTCCAATTTAAGTCACATGGTCAAAAAAAACATGACTGAGATACTCATCATTTATCCGAGATTTTCTTTTGACTATCGCGAGCCAAGCTGACATAGATCAGGAGCATCAGGACTGTCCCACCGATAATCGTGATTAAATTATTCGGAATGGTATGATCAGCGACTTTCCACGCTAACCCAATAAAAATAATTTGGAGAATCCACGATATAATCGATTGACTCGCAAATAACTTTCCAAATACGTTCATCTTAGGCTCACCTTTCTTCGAATCCTTAAAATAAATGACAAATTCGTAAATCATGATACGGACACGCGTGTCGGCCATTGTTATTTCCCCACGAACTCAATGACGGCTCTCATATTTACAATTTAATAGTAAGCGTTTCCAAAAACATATAAAAGGTCTATAATAACAAAATAAGTGTTTATATCCGACTAATTGTAGTTGGCTAATTTAATTGTGCATTAGTCACCAATCGTCTATTTATCAATTACCGTATATTTAGTGACCATTTCCGATTTTTAGTTAAATACGTATTTTCGTATAATTAGTGACTATTTCCGACTTTAGATTGGAGGCGTAAGTCATGCTCTTTACAACTTTCTCAGTTGAAAAACCGCTACTTTATTACAAGGGCGGCGAATTCTCAGCTCAAGGGGCCTGGTGCCATCGTCCCATGTACCATAAGGGGGACTACGAATTAATTCTCTGTCTAAAAGGGCCTATTTACCTTCAAATCGATGACCAAAAGATAACGGTATCCCCCAACGAAATCGTACTAATCCCCCCATTTACCCCGATGAGTGGCTATCAAGCTTCCGATACCCCCGTCGATTTTTACTGGCTTCATTTCTTTTCACAACATAAAGAAACGACCTTCGAAGCTGATGAGGATGCCATGTTTTCGGAAATTAAAACGAATAAGAATTCAAAACACCGGCTTTCCCTTCCCCTGCATTTCAGGCTACCCGATTACGAAAGCGCAACAATCCTGATTCATCAGATTTTGTCGATTCATAACGAGCTTTCTTCCATCGAAGAACGCGACTATTTGGTATCCGCGCTATTGATCCAGCTCTATAAATCTTATTTCAACCATTTTGATGTTCAAAGTGACAGTGCGAAAATCAACGATATGAAGGAATGGATCCGGGCTAATATGTCGAGCACGCTGACCGTAGCTGAAATTGCCGATAACATGCACCTGAACGTCGACTATCTGACCAGGCTATTCAAGAAGTGTACCGGGATGACGACGCTTCAATACCTAAACCACATCAAAATTGAAGTCGCTACCCTACTCCTTATAAGAACGGAAATGTCCGTCAAACAAATTGCGGCCGCTTCCTACTTTAACGACTCCAAAGTTTTCATGCGGCGCTTTAAGAAATCCACGGGACTGTCCCCCAGTGAATACCGGAAATCGTATAATCTTATTCACTTAAACAATCCGCACGTTGACCCACAAATTCCCATTCCAAAACGAATTGTGGATTCGATCGACTACATCCCCGAGAACGGAAACGTCCCCGAAGACGCCTCCAGTCCCAATTCACGGAATCTTTAACTAGGACTAAGTGCCATTCCAACGGGCTGAACCGTTCCCAATCCATCCTGAATGTCCAGTCCCGCGTTTCATGAGCCGAGAGGGCCCCCAGACAGGGCTCAGCCGTGACATGATTCTTAGTTGGCGGGCTCCAGCCGACTTAGAATCAGGCCAAGCTTCGAGACCGCTCTTCGGCTCGAAGTTGTGCCCACGGCGTTCCAGCCCTGTCTGGGGGCCCGGTAAGGCGGCTGACTCCTACCAACGGCTAGGCTGTAGCCTTCATCCTATCAGATGGCTTCATCCCCCACCCCCGATAATGGTATAATACGAGTTAACTTAATAAAGGAGTGTCGTATTCTATGACGAAAAGAATTAAAGGTTCATGTACCACGATTTTAGTGGGTAAAAAGGCCTCCATCGACGGCTCCACGATCATTTCGCGGAACGACGACGGGCACGAAGCTCTCGACCCAGAACGCTTCGTGGTGGTTAACCCTGAAGACCAACCACGGAATTACCAATCGGTCATCAGTAAAGTTCAAATCAAATTACCGGACAATCCTCTACGTTACACATCCATTCCTAACTCGATCCTGACTAACGGTATCTGGCCCGCAGCCGGCATCAACAGTGAAAACATTGCGATGTCCGCTACCGAAACCATCACCACCAACTCCCGGGTCTTAGGCATTGACCCTTACGTTGACGGTGGTATTGGTGAAGAAGACCTGGTTACCCTGGTCCTGCCATACATCCACAGTGCTAAGGAAGGGGTCGAACGTTTAGGCGCCCTGCTGGAAGAATTCGGAACTTACGAACCTAACGGCATCGCCTTTTCCGATAACAACGAAATCTGGTGGTTAGAAACCATCGGGGGCCACCACTGGGCCGCTAAGCGGATTCCGGATGACGCTTACGTGGTTGCGCCTAACCGAATGAATATCGACGACTTCGACTTTAACGCCGATGACACGTTGAGTTCTGCCGACTTAGAAGATCTCATCGCCACCTACCACTTGAACCCCGACTTCGACCGCGTTAACCTGCGCCACATCTTCGGAAGTGCCTCCATTAAGGACACGGTCTACAACAACCCCCGGGCGTGGTTCGGTCAGAAGTACTTCAACCCAGAAATTGAACACGATCCGATGGAACAAGACCTACCGTTCATCTGCCACGCGAACCGCAAGATTTCCATCGAAGACGTCAAGTTTGTCCTGAGTTCCCACTTCGAAAACACCAAGTACGACGTTTACGGTAACGGCTCCGAAGCCGACAAGACCCTCTTCCGGCCAATCGGTATCAACCGGAACCACGACGTGCATATCTTGCAGATTCGTAACGACGTACCGCAAGAAATCGCCGGGATTCACTGGATGGCCTTTGGAGCCAACACTTTCAACACGGTGGTTCCATTCTACGCAAACGTCAACGATACGCCGGCCGTCTACAAGGACGCCGATGGTGAGTTCAACATGAACCATATGTACTGGTTGAGCTGCACCACCGCCCTCTTAGGGGATACCGACTACGACCTGTACGTTGATCTGCGGAACACCTTCGCCTTAGAAGCCATGGGTGCTTACCGGAAGATTCAAAACGATACGGACGCTGCCATCGCCGATCAATCTGATGTGACGGCTTACCTCCAAGCAGCTAACGAAAAGCTGGCGAATGAATCCTTCAAGCGTCAGACCAAGTTACTGGGTGACATGGTCATCATGGGCTCCGAACATATGAAGCTCCGTTACAACTTAAACGACTAATCGGACACCAATAAAGGCCGCCACAGGAATTGTGACGGCCTTTTTGAGTTGAAAATTTTTAGCTAGATGACTAACCGGCCCATCAAGACAAAGACGATAGCCAGTAGCGCACAGGTCATAATGGCGGACATGGAGAACCATTCCTTGTGCGATAAGTAGACCTGGGCTCCGGCTTCGCGCCGCGCCATCAGGTACAGGATGGTCCCGGGAATATACGCAATCGAGCAGAGAATCAGGTACTTGACCCCGGAAAAGTAAATGGCCGTGCTTTCAAACGTTAACGCGAGAATCCCCACGGCTAGTTGCCAATAGCTGCCCTTTTCCTTTAAATGCTGGACCGCATACTTGACCTGGTAGGCCGCCACTAGGATGTAGCAGATAGTAACCGCCACGGTGCACATGGAGTAGGCAATCTGGTAGGCGCGGTCGGTCACCAGCAGGGACAACAGGAAGAACTGAATCAACACGCTACTCAGAACTAACGAGAACGTCGCCGTCCCGTAGCGGTTAGCCTTACCAAACGCTCGGGGTAACAGGTGCTGGTTGGCCATCAACCGGGTGGTCTCGGCCGGCAACATGGTCCACGATAGCCACGATCCCAGCGTGGAAATAATCAGCCCACCGCTAATCAATGCGCCACCCCAAGATCCCACCATTTCCCGGAACACGTAGACCATTCCCGGTTGTTGGATTGAAGCCAGGGCGTTACGGCTCAAGTAACCGTACGGCAAGATCGAAGCCAGCATGTAAATGGCCAGGATGCAAAAGAGCCCAATCAAAGTGGCCTTCCCAGCATCGGATTTCTGCTTGGCCCGGGACGATAACATGGTCGCCCCTTCGATGCCCACGAAGACCCACATCATGATGATGAAGCACCGCTTGATCTGTGCGGCGATCGATCCGGACCCCGTCATATTGGTTCCCACGTTATACCAGAAATGGGCCGTAAAGACTTGCCCCTTGAACAGGAGAATTGCGATCACAATGAAGGCGAAGAGCGGAACTAGCTTGCAAATCGTAATCAACGAGTTAAGCGCCGCGGCACTCTCAATTCCGTGGTTGACCAGCAACGTGAGCAGCCAGAGCACCACGCTAGCGAAGAGCACCGAGGGAAGCTTGTTGGTCCCGTTAAAGATGGGGAAGAAGTACCCCATGGCGTTCATCATCACGGTCGCAAAAGCCACGGTCCCCATCCAAGCGGAGATCCAATAGCCCCAACCACTAATGAAGCCGGCGTACTTACCGAACCCTTCTTCGGCGTACGAGAAGATGCCTTCCAGATCAGGACGCTTCAGGACCAGATTATTCAGGGAAAGGGCCAACATCAACGTCCCAAACCCTACCAGGCCCCAGGCAATCAAGGCCGGTCCGGGCGACGCCGCGATGGCAAGGTCGGAAGCTAAGGCGAAAATCCCCCCACCCACACAAGAGGTAATGACGGTCGAGACTAAGGCGGTCAGCCCCAGTCCCTTCGAATGGGATGTGGTAGCTGGGTCAGGGTGTGCAGAATCTGCTGCGGTGAGCGTTTTCATCATGGATTTCCTTTCGTGTTCTCAGACTCAAATCAAGGGCGTCAATGGTCAATTTCCCGTGAGTTTCATCGCTAAAATTCCGGTGAAAGACTAACGGGACTTTCTCAGAATAAATTCACAAGCGCTTAAAAAGTTAATTGATTTTATAAAGCGCTTACATACTAACGTTCAAAATAAACCCAACGCATTGGGTCCTCGTCTGCTATTATGCCAGAAAATATACAAATTGCAAACCTGTATATGCAATTTCTATTGTGAAAGTTTTTCGCGTAAGCGCCTTAGACGTGGCTGTCGTTCACCTATTTACACGAACTTGTATAAATATAATCGTTTTGTTTCCAAGAATCCCCTTTTATACAGAAAATGTAAATTTTCATCAACCATGTCCACCCCCTCAGTGACCCGTAAATTTTTTGTGCTAAACAACACAAGCTCTCCCCTTACATCGCAGATGATTAAACCGGCCACCCCCTGAGGGGCGACCGGTAGTTTCTCGCTATTGGGTTAAATACAGTCGTTGCAACTGCTTTTGCTTGACCGGGGTGAGTCCCAGACGCCGCAAAAAGTTGGCCATGGAGCCATACCGCGCATTGATTTGTTGGTACACAGCTTCCAGGTTGGCCCGCTTGACGCGCCGGATATGGTGGACCCGTCGCCGGGATTTTCCGGCAAAGTTAGCTTGTCCCTTGAATTGAATATGGACATCTTGCGCTAAGTTCTAGTTTGAATACAGGTAGTTCTGCAGGATGGTCTTCCGGCTAACCCCCAAGGCCGAGAGGACCAGCACCGCACCAACACCGGTACGGTCCTTGCCATAAGTGCAGTGGAAGACGGTCGCCCCGGTCTTGCGCTGTAACAATTGGTCAAAGAACGCCGAGTAGCCCCGTAAGGCCACCCGATCGGTCACTAATCCTTGGTAAAATTGTTGCGTCGTTCGCACATTATAATTGTCCGTCACCACGCTATCTTGATGGTAGGTAACGTGCGGGACGTGCACATCCGGGTTGTCTTTAATCTCGGCCGTCGACCGCAAGTCCGCAATGGCCCGGACCTGATACTTTTGGGTCAGCCGGCGTCCGTCTGCCTGGGTCAGATCTGACAACTGATCCGACCGAATCAACCGATGAGCCCTCAGGGTTTGCCCGGTCTTAGTCCGAATCCCGCCCAGGTCCTGGGTATTACTAGTCCCGGTCAAGGTGACGTGTTGGCCGTACAAGGCCCGATTCACCGTGGGCTTGGGTGCGGGAGGGGCAGTCTGTTCGGCGGCACACCCGCCAAACCCCAGTAACAGGCTCAAGACTAGCAACAAACTCACTTTTAACCACCGACTCATCAACCACTCCCCCTTTCGTTGCCTTCAACCTACCATACTCCTAGCGGTGACGTCTAGTCCCCTCAGACTTGCCCCACCAATTTCTGACGTTGCCATTGATGGAAGGCCTGCACGTAAAAGGACACGAACGGCCGCCCATTAGTCTTGTAAAAGGTCTCGTTGGCACACATGATATACCCGATTAACGCTGGATGGTTATCCACTGGCAAAATCGCCCGCTCCACGTTCGGGACCACCCGCTGGACCCGGGTCGGCCGACACAGATGTACGTCCTGTTGCCGCTGCATCCAAAGTCCCTTTTCGTAAGTGGCCACGCGGGACATAAAGTTGACTTCATCGCCTTTAAGCAGTTCCCCTAACCGTAAAAAGCCCAGCGTGTAATTGAACCAGAGGTGATCCGTGACGATTTGATGGGTGGCGTCCCGAATATCCTTTAACAACAAGGTTGGGTGATAGTGCTCCCCGTAACACTTATACCCACAACGGACGAAGGTTCCCCGATACGTGTGCCGTTCTTGGCTGCCAATCTGTCGCAATCGTTCCCGCAAGATGTCATCCCCTAATCTGTGATTGCTTTTAGTTTAGCAAACCCATCCGGTACCACCAACTCAAACTACTTATAAATTTAGACATACCCGCAACCACCCGCGGCCGTTGACTTTTCGCCGTCAATTAACGTAAACTTATAAGCTGTATCGACCAGTCAAGTTAGGAGGTCATTTCATGCAAATCAAAGCCGCCGCAACCGCATCGGGCGTCAGTGCCTACACGATTCGTTTTTACGAAAAGAAGGGACTCCTCACCATTCCCCGCAATGCCAATGGCGTCCGAGAATTCGACCAGGACGCCCTCAACCGGCTACGCTGGATTCAATGCTACCGGCAAGCGGGACTTTCGCTTAAAGAAATCAATCAGATCATCACTGGTGACCTGACCCAGGCCGGTTACCTCGACCTGTTAGACGCGGCGAAGCACCGTTTGGAAGCACAAATCGACGATCTGCGTCACACGGAAGCCTGCCTAGAAACGAAACGCCACGCCACCCTCGATGGTGAGCGTTTAACCGATATGACGACCTGCGCTCCAACACCCTATGTTGCCAAAAACGCCGAAGCATAATGCTCCGGCGTTTTTTATAATCTTCAATTAAGCCAATTGGGCCAAGATCTCATGGTTGAAGTCGTCCAAGTCATCAGGCGTCCGGCTAGTCACCAGGTGCCGGTCAACCACGACAGACTGATCCTTGACGATGCCCCCTGCGTAGTACAGGTCTGGCCGCACCGTGGTGTAGGCGGTCAACGTCCGTCCCTTGACCAAGCCCGTTTGAATAAACAATTGTGGGCCGTGGCAAATGGCGAAGACTGGCTTGTCAGCCAGCAGGAAGGTCTTGACCAGGTTTACGTACCGGTCATCGGCCCGCAGCTGATCCGGTGAGAAGCCACCAGGAATCAACAGGGCGTCATAATCGTCCGCCGAAACGTCGTCAATCCCCTTGTCGGTGGTGTACTTAGTCCCGTGCTTACCCAGCAGGGACTTGTTCGCCGTATCTTCCACCAAGTCGACCGTGTGGCCGGCACCCACGATAGCGTCGTGGGGGGACGTGTATTCGATATCTTCAACATCGTTGGTCATAATCGCAACTACTTTGCTCATTTCAAGATCTCCTTTAAATTAAGGTACAAGTCGTAGTGTACGAGCTTAGAGCGAGTCTAAGGCAACCCCTGACCGGTAAAAAATGACAAAAAAACGTGCACCCTTAAAGGCACACGTTTCGTTAAATCCATTTAATCTACTTCGTGACTTTTGCCACCGCTGCGTTCACGGCGTCCTTTTCAGCTTCAATCAGGGCTACCCGGCTGTCGATCACCTTGGTGTCCATCTTGATTTCACGCGTCAAACCTGGCGTGTTGATCTTTGGCTCGAAGAAGGCCTTGAATTCAGCAAAGCGTTCTGGCGTATGGAAGACACCGGTCGTGACCGTAATGTAGGTGGTGAATTCCATGTCGCCACCAACCGTCTTTTCCAGCCAGTCCCAGTCGTTCCGTAACCAATCCCAGGCCGCTTGTTCCCCAGCATCGTTGCTCAAGACGCCGCGGTACCAAGCCCGTAAGTCTTGGGGCTTAACCGTGTCCGCATCTTCGAAGGCTTCGATCAGCTTAGCAATCAAAGTACTGTCCGTGGTGCTGGTAACGGCTGCCGCGATGTCCGCCTTGTAGCTGGCATCGGCGGATTGCCGGTAAGCGTCCAACAGGCGGTTGAACAAGTCCGCACTCCCGTAGTTCTTGACTTCGTTCCGTAAAACGAAGACCCGGACGTCGGCGGACAGACCAGCTAAGTTCGCCTGGTTCGCTTCAAACAACTGGTGAGCGTCGGCCATAGCCTGCGCATTTTGTGCGTAGAGTGCCGCACTCAGGATGTACGGCCGGGTCAAGGTGTCGTCCATGGACTCGCCAGCTTGGGCGGTCCAGCCTAACCGGGTCACTTGAGCCGCACTCAATTGGTCGTAGAAGGCCCGCAACGTCTTTTCCTCAGCGGAATCTGGCGTCACGAACTTCCGTAAGTTCCCCGCAATCCGGTAAAGGGCCACGGCAACCAGCGTGGAGTGGCTGTTGGCAAAGCGTGGTAACAATGGCACCACGTCAGCGTAACTGATCTGCCGACCATCGGCTAATAAGCGAAGGTCTTGTAACAGCTGTAACTGACTGATTGGATCCAAGTCATCCACATGGTCGAGAATGTCGTTCAACAGTGTTTGGTCGTACTTCACGATAAAGTGCGAGTTGTTCCCCACGTTCACGCGGAATGGTTCGCCCGCTGCTTGCCGTAAGGTAGCGTAGTCTCCTAAGGTAACCGTCGTGTCCTTGAAGATGGCGGGAGCGGCATCGTAGTTGCTGTTCAACGGAATCTGCCAGAGACGACCTTGGTCCTGACCTTCACCCACGAAGAATTGCTTTTGCGTCAACGTCAGCTGGCCATCAACCACGCTGGCGGAAACCACGGGATACCCTGGTTGTTCCAACCAGGAATTCATGATGGTCCCCACGTCCTTACCAGAGGCTTCACCCAAGGCAGCCCATAGGTCGGCCCCCTTAGCGTTGTTGTACTGGTGGGCTTCGAAGTAGGCCTTCAGCCCTTGACGTAAGGCGTCATCGCCAACTAAGGCCCGGGCCATGACTAACATCCGCGCACCCTTGGCGTAAACGATGGCGCTGTCGAAGATGGCATCGATTTCGGCCGGATCTTCAACTTGAACGTGAACGGATTGAACACCGTCCGTAGCGTCCCGTTGTAACGCCATTGGGACGTCAGAGGACTGGAAGGTCTCCCAGATGTGCCAATCGGGTTCGATAGCGTCGATGGCCACGTATTCCATCATATTGGCGAAACTTTCGTTCAACCAGAGGTCGTCCCACCACTTCATGGTGACTAAGTCCCCGAACCATTGGTGTGCCAGTTCGTGGGCGATGACCGTAGCGACCCGTTGCTTCATGTCTAGGGCCGTGTTGTCCTCATCCAGGAGTAAGTATGCTTCCCGATAAGTGACCAAGCCCCAGTTCTCCATCGCACCGGCAGAGAAGTCTGGCAGTGCCAGTTGCCAGGAGTGTGGGAGTGGGTAAGGCGTCTGGTAGAAGTCTTCGTAGAATTCGATGGAGCGCTTGGCAATGTCCAGCGCGAAGTCGAGTTCCTTAGGTTGGTGGGCCTTAGTGGCGAATACACCGACCTGAACACCGCTCTTAGTGGTGGTCAACTTCTTTTGTAAGTCCCCGAAGGCAAAGGCAATCAGGTAAGATGACATCTTCTTGGTGGTATCGAAGTAGTGCACGCCGTTTTCAGTCTTGATTTCGGGCATGTTGCTCAAAATCGTTTCACCAGGTTGTTCGTCGTACTTGATGGCCAGGTCAAAGGTGGCTTTGGCTTCCGGTTCGTCGACACATGGGAAGGCTTGCCGGGCTGCCGTCGTTTCGAATTGGGTCCCGATGATTTGCTTCTTGACCCCATCGACTTCGTAGTAGGACGGGTAAATGCCCATCATGCTGTCGGTCAAGGGTGCCGCGTAGGCAATCTCAACGGTGGTCTTGCCGGTATGGCCCAAGTCGATGTGAATCCCTTCGGCTTTATCATCCAGCGTAAACGGTACGTCGGCACCGTCAGCTTTAACGGATGAGATCGTCATGTATTTTTCATGCACAGAAATCGTCGCTTCTTTGGCATCCCCGGTAATGGTAGATGTCCCGCTAATTTGTTTCGTTGCGCGGTTAATATCGATGAAGACGTTATAGTGCGTTGGTTGGAATGTCTGATAAAAGTGCTTTGTTTCAGTCATGAATTCCCCTCCATATGGTTAAAATACTATTAGAATAAATCCATTATACGCTATTCGATACCGGAACGCTTGTATTGTGGGGTGAATTTTCTCATTTTTGTCTCATGGAAGAAAACTGACGCTCCCCTGTCCATTTTTATTTACTGTAACTTGATAGTTTGTTGGCTTAAAATCACAATGCTCTTCTAAACTTCCTTTTAGAATGTAGAAATGACCAGTCAGTCTTTGAGCATCAAAATTAAAAACTCGAAAAAGCTCGTAAGTCTCAGCGTGATGTTCCGCATATTGCCGCTCATTAGCCGACATAAAGAAAGGCGTATTTTCATCCTGAGTTGTCGTCTTAACCTCAATATGCTTTTCACGTCCCTGGCGATCAAAAGATAGTACATCATACCCTAGGCCGTCTCCAACCGTATCAGATACCTGGGTCACCTTTTGTTGTAATTCTGGAAAATCAGCCAACTGTGCCTGTTCGTAAGCCACAACCTGCTTTTCCCCCAAACGTCCGACTTCTAAGTCTTGATTGGTCTGAGTAGCATAGTCTCGCTTACTCGTTACCAATCGCGGTTGTCGCGGTTGCCTGGGCGTTACTGAGTAATAGTCACCGGTTGCCTTTAAAGTATCGTCTCCCGACACGATTTGCCTAATACTCCCCTCAGCATCATTCTTAATTGGTAATTTGCTTTTCAATTCTTCCAACGCTAAGATCATTAACGCTAAATCACTGCGTAACACTTTCTCCGCAGGTATCTGACCTCGCTGATAACTAATGCTTAAAATGTTACACAGCTCATATCCCCGCGGTAGAGGAGAATTCACTCGCTCTTTCTTTGGGACTAACTGAATTTGCTTTTCAGAAATTCGCGGTGAAGAAGCCTTAATATTCCGCCGCCAATAGTCTGAAACCTGCTGGACAGCACTCAGCACAGTTTTCTGGTAAGTCTTATCGTAAAACGTCCAAGCTTGATGCAGTGATAAATAAACCCGCTCCATATCTTCCGAAAATAAGTAAACTAAGTAAAACCCATGACTTGCTGATACAGACATATCCGGATCAAAAATCCCCATCCACGGGACAGTAGCCCAGCGTCCCTGACCTGCTGACCCCATAGTGGTGACCACATTCCCCAACAGATCGGACCCTACGACTTCATCCAAGCCATGTCGGATCTTTTTAGCGACTGGATCATCCTTTAGCGGTCTCTTTTTGGCTTCTAAATAATCCTGCTGTATTGATTCCAACAACGTCTTTAACCCTAACTTTGGTATCACTTGTTTTACACCTCACATTTGAATTATTAAATATATAATACTACTAATAGCAAATACCATGTTTACCATTAAGTATACTGCCAAGGCAATTCAAGCCCTCACATAGTGCAAAACAAGTCCAAAATCGTTCCATCTTTGACAATAGATCATTGCATAAAAAAGGTGCTGCCTCATCAAAGGCAGCACCTCTTCTAATCACTCAATATCGCATTACCCTTTCCGCTTCTTCAACCCCAGCAAACCAGCCAATGATCCCAACAGTGCCAGTCCGATGACTGCTGCACCCTTGTTTTGCTGATCACTCGTCTGTGGTAACTTGTCGGTATCTGGCGCGGTCGTCTCATGAGCAACTGGGGTCACCGTACCCAACGATTGCTGCTGAGCTGGCGCACCCTGACTGACCAAATCAGCCGTGGCCGCGGAGCCACCGTTTGCTGCGATTGCCGCGTTACCACCATTACTTAAGCCTGGCTTAGATGGCTTCTTCGTGGGCTTAACCGCTACTTGGTCGCCATTGTCGCCTGGCGCCACCACGTTACCGCCGTTGTTCCCCGTATCTGGAATCTCGGGAACTTCTGGGTTCACGGTATTGCCACTACCGCCAGTATCAATGTCACCGCCACCGTTATCGCCACCATTGTTGCCGTTGCCACCACCGCCACCGGTGGTTGCATCCGCAGCGTAGGTGACCACGAACGTTAAATTCTCACTGGTTGGCGTGATGCTCTGGGCCGTGGTCTGCGTTAAGTCGTTAGCCGGGTCCGTGGTCTTTACCACGTGTTGGCCTGCAACCTTAGGGTTCGGAACCGCCGCGAAGGTTAACTGCGTCCCATCCTGGTAAACCACCCAGCTAGCATCCGTTGGCACCCCATTTTCGTCCAACTTAGGGGCTTGGGCCTCGCCATCATTACTGTAAATGACCGACTTCTGATTGCTCTGATCCGTCACCGTCGCAAACGTGATGGTCTTGTCAACTGGTGTAGCGACCTGCTGACCATTTTGATCCACGTAAGTGATGTTTTCCGTGACGTGCTTCAGCGTGGTCTCAAAGTCGTGGGCGTAAGTCACCACGATTGCGAGATTCTGACTCGCATTGGTAACCGCTTGAGCCGTGGTTTGCGTCAAATCGTTGGCGGGATCCGTGGTCTTCACCACGTGCATCCCCTTGACCGCTGGGTTCGTCACTGCCGCAAACGTGACAGGTTTCCCCGCTTGGTAAACCGTCCAGTTAGCATCCGTCGGCACGCCGTTTTCATCTAACCCAGGTGTCTGGGCATCCCCAACGTAACTGTAAATGACTGACTGTTGATTACTCTGGTCTGTCACCGTCGCAAACGTGATGGTCTTATCAACTGGTGTAGCGACCTGCTGGCCAGACTGATCCACGTAAGTGATGTTTTCCTTAACTTGGTTGAGCACCGTATCGAAATCGTGTCCGTAGGTGACCACAAAGGCTAAGTTTTGACTAGTAGGCGTCACGTTCTGGGCCGTGGTCTGCGTTAAATCACTAGCGGAATCCGTGGTCTTGATGACGTGCATGCCTTTAATGGTTGGGTTAACGACAGCCTCAAAAGCAATTGGCTGCCCAGTCTGATAAAGTACCCAGCTCGTATCCGTTGGGGTTCCATTTTCATCTAATACAGGCGCTTGGGCATCACCGACGTGACTGTAAACGACCGACTGTTGATTGGTCTGATCCGTCACCGTCGCAAATGTGATCGCCTTGTCAACTGGTGCAGCGACCTGCTGATCAGATTGGTCCACGTAAGTGATGTTTTCCTTGACCTGGTTGAGCACCGTATCGAAATCATGTCCATAAGTTACCACGAAGGCCAAATTCTTAGACTGGTTCGTTACATTCTGAGCCACTGTCTGCGTTAAATCATTAGCCGGGTCCGTGGTTTTAATGACGTGCATCCCCTTGATCTCTGGGTTAGCCACTGCCGCCAGCGAAATCGTACTACCGTCTAGGTACAACGTCCACGAAGCATCCGGTTGGCCATCCTTATCCAGCGTCATATTGGTATCTGCGCCAACTTTACTATATACATGATCAACTCGGGTATTCGGGTCCGTAATCGTTGCAAAGGTTACTTGTTGTGCCGCTGAATCAGCGACCTGATTGCCCTGGGCATCCTGATACTTAATCTGCTCGGTTACTTGGGTGACGTTGACCAACGCACTCTTGTAGGTAAACGTAATCGACTGGGGCATGTCCGTAAAGTTCCCCGTCACCGTTGTGTCAGTGTTAGTGACCACGTATCCTGGAATGACTGGCGCACTGACTTCGTAAGGTTCGCCCTGCAGTCCACTTAATTGCGTAGAATTGGCCAGCGGGACGTTTTGTTCATTCACGTAGTTGACCGTAACGGGTTGAGCGGTTGCAGCGATTACGTAAGGTGTTGCCATTGTAACAGCCGTATTCATAACGTTTCCTTTACTGTCAATGAAGCTAATTCCAGTTGTTAAATAGTACGTATAGGCCTGTTTCTCAACATGCTGATAAGCAGCTGGAAAAGGATTATAATCCTGACCACCCGGTATTTGATTTTTAAGCACTTGGTAATTAATCGTCCGGCCATCAGCGCTCATCGTTCCCGTACCGCCTTGATAATAAGCGGCGACCGTTGATCCTGGATACATTTGCGTAATAACTGGCCTAAGGATCCCGTTAATATCTGTAGCCGTCATGGTCATCCCTTTGGGTGGCTTAACCGGATTAATCAAAATATATTTTCCGGTTTGTGGAACATATGCCAATCCATTTTCAACAAATTGCGGACTAATAT
Organism: Levilactobacillus namurensis DSM 19117; assembly: GCF_001434785.1. GTDB lineage: Bacteria > Bacillota > Bacilli > Lactobacillales > Lactobacillaceae > Levilactobacillus > Levilactobacillus namurensis. The sequence continues at coordinate 41,821 of NZ_AZDT01000008.1, read as the reverse complement.
TGAATCCCTTTGTAAATTGAGCCGCATTTATTGAAGAGAAGTCCGCAATTCGACTCTCCCCCACTGACAGGTCAGTCAAAGATTTCAAATTACTAATAGGCGAAATATCAGAAAGTCGATTAGATCCTAATTGCAATGACGTTAGCTTTGTCAACTGACTAATAGGAGAAATATCCGTTACATCTCCAGCATAATGCGGATCTTTATTCCAATTGTTCAATAAATCTAAATTTGTAAGATTAGTAGCGTACTGTAACCCTTCTATGGAGAATGACGTCTTTCCATCAATATAAGTTGAGCCAAAATTTTGTGCCATAAAATTAATGAGGTATTTCATATCATCCTTAGTAATCTGGTCAACGCTAGTAATTTCCACATCACTTGGTTTGGTACTATAAGTTGGGCCATCATTCAAAGCCTCCAGTACCCACTTTTGCAATGTTTTGTTAGGCATCCATTGATCAATGGTTTCCTCAGCTGGCTTTACACTCTTTTTAGTATTAATTACAGTATCGGTTTCCTTCGCAACATTAGTTTCACTACTATCGATTTTACTAGCATCAAAACCATTGGAAACCTGAGCATTTTTATCTATCTGTAAATTATCTGTTGACTCAATATTCGTTTTTTGATTATTACTTGACTCAGCAACCGACGTTGAATCCTCACTTTGATCATTCTGGTTGCTAGTAGATTCATTCACCACATGATCATCCGAAGTTGTCGTCTTCGAATCCTGATTAGTCGCGTCAGTCGGGGCCTTCTGGTCGGTCGTTTCGGCCTGACTATCTCCCGTTACTGATTCAGTCCCTGATGGCGTTCCCTGGGACACCGAATTAGCATCACTTTCGGTAGTCGACCGCAGCGTGGCACTAGAGCCCTGTTCAACGTCATTACCTTCACTGATTGACTCGGTTGCGGGTGCCGCATCACTCGCCTGAGCCGTCTGTTCTGCCTGTGGTCCCACAACTAAACCCACTGCTAAACTCGTTGCGGTAATCCCCGCAACCAGCCAGCCCTTGTGTGATTTATACATCTTGAAATGCGTCTTCTTCTCCATAACACCCATGATTGGTCCCCCTATTCAACAATGACCAAAATCAGATAAGTTTTATGCACACATAAGCTTATTTGTTACCATTTATTATAACCTTAATAGCCCAACAAAGTCAATCGGATGAACCGTTTTGGAATAGACCGGTTTCTCTATGCTATCAATATAATGCTATAATGGTGCGCATCGTCATCATTACCAGTCGCACCCATCTTTCTTTTACAATATGGATAATATTTTAGTTGTTTTACTTAACCAACCGTCAAACAGGGTAAACCTTTAAAGGCCGGTCAAACTGGTTAGTCCTCGTCCTTTCATTTTCCCAGACGTTTTACAATTGACTTTCCCATCTGTTCTCAATATGATGAAACTTAGTCCTGGTGCCAGACATTGCTCCCCACCGGACCCGTCCACTCCCGATGACGCGAAAAGCTGACAACATACATAATATAAGGAAGTCTTTTCCATGCACGAAACCAAGTTCTGTACCAATTGTGGCAAGTCCATTCCCCGTGACGCCGAATTCTGCCCATACTGCGGCCACGGTCAAGCTGTCGCTACCCAGACCACCCAGCAGACTAATCCGCAGCCAAATACTGCCGGCTCAACCTATCAGCAGCCCCAGCCGCAACCCGGCGATGCTGTCTATAATGAAAGTCCCGTTCCTGGACTGGTCGTTTCCACCAAACTCTACCTACGTGATGCCCTAACCATCAATAAACGTATGGGGCGCGCCGATTACTGGTGGGCCGCCTTAGGTATCAGCCTACTAGCTGGCGCTGCGTCTTTAGTCGTTTTCTTCCTCTTGGCGCTCTTCGGCGGACTGGATGACGCTTACGAACCCACGGGACTCTCGGCGCTATTTTTCTACGCCCTGTTACTGATCATGTTCGTGGCATACGTCGGCCTGTGGATCGCCAGCTTCACGGCAGAGATTCGCCGCTTCCACGACCTGGGCTACAGTGGTGCCTTTTGGTTACTCAACCTAGTCCCCATGGTTGGTGGCTTAATCGTCCTGATTCTGCTGTGCCAACCGTCACGCCAGTTAAATAACCGTTACATTAATTGAGGATGCTCAAAAAGCCGCTGGCGATTTAATTCGCTAGCGGCTTTATTGCACCCATTAAACCCCAAAGCCTCACAACACCGATATTCCACACAGAAAAAGCCATCCCCCACCGGTTGATGACTTCTAACGGTTATTTACGATTCCGGTACGCCCGCTTCAGTGCTAGGCGGTCCTGGCGACTGATGGTCGCGTGTCGGTTCGACTTGTGCATCACACTACGCCGACTCTTAGAGTGGCCTAAGCCCAACGCGTGCCCCAGTTCATGGGCCGCCACGTTGGTGCGTTGCTTTTTAGTGTACCGGTGAGCGGATAGCACCTGGTGATTTAGCATGGCTTTCGCGGAGGTAATCTCGTGGACCACCTTATTCGGCCGATAAGCGTAGTGGGTCACGCCCGCCATGCCCTGACGCGCCACTTGAACGCTGGCGCCTTTCACCACCACATCGGCCTGTTGCGGCGTCTTCACAGCCTTCAAGCGCACCGTTCCCGAACGGGTCCATTGCTGTGCGGCCGATTTCCAGATGCTCTGATAATAAGCGGAAGACCCCTGATAACAGTAAGTCACGGTCGTGGTCTTCCAACTGCCCCAATGCGGGGTCTTAGCGGTTGCCGTGGCTTGGATGGGTACGCCCCAGAGGCATAGCCCCATCGTCGCCACTAGGCTGAGACTTTTCATCATCTTCCTTGATCGTTTAGTCACCATAAGTTTACTCGCTTTCGTGGTTGGCTGCGTATCAATTAACTTATGATGATTATAAACTAATCATTATTAATAAGCTACACCATTTTATGATTATTGGATAAAATAATCACCATATAAACGATTCCTCAAAAAATCCCCATTGGTCAGCAATAACCTGACCAATGGGGATTACGTTTAAGTTTATGCCTCGGCTTCTTCTTCGGCTAAAACCTGTCTTAAAGCCTTCACGAAGACGTCGTAGGGCTGCGCGCCACTGATGCCATACTTGTGATTCAATACAAAGAATGGAGCACCCTGAATGCCCATTTCTTGGGCTTGTTGTTCGTCTGCCACAACTTCCTTCTGGTAGTCCTGGGACGCTAAAACTTGTTGTACCTCATCATCGGCTAATCCGGCGTCGTGAGCGGCCCGGGTCAACACGTCGGCGTCGGCGATGGACTCCCCATCCGTGAAGTAGACCTGGTAGAACCGGTTGATGACTCGTTCCGTCAACTCCCGGTCACCATGACTCGCCGCCAACTTGATCAGACGGTGCGCATCCATCGTGTTCGTCGGAATCACCTGATCCAGGTGAAAGTCTAGGCCCTCCTCGGCGGCCATCTGGGAGATGTAGGCCATCTTCTCCTTAGCCTGGTCAGCCATCTCTGCGCGGCCACCCGTAAAGTGGTTGAGGTAGTCGCCCGGCTTAGCCGTCTTGGCTTCCATGGGATTTAATTGGAAAGACTTTAAAACCAGTTTGGTGTCCTGATAGATGCCGATTTCTTTCATCGCCCGCTTCATCCGGGTCGACCCGATGTAGCAGAAGGGGCAAGCAATGTCGGACCAGTATTCGATTTCCATAATTTTCTCATCGTCTCCTTAATGAATGCTTCCGTCTATTGGGCTTGGGCCTGTTGCCACTCCCAAACCGTCATTTGAAAAATCTGAACTTGATACCCCTGGTCTTTGAGCTGCTGACCAATCATTTCAGAATAGCCACACATCCGACCACGGCAGTAGACCACCAATTCCTGATCACGGGGAATCTCGGCCAACCGTTGCATGATCTGATCATAGGGGAAGTTATGTGCCCCCGGGAGATGGGCAACTTGATATTCATCAGCAGGTCGTAAATCAATCAGGTACGGTTGGCTGGTCGCCAGCTCTCGGGTGATGTCCGTAATCGATAATTGCGGTAAGGGGGGCCGTTGGGCGGACAGCTGTTGCTCCAAGGCGCGGAGTTCCGGCAAGGCTTGCTCACTCACATCGATCAAAAGTGAGAGCACCTGCGGAACTTGCGTGGAGGCCAAGTCGTACACCACATAGTTCCCGCGCCGTTCCACGCGAACTAGCCCCACCTGTTTCAGGAGCCGGAGGTTTTTCGACGCCGTGCCCACACTCAGCCCCACCGTCTTGGCTAATTCCTCGACGGTCTTCGGGCCCTGGACCAAATTGTTCAAAAGCTTTAACCGGGAGCTATTCCCTAGAGCCTTACCTACCCTGACCAGCTGGGTGTAAGCCGCATCCCGATAGGTCTCCGCTAAGTTAGTCGTGGTCATGGGCGGCCTGCTTCTTTTGCGTCGTGGGTTTCGTCGCGGCCTGGTTCCAGTCGATCTCACATCCGTCCGGGCCACAGACGCCCGTGCTCAGTGCACTTCCGCCCGTCACCATGTGTAACGTCTCCGTTGACTCTGATTTCTTTTCAGCCATCTTAATCCCTCCAAAATAATAATGAATCACCGTCCGCAATTGGGCGGCATCTAAATCATGTGTATAGGTTGCGACCGCTTGACCGGCTTGGGCCAGAATCAGGGTCGGGGTGCTGGTGACACCCCACGTCCGGGTCACTTGCGGTTGTCGGCGCACGTTAATCTGATAGACGGGTAACGCGCCCGCTAGTTGAGCCGTCACCGTTTCCACGGCCCGTTGTTGCGTGACACAATGTGCACACCCCTCATCGTAAAAGAAGAGGACGCCATCGGTCACGTTTAAGTTTTCCGTTAATCTCCGTGATTCTAGCATCATCGGTCTCCTGATTCCGTCATTTTTCATTCTACGGTTTCGTAGAATAGGTTCAGTTTATATGCTTACTTAAAATAAGTCAAGTAAAACCTTCTCCAAACAAAAATGGCGTCCAGGTTTCCCTGAACACCATTTCTTTAACAATTTAATTTACCGAGCAGGAAGCTTACTCCCATTCGATTGTCGAAGGCGGCTTACTCGTGACGTCATACAGAATGCGGTTCACGTGCTTAACTTCGTTGACGATTCGCACGGAGATGGCTTGTAAGACATCCCACGGAATGTGCGCAAAGTCGGCCGTCATGCCATCGATGGACGTTACCGCCCGGATACCGACCGCATAATCGTAGGTCCGGCCATCGCCCATGACCCCGACACTCTTGATGTTTGGCAAGACCGTGAAGTATTGCCAGATATCCCGGTCTAAACCGGCCTTTTTGATTTCTTCTCGTAAGATCAGGTCACTGTCCCGAACAATCTGGAGTTTCTCAGGCGTAATCTCGCCCAAGACCCGAATTCCCAGACCAGGACCAGGGAACGGTTGCCGCCAGACTAAGTCACTCGGCATCCCCAGCTTCTCACCTAAGCTCCGGGCTTCGTCCTTGAACAGGGACCGGAGCGGTTCGATCAATTGGAAATGCATGTCCTTCGGCAAGCCACCCACGTTATGGTGGGACTTAATGGTCTGTGCCGTATCGGTCCCACTTTCGATCACGTCGGTGTACAGGGTCCCTTGGGCCAAGAAGTCGATACCGTCCAACTTTTGCGCCTCGTCGTTAAAGACTTGGATGAACTCGTTACCGATGATCTTCCGTTTCTTTTCCGGTTCCGTCACACCAGCCAGCTTACTCATGAAGCGGTCCTGCGCGTCAACCTTGACGATGTTCAAGCCGAACTTGCCTTCCAGGCTGTCCATGACCTGCTTGGCTTCACCCTTCCGGAGTAGCCCGTGGTCCACGAAGATACTGGTCAGTTGGTTCCCAATGGCCTTGTGCAACAGCACCCCGACCACGGAGGAATCGACCCCACCAGACAGCCCTAACAAGACGCGCTTGTCACCGACCGTCTCGCGAATCTGTTCGATCTGCAGATCAATGAAATCGTCCATTGACCAGTTGGCTTCCGCCTGACAAACATCAAACGTAAAGTGCTTGAGAATATCGGTACCGTACTCCGTGTTGCGAACTTCCGTATGGAATTGTAACCCGTAGAAGTTCCGGGAAACGTCTTGAATGGCCGAAATCGGGCAATTCTCACTAGTTGCGACCCGTTCAAAACCATCTGGAACCTGCGTCACCAAGTCCCCATGACTCATCCACACCGTCTGCTTCTTAGGGGTTCCCTTGAAGAGCGTTGCGTCGTCACTTAAGACCTCAATCTCAGCGCGACCGTATTCGCGGTTGTTCGCTGATTCAACCTTCCCACCAGGAAGATCGTAGGCCATCAGTTGCATCCCGTAGCAGATCCCCAGAATCGGAATCCCCAGGTTAAAGATTTCTGGATCGACCTTCAACGCGTCGTCATCATAGACACTGTTCGGTCCCCCAGAAAAGATGATTCCCTTAGGGCCCCAAGCTTTAATCTCAGCGGCACTCATGGTGTGCGCCTTGAGCTCGGAGTAAACGCCTAAGTCACGAATCCGGCGCGTAATCAGCTGATTATACTGACTACCGAAGTCTAAGACGATGATTTTGTCAAATTTGGACAGATCAACGTTTGCCAAGCCATTCACCCTTTCTTTTTTGGATAACACTGCCTATATAATACTAATTTCACCGGTGCGGGTCAATCAAAAATTGCCGATTAAGGCCGCCGATAACGCAAGTGTAAGTAGGTTTGCCGGTCAAACCGTCGCCGTTGGGTGCTGACAAATCCATACTGGGCCGCTAAGGAAGCGATTGCAGTCCCCGGACGCACATCTAACCCCACCACGGGCTTGTCATTGACCCGGGCGCACCGGAGCACATCGGTCATCAGCCACTCGTCAAACCACTTCAGCTGATAAGTCTTATGCGCATACCGGGGATTGACCGTCAATAAGTCCAGGTACCACTCGTCGGGCAACGCACGGGGACGGACCACCGGCTGCTGTGGCGGCGTGATCTGCAACCGCTCGAATAGTGTGGTCCACTGGTTATCCAGCTGACCTTCCTGCTCCGCTGGAAAGCCGAACGCCACCCCAACCGCAACCCCCTGGTTCTGATAGACCCGCGCTAAGTGGTAGTTATACCGAAAATTCGGTTCCCGGTAGCCCACAAACAGTAATTGCGACAGCTGTTCCTTGGTGACCCGGCGGAGTTGCCGGTACTGTCGACGTTCCAACTCGTGTAAGACCAGCATGGCAACCGCCGGCCCATCGACGATTTCCGCATTCCGTAGCATGCCATCCCCTCCTTTTCACCAACAGTCAACCCCCGGATACCAGTGGGTTCCGGGGGCTGTGTGGTCAAGCTAATACTTCCGCAACAACAAGCGGTCGATGCGGTGATGATAGGTCTTGTGAATAATCATATCCGCCCGATTACGGGTCGGTAAGATGTACTCTTCCAAGTTCTTCAGGTCGATATCGTGCCAGACCTGCTTACTCTTACGCATGGCCTGGTCGTGGTCTCCGATGGCATAAGGATAGTAGTAGTTGGTCGGATCCTGGAAGGCCGTCTGAAGGAGCAACTCGAACCGCTCCAAGAACCAGGTCTCAATCAGTGACGCCTCGGCATCCACGTAGATGGAAAAGTCGGTAAAGTCACTGACGTAGATCTGTTCGTTGGTGGGAAGTTGCAGGGTGTTGATTCCTTCGACAATCAAGATGTCCGGGTGCACGATGTACTCGAACTGATCGGGAATCACATCATAGATCTTATGCGAATACAGGGGCGCCTTGATCAGTGGCTTGCCCGACTTCACTTCGTTCAAAAAATGAATCAGCGACGACATATCGTAGCTCTCCGGGAACCCCTTACGTGCCATCAGGTTCCGCTTCTTCAGCTCTTCGTTACTGTACAAGAAGCCGTCGGTGGTGATCAGCTGAATCCGCTGCCCCACAAAGTAGTGGTTCAACAGGACTTCAAGTAAGCGGGCCGCGGTACTCTTTCCCACCGCCACACTACCGGCAATCCCGATGATGAACGGCACCCGGTGCGGGGCTTGGTGCAGGAAGGCCGCCTTGTCCTTCTGGAGTTGCCGGTAACGGTCGAACTCGAGTCGTAATAGGTGGACCAACGGAATATACACATCCTGGACGTCTTGAAGGGAGATACGGTCATTGAAGGCTTTGATCTGCCGTAGACTTTCGGGAGTCAGGGGCAGTGCCGTGGCGTTGGCGAACTGCTTCCACTGGTCGCGGGTAAATGCATTGTAATTAATGGGATCACTCATGAAGACACCTCGAAATGATTTTGCAAAATTTATCTCCCATTATAACGCATTTACCCAACAAATGAACCGCTTTCGGTCCCTCAGATTCTAGGAGTTGCTGCCAGCTCCTAAAAAAGACCGTTCGCAACCGGAAAAGCTCCGGCCCCGAACGGTCCTCGATTAGTCTACGTTTACGACTTCAAATTCATCCGCCGGCACGTCACTCAGCAGTGGCGATAATTGGTCAATCGCCACCAGGCTCAACCGGTGCATGGCCCGCGAGCAGATGGTGTATAACAACTGCCGCTCGTCGTCCGCCCCGTAGCGACTCTTCGAGGCGTGCCAGACGATGACCGCGTCGAATTCGAGCCCCTTGGCTAGGAACGACGGCACTACGATGATTCCGGGCGCCAGCCGTTGGTTCTCCGAGCGAATCAGCGTCACCTGAACGCCCGCTGCCGTCAGCTTCTCCGTAATCTCGCGACAATCCGCCAAGTCTTTCCCAATAATGGCCGTAGTCTCGTGATCCTGGTCATTGCGCTTCAGTTCCGCCATCACCCGTTGTAAAGCCGCGTCTTCGTCCGGCGCCACCGTCATCGTCGGCAGCTCCCCTTCACGAGCAAACGACGTCACCGCTTCCCCGTTCTTCAAGATGTGCTTGGTGAAGTCGGTCACCTGTTGCGTTGACCGGTACGACTGGGTCAACTGAACCACCCGCGTCTTCTCAGGGTCAAACATGGTGCTCAACTCCTGCAATAACGTGTGGCTGTTTTCTTTGGTGAAGATGGCCTGGTTCAGGTCCCCCAGCATGGTGAACCGCGCCCGGGGGAACGTGGTCTTCAAAAAGGCCAACTGGAAGGCATTGTAGTCTTGAATCTCGTCCATGAAGACGTACCGCATCTCCCGGTCACCGCTCTTTCCGGCAATCTTATCGTAGAGGTACAGGTACGGCGTGGTGTTAATCAACTGCATCCGGTGGTCGCGCAATTCACTGATCGTGGTGTCCACGCTGGCATCCCAATCTGCCTGGGTAATGCCGTACTGGGTCAGGTCAATGTGCCGGGGCATCTCCCGCAACATGTGCACGTACTGGTTATTGATACTCAAGAACCGTGCCCGAACGATGGCCCGCCGAACGGATTCCAGTGACTGCATGACCACTTTACGGGCCAAGAACTGGAACTCCTTGTCCGCCGATTCGAATTCTCGCGGATGGTCCCCGTACAAGCTATCCAGCTCTTCTTTACTCAGGTCCTGGATGGTTTCTTCGACCCACTTAGACTTCATTTCTCCCGCAATCCGCCGGTTCAGGATCCGAATCAAGGCTTCCTTAGTCGCCTGGAGCCGGTTGCCCAAGTGGTAGTTGCGATTGAAGCTGTAGTAGATCTCTTGGATCTTTTCTTTAGGAATGAACGGCTTGCCTTGGAAGACAATATTGCGGAAAACCATCCCCCGCTGTTCCAAGTGGTCCGCGTAATGGGTCACCGCGTTGAAGAAGGCCAGGCTTCCCTTTAATTGGGTAATCTTTTTCTCAGCCGGCGTGTTACTCTCCGCAAAGCGTTGGGCTAAGGTCTCAATGTCGATCTTCGGCATCCGCCGCCCCGCGTACTGGTAGTAAGTCATCTGGACCATGTTGTGCTCGCCCAGTTCAGGCAGCACTTGGTCGATATAGTCGTTAAAGAGTTGGTTGGGGGAGAACAGCATAACTTGTCCCGCCGTTAAGTGTCCCCGGTAACGGTACAGGAGGAAGGCCACTCGTTGTAAGATGGCCGCCGTCTTCCCGGACCCCGCCGCCCCCTGCACGAACAGCAGGTCGGAATGGGTGTCCCGGATAATCTGGTTTTGTTCCTTTTGAATGGTGGTCACGATACTCTTCATATGAGTATCGGAATGTTCACTCAGCGCCGACAGCAGCATCTGGTCCGTCACGGTCTGGTCCGTATCGTACAGCGTGACGATGGTGCCATCTTCGATCTGGAACTGCCGCTTTAACTTCACGTCAACGCTCTGTTCACCGTCCGGCGTCTGGTAGCTGACGTTCCCCAGCTCCCCGTCGTAGTAGATACTGGAGATGGGCGCCCGCCAGTCGTAGATCAGGAAGTGATCCGGCGTATCCGAAAAGGACCCTAGGCCGATGTAGATGGTTTCTGGCTTGGCATTAGGCCCTTCCTGAAAGTCGATTCGAGCGAAGTAGGCCCGCTTCTCCAGACGCTTCAACGTACTCAGTTCCGTGGTGGCGTGTTGCCAACTATTCTGTCGTTCAGCCAACATCTGTTGCTGCTGCCGCACGGATAACGCGGTTTCCATGATGCCCTCGTAGCTATCCGTCTTGAGCCGCAGATCGTTGACAAAGTTCTTCCGAATCCCCGCCTCATCGCTTTCGGCAACGTCGATTCGTTTCTTAGCCTCCGCCTGGGCCACCTTGATTTTGGCAACGACCTCATCTAAATGCTTTTGTTCTCGGGCTTTGATTGAATCTGCCAACGCAATTCCTCCTTGGTGTGACTGACAACCTGCTGGTCAATTCTGCAATAATTCGCCTAACAATTTTACACTTCTTTTCCTGACAAATAAAGCAATGCGCCCCCAAGCACCAACCACCGTGCTTAAGGGTCAGTTTGCTATAATAGAGCCAAAGTTCGGGGGGATTTCAGATGAATCAATTATCATTATTAATCATTTTAGCAGCCGCACTGGTGACCCCATTAGCCATGGCTCGGTTTCGGTTAAGCCTCTTACCAACCGCCGTGGTCGAGATCCTAGTCGGCATCTTATTGGGCCCCAGTGCCCTCAACATGGTCCACACTAACGACACGTTGACCCTGCTATCGAATACCGGGGTCATCTTCTTAATGTTTCTCAGCGGGATGGAGATCGACTTCAGCCTCTTCGGGCGCCGCAAGACACCCCAGACGCCTCTAGCCGCAAAGGTCGCCAATAACGCGCCCAAGTACTCGCCGGTCTTCCTGGCCGGTCTTAGTTACCTGCTGATTGCGGTCTGTTCACTACTGCTCGGCTGGGGACTGGTGGCCCTCAAGCTCTTCTCCGACCCCTGGCTAGCCGCCATCATCTTCATGACCATCTCCCTAGGAATCGTGATTGCGACCCTAAAGGAAAAGGAACTTTTGAGTAAGCCATTCGGGCAAACGGTCCTCCTGATCGCCGCCCTAGGGGAAATTGTCCCCCTACTGTCCCTGACCATCTACGCGGCCATCTTCGGTAGCCACAACCAGTCTCTATGGTTGATCCTATTAATCTTTGTGGCCGCTGGTGTGCTGTTCATCCGGTTCAAGCCGTTCTTCAACTTCTACGAACGGATCAACAAGTCGACCACCCAACTCGACATTCGGCTGGCCTTCTTTCTAATCTTCAGCCTGGTAGTCCTGGCCGAATCCGTGGGGGCCGAGGGAATCTTGGGCGCCTTTGTCGCGGGGATCGTGATGAAGCTGCTACAGCCCCGCGAAGACACTAAGGTCCGTCTCGACGCCATCGGGTACGGGTTCTTCATCCCCATCTTCTTCATGATGAGTGGGGCCAACCTGAACCTGCGGCAACTGCTGGCCCAACCTGCCACGTTGATCCTGATCCCCGCTTTCTTCATGGCCTACCTATTGGCCAAAGTCACCGTCTACGGGGTCTTACGGCTCCGTTTCAAACGCGGTAACGCCCTAGCCGGTACCGCCATGTCCGCGGTCACCATCACCATGGTTCTAGCCGTCTTGCAAGTTGCCAAGGCCATGCACGCCGTAACCAGCCAACAATCCGGCGCCTTCCTGTTAGCGGCCATCCTGACCTGCGTCTGCGGGCCGCTCCTCTTCAATATGAGTTACTCCGCCGAAGCCGAGGACCTGAAGAAGACCACGGTTCACTTCATCGGCACCAACCTGATGACGGTACCAGTCGCCCAGCAACTTTCCCAGGGCTGGTACGACATCACCATGTACACGGATAAGGATACCAACTACCGGACCTATAACTCCGAAGTCAATACCCAGTTGCTTCCGGAACTGACCCCCGAATCAGCTAAGGCCGCCGGGGTCTTTGATGCCAACACCGTGGTTCTGGGACACTTCAACGCCACCAAGAACTACGAACTGGCTAAGGCCGCCAAAGCCTACGGGGTCACCCGGGTAATCGTCCGGTTCGAGGACCGCAACGTCTTAGACCAGCGGGCCGATGAACTCATCGCCCTAGGTATTGAAGTCTATAACACACCTAGTGTCAACATTGCGATGTTGCGTAGCTTGATTGAAACGCCTACCACGCTTCGCTTGCTGACGTCTAGCAACACCACGGTCTACGAAGTGACACTACGGAACCGGCGCTACACCGACTTGGCGATCCGTCAGCTCCCGTTCGTGGGCGACATCACCATCAGCCGGATCTACCGGGACGGCCACTTCCTGCGGCCAACCGGTGAGACCCTCCTCAAGGTCAACGACCGCGTCATCTTCACCAGTAGCGCTACTACCGCCCGCGAGATTCGGCAGAAACTGGGGGTCCTCAACTAGGAGCTTTACAATTACGTTAAGATTTTCTGTTACCGCGTTTTAACCCGACTGCGTAGTTAACCGTTAGCACATAAAAATGGGTTACATCCTACGTGAGAAATTAAATATGATTCTGCCAAGGTATGTTCTCACTGTTCACACGGGAACATACCTTTTACTGTTTGCTGAAATCCACTGATAGCTGAACCAACTCACATATTCTAAGGAAACCCCTCTCGGTTCGGCTAAACCCTTGCGGAGTAGACACCTTGACTGCTATTTCGTTTAATCGTGACCAAGTGGCTTGGGAACAGCCACTTGGTTGGCAATAGCTTAGTAAGCACGGCTTAACGTAACGGCTAACCGGATGCGGTCACGACATTTTAAGATATGATGTGCCTTGGTTTCCTTATTGGTTACACTTCGATCATAAATCCATCGTTCCAGTACATACGGTTTGACTCATCGTCTTCTTAATTAACTCTTGGACCAGTATTTACAAGTTAGTTAGTTGGCCTCCCTACATTTCCAAACTTACAAATAATAGCAGAATATTAAAATGATGATTTAGTAATCCGACTAAATATTATTAGAGTTGTGAAATCTCTGGCTGGGAACAAACAGAAAAAACACTATTTATATTAAAAACACATAATAATTTTCCGAATAACCAATCAATCGCATAATCTAGGCACAGTCAGCGGAAATCATACAACTTTTTAAACCAGCATTGAAGACGTAATTAATGTGTTATACTTCGGTTCACATACAGCCATTGATAACCCGTTTGACTCAATCTCTCAATCACTGATTGGATTAAGCCAATACATTCTAAGATTATTTGTAAGTGGAAGAAGGTCGCGGTTTCTGCCTCGGCCCTCTTCCATTTACAAATGAGAATAAGTTTAAATCAGAGACTAAGCTCTAAAAATCTACCTCTAGAAAATTAGCCTCGCCTTGAACTAATGAAGCTAATCTCGTACTTAGTTACTTTGTTAAGAAGGAGAGCACCTTAAATCCGACTTCAAGCGATCGTCCCACTAGCTCTTATTTAGCTTCATCAAGATTGGCCTGGTTAAATTGGAAGCGAACCATTAATGAAACATTACATCCTTCAACACAAAAGGGAAGTTTATGAGTATACAGCTGCTATGATTGTTATGGAATTGCTAACAGTATATAGTGCCACTCTAAACGCGGATATCATTAATGCGTTAATCAAGGGAAAACTGACTCTTTTTTTGACAAAGACTGTAACGCTGCTCATCGTATGGGGATTCATAGTGACAATTACCTACTGGGGAGCAATCTTCAAAGAGAAAGCCATACAAAATATAGATATCTCAATACGTTTAGATTTAGTAAGCACGCTATCCTCTAAAAGTTACGCGGATTATAACTCACGTTCAACGGGTGTTTATGAATCTTGGATCAACAATGATATACAGCTTATTAATGACCAGGGCCTATCCGTATTCTTTTCGATAATTCCTGCCATTTTTGGTACAATCTTTGCAATTTTAACTCTTTTTAGCTATCACTGGAGTTTAGCAATTTCATCAATGATATTAGCAGCGCTAATTATCCTGACACCAAAAGTTTTTGATAGAATTGTGTCTTTAAGTAATCGACGCTTAACTTCTGAAAATGAAAAATTTGTAAAGACAACCCAAGACTCTCTCGACCATTTTAATCTTCTTTACACATTTAACTCATTATCGTACCTAACAAATTCCATTTTTAGTTCGTCTAGTGCATTAAAACACGCATATGTTGAGAGAGAAAAATCACAATCTAAAATTCTTGCGACTGGTTTTATGGGAAATGTTATTTCGCAGGTTTTATTAATCGGTCTCAGTGGCTTTTTAGCAATTCGAAGAATCGTCACAATTGGAACCCTTAGTGCAACTGGGTCCCTCTCAGGAAATATTTTCAATAACTTAGGCTCACTGAGTAATAATTTAGGCATGATTCGAGGCGTAGATCCAATATTCATGAAATTTGAAAACGAGCGGAAGAAAACAACCCAACCAAAACAAAGACCTATTCAAGACCATGATCTTGAATTCACTTCAATTAGTCTGATAGATGTCACCTATTCTTATCACAACCAACAGCCGACTCTCCAGCATATAAATTATCAATTCAACCTTAATAAGAAGTACTTAATTCTAGGAGAAAGCGGCGCTGGAAAAACAACGTTACTCCGCATCATAGCCGGATATTATCGTGACTACCAAGGAAAAGTTTTTTTGGGTCAATACGATTTGCAAGACTGTAGGTCTTCGTCAATTAATGCTAAGATTTTATATCTTGACCAAAACCCTCAGGCTTTGAATGCATCAATTCGTAAAAATTTAGCTTTAACAGATACTTACACTGACGAGCAATTAATCCGTGTCTTATTAAAAGTGAAATTAATAGCTGATAAAGAAGATGGCGCATCGTTTCTAGAAAAAAGAGCTGGACAAGATGGTTCCAATTTATCCGGAGGACAATTACAACGTTTAGCTTTGGCACGAGGATTATTACGTCATATCAGTATCATCCTATTGGACGAGGGAACATCGTCCATTGACGCCACTAATGCGATAGCAATTGAAAATATGTTACTAGGGGAACCTAACCTCACGTTAATCATGGTTAGTCATACGCCACATGATCATAATAAGAATCAGTTTGACAAAGTCATTCATTTTGATCACCTAAATCATGGTCATTAAATCCACAGGCACGCTACCTCTTCTAGAAACTTAAGTCAATGAGACCAAAAACAAGCTAAAGACGGTAGTAGCAGCGTTTTAGAGCTTATGGCTGGACATTGCGTCTCAGCCCGGTCATAGCTTTTAGCCGAGAAAAACCGCACTGGTGAAGAATTGGGCGTTAACGCGTCGTACTCATCTTAAACCCGTTCCTAGCTACCGTCTCAGCAATTTACCCAGCAAATCAAATCAAGCATGACTCGTTTCTCTACCAGACAATGTGATACACTAAGGTCTGTTGATATCACCCGAGTCTCGCGCTGGCATCACCACCCGAGGCTAATTAATCTATAAGGAGCGTTTTTCATGGCAACCATCGAACTCTATCTGGTCCGTCACGGCCAGACCTATCTCAACAAGTATCACCGGATGCAGGGCTGGTCCGACTCCCCCCTGACTGATCAGGGAATCGCCGATGCTGATCGGGTCGGCCAACGACTCGCTAAGATTCCGTTCGCGGCCGCGTACGCTAGCGACATGCTACGGGCTCAGACCACGGCGCAACACATCTTAGCGGCTAACGACACCCTCGATGTCGCCGACCTTCAGACGGCCCCGGCATTGCGGGAAGAGAACTTCGGTTTCTTTGAAGGACTCGACTCGACCTTCACCGCCCACTTCGTCGGTTCACCGGTAGGGTCTCACTCCTACGACGCCATGATTCGCGACCTGACCATCGAGAAGACCCGCGACCTGATCAAGGAACACGATCCCTTCCACGATGCCGAAAACGACCAGGAGTTCTGGGATCGCCTGCAACCCGGCCTAGACGCCATCGTAGCGGCCGCTCAGGATGGCGACAAGGTGGTCATCGCAACGCACGGGACCACCATCCGCAGCATCGTGTCCAAGTATTCCGACATTGACGTTGCGAGTTCCGCCAAGAACGGTTCGGTCACGAAATTAACCGTGAAGGACGGCCACTACAAGGTCAACTACTTCAACAACACCACCGGCAAACTTAAATAGTTCCACAATCAAAACGGGCCCATCCCCAGCGGAGGATGGACCCGTTTTTCGTCTGTTGTCATCAACTTTTTCTATTCTGCGATTACGGTTTAAACAAACTGAATCAAACTCATCAAAATTGGCACGACCACGATGAACAGGACCGTACTGGTGGTGACCACGTTGGTGGCGTACTCAACGTCGCCGTGGGCCTCGTTGGCCAGGATTGGCAGTACCGCCAGCATTGGCGTCGCGGATTGAACAATCAGCGTTTGCGATGCTAGCGTTGGCATATCGTTCCCGAAGTGGGCGCCTAACAGAATCAGACCAACCATGACCACTGGTGCTAGGACGAACCGGCCTAAGAGGGCCACGATGGTATCCCGGTCAAAGTGGATACTCTTCAGTCCGGCATCGGCCAACACAATCCCAATATAGACCAGGGACAATGGCGTTACCAAGTTCCCCACGTAAGTCAGCGTTGAGTTCACGAAGCTGATTTTCAGAATCGGGATGTTCAGGAGCAAGAAGACCAAGGCCACCAAGAACCCGACTAGGGGCATCGGCAGAACCTTTTTCCAGTCGATATGATGATTTCCGGTCTGTTTAGGCTTGGTTGGGTCATCGTTAGAGATCAGGAAGACCCCGAAGGCCCAAGTCGAGACCGTGTTCACGATATAGTAGACCAGGAAGTAGGTCATACTCTGATCACCGAACAACGCAATGTTTAACGGTAACCCAATAAAGATGGTGTTGGCGTTGACCATCGCGTTGATGAAGATCCCCCGGCGGCCCGGACGAACCTTCATCACCCGAACTAAGAAGAAGGCAATCAGGTAACCGATGATCACGGAAATGAATCCGTAGACCAGGTACCCCGAGAAGGAGACCAGCTGTCCCCGCGTTAAGCGACTCAGTACTGAGACGAAGATCGACGCGGGCAACGCAATGTTCTTGATGAACTTCGAGATGGTTCCCCCGAACTGGTCGTCAAACCAGCCCTTCCGTCGTAAGACGTAGCCCAAGATCATAATCAGGACCACGACTAGGACGCTTTGTACCGAATTCCATAAAACAGTCACTAGTTATATTCCCCTTTACTTTAGAATCAGTGCAGCGGACTGCACGGTCGGCGTTAGTCGACGGACTTGTATTCTGGGACCCACTTCATGTCCGCAACGGCTTGCTTAACATCCGTGATGGGTTCCTTGTTCAGCTTCTGATCAACGACACTCTGAGCGACCACTTCCGCAATCTTCTGTGAGAATTCCGTCAGTTGGTCAACTGGTGGCAAGACTGCCGCGCCAGGTTGGGTGGTGTCGACCAAGCCGCCTAAAGCATGGCAAGCTGCCGACAACGTTTCCCCGTTCAAGACCTTGGCCGTCGAAGCGATCAACCCAAAGCCCAAGCCAGGGTACATCAGTGCATTGTTTCCTTGCCCGATGTGGTAAGTGGTGCCATTGTAGTCCACGTCGCCCACTGGAATCCCGGTGGCGATCAAGGCCTTACCATCGGTCCACTTCAAGAGGTCTAACGCCTTAGCTTCAGCCAACTTGGTTGGGTTGGAGAGTGGGAAGATGATTGGCCGTTCCGTGTGGGCCGCCATGTCCTTAACGATAGCTTCCGTAAAGGTTCCAGGTTGCGTCGATGTCCCGATCAGGACCGTTGGGTGGACCGCCTTGACAACAGCGGCTAAATCAGTAAGTTCGGCCGCATTGGCGAAGTCATCCCGGTTCCGTGCGAATTCCGTCTGCGCAGCGGTCAAGTCTGGCGTGTCACTGAATAACAGGCCTTGCTTGTCGACCGCGTAGAGGTGTTGCCGGGCTTCATCGGCTGACAACCCTGCCCGTTGAAGCTCATCAAAGATCTGGTGGGCAATCCCCATGCCGGCACTCCCAGAACCGAAGATCACGATCTTCTGGTCCTTAATGTCTTCGTGGGAAATGTTCAAAGCCCCTAAGATCCCGGCTAAGACCACCATCCCAGTGCCTTGGATGTCATCGTTAAACGTCGCAATCTTATCTTGGTACTTGTCTAAGATGACCTTCGCGTTAGACCGGCCGAAGTCTTCCCAGTGCAACAGTGATTCTGGGAACAGCTTCTGTTCCGCTGCGACAAACTTGTCGATCACAGCGTGGTAGGCGTCACCGTAGACCCGCTTGTGGTGATTCCCCAAGTACATCGGGTCATCTAACAATTTCTGATTGTTGGTCCCTGCATCGATGCTAACGGGCAGGACTTGCGCAGGGTCAATACCGGCAGCGGCTGTGTAGACCATCAGCTTTCCTACGGCGATGTCGACCCCGTTGACGCCCCAGTCACCCATTCCTAAGATGCCTTCAGCGTCCGTGACCACGACTAAGCGGATGTCCCGACCGTTGGCGGCGTTGCGCAACGTGTCTTCGATACTGTCCGGATCGTCCACGGAGATAAAGGCAGCGCCTTGAGGATCCGTGAAGAGGTGGCTGTATTCTTCGATGGAGTCCGCAACCGTTGGGTCGTACACGATGGGCATAAATTCAACCACGTGTTGATTCATCAGATGGAAGAATAACGTCCGGTTCTCGTTGAACAGGTTCATCAAGAAGATTCGCTTCTCCAAGTCACTCGACTTGCTTTGGAATTGTGCGTAGGCTTGTTGGCTCTGTTGGTCAATGGTTTGGACCGTGGCGGGTAACGTCCCCGTCAGCCCAAGTTGCTTCCGTTCCGCCTGAGTAAAGGCCGTTCCCTTGTTTAAAAATGGATTGTTTAAAATATTTTCTGCATTCATCATCACTAACCTCCAATTGGTTAACTTCAATTTACAAGACCCACTATAGTGTTCAGTATAAACTATAGTCAAATCTGGTAGTCCACATAAAAATAATTTATAATAGGGTTAATATCCTTGATAGAGAGGGCTTTAAAAATGAACATCAAAGACCTAGATTATTTTCACCAATTAACTTTGCAAAAAAACTTTTCCCAAGTGGCCGAATATTTTGGGGTCACGCAACCCACTATCACCCTGGCCATCCAACGGCTGGAAGCCGAATTCGCCACTAAACTGGTCCAACGTGACCGGGTCCACAACCAGCTTTTGATCACCGACACCGGTCGTCAACTAGCGGTACACGCCACCAGTATCCTGCGGGAGCTGCAGATCACCCACCAAGAAATCGACCGGCTCACGCAACAACGCACCATCCTGGGATTACCGCCCATCATTGAAAACTTCTACTTTCCTAAGGTCGCTGCCCGTCTGCAGGCCCTGGGTGAACTGGAAAACCTGCAAACCATCGCGGGCGGTTCCGTCCATCTGCGCCACGCCCTGCGCGACGGCCAGTGTGATATCGCGCTACTGGGCTCCATCGAACCCCTCTCCTACCAGCAACTGGCGGTCAACGAATTCGACCACCGGCCCTTCAGCATTTTCGTCTCCCGCCAGCATCCCCTGGCCAACCGCAAGCGGCTGTACTTCAGTGAACTCCGCCACGAACGTTTTATCCTCTTTAATAGTAGTTTTGTCCACAACACGGCCTTCAACAAGCTCACCCGCCGGAACCATTTTCGCCCTGACGTGGTCTACCGGGCCAACGATACCCACATCATCATGAACCTAGTCGCCGAAAACGTGGGGATCACCTTCCTGACCACCATCGTGGACCAGCACCGGGACGACGTGGTTCGCCTGGAACTGATGGATGACGAACAACCCCAATTCATCACCAGCATCGCTTACCGGACCAACCACGTCCTGACTGCTGCACAACGGCAGGTCCTCACCGTCCTCCGGCAGACACTGGGGTCAGCTTAGGCTCGCTTGTTCAACCACCCTAACGATTCTGGGATCCCCTACTGACAGGAACGGTCATCGGTGGTTTAATGGACCTAGGACGCGAAACGCCCCGTTCTATCCTAAAAAGTGAGGAAGACTTGTCATGACTTATGGAGAAGCAGAAAGTAATTTAATTTTGACCCGCCTGATCAACCAGTGGGCTATTGCTAGTGACGCCCACGACACCGCCGCACAGTTACGGTTGATGGCGCCCGATGGGACCTATCGGATCTACCAAGATGACGCCCTAATCTCAGAAACTAGTGGCCGAGAGAACCTCAACCGGCAGTTCACCCAAGCGGCCGCTGCCAGCGACCGGAGCTTTACGCAAAATGGGACCCGGCTGATCACCGTTAACCAAAACGACGGGACGGCCACGGGCATCCTCTACGCCCAGGTCAAGGTCGTCACGACGCCCGTCGAAGGTGGCCCGGCTATCCTGACGGACTACAGCGTGCGCTACGATGACCACTACGCCTTCTTGGGCGAGAACTGGGGCATCCTCGAGCGGGACGAACACCGCATCATCGTGGACCAACACCCACTGGCCACGGGCCATTAACGGGCAATCATCCCCGATTTTCGGTCCGAAAACGTTATCATCTCTTTTTTGAGAATTAATCCTTACACCCCTTCAGTTTTTATGGTAATGTAAGACTTCGTGGGAATTAAACCAAGGAGTTACACATTAAATGCCTAAAAATTTTAAAGAAGAATTACTATTCACTGCTGTCATGGCTGGCCTGATGGTCTTAGTCATGGCTGGTTACAACATCGCCTTAACGGATGGCTTCTCGCACCACTTTATCCGGGAGGTCCTGGTGGGTTATCCACTGGCCTTGATCGTCGCGGCAATCTGCGACTTAGGAATCATCGGTCCTGGCGTGAAGTTCATTTTCTTCCGCTACATCATTAACGATTATATGAAACAAAAGCAGATTCGGATTGCCCTGGCCATCTCTTGCATGATGGTGGCCGGCATGGTGACCCTGATGTCCCTCTTCGGGATGATTGTCACCCAAAACTTCGGGGGCAACGTGTTCCTGACGTACCTCCACACTTGGATCTTCAACCTCTTCATGGCACTGCCATTACAGTTGTTGATCGTGGGGCCCATTGCCCGGGCCATCCTGGGAGCCGTTCAAAAGCGGACTGCGCTGAAGACCGCAACCCAAGAACAACCCGTCGAAACTTTCGAAGACTAGCTTCACTAACTAAACGTCGCCGCTACCAACTCGCGTAGGGCGGCGTTTTTCTTTTTTCGGGCCTTTACGCCCATCCCCTCCTGCAAGCGAACAGTCGGTGGTTCACCCACAACCCCGCCATCTCAGCTTGCGGTCATCTTGGGTCAGCTCGATCTGACCCCTTAAAAAATTGCCCTTAACTGTCACACGACAGCTAAGGGCAATTTTTAGGTCACACTATTTTTCCGCTTGCATCTTCAAGTGTTGCTTGGCCAGTGCCAGGATCTCCGGTTTCAACCCGATGCGCTCCGCCAGCCACATGGCCTCACTGGCCCCGACCTGGTTCAATAACAGCCGGTACTCGGGCTCTAAGGTCTGCCGATCAAACGCCATGGCTCCCGTCACGAACTTAGGCTGGGCCACCGCATAATCCTTGATTCCGGTGTAGTGGGTGGTGACCACCAACTTAGCGCCTTGGTCGACCAAGTACTGGATAATGGCAATCCCTAAGGCCGTCCCCTCTTCCGGGTCGGTCCCACTACCAATTTCATCCAGGAGAATCAGGGCGTTCGGCCGCAGCTGGTCGGTGATGCCCACCAGCGTGGTCATCTCACCCGAGAAAGTACTCAACTGGGCCGCCATGTTCTGCTGGTCCCCAATGTCGATAGCGACCTGGTCAAAGACGGCCAGGTTAGTCCCTTCGTCAGCGGGAATCTCCAGGCCCAGCTTGACCATCATCGAAAATAACGCGATGGTCTTCAGGACCACGGTCTTTCCCCCGGAATTGGCCCCGGTGATCATCAGGCTCTGCTGAGCGTCCAACGTTACGTTCAACGGAACCGCCGCTTCTCCCAATAGCGGGTGCCGGCCGTTCACGATGTGTAAGACCTGGTGTCCGTTGAGCTTAGGCAAGATGGCTTGGTGTTCCAAGCCGTACTGCCCCCGGGCAAAGATCTGGTCTAACTCACTTAAGAGCTCAATCTGTTTCTGCAAGTCCGTCCAGTGTTCCTCGACGTCTCCGGTCATGGTCGCCAGGATCTGGTACACCTCGCCTTCTTCCGAAGCCAGCGTGGCCGCTAACTCCAGCCCGGTCTTAGAGACCGTGCTGGGTTCGAAGAAGACCGTGGAACCGGTCGCAGATTGGCCCATCACGGTTCCCTTGAACTTATGCTTGTAAGTGGCCTTGAGTTGGACACAGTAATGCTGATCCCGGCGAATCAGCTGTTTGCCCTGTAATTCATGGGAATGCTTACCGATGAATTGGTTCAACTGCTGCTGAATCTGCCGCGTCTGTTTGGCCTTATCCTTACGCAACTGCGCCAACTCGGGCGTTGCGTCGTCCCGAATGCCGTTCAGGTCTAGCACGTCATCCAAGCGATCCCGCAAGCCATTCAGCGGGGGCTGCTGCGCTAACAGGTCCATCAAAAAGGGAATCTCGGTGGTGTGCTGGTGCAGAACGATACTCAACCGCCGCCAGTTCACCAGCGTGTTCTGAACGGCCTTCAGCTGTTCCACGGTCAGTAAACGGCCCTGATCCAGCTTGGTCCGAATCACGGCGATCTGGTCTAAGTTGAAGAACGTGAGCAACACGTCTTCACTCAGTAACCGGTGAGCCTCATGGGTGAGGCCCAATTCACGGCGGACATCCTTCAAGTCCGTTTGGACCGGTGTCTGACGCAACTGGTCCGCCGCATAATCACTGTGGGTGTAAGCGGCGACCTGGTCTAAAATCACGTCTAGTTGTAAAGTTTCTCGAATCGTTTTATCCAAAATGCGCTCCTCTACGGGGCTGAACAACGGAGAACGGGTTCGTCCATTGCCTGCCCCTAATCCTGTTGGGTCATCGTTAGACCACTAACCGCACTCATTCACGTCACTCCTTCAATGCCGAATAGTCTCAGAATACCATGTTCCCCTTAACCGTTCAAACCCCCGAGTTGCCTATTCCGTCTTCAACCGGAGATACAGCAACGGGTAAGGTGCCCCCTGCTCATCGCTCATGGTCCGGCGATACGTCTGAAACCCCATGTGGTGATAGAACCCGACCGCCTGCGGATTTTGTTGGTTCACCGTGACTTCAGTGACGTGGTAGCGGCGAATCGCTATCGTGAGCAACGTTTTCCCCACACCGGTTCCCCGTGAATCGGGGGCTACAAATAACATTTCCATCCGTTGCTCACTAAGTCCCATAAACCCTAGTAAGCGTTGATTGGCGTTCCGGGCCACCAGGAGCTGGGGAACCTGCCGTAACGCTGGCGGGACCAGCTGCTTAATCGCCTGAACCTCACTTGGTGACAGAAACTTGTGGGTCGCGCGAACACTGGCTTCCCATACGGCGGTCAGTGCGGTGATGCGTGCGTCGGTTCGTTGCTCTACGGGAAGGGACACCACCATTGGTCGTTGAGATGCTGGTTCTTGATTTGCCATTCGACTGCCTCACTCTCTACTCGTTTACGAATTAGTATACCTGTCTAAAAGGGCACTGACCAACTAGTCAGTGCCCTGAGCAACTCATCTTATTCTTAGTGTGGTCGTGACGACTCGTAGTCGACCACCCAATCACTTAGCTGCCAGCGGCGTCACAAACTGTTTATTACCGGTGACGTATTGGCCATTAGTCAGTTGATAACGGGTCATGTAGCCCCGCCGAACAATCATCCGCTTAATTCGCACCACTTGACCCCGCTTGAGGACCTTAATGCGACTCTTGCGCGTCAACTTGGCCTGCGAATGTTGGTAAATCGTCCGGCCAACCCGCAATCTGGTGTAGGTCTTCCCCTGCCAGTACAAATTAGCGGTAAAGGCCTTGCGGGCCGTCACAAAGCTCCCGTCGCTTAGTCGGTAACGCAAGCGCCCCTGGCTTGAGCGTTGGGTGCCTACGACCTTGAACGTGGGCGCGGTCTGCCGCGAATACTGCCGATAATGCTGTTGAATCTGGTTTCGCTTAAAGGTTGCCCGCAGATACCGATTCAGGGCCCGCTTGAGGTAAATCATGAACGGTTTAAAGGGACGTCCCATTGGCCGCTCATCGCCGGGAGTCGGCGCCCCATCAACGGGGGTCACCTCATTTACAGGCGTCACGGCGGGGAGAACCACACTCGGAGTACTGTTGACCGGACTCACCGGTTGCGGTGCGACCAGTCTATAGGGAATCATGAGCTCTCCAGAAAAACTACCGAGATAACCGCCCCAATCCCAGTCCATCCGCTGATCAAGCCAGGTCACACTAATGTAGCGCTGACCGGACCGCACAATGCCCGTCCAGGTCAACCGGGGCCCCGAAAGTGGCGTTGATTTCAGCGAAGTCTTCTTCGCCCCCGTTCCCAACACCGTCTTCACGCTGAGCGGTTGACCATCGCTCGCAATTACCGGTGACGTGAACTGGTAAGTATCCTGATTCGTTTTGACCTTAATCGGATCCAAGTAGACCAACTGCTCACTGGCATCTATCGCGGCACCGTTTCCCGTGGTTTTCAGGTGCGCCAAGGGAGACAAGTCTAGAATCTGATTGTCATCCAGCATCAACTGGTCCATGGGTTGGGTCAACTTAGCCAGCGCGGAAATGTCTTTAATTTGGTTAACCTGCAGCGCCAAGGACGTTAAGTTCGTGAGTTGTCCCAAGGGTGTAATGTCTCCCACCTGATTATAATCCAGGTCCAAATAAGTCAGTTGCTTCAACCCCGCCAACGGTGTCAGGTCCTTAATCTGGTTATGGTCAGCGGTCAGGCTCCGGAGATTGGTCAACTTGGCCAGGGGCGTTAAGTCCGAGATGCTGTCCTCTTCGATATTTAAGTAAGCCAACTTGGTCAGATTCTGAATCGGTGTCAAATCGCTTAGTTTAGCGTGTTGCCACAGGCCCTGGTCCTCATCCGGATCATCGTTGGTCCGTGCATCTTTGGTCGATAACGCCAAGTCCGTTAGATTGGTGGCCTTCTCCAAGCCGGTTAAGTCGGTCAAATTTAACATGGCATAATAGAGTGGTCCCCGAATCACGTCCCCGGTGATAGGGTCGTACTGGGTCACATTCAGGGTAGTCAGGGTGGTCATATCCTGGGGCGTTATCTGGGTCGCGTCGATATAGGTGGTTTGCCCATCGTGGACCTGTTGCGACTGGAGGGCCTTCAGTACAATCTGTTGCAGGTTTTTATCCGGCATCCACTGGTCAATGGCAGTTGCCGGCGTAGTGGCCGTGGTGGGCGCCGTACTAGCGGCCGGCCCGGGTACTGGCGTTTTGTCTTGATTAATCTGATTCTCGCCGTTAGCAGGCTTATCCGTAACCATGGTTGCCGCTAATGGTTCCACGCTACCAGTCGGTTGGGGCTTACGTGGTTGGGTCGGTTGGCCCTGGCCAGTTGGCTGCCCGTCCGTTGTCACCGGGGTCCCCGCTAGCGGAGTCTGCACGGTCGTTGACGCCGAATCCTCAGATTGTTGCGGGGTCAGTGCCGGCTGGGTGGGTGTCACGGAAGTTGCTGTTCGGGTGGGCGCTACCGGATTGGTTCCCGTGGCCTGCTGGTTAGCCTGGGCGGAAGTTCCGGTCCAGCTTCCCCAGATCACCCCGCTCGTCACTAGTCCCGTCACCACTAACGCCTTGTGCCATTGCGTATTCGTTGGATGCTTTGTCATTGTTGTCATTACTAGGCCTCCTCTGCCGATTTTCCCCTTATAGAAACCAAAACGGGGAGACAACATTTCTAGTGCGAACCATGCACACCATTTATGACGCCTCCACTATAGTGCGTCCCCACAGAATAAGCAAGGGAAACTATTTCATTCTTAATAATCGAATGGCGACCACGCAAAAAAACACCGACCAACCAGGCCGGTGTTTTACGGTACCTATTTTAATTTAGTGTAGCAATGAGGCTTCGTGCGCCCGCTTCTGGTACATCGGAATTTCATCTTCCGCTGCCCGAACGAAGTGGTGCGGCGCAATTTCAACCAAGTGCCGTTCCTTGCCATCATTTTCGTGACTGGCATCGTACGCAATCTCTTGTCGTGCCCGTTCGAACTCTGGATCCGGAACTGGAACCGCCGACAACAGACTCTTGGTGTAATCGTGTAACGGGTGCGCGTAGATTTCGTCTGCATCCGCGATCTCAAGCATCCGACCGTAGTGCATGACCCCAATCCGGTCTGAAATGTACTTGACCATGGATAAGTCATGGGCGATGAACAGGTAAGTTAAGCCCTGTTCCCGTTGCAACTTCTTCATCAGGTTGACCACTTGGGCTTGAATCGACACGTCCAACGCTGAGATCGGTTCATCGGCGATCACGAACTTAGGGTTCACGGCCAACGCCCGGGCAATCCCGATCCGTTGCCGCTGCCCACCAGAGAATTCGTGTGGGTACCGACTGGAGTGGTCCTTGTTCAGACCCACGGTTTCAAGCAGGTTCTCTACCCGGTTAGTCCGGTCAGCATCATCCTTCGCCAGGTGGTTGATATCGATTCCTTCAGCCACGATATCCTTGACCTTCATCCGCGGATTCAATGACGCGTACGGGTCTTGGAAGATCATCTGCATGTCCTGACGGAATTGCCGCCGGTCGTCAGCTGACTTGAAGTTATCCACGTTCTTCCCTTCGAACAGGATTTCACCCGACGTAGGTTCGTACAAGTGGATGATGGCCCGTCCGGTCGTGGTCTTCCCAGAACCGGATTCACCAACCAGTCCGAAGGTCTCTCCTTTGTAGATGTCGAAGGAGATGTCATCGACCGCCCGAACTTCGTCAGCTTTACCAACGTTGAAATATTGCTTTAAATGTTTCACTTCGAGGATTTTTTCGGCATTTTCATAGTCCATTATTGCTGTTCCTCCTCTTCTTCAACGGGTGTCGTGTGGTCCGCTTGGTGCTTACGCAACGCAGCCTGCATCTCCGCATATTTCTTCTGACGCGCCACAATCTGTTCCGGTGGCGTCACCTTAGGCGCATCCGGATGCAATAACCAAGTTGCGGCGTAATGCGTATCAGAAACCTTAAAGAACGGTGGTTCCTTTTCCGTATCAATCTTCAACGCGTATTGGTTCCGGGCTGCAAAGGCATCCCCCACTGGTGGATCCAGTAAGTCCGGCGGCGTCCCAGGAATCGATGGTAATTCGTCGCCCTTGGTATCCAACGTCGGCATGGAACTCAACAAGCCCCAAGTATACGGGTGCTTCGGGTTGTAGAAGATTTCGTCAACCGTTCCGTATTCCACGATCTTCCCGGCATACATCACGGCTACCCGATCGGCCATCCCAGCCACGACCCCGAGGTCATGGGTGATGAAGATGATCGACGTCGAAATCTTGTCTTGCAATTCCTTCATTAAATTCAGGATTTGCGCCTGAATCGTCACGTCCAACGCCGTGGTTGGTTCGTCGGCAATCAGGATCTCAGGGTAGTTGACCAACGCAATCGCAATCACGATCCGTTGCCGCATCCCTCCGGAGAATTGGTGTGGATAATCGTTGATCCGGTTTTCCGCATCCGTGATACCCACTAACTTCATCATTTCCAGAGCTTGGGCTAAGGCCTTTTCCTTCTTCATGCCCTTGTGGACCATTAAAGGTTCCGCAATCTGGCGCCCAATCTTCATGGTCGGGTCCAGCGAAGTCATTGGGTCCTGGAAGATTTCGGCAATGTCTTGTCCCCGAATTCCTTCCATTTCCTTTTCCGACTTCTTCAAGAGGTCTTCGCCCTTGTACATGATACTCCCGTTGGTAATCCGGGCATTGGTGGCGTTCAATCCCATAATGGTCCGCGTCGTCACGGACTTACCGGAACCGGACTCCCCAACAATAGCGAGCGTCTCGCCCTTCCGTAGGTCAAAACTAACGTTCCGGATGGCCTTAACGTCCCCCGCGTAGGTCTTAAAATCAACCTGCAAGTTCCGTACTTCCAAAATATCTTTTTCGTTATCCATAACGCGTCTTCACCTACTCTTTCGTTCGTGGATCAAAGGCATCCCGCAAGCCATCCCCTAAGAGGTTAAAGGCTAACATGACGATGGACAGTACTAACGCTGGCCACCACATCTGGTACGGTAAGAACTGGAAGTTCTTTTGCCCGTCGTTCAACAACGTCCCTAGTGATGCCTGTGGTGATGAGATCCCAATCCCGATATAGGACAGCATCGCTTCGAAGAAGATGGCATTGGGAATGGTGAACATGGTATTGATGATAATCACACTTGAAAGGTTCGGTAACAAGTGTTTAAACGCAATCTTGAGCGGTCGCTCGCCCAGCGTTCTGGCAGCTAAGATGTATTCTTGACTCTTCAGCTCCATGGTCTGGGCTCGAACCAGCCGGGCCATGTTGGTCCAACTGGTCAGCGCAATCGCGATAATAATCGAGGTCATCCCGGGTTTCAGAATCAAAATCAGGAGGACAATCACAACCAGGTTAGGAATGGACAGAATGATTTCGATCACCCGTTGCATGAAGGTATCAATCCGTCCCCCTTTCCAACCGGAGAACATCCCGTAGGTCACCCCGATGGTTAAATCAAAGAAGGTGGCCACTAACGCAATGATCAGGGAAATCCGTGTCCCGTAAAGGACCCGGGAGAACAGGTCCCGTCCTAAATAGTCGGTTCCCATAATATAGTAGGTTCCAGAACTGGCACCGGCTTGTTGGTAAGCATCGATGCGTTGACCCGCTTGGACCAATGTCCCGTTGAATCCGTTGATGCCAATACCCGGAATCTTAGAGGGCAAGTTGGCGTAAGACGGGTTCACGGCGTTGGGGTTGTGGGGTGACACGAAGATGGACCCAAAAGCCATGATGAACACAATTGCTAAAATGATGAGGGATACCCAGGCACCCCGGTTTTTCTTTAACCGCCGCCATGCGTCTTGCGTAAACGTAAGGGATGGCGCCGCAATCTTTTCACTATCTAGCGCCGCACGGTCCGCGGGCGTCATCGGCTTAAAGCTATCTTCTGGGAGTTTTACTGTATCTGCCATTGAATTACCTCCTAGTTAGCCTTTCCTGTAATCCGAATCCGTGGGTCAACGATTCCGTAAAGAATATCGGTAATCAGAAGAACCACACACAACATGAAGGAGTAGACGATGGTCAGCCCCATGATGGTTGGGTAATCGTTGGTCAAGACGGACTTAACGAATTGTTCCCCAATCCCGGGAATCGAGAAGATGTTTTCCACAACCATCGACCCGGTCATGATGTTCACGGCCAACGGCCCCACGATGGTAATCAACGGAATCAGACTGTTCCGCAATGCGTGGTGGTAGATGACACTGGTCCGGCTCAACCCTTTAGCTTTCGCCAATTCGATGTAATCCGAACTCAAGACGTCGACCATTTCGGTTCGGACGAACCGCGCCGATTCGGCTAACGGAGTAAACGCCAGCGCCAGGGTCGGTAAGACCGTGTAGATGAAGCCGCCCCATTCGGCAATTGGGAACCAGCCGGCCTTCAACCCTAAGTAGTACTGCAACAGAACGGCCAACACGAAGGAAGGAATCGAAATCCCTAAGATGGAAACAATCGTGGCCGTGGTGTCTGCCCAGGTGTTTTGTTTCATGGCCCCGAAGGCCCCGACAACAATCCCTAAGATGACACCCACAATAATCGCCTGCAACCCAATCTGCAGTGATGGTTCGATCCGACTAGAAATTAAGTAGGATACGGGTTGATCACTGAATTGGAAGGAGGTCCCGAAGTCCCCCTTGACGGCACCCGCTAGGTACAGCACGTATTGCTGCCAAACCGGTTTGTCCAAGCCGTATTGCTGGTAGATCAACGCAATCTGGCTCTTCGACAACTTGGCTTGGTTGGTCAACGGCGTCCCTGGCAAAAGCTTCATCAGGAAGAACGTCACGGTAATCACGATGAATAAGGTCAGGATCAAGTAAAAGATCCGTTTTGCTAGGTACTTTGCCATTTGCTTACCTCTCAATCTCTTTACCGTTAAGTTTCAAAACTTAACCAGCATTAGACAAAAACAATAAGATGATAAATGATTTCTATACCACCGGAGAGCAAGTCCCAACGGTTACGCTGGTCCTTACTCCCCGGTTAAAACTATAAGTCAGATACGGTTACTTGGCAATATAAGTCTTGCTGAAATCCCAGTTCGCGCCAGTTGGGAAGTAAATCAATCCCTTAACGTTGGACTTGACCAGTTGCGCCTTACCTTGTTGGTAGAATGGAATGACCCCTTGATCCTTCAACAGGGTCTTTTGAGCGTCAACCAAATCGTTCCACCGCGCAGCATCATTGTTGGCATCCTTGCCGTTGGCATTCGCGATGTCTTGGTTGTAAGCTGCGGACTTCCACTTCCCGTTGTTGTACGAGTTGTCAGAAGTGAACAATTGCAAGAACGAGATTGGGTCAGGGAAGTCTGCGCCCCAGGCCGTCGCCACAACATCAAACTGACCATTTTGTGACCGGCTTAACCGGGTCTTAAATGGCAAGTTCTGGTTGGTGACCTTCAACCCTGGTAACTTCGCCCACTGACTCTGAATGAATTCAGCGGCACTCTTACCAGCTGGCGTATCATCGGCCATGAACGTCAGGGAGTAGTTCTTACGACCCGTTTCCTTCAAGGCTTGCTTCCACAACTTCTTAGCTTGCGCTAAATCTTGGGTCGAAGCAGATGGGACGTTGGCTACAGAAGCGAAGTCCTTCCCCTTGTAAGAAGCCAAGTCGGAAGCCACGACCCCTTTAGCTGGCGTTGACCCGTCTTGCAGGATCTTGTTGATGAATTGGTTCCGGTTGATGGCCATCGATAATGCTTGACGCGCCTTCTTGTTCCGCAACATATTGTCCTTCTTCTGGTTGATTTCCAGATAGAACGTCCCGGCACTCTTCCGTTCAACGTAATCCTTATTATTCTTGTAGTTCTTTGGTTGCTGCCCACTCAAATAAGTGGCATCCAATTTACCGCTCTGGTACTGACTTAGAGCCGTTTGTGGTTCCTTAATCGTCTTGAAGTTGATCTTTTTCAGTTTAACATTCTTTGCGTTCCAGTAGGTAGGATTCTTACTCAAGGTCCAGTTATCCGAGGTTCCCGTCCAGTAAGTTAACTTGAATGGTCCGTTATAAACGTTAGCCTGAGCGGTCGTCGCGTACTTTTTACCGTACTTGTCGGCAACCGACTTATTTTGAGGGAAGAAGGTTGGGCTAGCCACCAAGGATGGGAAGTAACTCGTGGCCTTATCCAGCGTCACGACTAACTTATGGCTACCTTGGGCCTTGATTCCCAGGTTCGACACGGCTTCCTTGCCCTTCATAATCGCGTTAGCGTTCTTTACGGGCGCTAACAGGTAAGCGTATTGTGAAGCGGTCTTAGGATTGACCGTCCGTTGCCAAGAATACACGAAATCTTTTGCCGTTACGGGATCCCCGTTACTCCACTTGGACTTCCGCAGGTTAAAGGTATAAGTCTTACCATCCTTGGACTTGCTGTAACTCTTCGCAACCCCCATGGAGACCTTGTTATCCTTGCCTGCACGCAAGAGTCCTTCACCCGTGTTGTTCATGGTTTCCCCGGAAACGACGTCGGTCGCTTTAGAAATGTCCATGGATGGTAACGATGAATTCTCCATCCAATTGAGCTCTTGGTCCTTCGCCGAACTGGTGTTACTGGACGACGAACCACAGGCTGCAAGGAGCACAGCGGCAAAGGACGCCACTGTTCCTAATTTGACTGCCGATTTGATTTTCATTGTAAAATCCAACCCCTCTTATCTTGGTTGCGTGTCATAAATTGACAACCTCAAATTTGATGATTCCAATTGTATATTAGAAAATCATTAAAAACAAGGGCTGTGTTTAATTTATTTCAGCTAACCAGTTACAAAGGCCGGTATGACAACGTTTAAAAATAAAAATTAAAATCTGATGTCACATTTTTCCTGTATTTAATTACATTTTTCTGTATACCGTATACAGAATAGTGACCGATTACATCCCCCATCCCGTGGGCTTTATTCAATAAAATCTCGCCGTTCGGCAAGCGAGCGGCGAGATTTTAGCTTTCACCTTATTTTGCAATGTAAGTCTTACTGAAGTCCCAGTTAGCGCCGGTTGGGAAGTAGATGATTCCCTTGACGTTTGACTTGACCAGTTGTGGCTTAGCTTGTTGATAGAGTGGCACGATTCCTTGATCGTTCATCAACGTCTTTTCGGCGTTAACCAAGTCATTCCAACGCGCCGCTTCGTTGTTGGCATCTTGGTTGTTGGCCTTATCGATATCGTTGTCGTAAGCCGTTGACTTCCACTTCCCGTTGTTGTACGAGTTGTCAGAAGTGAACAGGGACAGGAAGGAGATTGGGTCGGCGAAGTCGGCACCCCAACCAGAAACCACGGCATCAAACTGACCATTTTGTGAACGGCTCAACCGCGTCTTGAATGGTAAGTTCTGGTTCGTGACCTTCAGGCCAGGTAACTTCGACCATTGACTCTGAACGAATTCAGTTGCGTTCTTACCAGCAGCCGTATCATCGGCCATCAGCGTCAGGTCGTAACTGCTTTCGCCAGATTCCTTCAGGGCTTCCTTCCAGAGCTTCTTGGCCTTGGTCAGGTTGTAAGCCGTCCCGTCAGCCGTCTTAGCTGCGGCAGCGAAATCTTCACCCTTGTACGAAGCTAAACCAGTTGAGACGTAACCGCTGGCAACCTTCGAACCATCTTGAAGCACCTTGTTAACGAATTGGTTCCGGTTGATGGCCAAGGATAAGGCTTTCCGGGCTTTAGCGTTCTTCATTAACTTGCTCTTCTGTTCGTTCAGTTCGATGTAGAAGGTCGAAGCCCCTTGCCGAACCACGTAGTTCTTACTGTTCTTGTAGTTCTTCGGTTGTTGTCCACTCAGGTAAGTGGCATCCAGCTTGCCGGCTTGGTACTGACTCAGCGCCGTTTGTGGATCCTTAACCGTCTTGAAGTTGATCTTCTTTAACTTAACGTTCTTTGCGTTCCAGTATTGGCTGTTCTTGCTCAACGTCCAGTTATCGGAAGTCCCCGTCCAAGCCGTTAACTTGAATGGTCCGTTGTAGACGTTAGATTGTGCGTTCGTGGCGTACTTCTTACCGTACTTTTCAACGGCTGACTTGTTCTGCGGGTAGAACGTTGGGTTAGCCACCAACGCTGGGAAGTAGTTCGTGGCTTTCGTTAACGTGACCACGACCTTGTAATTGCCTTCCGCCTTGATTCCTAAGCTGGAGACGGGCTTCTTACTCTTCATGATGGCGTTCGCGTTCTTGACTTGAGCAAACAGGTAAGCGTATTGCGAAGCCGTCTTAGGGTTCACCGTGCGTTGCCAGGAATAAACGAAATCTTTAGCAGTTACGGGATCCCCGTTACTCCATTTCGACTTCCGTAAGTTGAAGGTGTAGGTCTTCCCATCTTTCGACTTACTATAGCTCTTGGCGACCCCAGGATGGGTCTTGCTGTTCTTGCCCATTCGGAGAAGCCCTTCATTGGTGTTGTTCAACGTTTCACCGGAAACCACGTCGGTTGCCTTGGAAATATCCATTGAGGGTAAAGCTGAAGCTTCCATCCAATTTAACGTCTGACTCTTCGCAGTTTGGCTACTGCTGCTACTGCTCGTGGACGATCCACAAGCGGCCAACAGAACGGCGGCAAATGTGGCGACCGTTCCTAATTTCACTGCTGAATTAATCTTCATTCTCATCCAACCCCTCTAAACTTAATTTGGGTACAAACAACCAAGTGACAACATCAAATTTGATGGTTTCAATCATATATTAGAATAAGATTAAAATCAATAGTATTTTTTAATTTTATATCATTTTCACCCAATTTATCCCCTTATAAGCCTCTCATTATTAAAAAGTGATAAGTAAAAGGAACCGTTAACCATTGATGCACGTTAACGGTTCCTCCTGTGTTACCGGGTAAAGTGACGCCTAAGGTTCGTTTCACCTGAGCGTCACCCGAGCTAACTGACGTTGCCCCGTCATCCCCCTAGTGTGCCCACACTAAGATGCAGAGCGTTCAGCTTACTTGTTGGCGATGTAGACCTTACTAAAGTCCCAATTCGAGCTGACTGGGAAGTAGACTAGATTCTTGACCGTCGACTTCACCAGTTGTGGCTTACCTGGCTGGTAGATTGGAATGACCCCTTGATCACGCATCAGGATCTTCTGCGCGTTGACTAAGTTCTGCCAACGTTGAGCTGGCCGGTTCGCATTAGTGGTCGTCGCATCCTGGATGTTCCGATCGTAAGCCGCCGACTTCCAGCCGCCGTTGTTGTACGAAGCGCCCGTCGTAAACAGGGATAAGTCCGTAATCGGGTCAGGGAAGTCCGCGCCCCAGAGAGTTACCACGGCCTGGAAGTCGTGACTGGC
This sequence comes from Levilactobacillus namurensis DSM 19117, assembly GCF_001434785.1. Classification (GTDB taxonomy): domain Bacteria; phylum Bacillota; class Bacilli; order Lactobacillales; family Lactobacillaceae; genus Levilactobacillus; species Levilactobacillus namurensis. Next base: position 7,127 of record NZ_AZDT01000008.1, on the reverse strand, counting down.
CGAACGGGACAGCCGCGTCTTGTACGGTAGGTTCTGGTTGGTAACCTTCAACCCCGGTAACTTCGACCACTGACTCTGTACGTATTCGGTGGTACTCTTCCCGACTGGCGTATCGTCCGCCAAGAGGGTCAGAGAATAGCTCTTCCGGCCGGTCTCCTTCAAAGCTTGGTTCCACAGTTGCTTAGCCTTCTTCAGGTTGTAAGCCGTCGCGGCCGGGACCGCGGCTTCCTTGGCGAAGTCTTGGCCGTCACGAACCGCTAAGCCGGTGGTTACAAAGCCCGTTGGGACCTTAGAGCCGTCGTCGAGGACCTTGTTGACGAATTGATCCCGATTAATGGCCAGTGACAAGGCTTGCCGCGCCTTCTTGTTCTTCATCATGGAATCGCGCCGTTCGTTCAGTTCGATGTAAGCAATCGACGAGCCGTCCCGTGAATGGTAGTTCTTGCTATTCTTGTAGTTCTTAGGTTGTTGCCCACTCAGGTAAGTCGCGTCCAGCTTACCGGTCTGGTACTGACTCAACGCCGTTTGTGGGTCCTTGACCGTATTGAACTTCACGTGCTTTAGGGTCACGTGCTTGGCATCCCAGTACTTGTCGTTCTTGGTCAGCGTCCAATTATCCGACGTCCCGGTCCAGTAGGTCAGCTTAAACGGCCCGTTGTAGACGTTGTTCTTGGCGTTGGTCCCGTACTTCTTCCCCAGCTTCTTGACCACGGATTCATTCTGCGGGAAGAAACTGGTCTGCGCGACTAAGGTTGGGAAGTAACTGACAGGGTGTTCCAGGTTCACAACGACCTTGTAGTCCCCCACGGCCTTGATACCTAAGGCTGAGACTGGCTTCTTCCCCTTCATGACGGCATTGGCGTTCTTAACGTCACCGTAGAGGTAAGCGTACTGCGACCCCGTCTTAGGGTTCACGGTCCGTTGCCAGCCGAAGACGAAATCCTTCGCGGTCACGGGATCGCCGTTACTCCATTTCGACTTCCGCAAGTTAAAGGTATAGGTCTTCCCATCCTTCGACTTGCTGTAGGACTTGGCCACCCCGGGATAGGTCTTGCTGTTCTTCCCGAACTTAAGCAATCCCTGACTGGTGTTGTTCATGGTTCCCCCCGAAACCACGTCAGTTGCCTTCGATGGATCCATGGTTGGCAACGCTGAAGCTTCCATCCAGTTCAAGGTTTGGTCCTTGGCCCGGCTGGTACTGCTGGAAGAGGTCCCACAAGCAGCCAATAAAATGGCAGAGAACGTGGCGACCGTCCCCAGCTTAAGTGCTGAAGATACTCTCATCAAATCCGACCCCTCATATGTAAATCCGCTCAACGAATGAGCGCTGAAAACAGCATATATTAAAATTAAGTTAGAATCAATACTTTTATTTAATTTTATTATCATTTATCAACCGATATCGTTCCCGTTTTCTCACCGTTTCCATTCAGCCTTCGTGGTTTCATAAGTATGTAATCCCGCTAAACTCGTTAATCCGTAAGAAATTTTACGATAGTGTTGGCCAACTTCCTTATAATCCTTTGTCATTTCATTTTAATTTTCAGCATTCTAAGATCACCCCGCATTTCTCACTCAATCGCACCATCCGGGTCGCCTAAGCTCCCTTAACCGTCCCGTCCCTAAAAATGGTATACTGACTTCAAGGAACCTAATAAGGAGGATGACTTTATGGATGAAACGCCAGCAACACCAGTCGTCACCATTGGTTTAAACGCCGGTCAAGCGACGTTTGATTATTCCATGGCTGAGTTAACGGCCTTAGTCGAGGCCAACCACATGACGGTGGTCGAACAAGTGCAACAAGCACTGACTAAGCCTAACCCCGGCACCTACTTCGGAACCGGGAAAGTGGAAGAGCTCGCGGCCATCGTCGCCGACGACCAAGTCGATACCGTGGTGGTCAACGATGAGCTAACCCCGAGTCAGATTCGGAACTTGGAGAACGGCACCAAGGCACGGATCATCGACCGGACCGGCCTGATTCTGGAGATTTTCGCCAACCGGGCGCAATCCCGCGAAGCCAAGCTACAAGTCCAATTGGCTATGTTACAGTACCAGTTGCCCCGCTTGCACACCAGCGCGTCGCAACGGCTGGACCAACAAGGCGGTGGCGGTGGCGGTGGCCTCGCCAACCGGGGGGCCGGTGAATCCCAGACCGAAATGAGTCGGCGGACCATCGAACGGTCGATCACGCACGTGAACCACGAGCTGAAGGAAATCAACCAAGCCGCCGAAACCCAACGTCAACAACGGGAACGCAACGAACTGCCTTCCGTCGCCCTAGTTGGCTACACCAACGCGGGGAAATCGACTCTGATGAACGCGCTGGTCAAGCGCTTCGGCAAGAACGAGGAGAAGCAAGTCTTCGTGAAGAACATGTTGTTTGCGACCCTAGATACCAGTGTGCGGCAACTGATCTTCCCCGACCAAAAGAAGCTCCTGTTAAGCGATACGGTCGGTTTCGTCAGTCAACTGCCAACTAACCTGGTCAAGGCGTTCCGGTCGACCCTGTCAGAGGCCGCTAACGCCGATCTCCTGGTCCAAGTCGTCGACTACGCCGATGTCAACCGGGATGCCATGATGGCCACCACGGAGCAGACGCTCCAAGACATTGGGGTGACCGACGTGCCGATGATCACGGTCTTCAACAAGGCGGACCTGACATCGACCGACTACCCCAGCCGTGCGGGCGATCAACTGATCATCTCCGCTAAGGACGACGCCTCCATCGACCTGCTCGTCCGGGCCATGAAGGAAAAGGTCTTCCACAACTACGTCACGGCCAACTTCTTGATTCCGTTCGATGCCGGCGACATCGTGGCCTACATGAACGACCACTGCAACGTCCTGTCGACGGATTACCAAGCCGACGGCACTGCGATGCGCGTTGAGTTGACCAGCGCTGATTTCAACAAATACAAGTCATACGTGGTCACGGATGCCGACTCTGTCGAAGATTAGGCACTGATCACCAAAAGTCCCCAGTTCAGCGACTGGGGGCTTTTTATGGTCAGTTAGTGGTCCAAATTAAAAGGCGTTTTCGTCCCCCTTCTCCGGAAGAATCGAAAACGCCTTAAGTTTATCTCGTCACGTTAGGCCTGACGCTTTTCCAAGTACCGCGCCAACACGGACAGTGCGTAACAAACCACAAAGTATAACACTGCGATTGCCAAGAACATGGGAATAATGTAATTCGTGTTCTGACCATAGATAATCTGTGACCGGTACAGCATTTCTGGTAACAGAATAATCGTCGCCAAAGACGTATCCTTGACCAGTGAGATGAACTGGCTCACGATGGCCGGAATCATCTTCACGATGGCTTGGGGCAACACGATATAGCGGAGCGCTTGCCAGTAAGTCAGCCCGTTGGCCCGGGCACCTTCCATCTGGCCGGGGTCGACCGCTTGAATCCCGGACCGCACGATTTCGGCCAACATAGCGGATTCGAAGATGGTCATTGCGAGAATCGCCGCTGGAATCACTTCCGGCTTGACCCCCAGGTTCGGTAATCCAAAGTAAATGAAGAACAAGATCAGAATCAACGGCAGGTTCCGGATAATGTCGATCACCAGACCGACCAAGGCAGACAGGTACTTAATCTTAACGTACCGGATGACCCCCAGAATCGCACCGATAATGAAACTCCCAATAATGGAGGCCACGGAAACCAGAATGGTGATTCCCAGGCCGCCAAACAGGTAGCGTAAGTTATCCGGGGAGTAGGCAGCAATAAAGTTATTTAGCATCGTAATCCCTCCCCTAAGCTAACCGTTTTTCTAGGTAGCGCATGTAGTAACTAATCGGCATGGTAATGATCAGGTAGAGCACCCCAACAGCGGAGTAGGCCGCCATGGTCTCTAGTGAACTGGACGCGATGGCGTTCCCCTGATACATCAGGTCAAAGCCCCCCACGAAGGCTAACGTTGAGGAGTTCTTGACCAAGTTGACGAATTGGTTACCCAGTGGTGGAATCACGTACCGGAAAGCCTGCGGCAAGACAATGTAGCGCATGCTCTGCCAGTAGGTCAGCCCGTTCGACCGGGCCCCTTCCATCTGACCGGGGTCCACGGACTGAATCCCCGCCCGCACTGTTTCCGCAATGAAGGCTGACGTGTACAGCGTCAACCCAATCGTCCCGGCAGTGAATCCGTTGACCTTGATCACGTACAACGGAATGACCACGTAGAAGAACATGGTGATCACCAGCAGGGGAATGTTCCGAAAAACCTCGATGTAGACCCGGGCCACGCCGCGCGCGACCTTATTCGGGGATTCTTCTAGTAACGCGAAGAAAGTCCCGATAATCAGACTGAACACCAGCGCAATCAGACTACATAACAGCGTCTGACCTAACCCGTAGAGGAGCGTGCCTCCGTAGTGTGCAAAGATATGAATCATTCTCTAGCCGCCTCCTCGTAATCAAAGCCCTTAACGTTATGGAACCACTTGTGCAGAATCTTCTGATACTGCCCGTTGGCCCGTAACTCCTTCAGCGACTGGTTGACGGCTTGCCGGAACGGCGTTTGCGCCTTATCGACCGCAATCCCGTAAGGTTCGGACACGAACGTCCCACCAGTGACCACGTAATCGGGGTTCTGGACGGACATCCCGTAAAGGATCCCGTTATCGGTGGTCAACGCTTGCCCTTGCCCCGACTTCAGCGCCGTCATGGCTTGGGCGTAGTCGGTCAGTTGTAGGACTTTCGCGTTAGGCGCCACCTTCGCGACGTTCTCCACGGAATCTGAACCCACGACCCCTAGGACCGTGCCTTTCTGGCGGTTCAAGTCTTTGACGTTTTTAATGCTGCTCCCCTTCTTGACCAGTAGGGATTGACCAGCGTAGAAATAAGTATTGCTAAAAGCCACTTGCTTTCGCCGTTCTGGCGTATTGGTCATGGTGGCAATAATGGCATCAATGTTCCCGTTCTTTAACATCGGCATCCGCGTTGAACTGGTCACTTGGATAAACTTCGCCTTGGCATCTTTGCCCAGCATCTGCTTGGTGATGGCCTTAGCTAAATCAATTTCGAAGCCCTTGATCTGGCCATCCTTGGTATCCAGCAACCCAAACAGCCGCGTATCCGCCTTGACCCCCCAGGTAATCGTCTTGGACTGTTGATCCGTCTTCAAGACGTTACGCTGAGATAGCGGCTTCGAGCCACAGGCACTGACGACTACCGTCAGGGTCAGTAGCGCGAGCATCAGGCCCAGGCTGCGCATAATTTTTTTCATATCGCAAACCTCCCTGATTAGTGCAAAATCTTACTAAGGAATTGACGTGCCCGTTCGTTGCTAGGCTCGCCGTTGAAGAACTTGTCCTTTGAATCGTCTTCCAGGATCCGTCCATCAGCCATAAAGATAACCCGGTTGGCCACTTCCCGAGCGAAGCCCATTTCGTGGGTCACAATCAAGGACGTCATGCTGGAATCTTCCGCAATCGTTTTCATGATATTCAAAACATCATCAACCATTTCGGGGTCCAAGGCACTAGTCGGTTCATCGAATAGCAGGCATTTCGGCTTCATCGCCAGCGACCGCGCAATGGCGATTCGTTGCTTCTGCCCCCCAGATAACTGAGCCGGCATCTTCGCTGCTTGGTCGGCTAGCCCAACTCGGTCCAGCATCTCCATCGCAATCTTTTTGTTTTCCTGTTCATCCCGGTGTAACACGATGCGGGGTGCCAACATGATATTTTCAAGAATCGTCTTGTTAGCATACAGGTTAAAGTGTTGGAAGACCATTCCCACGTTCTTCCGAATCCGGTTGATGTCCGTCTTAGGATTAGCCAAGTCCTGGCCGTTCACGATCAGTTGACCTTCTCGAATCTGTTCCAACCCGTTCACGGAACGAATTAGAGTGGACTTCCCAGAACCAGATGGCCCAATCAAGACGACCGTTTCGCCGGCTTCGATGGTTAAGTTGATATTATGCAACGCGTGGAAGTCACCGTAGTACTTCTCGACGTTGTGGAATTCAATCATTGACATATTTTTCCCTCCATTAAAATAGTTAATGAGTGACCGTTCACCGGTCCGCGGGGCCCATCACTAAAGTTAATCAGGCGCCTACCGCTCCGATACCCGGAAACTTGCAGGGTCTACTTCAAAGTTTAAACCAAAAGAAATTACGGGTCAAAGTATCCTGCTCAGCGTCCCGGCCTCCCTTGAACTATTTATGGGGCAAAACTATTGATTTTCCTGGATTTCTGGCCTCAAAAAAATTTTGACTGTCATGTGAGGTTTTCTGCCAAAACGTTACTTTTTTAGAACCAATGGCCATCAACATTCCATCTTGAAAAGATTTTTCTTCGATTGACTAGCCTAACTGCTGTGCTAGTCATCGCCTTACCGGACGGCCAGACAAGGCTGGAACGCCGTGGACACAACTTGACGCCCAAATCCATAGTCCCCAAGCTGGCCTTTTCCTAGGCGAGCTAAGAAACGCTCACCAAGGAAAATTTCACGGCTGAGCCTTGTCTGGCCGTCCTCACGGCTTACAGTCACGTTAAGCCTATTTCGGTGTTCTGGTATACCCCTATCATAACCACAAGAGTTGAGCTTTCATTCAATTACTGATCTGCAAGATTAACGACACCCCTGCCAATCATTGTTTATCGGTCACCACATACTTCCCCACAATTTTTGGCTCTGGATATTTAGATCCATTAAAGGCATCTTCCGGCATTAATTGCTCCAGATCCTGATAACTAAACCCATAATATGACTTAGCTTTCACCTGCTTATCCGCAACTACTCCATCTGTCAATAAATTCTCAATTTTATCATCGTTTACAGGAATTAAGTAGGCATTATACCGCTCCTTTTTCGAATCGATTCGACTATAAATAACATACACAGGAATTATCTGCCCCTTAAAATCATAGTTAAAGACATAGCGTTTCGTCTTGGGATTCTCCATAAGCTGAATTTGGTCGTCATCCGTCATGTCACTGAATCCCAAGACTTCTGACATTCGCGGTTCGTAGGACAGCTTTGAGCTTCTCAATGCTTTCTTAATAATCGCTGAACGACTGTTTAACCCCTTAGGAATAGCCGGAGCTTGATTAGCCTGAATTATTCATACCTTTCAAAAAAGTCGTCAGTTTTCATGTTTTTCAAAAAC
>NZ_AZDT01000053.1 GCF_001434785.1 Levilactobacillus namurensis DSM 19117 | reverse complement strand
TTTTTGAAAAACATGAAAACTGACGACTTTTTTGAAAGGTATGAATAATTCAGGAATAAACATCTTTTTTTATATTTATGCATTATCTAACTAATTGTAAGTAGAAAACACAAACTAAACCCCACGACCCAATAAACATCCGTTAGCCGCCAAAACGTTTTAAAGAAAACGGGATATAAAAGTTCGTGACGCCGGATTGCCTGAACGATGGCGACTCCCATCCCCAGGACCATCCAGCCCATCACTAACCAGGGCAGCCAACGGCCGGCCCCAGCTGGAATCAGGAGTAGACTACAAATAATCAGCAACGGCGTCATGAGGTCCCAGGTCACTACCTGCGCCGGCCAGTGTCGCCGTAGTCGATGCTTAATGCCGCGAATCACCAGCCACCCTACGATTAAGATGACCAATGGTGCCGCGGGTGATGTCCAAAACGTCATGTTGATCCCCCCACCTGTCACTTCGAACCCATATTATAAAGATTTCCCGACCAACATGCAACGCGGGCCCTAAACAATCCGCCAGGAAGTCCGCTTGGCAGTTGCAATTCTCGATGAGCCACGGTAAACTAATTGGGTAGATTTGCACGCAAAGAGGTGGCTAAGCTCAGCATGGAAAAGAAGAAAAAATCGACGTTTCAAAAAATCACGAACGTCTTCGTATGGATCATGATTATCGCAACTCTTGGATCTTTAATTTTTGGCGCTATTTTCTCACTAATGTAAGAACACCGTCCTTAGACATCAAAGGGCACTGGCCGAATGGCCAGTGCCCTTTTTTAGCTTTTTTGACGACCAATCGTTCGTCATCCCACCCATTGGTGGTCGCTATCCGTTGGTTAAGTCACTTAACCTAACGTTCAGCCCCATCATGAGTTCCCCTGATCCGTCGTCGAAGTCTCCGAATCCGGCTGTTTATAGACCTGGCGGGGCTTACTGCCCTCTTGGGGGCCAATATACCCCCGTTGCTCTAAATCATCGATGATCCGTGCCGCCCGGTTATACCCGATGCGGAAGCGTCGTTGCAGTAGCGACGTGCTGGCCTTTTGCTGGTCGACCACGAAAGCTAGGGCATCGTCGAATAATTCATCGTCACTATCGCCTTGTTCTTCTTGTTTCAGCTCTTCGTCGGTGACCACCATGTCTTCATCGTAGTCGGCCGTCTGCTGTTGCTTGATGAAGGCGACCACGTTACTGACATCTTCATCCGAGATAAAGGCGCCCTGGACCCGGACCGGTGAGTTGGCATCGACCGGTTGGAAGAGCATATCACCGCGACCTAATAACTTTTCGGCCCCGTTGGTATCCAAGATGGTCCGTGAATCAATCCCACTCGAGACCGCAAACGCAATTCGTGAAGGGACGTTGGCCTTAATCAGCCCGGTAATGACGTCCACGGATGGCCGTTGCGTTGCCAGGATCATGTGGACCCCGGCCGCCCGGCCCATCTGCGCTAAGCGAATAATGGCATCTTCCACTTCGTTCGACACGGTCATCATCAAGTCAGCCAATTCATCGACGATCACCACGATGTACGGCAAGGTGGGCCGAGCTTGATTGTCTTCCGCGTTAGCCTTTTGCACAAACGCGTTGTAACCTGAAATTTTCCGCTGGCCAAATTGCGAGAACAACTCGTAGCGCCGTTCCATCTCCTTGACCACCTTATGGAGGGCCCGGGCCGCTTTCTTCGGCTCGGAAACCACCGGTGTCAATAGGTGGGGAATCCCGTTATAGACGCTCAACTCCACCTTCTTAGGATCGATCAGCATCATCTTGACCTGATCGGGTCGTGCGTTCATCAGGATACTGGTAATAATTCCATTGATGGCCACGGACTTCCCGCTCCCGGTCGCCCCAGCAATCAGTAAATGGGGCATCTTGGTCAGGTCCATCATCACCACTTGTCCGGTGACGTTACGCCCAAGTGGCACCTCCAACGGCTTATTGGGATGGGCGGGCTGGGCCTCGACCACGTCCCGAAAGGCCACCGTCGAGACCTCCTTGTTCGGAACTTCGATCCCAATCAAGGACTTGCCAGGAATCGGCGCTTGAATCCGAATCCCCTTGGCAGCCAGCGCTAAGGCCAAATCATCTGCCAAGTTCACGATGCGCGAGACCTTGACCCCGATAGCGGGGTGTAGTTCGTACTCCGTTACGGACGGCCCCAGACTAACATTCTTAACTTCTGCATCGACCCCAAAACTATCTAGGGTCTGCTTCAAGATTTTGGTATTGGCATCAATCGCGTTGATTTCTGCCGTCTGGTCCGTCGGGGGCACCTGCTTCAGCAAGTCAGAAGCCGGCAACTGATAATTCGGGTCGACCGGATCAGCACTGACTAGCGCTGGTTCGTCCGCCGCTTCTTGGGCGTCGGCGCTAGGTGTTGCGGGCGCTGGCTTCGCCGGTTGCTCATTGGCCGCCACGGTCACGTGGTAACTAGGCTGTGGGCCGGTCGGTGCGGCTGGTTGCGTTGCGCTCGGCGCTGGTGCTGCAGGCTGGTCAGTCGATGCGGCTGACTTTTCATCCGACTTAGGCTTAGGCGTCGAATCCGTCGCGGCCGCCTTTTGCCGTTGGGCGTAGTGGGCCTGTAAGGCCGTTCCACCCCGCTTGACGCCACTAGCGACGGCTTGACTACCAGCTGCGACCCAGCGACCGACCTTTTGAACGTAAGGCGCTAAGTCACTTAACGGAATCTGGAAGAAGACCAGGACCCCGCCGGCCATAATCAGCCAAGCCGCAATCTGGGCGCCCAGCAACGCAATTAACCAGGCAATCACGGAGAGCTCCAAAGCTCCCCACAGGCCACCGCCCAGTTGGCCCGTACGACCTCCCGTCAATAGATCCGAGAGGCCCGCGTGCCAGACGGTGGTGACAAAACCACTGTGTTGGTTGGCGGTCACAAAAGCGGTGGCCGACAGCCACAGTAGCCAACCACTAAAGACCAGGCCGCTCCCCGTCAGATAGTGCCGGGCAATCTGGGGCCAGGTCCCCGTAATGGCTAAGGCGACCCCTAAGGCGCCCAGGACGACTAACCCCACTTGGTAGCCGTCCCCCACCACAATGCGCATCAGGTTCGCACACAGGCTGCCCAATAACCCTAGATTGAATAGCCCCAACGCAGCGAGAGCCAATAAGACCAAGCCGACAACGTTACGGGTATAGGGAAACGGCTGCGCGGCTTTACGGCTTGATTTCCGCCGAGCTGGTTTCCGTCGCGTGGTTTTTCGTTTGGTTGCCAACAGCTTACGCCCCCTTTCGCTCTAATCGCATTATTTTAACTTATCGTGCGGATAACGGTGCACCCGCTCCAGGTTCGGGAAGGCCTGTTGGCGCAAGACCTCATAGATGACGATGGCTGCACTGTTCGAAAGGTTCAACGCCCGGATGTGCTGGTCATCTTGGGGAATCCGGATACACTTCTCTTCGTTCTTCCGCATGAACGGCTCGGGTAATCCCGTGGTCTCCTTACCGAACAGGAAGTAATGGTCGTGGTCGTTAAGCCGGTAATCCGGTTCCGTGTAATCCTGCTCCGCAAACTTGGAGACCAGGTACAGTTGCGTCGGATCCGTGACCGTTTCCAAGAAGGCCGGCAGATTTTCGTGGTACCGAACATCCACCTTATCCCAGTAATCCAGCCCGGCGCGCTTCAAATGTGCGTCATCGACCGTAAACCCTAGAGGCTTGATCAGGTCTAAAATCGTGTCCGTTCCCGCACAAGTCCGGGCAATGTTCCCCGTGTTCGCCGGAAATAGTGGTTCAAATAATACAATATGGTTTGTCATGCGCTCGTACTCTCCGTTCTCTTCTCAAACATTCGTTCTTGTTTCACTAATTATAGTCAACCACCGCCCGCTTTGACAAGCGACACCACGAAAAAAAGCAGCTCCTCGGTGTGGGCACGGCGAGGGGCTACTTTAGTGAAGGTCAACTTGTCAGCCGCTAACAGTTACCCGCTGATATCGACCGCCAAACGATTTCTCGTTTTTCAATATAACACGCTGTTGTGAGGTGTTCAAGGGGCTAGCTTGAATTTTTTAAACGTTTTACCTAACCCTCCGCCCGCAACAACGTCACGTCGACCGTAATTTGCGGGAACGGTTCAGCCGCCACCGCCGCCAACCGCGCCTGATCAGCCCCCCAGTGCATCGGCGTCATCAACATAAGGTCGTCAAAGCGTTCGGGCGCGACGGGGACTTGGTAACGAATCCGTTGACTGGTCGCGTTCGGGTAATGCTGCTGGAAGAGCCGGAGAACGTTGCCGTTATCGTATTGCGCGTGAGCATTCCCGGCCGGAAAGATCGCCTGCCGAAGCTCAATCAGGTAGTCCGCGTTGGGGATGACCTTAAGCAACTGCCCGCCCGGGGCTAGGACCCGGTTGAACTCCTGATAGGCCGAGGGCGAAAATAAATCTAAAATCGTCGTAAACTGACCCGCGCTGAACGGCATCTGGGCCAGATCGGCCACACAGAAGAACGCGTTAGTGGCCAGTTGCGTAGCCAAATTGATGCCTGGCTTCGACAGGTCAAACCCCACGGCCACGTCACGACCATCCCGGTGGGCCAAAACGTCGGCCAGCGGCGTCCCCTCGCCGCACCCCACGTCTAGAATCGTTTCCGGCTCCGCCGTTAGATGGGCCGCGAACGCGTCGGTGATGCCCCGAAACAGTCCCGCCTGGAGCATGCGGCGACGGGCAGCTAACATCGCATCGTCATATTCGCTTTTCACGGCGCGCTGCATAAAGTACAGCATGCCCTTCTTCGATAAGTCCACGTTGTGTCCGTTGGGACAAACTAGGCTGTGTTCCGCCACGTGGTCATAAGGGGCGTGACACACGGGACACCGAAAGACTGTGGCGTTAGCCGTTAAAAAGGCTGCCGCACGATCAATTTTTTTCATGACTTTTTTCTCCTTGTTGTACTTGGGGGTCTGAATACCCCCCAACGAATTCTTGATACCAGCGGAATCCCTGGGTCGCGATAACGCGAATCACCGCGTATCCCGGAATCCCTAAGATCACCCCGACCACGCCAAATGCCTTCCCCGAAATCAGTAAGACAAAAATAATGGTCAACGGGTGAATCTTGAGGGAACTGCCTAAGACCAACGGTGAGATTAGACGCCCCTCTAACGTCTGTTCAATCACAAAGACGATCAAGACCTTGACCAGCATCCAGGGGGACGCCATGACGGCCACGACCACCACGGGAACCATCGCTAGAAACGACCCTAAATACGGGACCAAGTTCAAGATGCCCGCCACGATTCCTAATAACAGGGCAAACTTAAGCCCAATCACCAAGAAGCCTAGGTAGAACAGAACGGCGACCGCAAAGGCCACGATGAGTTGTCCGCGCACATAGTTGCTGACCTGGCGGTTCATTTCGACCAATAAGTCAATGGCCGCCTGCCGCCGCTTAATCGGTAACAGGCGACTAAGGTACTGCGGTAACTGATGCCCATCCCGAAGTAAGTAAAACAGGATAAAGGGCGCCGTCACTACCGCGACAACTATGCTCGCAATGCGGCTGACCACCCCACCAACCGAAGACCAGGTGGTTTTCGCTAGCTGAGAGACGGTCTGGGAAGATTGATCCCCCAGCTGTTGATTAAACTGGTCCAACTGCTGCCGGATTCCCGTCAACCGTTCATCGTTGAGCCAATAGGTCACGGTCCGCGTCACTTGGTGCCAATACTGTGGCCATTCCGTAAGTAACGTATTGAGTTGGTGCTGCACCAAGGGGACCCCACTTCCGATTCCCCAGACCAGTAGCCCCGCGACCAGAACAAAGAGCCCCGTGATCGACCAAGTCCGGGCCACGCCGCGCCGTTCCAGCCGATCCACGACGGGATTCAACAAGTAGTACCCTACGCCCGCTAGAATAATCGGCAGGCCCACGATTTGAGCAACTACCACGAACGGTGTCGCCAGCCAAGGGACTTTACTTGCCACCAGCAATATGAGTAGAATAAGCAGTATAATGGTTAGCGCAGAGACCAGGCGGTTATTCACGACCCAGTGCCAAAACCACGACCGTGGCTTTTGTTCAGATTTCACAAGCGTCACTTCCATTAAAAATAGTGGGTTAATTGTACCATATCCTTAGTTACTCTGCCGAACCAACGCTACCTTGAAAGGATGAGAAACTTGCTCTTAGTTGAACCGTTACTCGAAAATTACACGTCCCTCCCCGCCGCTATCCAAGCCGGCGCCAAGCGGGTGGCCCTCGCCGACAACCTGGCCGTTGGCGGGACCACCGTCAGTAAGGGCGTCATGGGCGAAGCCGTGCGGTACGCCCACGAACACCAGATCAGCCTCGACTTGCTGATTGCGCCCCGTGGCGGCCAAGCGCCCTACAACGACGTCGAAATCAAAATTATGGAGGCTGACCTCCTAGAAGCCCAACAATTAGGGGTCGACGGCGTCATCTTCGGTGGACTCACAGCCGCTCGTCAGCTCGACACCGAAGGGCTGCGGCCACTGGTGGCAGCCGCCGGGGGCATGACCCTGACGCTGAGCACCGTCTTCGACACGATTCGGCCCCAGGACCGCGGGGCCGCCGTGGACTGGCTAGCCGAACAGAGCTTCGATCGTGTTCTGAGCGTGGGCGCTACTCAGGACCGGTCGGCCGACTGGACCGCTTCACAGCGGCTCTTGACCAGCGCGGGAATAACGCTAGTTCCCACCAACGTGGCCCCCGACCAACTGGATCAGGTTGCCGCGCAGCTGAACGTGCACAGTTTCTTAAACGTCCAAGACTAAAACTCAGGTTGCCCAGCTTACCTCAGTACCAGCACTGAGCACCCACTAAACCGTTCAAATAGGACTCCCCAACGTTGGGAAGTCCTATTTTTAGTGCCCGCATTTTCCGACCAAACTAAAAACGGGAACGCGGCAGTATGCGTTCCCGTTTAAGAAGAAGTGAACCCAAATTTCGTATCGGACTAATCTAGTCCCGACCACCGCCAGCTGTCGACCTCTGGCAAGTCCCGACCATATTCTCGGATATAGTCGTGGTGCCGTGCCAACTCATGATCCATCTGAGCAACAAAGTCACCAGCCTGGTCAGCCAATCGCGTCTTTTGAATCGCCGACTTCGCTAGATGGAAGCGGTCCAGTTGATTCAAGACTCGCATATCGAATGGCGTGGTAATATCCCCGTTCTCACGGTACCCATGGAATTCGATTTGGTGATTGTGCCGGGCATAGAGTAACCCTCTAAAGGTATTTTCAAACCCGTGGAAGGCAAAGATAACCGGTACGTCTGCAGTAAAGTACTGATCAAATTCAGCATCCGTTAAGCCCCGACTATCCTGGTCCATCCCCGCCGGACGCAACCGTAAGATATCGACCACGTTGATAAAGCGGACCCGCAGTTGCGGGAAGGCTTGGTGGAGAAGGTCGATTGCCGCCAACGATTCCATGGTGGCTTCTGTTCCGGCCGCCGCAAAGACGATGTCCGGATTGCCCTGGTCGTTAGACGCCCACGGGATAATCCCCAAACCCTGCTTAACCAGAGTCAACGCCTCATCCATGGAGAACCACTGTGGCCGCGGATGCTTAGACGCAACGACCAAGTTGATCTTTTCGCGAACACGTAACGTCGTGTTCATCACCGCCATTAAGGAATTCGCGTCGGCCGGTGTGTATTCATTAACCAGCTCATGCCCTTTTTCTGCCAGATGACCTAACATCCCTGGATCTTGGTGAGTATACCCGTTGTGGTCTTGTTGGAAAGCGTGGGATACGTTCAAAATGTTCAACGATGGGTAATCGTGGCGCCAAGGCTGTTCGGCAGCCTTCCGTAACCACTTGAAATGTTGCGTTAGCATAGAATCAATCACACGGGTAAAGGCTTCATATGAGGCGAAGAAACCATGTCGGCCCGTCAAAACGTAACCTTCTAACCATCCCTCGGCTTGGTGTTCGGACAATTGGGCGTCCAAAACCCGTCCAGCCGGGGCCATATCTTCATCATTCGGCGTTTTGATTGGTTCCAGCCACTGCCGTTTTCCATAATCTAACATGCTAAAGAACTTATTAGACTTGGTCTCATCAGGCCCAAAAGCCCGGAAAGAGGACGGGTTGTCCCGCATGGTCTGCGTCAAAAACTTCGCCAATTCTTCCGTATCCTGCGCATCATGTGCACCTGGGCGCTCAATGGTGACGGCATACTGCCGAACATCGGGGAGCGTTAGGGGTTGGGGCGCAATCCCGCCGTTAACTACAGGATTCATCGCCATACGTTGCGTCCCTTGCGGCGTGGTAGCCCGAATCTCTGGTTTCAAATGCCCCGTCTCATCGAACAACTCCGCTGGTCGATACGACTTTAACCAGTCAGTTAAGAGTTCTTGATGGTCCATATGGGTGGCGTCGACTGGCACCGGAACTTGGTGGGCACGGAACGACCCGGCAATTGGCTGATGGTCTAAGTCGAATTGCGGCCCCGTCCAGCCCTTAGGGGACCGTAGAATCAACATCGGCCACACTGGTAGCGTATCGTCGTGCGTCTGGCGCGCATGTTGTTGAATTTCTTGAATCCGGGCAACGATTTGATCCATCACCTCGGCCATTCGTTGGTGAACAGCACGTTCATCAGCTGCCTGACCGTCCGTCTCAACGAAGTACGGTTGCCAGCCCATCCCGTTAAAGTAATTCGTTAATTCCGTATCCGTCATCCGGGAGAGAATCGTAGGGTTAGAAATCTTAAACCCGTTTAGATTCAACATTGGCAAGATTGCGCCGTCATTGATGGGATTAATGAACTTATTAGAGAACCAAGACGTCGCCAATGGACCCGTTTCGGCTTCCCCGTCACCAATTTCTACCGCCGCAATCTGATTAGGGTTATCCAGAATAGCGCCTACTCCGTGAGCAATGGAATACCCCAATTCACCGCCTTCATGCATCGAGCCCGGTGTTTCGGGTGCCGCATGGGAAGCGACCCCACCTGGGAAGGAAAACTGTTTGAATAAGCGCTGCAGTCCCGTTTCATCCTGCGTGATGCGGGGGTAAATCTCCGAATAACTACCGTCCAAGTAAGCGTTAGACACCATCACCTGACCACCATGCCCAGACCCTTCAATGTAGAACATCTTGAGATTGAACTTTTTAATGACCCGGTTCAAATGAGCGTACATAAAGTTTTGTGACGCGATCGTCCCCCAATGACCAATGGGCTTAAACTTCACATCATCTGCCCGTAACGGTCGTTTAAGCAACGGGTTATCCCGCAGATATAATTGCCCTACCGAAATGTAGTTTGCAGCACGCCAATACTGATCAACCTGGTTCAAATAAGCTTGCGAGTCAAAATCTGTCATGAGACTGCCTCCTTGAAGTTAAACGATTCAATCTAACCGTTTCTATAATTGGAACGTTCCAATTAATCAATGGCTATAGTTTACGTCCAAATCTCAAGGGAGACAAGGGGTTAGCGATTAGTGTTCTACATAGTAGTCAATAAATTTTATTTATTAAATTATGGAATTAATCCGTTAAGATTAATTGAATTTGATGACCAACGGCGGCTAATTCTGCATTCAATAAAATGTCCGCTTTAAAGTACACCAGATAAAAGTCCCGCTCAAAATGGGCACCTAGGGGTTGAAACGGTAGCGTAGTAGGCACTAATCGCTGTGACACCACCGTCTGGCCCATTCCTTGTTGAACCAGAGACAAAATAAGATTTAAGTTATCTATTTCAATTAACTGCTGGGGAATAATTCCCGCCTCTTTCAGGTAATTTTGGGTGTATTGAAAAGTCCCGGATCCCCGTTCCCGGGTCAGCCATACCCCCGTCGGTTGGCCCACACAGACCAACTGGTCCTTGGCCAAAGAAATGCGTTCCACGTCATCCGCCGTAACGGGCTTTTCGATCAGACCAAACTGAATCTGGTGTGCCTTCAACTCCTTCAAAACCTGTTCTGAATTCGCCATTTTGACCCGTAAAGCGGCCTGGGGGAACTGTGCCTTCAACGCTGGTAACAGGGTCGGCAATAACGTTAATGCGGTGGTTTGGGAAGCTCCGATTGTCAGAGCCAAGGTCTTTTGTTGCGTAACCGCCGTTAACTTTCGCTCCGTCCGGTGCCAGTCCGTTAACAGTTTCGTTGATTCAGCGTAGAGAATTTTAGCCGCCGCAGTCGGGCGAACTTCCCGATTCCCACGCCGGTCGAATAACTTCACCTGTAGCTGGGCCTCCAACTGCTTGATTTGATGGGAAACGGTGGGCTGTGTCACGAAAAGCTGAGTCGCCGCTGCGGAGAAACTCCGCGTCTCGTACACTAACCTAAAGGCTTCTAGATAGGTAAACATGTGCATTTCCTCCTGTTCTACACGTCAAAATCAATTATCCCCATTTTTACCTATCTACGCGTGACTTGCAACTCATCTCAACCTCCAGCACCCTAAAATCGGCTTTCCCCTCAACCCCAAGGGAAAGCCGATTTAAATTCTATTCACCCTACCATGCAGCGCCCACGGCCTGTCGCCGTTGCGCAACCAACTGCAGTAACTCCGCCGGTGTCTTTTGAAGAAACTCACCGGGGTGTAGGACCCGATCATCGATATCGTAATCGCCCTGTCCCGCCCACGGCTTGCCGAACAATAACCGATCATACGGCACCTGATGCCGACGGAGCCACTTCATGGTGTTCCGCGCGGTGTAGCGATTCAGTCGTTCTAAGTTCCCGTCACTGGTCTGCATCTGCCGCGAAGTGAAGAGCACCACCTGATAGCCTGCGGCCTGGTACTGTCGCAATCGCGTCACCACTGCCGGCTGTGGTGCCCCGTCCAAGTACCCTTGACTGTCCGGTAAGCCACACAGTGTCTTTGTAATCTCAATTAATAGTCGTCGCTGTTTTTCCATCCTGATTCCCCCCAAGAGTCAGTCGACCTAGTTCCCCGAATTCAATGCGTCTCAATTCAATTGACCCCTTAATGGGTCAACGTTCAGCATTAAGTCTACGGGACACCGATTCCAGACAACAGCGACCACGCTTGGTTTTGGTCGTGACCTTATTTACCAGCCCCCAGCCGACTTCGACGAATCGCGCAAAAAACAAAAAATCGTCTGCCCTCACCGACAAACGATTTCCAGCTATTAATTTAAATGTTCGTGCGCAATGACCCGGGCCATATCAGCGGGCAACGGCGCGTAACAGGTAATCCAGCGTTCCAAGAACGGCTGGTAGAACCGTAGGCGCGCACAATGAAGCGCCTGCCGGTGAATCCAAGGATTCGATTGCCGGCCGTAAAGCCAATCGCCCAAGAGCGGATGGCCAATGGCTTGACAGTGGACCCGAATCTGATGCGTCCGGCCCGTATGCAACTTCACGGCTAACAGACTCGCCGTCGCCGATTGTCGCCGAACCCACAGCTCCGTCTGCGCTGCGCGACCATCCGGCCGCACGCAACGCTTAATGAACGAATCCGCCGCCCGGCCGATCGGCAACTCCACCAATTGGTGGGTCGGCCGTACCCGTCCTTGCGCGACGGCCACGTAGCGTTTATCCAATTGTCCCAGCTTCAACTGCTTATCTAGGATGGAATGCGCGAAGTGGTGTTTGGCAAACAACACGGCCCCACTGGTCTCCCGGTCCAACCGCGTGACGATGTGGGTCACGGTACTGGGGGCCCCAATCTGAATCAGGTGCCCCTTCACACGATTGGCCAAGGTATCGTCCGGGTAGAGGTGCGACGGGACCGACGCCATCTTAGCGGGCTTATTGACCACCAAGAAGTGAGCGTCTTCGTACAGGATGTCTAGCGGACCAAAGGAAACGGCGACGTGGGCGTTGGGCTGCTCTGGCGGCAACTGTAGCCCCACCGTCTGTCCTGGCCGTGCCATGGCGATCACGCGCACTGGCTGGCCATCCAACGTGACCACCCCACCGTGGAACTTGACTTGCTTCAGGTAGGTGCGCGTTACCCCGTGGGCCATTAAGACCGTCCGGACGTGCTCCGGGGCCGTTCCCGTCACTTGCCACTCAAAGGCCGTCATCGGGCTTCTCTCCCAATAAACGATGACTCGACCCGCTGCCAGAAGTGGGTGTGCCGGTACTCCGCAAACGCGATCCGTTGGCGCGCAATCCGGTAAGAGATGGCCTTAATGGGCCGTCCTTCGATGCTTAATTGGTCACACATCAAGACGTTATCGGTCGCTTCGGCGGGTTCAATACGAATCCACTCGTCCGCCGGAATAATCAACGGGGACCCTAACGTCCGAAAGACCAGATTATTGATCGATGCGATTTCGGCCATCTGAATCGCGTTAAACCGCGGGTTCAGGACCGCACCACCCACGGACTTGTTATAGGCCGTGGAGCCGGTCGGGGTGGAGATGCACAGCCCGTCACCCCGAAAGCTCTCGAAGAGTTCCCCTTTAATATAAACGTCGGCCACCATGGTCCCTGAGACCTTCTTAATGGTCGACTCGTTGAGGGCCAACGCTTGATCCGAATGGGTTCCGTCCGCGTATTCCACTTCGATGTTCAGTAACGGGTAACTGACGCTCTGTCGGTTGTCGCGAATCAGACTCTGAATCAGGTCGTTGACCTCATAGTCCCGCCAATCCGTGTAGAAGCCCAAGTGACCCGTATGGATCCCCACGAACCGGACTTTATCTAGTCGGTCGTTATAGTGGTGGAACGCCGATAACAGGGTCCCATCGCCACCAACCGTGACCACGATGTCCGGGTTGAGACTATCGATGGTAATCCCCGCGGCAGTTAACCCGCGGTGCAGGGCCGTGGCCACTTTTCGGGACGACTGCCCATTATTACTAAAAATGGAAACTTTCATAAACATTCTTCCCTATTTCTGCGGGGAGTTCTTCTCAGCCTGCCCCTGGGGCGAATAATGCTGAGCTTCTTGAATCTCCTCGCGAATTTCGGACATTTCCGTGTCCAGCTTAAAGGCGGCTTCGGCGGCCCGTTGTAACCGCCGGCTCAAATCATCCGGAAAGGCACCTTGGTACTTATAATTTAACGAGTGCTCAATCGTCGCCCAGAAATTCATGGCTAACGTCCGGACTTGAATCTCAGCTAAAATCTTCTTTTCTCCCGTGACCAATTGCACCGGGTACTCGACCACAATGTGGTACGACCGGTAGCCACTAGGCTTTTCGTTATGAATATAATCGCGTTCTTCGAGGATGGTCAAATCCGTCCGTTTTCGGAGCAAATCCACAACTTGGTAGATGTCTTCGACGAATTGACACATGATCCGCAGCCCTGCAATGTCTTGCATATCCTGTTCCAAGCGTTCCTCGGTCACGTGGCGGCGGGTCATTTTTTCCTTAATGCTGGGGACGGGCTTGACCCGTCCGGTGACGAATTCGATTGGCGAGCGTTGGTTGCGGTTTTCAAACTGCTTACGCATCCCCCGCAACTTCACCTTGAGTTCGCTCACTGCCTGTTGATAAGGCAATAAAAATTGGTCCCAATTTTCAATCATGACGCTTTCCCCCAACCTTGATTCCACGTTATCACTTCTCGATTTTACCATATTTTGGAAGGAACTGAATCTAATTACTCATCCCCCGCCCGACAAATTTGCTCACTTTATCTCAAATGCCTGGATTAACTTTCATGAGGCGTTTGCCTTTACCTCGCCCGCAAAATGTAGCATGATTAAGTTGCGTTAGAAAACTTATCGCGTTTGCGAACGGTCACTCAACCGCAAACAAACGTTCTGATTGCGTTTTTTGAAATTTTTGCTAATGTAGTAGTGTTGTGATTTTGTATGGTAACCCGTGGTGATTGCCAGCGAGAACAGATATTAGGAGGAAGCAATGTGTTAGAAGTTTATTTGTTCGTCAACCCACTGGGCGCTCGGTGTATGCGATCCGAACGTAACATCATGAAGTTGGCCGACCATCTCAATCAGAAAGTGTCCTTTCAATTCGTTCCCCTTTTGAACCAGCAAATCGTGGAACAGGCGCTTGCTTCATCCCACCCCACCCTAGAACAGCGCAATGCCTGCTTCGATACTTACTATCAAGCGGTCTTAGCTTACAAAGCGGCGCTCTTCCAAGGGAAACGCAAAGGTCGCCAATTCCTGTTGAACCTTCAGTCCGCAGTCATTACGCGGCACGAAGCCTTGTCCGAGGACTTAACCTTGCAGGCCGCTCGCGACTGCCGCTTAGACCTGGAGATGTTCCAGGAAGACTGTCAATCTGACTTGGCCAAACAAGCTTTCCAGACCGACCAAAAACTCGCTGCCGAAATGAAGATTGAACATTCCTCTTCCGCAGTGATTTTCAACTGTGATGTGTCGCAATACGGTCTCCTCCTTAACGACGTCACTTACGAAGCCCTGTGCGACGTTTGTGAAAACCAAGGCGTGGCGACCAAAGCCTCCCTGATGCGGGAACTGGATCAACCAGCTGCTGCTTTAGTGGGTGACCATCGCCCCAACCTGCACGTCCTCTAATCTAAACGTTAACCTTGGTGAGACCGGCCCCTGTGGTGGGCCTTTTTTTCTGCCCGCAACAACTTAGACTATGGTATGCTTAAGCCATTCAATTTTACGAAACGTAAAGGGGCGACACCATCCATGCCAATTGCTATTGTGACCGATACTGCTTCCTACTTAACACCCGCTCAGATTCAGGAATTCAACATCACCGTTCTGCCCATCACGGTGATCCTCGGCGCCCACCAATACCCCGAGTCTACCCTCTCTAACCGCCAATTCTACGACTATCTAAAGAATGGCCAGGTGTTGCCCACCACGGCACAGGTCTCCTTAGGCCAAATTGAAGCGGCCTACGATCAGTTAGTGGCCCAAGGCATCACGCAAATCATTTCGATTCACCTCTCCAGCGGGATCACCTCGTTCATGAGCAACCTTAAGATGTTCTGCCAGACCTACACTAAAGCGACGGTCTACCCCATCGATTCCCTGATGGCAAGTGCCGGCGAGGCCAACCTGTGCCTCCTAGCTGGGCGCCTCATCGCGGCTGGGCAAGATGCCGCCACGATTGCCACCACCCTTGAACGGTTACGGGATACCCAAGAGGTCTACTTCGCCGTCGACAGTCTCCGCCATCTCGCGCGGACGGGCCGGTTAAGCAACCGCTCCGCTCTAGTCGGGAGTCTGCTCAACATTAAGCCCCTTCTAACGTTCAATGCCGCGGGGCAAATCATCGCCATTGACAAAGCCCGGACTATGCGCCGTGCCTTCAGCTACATGACCGCCCGACTCGCGGCCACCCAAGAACGGGTCGATTATCCGCTACACGCCACCATCATCGATGCCAACCACCCCGAACTTGCGGCCCAGTGGCAGACCCAACTGGCCGCTCAGTTCCCCGCCATTCGCGTCACCCGTAGCCAACTTGGCCCCGCCATCAGCGTTCACACCGGTGAAAAGACCATGGGGATCCATTGGCAACAAGATTGGCAACGCATTTAGCGACTAACCTATTTAATTCCTTTCAGTTCACAAAACGACCGTTTCTTACCAGGACTTGATCCGGTAAAAAACGGTCGTTTTTAATTGACAACGTCACGAGAATGGCCCCACAACCTGCGTGCTTTATCTAGTGTGTTGTCTAGGGACTGTGCCGTCCGGTAAGGCGGATGACCATCGCAAGCGTTTGGTTGGAAAGCAGGCCCTAATTCGTTGCCTTCAACTCACGCGCCAGTTGTTTAAACTCGGCTAACCGGTCGTCGAAGGTCTTAAAGGCCGTCTCCAGGTAATCTGGTTGGGTCATGTCCACCCCTGCTTGACGCATCACGTTCAGCGGCAAGTCCGACTTCCCGGCTTTAAGGTAGCCCAGGTAGGCATCCCGCTTAGCTGGGTCGCCACTCAGGATCCGTCCCGCTAGCGTGGTGGCTGCGGCAAAGCCCGTCGCGTACTGGTAAACGTAATAGTTGTAGTAGAAGTGGGGAATGCGCGTCCATTCATCCGCAATTTGCGGATCGGAAATCACCGCGTCACCGTAATACCGCGCGTTCAGCTTCCCGTAGAAGTCACTCATGAAGTCGGCGGTCAGGGATTGACCCGCATCCGCTTGCCGGTGGATGTAGTCTTCGAATTCCGCAAACTGGGTCTGCCGGTAGACGGTCCCCTTGAACCCATCCAGGTAGTGGTTCAGGATGAATGCCCGGACCTTAGGATCCTTTTGGGTCTTCAATAAGTAATCCGTTAAGAGGTTTTCATTCGTGGTCGACGCAATTTCGGCGACGAAAATGGAGTAATCCCCATACTGGTAAGGCTGATTGGTCCGGGTATAGTGGCTGTGCATACTGTGGCCCATCTCGTGGACCAGCGTGTACAGGCTCTCCAGACTATCCTGCCAGTTCAACAAGATGTACGGCTTGGTATCGTACATCCCACCAGAGTACGCCCCCGTGCGCTTCCCCTGGTTCTCGACCACGTCGATGGCCCGGGTATCGAACATCTTCTGAACGTTCGCCACGTAATCGGGACCCAGTACGGCTAAGGCCTTTAACGCCTCCTGTTGGGCCTCCGGATAGGTGTACTTCAGGCTGGGTTCCCCCGTAATCGGTGTATACAGATCATACATGTGCAATTCAGGTAACCCTAACAGCTCCTTGCGAAGTGCCACGTAGTCGTGTAACGACCCCAAGTGCTGGTTAACGGTCTTGACCAGCGTATCGTAGACCACCGCTGGAATCGTGTTCGCACTCATGGCCGCTTCCCGGGCACTGGCATAGTGCCGCACGTGTGCCAGATAATTGTTCTTCTTGACCTCACTGGATAACGTGGCCGCAAACGTATGCCGGAACTGCTGGAAGACGCTGTACAACGCCTTAAAGGCCTGTTCACGCACCGCGGGCTTTACTGACTCCAACAAAACGCCGTAGAGCCCTTCGGACAAGCGTACGTCGTTCCCGTCTTCATCTTGGACCACGGGGAACTTCAAGTCCGCGTTCGACAGCACCCCGAAGGTCCGCGCTGAGGCGTCCAAGACATCCCCGGCACCAGCTAAGAGACGCTCCTCGGACTCCGACAAGGTATGGGGCCGTTCCCGGCTCAAAACGTCGAAGTAGTGCTGGTACGCAGCCAACTTCGGCTCCGCATCAATCAACGCCTGTAAGTCCTCCGGCGTCAAAGCTAGAACTTCTGGTTCAAACCACGCAATCGCCGTTCCGACTTTGGCTAGTAAGCTGCCGACCTGATCGTCAAAACCTTGATAGGTCGCGTTACCCGTATCCTGGTCGTTCTTCATCGACGCATAGACTTCCGCCTTCTCTAGTTGCCGGTACAGGCTAAAGATCGCCGTGGTGACTCGGTACAAGTCGGCTCCGCTCTGGGCTAACTGTCCCTTAAGCTGGGCCGTTTCATCAGCCAGCTTTTGAATGTCGACTAATGCTTGGCTAAACGCCGCATCATTCGGATAAATTGATGTGAGATCCCAGGTCAACTCGGTTGGCACTGCGGACCGTTGAGGAATTTGTCGCATCTACTTGCATCTCCTTAAAAGTTATCTAGTGCCAGTTTAGCACTTTCCCCAGCAAAAATCCTTTTCAAAATTTAATTTTCTCATGATTTTTTAACCAATCGGCATAGTCGCGAAACCACCGCGGCGCCTGCCGGACCCGCCAGCCTTGCGCGCTCAAGGCCAGATACCTTCCGGCCACTAGGTCGGCTAGTAACTGGTCTTGGGCGCTCGTGAGCACGTGGTCGGCTTGAAAACGAACCCCGTGGGCGTGACCACCCACCAACTCGTAGGCGCGGCGGCTGAGCGTTCGAACCTCGGCTACCGTGATTTCAGGTCTCCCCCGAAAAAGCCACGCCCCCATTACGATCCGCCAAAGTAATAGGCCCTGGCCAAAGACTGGTGCCGTCGATTGAGTTGTCGCTAAGACGTCTGGGAAGCCGGCCAAGTGGTGGCCCGTCAGATAGAGCTGTTCTTGAATCAGTCGCAGTTGGGGCGCCTGACGCTGCAACCCGCGGGTCCACTGTAAGCGAAGCCGGTGGTCGTCCAGGACCGGTCGTGCCATTGGCGGCGTGGCCCCCAAGAGAAATTGCGTCCAGTTACCGACTCGTCGTTGGCCACCCCAGTAGCGTCCCACGGCATCTTGCCGCAGATGGTGCCGAACCACCAAGCAGGCGCGCCGGACATCCCAAAACAATAGGCACAAGCCCCATTGCGGCAACCAACTGGCGAAACGCTCAATCAAGCGCCAATTCAGTCGTTGCCGCCGGTACCGGTGGCCTAAGAGCCACAACGGGTAGACGCCCAGTTGCCGGTATCCCGCCGTACGCTGGGCGACGGCCTCAAGCGCTAAGGGACTGCATTGAAACTCCACGGCCACGGGCTGTGCCTGGTGCCCAATCCAGACGTCCGCGCGCTGGTGAATCGTCGGTAGCACCCGCTCTAGTGTGGCCGGACCCCAAGGGCGAAAGAACGCCGCCAGTTGGCGTTTTCCCCGGAGATGCTCCGGGGTCTCTCCTTCGCTACTGACCCCACACGTCGCTTGCGGGAGGTGGGCAAAGTACGGGGGCACCTGGCGTCCCCGGTGCAAGCGAACCGGGGCGTGGCAGGCCGGACAATGATAGGCCGTCTGCCGATCCGCCACCCGAGCATCCACCAACTGACGTTGCACTTCCGCGACTAACATCTCCCCGTCCCCCTTTAGTTAAAGGCTCCGCAACCCGTCACCCATTTTTTTCACACGCATCAAAAAAAGCCCAGACGCTTGGTCTGAGCTCAACGTGCTAGTTAATCGGTTCTTCTGGGAAGTGGGCGATCACTTGGTAGATGGGCCCCTTCGCGGAGAATTTTTGTTCATATTCCGTCTGAATATCTTCCACGCCATCCGTAGCTTGGTGTAGGTCTAACCAGACCCCGTCGAAGACCATTGGGAAATTGTTTAGGCTCTGCAGTGAGTATTCGAACAATCCCCGGTTATCTGTCTTGAATTGCAGCTGGCCACCCGGTTGCAGGACGTCTTGATAGTGGGCCAAAAAGACCGGTGACGTCAACCGCCGCTTAGCGTGCCGCTTCTTAGGCCACGGATCGGAGAAGTTTAAGAACAGGCCCGCAACCTCTCCCGGATTGAAGAGCGTATTCACGGCTTCGCCATCCGTATGGACCATTTGGATGTTGGTCAGTTCGCTGGCCACCACCTTCTTCAACGCGACCGCAATCACGGACGTCTGAATTTCGATGCCGATAAAGTTGCGTTCCGGGTGCTGACGGGCCATCTCAACGATGAACTGGCCCTTCCCCGTCCCAATCTCAATATTTAGCGGCTGGGCTTTAGGGAAGCGGCTCTGCCAGTTGCCCTTCAGGCTTTCCGGTTCCATGACCAAAAGGTCTTCGTGGGCGGCCAGGTAGTCCTTGGCCCAAGGCTTGTTACGTACACGCATGGTATATTCCTCCTTAATATGACGAACGGCGGGTTGGAAGTAAGGCTCCCGACCCGCCGTCCTAGTTAATCATGCACTGACTCACGCGTCAGCTTTTCGAGTAAGATTAAATGTTGATTCATAATTTGAAAACGCGACTGACGATAACTCTCCGCAATCACGGTAATGCAGTGAACCCGGGCGTACCAATTCACTCGACTGGTCAGCTCGTCGGTCACCTGTTCTCCGTAATCTTGGAGCCACCGTTGCCACTCCTCTAACGGGACGTACTCACATAATAACGCCCCTAGGTCAAACGCCGGATCCGCAAAGGTTGCGGCGTCCCAATCGACCAAGTAAAGTCGTTGGCGCTCCGAGAGCAACCAATTCTTATGATTCAAATCACCATGACAAACTTCGTACGCAGTCGTGGGCAGTTGGGGTTGTTCCGCTTCTAAGGCTTGTAACGCCCGTTGAATCAGCGGGTGTTGGCGCAACGTCAACGCTAAGGTTGGCGCCAAACGGTTCAATAACTGGGCGGGCGTCGTAGACCGGCCGCCGACTTTGTTCAACATGTCATGGAGTAATTGCGAATGGTGCACGCGATGAAGCAACCGGGCAACGCGCTCTTCACGCATCTCACCCCGCCGTAAGGTTCGGCCGTTCAACCATTCTTGAGCCGTCATCACGTCCCCACTTGCCAGACGCTTGGTCCAGACTAACCGGGGCGTGATGCCTTCAACCGAAAGAGCGGCCAAAAACGGTGACGCATTCTGCTTCAAAAAGACTTTCTGAGAAGCCTTGGTGCCCATATACGCTGTTCCGGTATTGCCACCTAGTGGATAAAGTTGCCAGCCGTCACGCATATTCGGTGCCATCGCGCCACCCCTTTCATAAATTTGTCAGCTATTACCAATTTTAGGGGGAAAAGTAGTTGGCGTCAACCTTTATTTTGCGCCGCGCGCTTCAACCGTTGCGGTGTGTAGACGCGGGCGAGGTACCAGACCTCTACCGCTGCGACCCCCACCGTCCCTAGCGCGGGCAACAACCGCCGATCGGCTAGGATCACGACTAAACACATCAACCCCGCCGTAGTGGTCAGAATCAGGGTCACCAACTGCACAAAGCTCCGTAATCGCTGTTCCCAAGTCAACGGATAAACGTGCGTGAACACGATATCGTCGTACTGTTGGAAGAACGGCAACAGTTGAAACCCAATCAAGTAGATGAACAGCGCCGTTAAAATCACCGGCAACCAAGTTCCCTGGATGAAAGCCAGCAGGATCATCCCGATCACCGTTAAGCGCACCACCAAGCCACTGAACTCGGTGCCCCGCAGCATCCCCCGACTATAGAGGTACAGATAGGCTTGATCGTGCCGGACAGGAATCCGCCGCAACAGACCGTCGAGGTAGTGCCGCCGGTGAATCGTTCCCGAGACCATCGGCACATCGGTAAAGAGGTTAAAGAACCGATAGATGCCTAGCATCCGGTTATCTTCGAGCGCAATCTGTTCTCGCCAACGAATCTGTTGCCGTTGCCAGTGCTGCTGGAACCACACGGCTACGGCCCCGTCAGCTAAAACGGCTAGAATTGCCGCAATCCACGGGTTAGTCCATAGCCCCACGGCCAGGACGATCAGACTCAAGCCCCACTTGTTAGTCCAGTGGTTCATCCGCCGTTGCCCCGTTACCTGATAGGCACTCGCGAGGTCTAAGCGCAACAAGGTATCCTTCAAGATCACCTGAGTCACCGCGAGACCCGCGACCGTGGCCAACGACCAACTCAACGTCACCCGCAGGTAAGGCGTCATGATGAATAAGACGATCAGTTGCGTTGCCTGGGCCAACCACTGGCTGTACCGTCGGGCGGCGACCAGATACCCCTGCATGGCCCGTTCCTTCGGCAGCAAGAAGACCCGGTCAGCATCTTCGATCAACGTGGCGAAGCGGCCCACTTGGACCGTAATTCCCAACACCACCA
The DNA here is from genome assembly GCF_001434785.1 of Levilactobacillus namurensis DSM 19117. Lineage (GTDB taxonomy): Bacteria > Bacillota > Bacilli > Lactobacillales > Lactobacillaceae > Levilactobacillus > Levilactobacillus namurensis. The sequence goes on along the minus strand of NZ_AZDT01000053.1, from coordinate 41,022 downwards.
GCGCCACTAAGGGCGCCCACCAAAGACCCGACGTTAAGGTCTTCAAGAGGTTGGAATAGCCTAATCCTAGGCCCCCCAAGAAGAAGAGAAGTGCAAATACGAAAAAGTCATTAAACACTAACCGCAGGTACTTCGCCATTTCCCGGAGATGGCGGGCCCGCCGGTTCTTAAACAACTGGATCATTGGCGATCGACCTTGGTCATGGAGAGGTAGATGTCGTTCAGTGATTCTCCCGCTTCCGGAAGAGCGGCTTGTAACTCACTAAGCGTTCCCTCAGTCTTGACCTGCCCCGAGTGCAATAAGACGAACCGGTCACAATACCGTTGGGCCGTATCCAGCACGTGGGTCGACATCAGGATACTGGCCCCCTGCGCCTTACGTTCCTGGATCAAGTGTAAGAGGTCATTGACGGCCAATGGGTCCAGTCCCAAGAAGGGTTCATCAATGATGAACAACTTGGCTTGGGTCAAGAAGGCACAAACGATCATGACCTTTTGCTTCATCCCCTTGGAAAAGTTCGCGGGGAACCAATCCAGCTTATTGGCCAACCGGAAAGTCTTCAATAACTTTTTCGCCGTCTCCCAAGCCTGGTCTTGGTCGAGGTCGTAGGCCATCATGGCCATTTCGAGGTGTTCCCGCAAGGTCAGTTCCTGATACAGAACCGGCGTTTCGGGAATGTAGGCAATCTGTTGCTTATAGGCCTGACTATCCTGGGTAATCGTGACCCCATTGATCGTGATGGTCCCCTTGTGCGGGGTCAACAGCCCAATAATATGATTAATCGTCGTGGACTTCCCAGCTCCGTTCAGGCCAATCAAGCCGACAAGTTCACCGTCTTTGACGTCGAAACTGATATCTTTTAAGACGGGAATCTGGGAGTAGCCCCCCACGACATGGCTTACCGTTAACGCCATCTAAACATCCCTTCATTTCTACGAGTTTTATCCCCTGCCGCGAGTGATCCGCACCCCCGCTTGCAGAGCGTTTCTTCTGAATTAACCGCCCTATTATACCATAGTCGGCCCTATGAACGAACGGTCGCCGTAGAACTGAACCAGACGGGTGGTGTATAATGGATGAAATTGAAATGAAAGAAGGAGTTCTCATGGCATCAATGACCCTCGAACCACACTACGACGATGATTGCGTCTTCTGCAAGATTCTCCAAGGTCAGATTCCGAGTTACACCGTCTACGAAGACAACGTTGTTAAGGCGTTTTTGGATATCTCGCAAGGGACGCCCGGCCACACGCTGGTGATCCCCAAGACCCACGTCAAAGACATCTTCGCCTACGACGCGGACCTCGCAGCGGCGGTCTTCTCACGTATCCCTAAGATTGCCCGCGCGATTCAGGCGGCCGACCCCACCATCGCTGGGATGAACATTCTGAACAACAATGGTAAGGTCGCTTACCAATCAGTCTTCCACTCTCACATTCACTTGGTTCCGCGCTACAGCGACCAAGACGACTTTAAGATGATCTTCAAGGATAACGCGGACAACTACACGCCTGCGAAATACGCCGCGATTCAAACGGCCATCAAATCACATCTGGAGGGATAGACGATGGGAATTGGACGCTTCGTTGCCGGCGTCACGGTGGCTGCCGGTGTTGGTTTAGCAACTTACTTAGCCTTGACCCAGCAAGATCCCCTCACCTGGGGACGTCAGGTCAAACGCCAAGCCACCCACACGGCGCAACAGTTCGACAACGTTAAAACCGCGCAAGACCGGGTGGCTAGCGATGCACAGAAACTAGCGCAGGCCATCGAAGACGGGACCCAGACGCTTAACACGATTCAAACGCAGATTGATAAATTTCAGTTTAAAGTGGCCCCCCGGGTGGCTAAAATTGAGGAAACCCTGGACCATTTAGAACAGTCACAATTTTGAAGGTTTTGTAAAAGTTCCGGGACCTTTTTAGGTTTACGATTTTTTGTGTTATGATGTTCGAGTATGGTGATGAACACCAATTTTGATGAATGGATGTGTTGAAGAATATGAAGAAATGGTTTATCGCCCTAGCCGGTGTGCTCTTATCTTTCACGCTTGCTGGTTGTGGGAGTCAGACCGTTGCCACGACGAACGGTGGTAAGATTACCGAAAGTGCCTACTACAGTAGTCTGAAAGGGACTTCTTCCGGTAAGCAAGTCTTGCAACAAATGATCTTGAACAAGGTCTTAGAGAAGCAATACGGTAGCAAGGTCAGCAAGGATGCTGTGACCAAGCAGTTCAACAAGTACAAGGCCCAATACGGTTCTTCCTTTAATAGCGTCTTGACCCAAAGTGGGATGACGCAATCCAGCTTGAAGACCGAAATCCGGTCCAACTTACTGTTGAAGGAAGCCGTTAAGGACAACGTCAAGGTCACGGACAAGCAACTCCAGAAGCAATTCAAGAGTTACCAGCCTAAGGTCACCGTTGCTCACATCTTAGTTGCTAAGAAGTCCACGGCCACTAAGGTCATCAACGACTTAAAGGACACCAAGAAGGCCAACTTGGAAAGTGAATTTACCAAGTTAGCTAAGAAGTACTCCACGGATACGGCAACTAAGAAGAAGGGCGGTAAGTTAACGGCCTTCGATAGTACCGATACGTCCCTGGACTCGACCTTTAAGAAGGCCGCCTTCAAGTTGAGCACTGACGAATACACCGCAACGCCTGTTAAGACGCAATACGGTTACCACGTTATCTTGATGTTGAACAACCCTGGTAAGGGTACTCTGAAGCAACACAAGGCTGAACTGAAGCAACAAATCATCGACAACGACATGAACGACAGCACGGTGCTGCACGACGTTGTTGCCAAGGTCTTGAAGAAGGGGAACGTTTCCATCAAGGACAACGACTTGAAGAACATCTTGTCAGATTACCTGTCAAGCAGCTCCTCATCCTCATCATCTAAGTAATTTCTAACCACCTCAAACGACTCGCCCACCGGCGGGCCGTTTTTTTTTGCCCAAACACCCAAAAAGGAAGCATCCGGATCAGGCAGCTCAGTGAGCCGCCCCAATCTGGATGCTTCCCTTTTCATCTTTCAAATCATCATTCCTGAGGCGTTACTGGCCCTGACTGGTTCGGCCGGTAGAATCGGCGACCATCTAAGGCAAAGACCCGTTCCGAGAACTCACCTGGTGCGGTATGCCCGACCACGGTATCCAGCATCATGATAGACGCATCGAGTTCATCGAGCTGGTGCAAGACCTCGGCCTCCCGTAATGCTGGTCGAACGGGCGACCCGTACTCCAGCAAGCCGTGATGAGCCAAGATCATGTGCCGTAAGAGTAGCACGTCTTCCGCCTGGGGATCCAACTTCAACGGGTCACACGCCCGTACCAGTTCCCCATCGATCAAGACGATGTGCCCGACCAGGTTGCCCGCCAGCGTGTAGGTGGTGGCTTCGGGCCCCGACAGTTCAATCGTCTTTCCCAGGTCGTGCAGAATTGCGCCTGCGTAGAGCAACGGTGCATTTAAGTCCGGGTACTGGGCCGTGACTGAATGGGCTAACCGTAAGATGGAAATCGTGTGGAAGGCTAAGCCCCCCTTGAACGCGTGGTGGTTACTCTTCGCCGCCGGGTAAGTAAAGAACTGGTCCCGAAATTCCGTCAGGAGGCGCCGTACCAGACGTTGCCAGGTCGGTTGGGTGATTTCAAAAATCGTCTGGTTAATGTAGTCTTCCATGGCCTCGCGGGTCATCGGTGCCTGTTCGATAAAGTCGGCCGCACTGAGACCATCCCCCGGCGTGGCTAACCGCATATGGGTAATCTTGATCTGCGGGTGCGTCTGGTACTTCTCTCGCCGCCCCTGCAAATGAACCACCTGACCCGCGACAAATTGTTCGGTATCCGCGGGGCTGGCGTCCCAATACTTACCGGAAATCTCTCCCGACCGGTCTTCAAAAACCAATGCAATGTACGGTTTCCCGTTCTTCGCAGTCCGTACGTCCGCCGACTTCAGGAGGACAAATAGGTCCACCGCGTCATCGACCGCATAGTCCATCAGTTGTTTCTTTGTCGTCATCGAATCACCCTTTCTAAGTCGTCAACGTTAAGACCCGCCGGCCAGTGGCGGGTTGCGCCGCTGCCGCATCGGCCGTCAGCAGAATGATCTGCAACTGCTGGCCCAACTTGGTCAACAAGCGATAAGCCGCTTGCCGCCGCTGCGCATCGAAGTTGACCAAACCGTCGTCGATCACTAACGGCATAGCCGCCTGGGGCTGCATAACCACCGCAAAGGCCAACTTCATGGCCAGGTCCAACTGCTCGGCCGTTCCCCGGGACAATTGGTCCACGGTCAGCCAGACACCATCGGCTGCCCGTCGCACTCGTAACGTTTCCGCTGTTAAGTCAAGTTTAGTATACCGGTTTTCCGTGAGTTGCGCATAAAAAGTGCTGGCCCGCGCCACGATTCGGGGCAACCGATCCCCCGATGCCGCCAGCAACGTGGCGCGAATCCACTGACTGGTCAGCCGTGCGACTAACCAGTCTTGCGTGGTCGCGCGCATCTGGGTCTCTAGGTTGGCTAACCGCTGACGTAATACGGTCTGGGTCCCGTTAGTGGTCAGTTGCGCCAACTGACCGGCCAACGTGGCTAACCGTGTCGTGACCGTATCCAGTTGACGCTGGTCGGCCTGTTGCTGGTCCTGCGCCGTCTGAACCTGCTGCTGTAACTGGTGTTGATCCGAGAAGCCTTGTAGCGCCGCTAAGGTCTCTGCGCCCAACTGATCGGCTAAAGCCTGGCGTTGGGCCGTCCGGTTACCTTGGTCCCGGATAGCCTGATAGGTCTGATAAAAGGTCGCTGTGTCCGGGATGTTCCGGGTCCGCAGGAAGGTCGCCACCGCATGCTCCGCGGTTTTAACGGCGGCCTGGTCCTGGCGAATCCGTCCCGTCAGGTTCGCCAGCTCTCCGTTCTGGGTGATCAGCCGTTGCTGCGTACTCTGCAATTGCCGTAACTGGGTCAAGATACTGGTCAATGACTGGCCCTTAAGCGTTGGTAGTGCAGTGGTCGCCTGCGTCATAAACGTGGTCACTTGCGCTGTGGCCTGGGCCAACTGGTCATGGACGGTCTGCCGCTGAGCGGTCAACCGTTCCCACTCCCCAATCGCCGTCTGGGCCGCAAACCATTGTTCCACGGGTAAGTGGTCGAGACCGTGGCTGGTTCCCACGGCGTCAATCTGGTTATTCAGGTCATCGATTCGGTGGTTGCCCTCGCGTAGTTGGGCCTGCGTATCCCGGATATCTGCAGTCAATTGCTGGGCTTCCCGACTAGCCGGCGTTTCGCCGTCAACGATGAAGACACCATAATAGCCCACCACGATTCCCAGGACGGCCCCAATCAGCTTAAAGAGCGTTCCCGGGAGGAACATGGCCCCCACCAGGACCACCAACCCAGCGGCCAGCCAGCCCAACTGTTTATCAGCCAACGGATTCCGTTGGCGACGCGTGGGTTGCGCAGCCTGGTACTGGGCATTGAGCTGATTCAACTCCTGTTGCAACCGGCGACGCTTCTGAGTCGCCAGTTGCAGGTCTGCCTGCGCCTGCTTAAAGGTCTGGGTCGTCTGCAACGAGAACGGCCGGGGCATCCGACCATCCGCCGTAGCGTACTGCTGTTCAATGGCCCCCATGCGTTGCGCAAGCTCCTGGTCCGTGGCCGCCAAGCGGTCGCGTTCCTGGCCCGCTGCCGTCTGCGCGGCTAGCTGGTCGAATAAGGGATCGACCTGGTCGGGAACCCGTAAGTACTGTTGAAACAGGCTTGATAGTTGGGTATGGGCCTGGAGGTCCCGTAACCGACGTTGATTGGCCTGGGCACTGGTCTGACTGGCCGTGAGCTGGTGACGCAACCGTTCCAGTTCAGTGGCATCCTCCTGGCTAAAGCCTGCGGTCGGCTGGTCCGTCGCCGTTCCCAGGCGTTGCCACTGTTCAAAGGTTGACCATTGTGCTTGCAAATGCGTCAATTGGTCAGTCGTTGCTCGCTGTTTCGTCAAGCGGTGCTGTAACGTGGTTTGTTGCTGGCGACTATCCCGCTGGTCCTTGAGTAACTGCCAGTAAGTGGTATAGGCCTCATTGGCTTTGGCCAGTTTAGCGCGTAACGTTTGATGCTCTTGTAATAACTGGTTTAACGTCGGCTTCCGGCCCTGGGGCTTATACAGCGTCTCCGCCGTCTGGTCCAACGTCTTAGCCTGTGCCAGCCAAAAGTCGCTCCCGACCGCCCCAACGTGTTGCAGGTGTTCCGTCAAGACTTGCTTGGAAGCCTGAAAAACCGTGCCCAATCGCATCTCGTTGACGGCATAGACGTTAGTAAAGAGCTGCGCATCGACCGGAGCCAGCAACGTTGTCAATTGCGTCGCCGGCAACGGCAAGTCCGTGGTCAGGTTCTTGAGGGTCACCCGACCACCCCTAGGACCATCCACCCGGGTCACCAGGTACGTCACCTGATCCTTGACCAATTCGATACTCCCCCCGAAACGACTTCCATCCAGCGGTTCGTAACGTAACGCCGGGTGTTTTTTAGTGGGAAAGCCAAATAAAATGGCGGTGATGAACTGGGTAATGGTCGATTTTCCGGCCTCGTTGGGGCCCAAAATGACGTTAAGCCCCCGGTCCAACGAGAAGGTCCGGTCGTGGAACTGACCGTAACCAAATAACGTTAAGGTTTTAAGATACATCGTGTCCCTCCTGGTTCATCAACCCTTGAAGTTGCTGGGTCGCTAAAGTCGCTAAGTCCTGCGGGGTCACCTGCGTATCCAGCCAGTCCGCTAGGCTGGGTTCTTGAGCCAGTTTCCCGAATAACCGCTGAATCGCTTCCGGCGTAAAGGTCGCCGTGGCCCCCTGATTCCAGTACGTCTGATCGAGCTGGGGGGCTTGGAGGCGTGCGGTGGGCCCTTGCAGGGTCATCTGCGGAAAGTAGCGCTGTGCCGCATTCAGGTCCGCGCGGTGCGTTCGCTGGTACAGTGCCGGCCAGTCGGTGGCCCGCCATTGCGCCTGGTCCGCCGGTGTTAACTCGGTGGTCAACTGCAGCGTTAAGGGGGTCAGAGTCAGCTGTGAGGCCGGGTGTGCCCGCACCCAAGTCGTCAGGGCATCTTCCAGCTCCGTGAGGGTCGTGGCACCCGTGGTCACCGTGGCCGTCTCCCATAAGAGGTCAGCCGTCGCAAAGAATTGCGGGACCAATTGTCGTCCCTGGCTGGTGACCAGGTAGGCCCCCTTGGCGCCAGTCTCTTGTTGGGTCCGCCCCTGCGGATTACCCGCATAGATCACGGGTGGCTGGGCGTTCAACTGCTGCCGGTGATGGATGTGGCCCAACGCCCAATAATCATACCGTTTAGCCAGCAACTCAGCTAAGGTAAAGGGCGCGTAGTGGTCCGCCGTCCCGCCAGTCGCCACCGCCCCGTGTAAGAGGCCGATATGCCAATCCGTCTGGGCGTGTGGTGGAAAGTCCGGTAAGGGGTCCGCGGTGACCCACCGTTGCGGATAACTAAAGCCGCTCACGGCAACCGTCTCCCCCGACGCTAGGGTCAGGGTCTGGGTGCCCACGTGGTCCGTGAAGACCGTCACGTTCGCGGGATACGCCACCGCTTGGTGCTGATCCGTGGCGTAATCATGATTCCCAAAACTGACGAATACGGGAATCTGAGCCTGGTTCAACCGTTCGAATTGGTCGAAGAGATAGGCCTGGGCCGCCACACTCTGCTCGGCGCGGTCAAAGAGGTCGCCGGCCAGGACCACAAAGTCGACGTGTTCCGCTAACGCCCGGTCAAAGATCTTGGTCGCTGCGGCGAACGTTGACTGGCGAATCCGCGTCAATAAAGCATTCGGCAGGGTCGCCAGCCCCAAAAACGGACTATCTAAATGTAAATCTGCTGCGTGAATAAACTGCACGCCTCTCACTCCTTCTGCACGCATGGTCTACCGGTCATTTCACGAAAAAAATCGCCGGCGCCACCCCTCCCGCAGGAAGCGTCGCACCGACGATCACCGGGGATTAACCCTGGTAGAGATCTTGAATTGGTTGCGTAATGGTCTGGTTGAGATCTGATAAGATCTGGTTGACTCCCCGTTCAGTTTCCATTAAGTCCTTGATGGACTCGATCTTGGAGACTTTTTCGGCCAAGTCGTGCGCGTGCTTCAACTCGTCTTCGGTCAACTTTTGACCAGCCATTTGCTTTTGTTGTAAAGTCCCTTGTAATTGTTGGAATTCTTGGAACAACTTGTAGGTTTCGGCATCAGCCTTCATAGTTGCGAATGCTTTTTGAAGGGCCTGGTAGTCTGGGGTGGCCTTTAATGCTTCGGCCACCTGGTTCCCTAAGTCGTGTAAATTTTCAGCCATAGTGGTGGTTCCTCCTCAATAAAATCGTTTACTTATCAAGTGTACCATGTTTTGACCGCTGACCCTAGTGAAGAATTGACTACTCCACGTAGGACTTAGCCTTCTCCCACCACGACTTCACCTTATCCGCCGCGTTGTTGAACGACTTCCCCGCGTTATCGAGACCCTGTTGGACCTGGTCCCAGATATCGCTGGTGGACCCGCCTGTACTTTCGCCTTTGGCTAAGGTCGACGCGTCTTGGGTATCAAAGGACGTGCCCTTGGTGTTCGGCAGAATGCCCTGGAGTTCGGCTTGGAACAGGGGACCTTCGCCCACGCCACTGACGTCTTCCAAGTGATGCTTACTACTGGTGCTGTCAAAGCCTTCCCAGGTGGTCACCACCACGTCCGGGGTGTAGCCTACGATCCACTTATCCCGGGTCGCGTCGGCGTCTCCGTCGGCTTCCGTACTCCCGGTCTTACCAGCAATCGTGTACCCGTACGGCTTAGCGGACGCCCCAGTTCCGTAATTGAAGACGCCCATCATCATACTGGTCATCTGCTTAGCCGTCTTACTGGACATGACGCGCGTGGTCTTGGCCGCCGAATCCTGGGTATCGACCACCACGTTGCCCGAAGCATCTACGATTTTCCGAATATAGTGGGCCGAACGCATCTGGCCGTTGTTGGCGAACGCCGTGTAGGCCTGTGCTAACTGTTGGGGCGAGACCCCGGTCTTCAAGCCCCCTAGCGCTAAGGCCAGGTTCTTATCCGACTTGGTCACGGGCAGGCCGAACTTCTTGACCGACTCGTACCCCTTGTCGACCCCAATCTTGTTCAGCAACCAGACCGCCGGCGCATTCGTACTCTGGGCCAGGGCTTGGTACATCGGAATCTTACCACTGTAAACGCCCCCGTAGTTGTGCGGCGTATAGTTGTTGGTCCCGTAAGACTTCTTCTTGTCCGTCAGCTGTGAATCATAGTAGTAGCCGTTCTCTAACGCCGGCGTATAAACCGCTAACGGCTTGATTGTCGACCCGGGTTGACGGCGCATCTGCGTCGCCCGGTTATAGCCCCGGAAGACGTGTTTCCCCCGGCCACCGACGACGGCTTCGACGCCCCCGGTGTTGGGGTCAATGGCAATGCTGGCAGCCTGAACCTTAGTCCCATCGCTAGCGTTAGCGGGGAAGTAGTTGTCATTTTTAAACAGGGTCTGCATCTGCGTCTGATTGTTCTGATCCAGGGTGGTATAAATCTTGTAGCCCCGGTTCATGATTTCAGATTCGGTCAGCCCGTACTTACTGATGGCCTCATTGATCACCGCATCGAAGAAGTACGGATACTTATAGGTATTCTTGTAGGTGTAATTATCGTTGGTGGTCAGCGCGGTCGCCTGATACTGCTTGGCCTGGGCACTGGTAATCGCTCCCGTCTCCGCCATCAACCCCAGCACCACGTTCCGGCGCTGACGAGAAGCTTGCGGATGATCGACGGGGTTGAACCCGCTAGGATTGGTCAGCATGCCGGCTAAGGTCGCGGCTTGCGGGACCGTTAAGTTCTCCGCCGAGGTGCCAAAGTACCGCTCAGCGGCATCTTGAACCCCCCAGACGCCCTTATCGAAGTAGGCGTTGTTCAGATACATCGAGAGGATGTCCTGTTTACTGTAGACGTTCTCGACCTCTACGGATAAGAACAACTCCTTGAATTTTCGGGTAAACGTCTGTTCTTGTGTCAGGTAAGCGTTCTTCACCAGTTGTTGGGTCAGCGTACTTCCCCCACCACTGATGTAGTCGCGACGCAACAGCTTATTCTTTCCGTACAGGTAAAACGCCCGGGCGATGCCCTTAACGGAGAAGCCGTGTTCGTGGTAGAAATTCCGGTCTTCAGTAGAAATGACCGCGTGTTGAACGTTGGTCGAAATCTGCGTTAGCGGCACGTAAGTCCCCTTCTGGGAATACAACGTCCCGGCCTTGCGATTCTGGCGATCATAAATCTTCGTCGGATTCTCTAGCGATGCTTTTAAGTTCCCGACGTCGGTAGTCTTGGCCATGAAGGTCAGGTAACCGCTCATCAGGAAGATTCCCGTCAACACGATGACAATCAGCCACCGCGTCAACTGAAACCGGCGCCAAAGCCGCTTGAAACGGTTTTTGAAACCGGTGCCTGGATTTGGTTGTTGGTTATTCATTTTTCGATAGCCTCTTCTACTCAAGTGTCATGATGTTCCTATCATAGCATAGACTGGACGGCACGCTAGTTTTCAGGGCAAATTTTATGAACCTTTAACTTAGCTTAACCCAAAACAAAAACAGACAGGACGACCTTATTGGGCCACTCCTGTCCGTCACGTTAATGGGCGATTTCTGGATTCATCTCAGCAGCGATGCGGTCGTGGAGCTTCTTAGCGACCTCCGCACTGGGACTGATAATAAAGATGGTGTCGTGCCCGGCCAACGTACCGGCAATCTCCGGTAGGTTAAGATCATCGAAAATTACGGCCAGGAGGTTCCCGTTGCTAGGCAACGTCCGCACGATGTTCACGAATTCAACGCGCGTTAGGCCCGTCACGACCTCGTTGATGGTTTCGCGGAGATGCTCCTCTTCACTGCGGTTTCCCGCCTTGAAGATGGTGTAGCGCAGATGGCCGTGGCCATCCTGGGCCTTCACGATCTGCATCTCCCGAATGTCCCGTGAAATGGTTGCTTGGGTTGCTTGAATCCCGACTTCCTGTAAGTGCTCCATCAGCTCCTCTTGGGTTCCGATAGGATACTGATTAATTAACTGTTCGATTCGTGCTTGGCGAATGCTTTTTTTCATGAAAATGGCCCCCTCCGCATAAACTTGCATGATCTAATCTCAAAGGATGCGGATTGTGCCACATGACTTTGAATATTTATGAACTTAGTGTACCAAATATTCGTTTTCAACGCAAAAAAGCGCCTTCTTTAAAGGCAACTTCTCTCATAATTCGTTTTATTTTTAGCCGTTCACCTACGGCCACCCCCCATCACAGATTTGTTTAGTGAGCCAAATAACCCGCCCCACCGGCGTTAATCAGCAAGGCGACCTCAAAAAAAGCGACTACCCAGCGGGCAGTCGCTTTTTAATCACACCTTCATTTTGATTACATTTCGTCCGGTGCTTGAACCCCTAACAGACGCAGGGATTCCTTGATGACCGTCGAAACCGCCTTGACTAAGGCTAACCGTGCTGGTAATTCAGCATCGTCAGTCAAGACCTTAGTGTGGGCGTAGTACTTGTTAAAGCTCTTAGCAACCCGAATTGCATACTTGGCAACGACGGATGGTTCGTATTCGTCACACGCCATCCGAACCACGGCTGGGAAGTCGGCTAACGCCTTAATCGTGTCCCAAGCTTCTGGATCGGTAATCTGGTTACCGTTGGCTTGAACGTTCACGTCCGCAGCCTTCCGCAAGATACTTTCGGCCCGGGCCCGGGCGTATTGAACGTAAGGCCCCGTTTCCCCTTCGAACTTCAACTGGTCCGCTAAGACGAAGTCAATGCTGTTCATCCGTTCGTTCTTCAGGTCACCGAAAACAATGGCTCCAACCCCGACCTGCTTGGCAACTTCTTCCTTGTTTGCCAGCGTTGGGTTCTTCTCCACGATTTCTTCTTGAGCCATCTTGACGGAGTCGTGTAAGACATCGGCCAACAGGATGATCCGGCCAGAACGCGTGGATAACTTCTTCCCATCCACGGTGATCAGCCCAAACGGAATGTGGTGCAAGTCCTTAGCAGAAGGGACCTTCATCTCTTCCAGAACCGCCTTCAATTGCTTGAAGTAGTACATCTGTTCAGAACCCACCACGTATAAGTTCTTAACTGGGTGGTAAGTCCGGTCACGGTAGAGCGCCGTTGCGATGTCCCGCGTGATGTACAGCGAAGCGCCATCACTCTTCAAGATCAGTGCTGGGTTCAGGTCGTACTTCTTCAAGTCGACCACTTGGGCCCCTTGGGATTCAACCAACAGGTGGTCATCCTTCAAGAGTTGAACAACTTCCGCTAACTTGTCGTTGTAGAAGGCTTCACCGTTGTAGGTATCGAATTCGACACCCAAGACCTTGTAAATGTCGTTGAATTCTTGCAAGGAGACTTCCCGGAACCATTGCCACAGGTCGTGGGCTTCTTGGTCGCCGTTTTCCAGCTTCCGGAACCATTCCCGCGCTTCGTCATCCAGTTCAGGCTTGTCGACGTCTTCCTTGTGGAAACGAACGTAGTATTCCACCAACTTGTTGATGGGATCCTTCTTCACGTCTTCTTCGTTCCCCCACAGCTTGTAGGCCGTGATCAGCTTCCCGAATTGCGTTCCCCAGTCACCCAAGTGGTTATCCTTGATTGGGTGGTAACCGTTCTTCTTCAGGATTTCAGCAATCGAGTTCCCGATTACCGTTGACCGTAAGTGCCCCATGGACATTGGCTTGGCAATGTTTGGTGAGGACATATCAATCGGCACGTTTCCGTTTGCACCGTCTTGGTTTTGACCATAGTCGGCACCCTGCGTCAGAACCGTGTTCAGCGTGGCTTCACTGTAAGCCGCCTTATCGAAGAAGAAGTTCAGGTATGGGCCAACAACTTCTACCTTGTCAAAACCAGTCTGGTCCAACTTACCTGCTAAATCTTGGGCAATCTGTTGGGGTGCTTGGTGCAGCGTCTTAGCTAACGTGAACGTTGGGAACGCTAAATCCCCTTTGTCTGACGTCTTGGGACGTTCCAGTTTACTACTGATCTCATCAGCGGTCAGTTGACCATCGAGGGCCTTAACCAGTGCATCCGTTACCTGTTGTTTATAATCCATACGAATTCCTCCTTAATCGGCGGTATCCCGTGGGATAAAAAAACTCGCCTCATACAAGTATTATAACCTGTAAGAGACGAGTTTCACCCGCGGTACCACTCTAATTGACTTAAAAGTCCACTTAAATGATTTGTTTAACTTATCCAACCAGTCCGTTCACGTCAGTGACCATCTCCGGCTTCCACCATCCCGGATTCGCTCAATCGTCGATCTTAACGCTACTCTTCTGTTTGGCTTAACTTTCGAATGATAATAGTAAGAAAGACGACCAATTGGCCGCCTCTCATTCGAAAGCGGGTGACGGGAATCGGACCCGCGACACAAGCTTGGGAAGCTTGGATTTTACCACTAAACTACACCCGCACAACACAAAAAAGTATAGCATACCTTTTTGGAGTTGTCAGTACTTTTTTGTAAAAAAATTCAAGAAATTGATTTTTATGCTTGAGAATCCTTTGGGGCTGCGGTTACCTTGGCTTCACTTTTGCGGACAACTGCCCGATTATTCATGTCGTCTACCGCGGTTTTATCCTTGGGATCATACTGACGGATCTCAACCAGCACTGAATTTGTATACACCTTGGTGACCTCACCCGTGAAGTCGTGTTCCAAAGGCCCAAACTTCTTCGCTGCTACGTAATCGCCAACCTTGATGCCTGATTGATCTTCTTCTTCGGCCATCCCTAGTCGCTCCCTTCATCATGCAATGTTTCATTATAGTCAAGTTTTGCGACCATCGCAAGCGGAGTGTCCCAGACTCGCAACCGAATTGTAAGAAGTTTGAAATAATCTCACAATCACGAACGGGTTAATTACTAATTTTAGTAAAAACGACAAAAAGCCGACCATTCATTCTAATTCAAGGTTATGCTGGCTTAAAATCACGGAGGTTCACGAACAATCCCGCTAACCGTCGCTAACAGTAAATCATACCCAACCTTCACAAGATACGTTATAATCAAGGCGTTGTGATCCGTGTTTTTTAGAAATGACTTACATATATAGGAGGAGAATGCGAATATGAAAAAATGGCAACATTGGGCAGCCCGGGGAGCTGCCCTAACGGCTGGTTGTCTGGGACTGTTACTCAGTGCGACCCCCGCTAGTGCGAACAGCATTAACGACTACATCGCAAACCAGCATTACGCGACCCCTTCGATCACCAAGCAGATCTGGTCCGGGTTCCCTAAGTACAACTACCGCAACGGCAAACCAGAGGGTGTCGTGGTCCACGAAACGGCCAACCCGAATTCCACGATCTTTAACGAAATCTCGTTCATGAAGCGGAATTACCAAAACGCCTTCGTGCACACGTTCGTCGACGCCAGCAACATCATCAACGTGGCGAACACCAAGTACCTCTGCTGGGGGGCGGGTCCCGTCGCCAACCAACGGTACGTTCAATTCGAACAAGTCGAAGTCCACTCCAAGGCCGCTTTCGCCAAGGAACTGAACAACGGCGCGTACTACACCGCCTACATCCTGAAGCAATACGGCCTCACGCCTAAGCGGTACACCACGGTTCTGTCCCACCACGACGTTTCTAACCGTCTGGGAGGCACTAACCACAGCGATCCGGACGGCTACTGGTCCACGAACGCCCGGAATTACTTCGGCACCACCTACAACATGAGCAACTTCATCGACTTGGTCAACACGCAATACGCTAAGTTGTCGGGAAATTCGGCTGCTAACAGCAGCAATGCAAGCAGCAGTTCCAGCTCAAGTGCCGCCACGAACAGCTCTTCCAGCAGTTCGACCACCACGGCCCCAAGTTCCACTCAGCACACCGCAACCACGACTTCCGTTCGGTACAACCACGGGGGCAATAACGAAACGGCCACGCTGACGTCGAACTACACGAACTGGACCGTCTACAACCACGTTAAGGGCACCAAGGGCGCTCACAAGATTGGCTGGGGCCGGTTGAGTAGCGACCACCGTGGCACGCGGGTCTTCGTCGACAGCCGCGGCATCAAGAACGGGAAGACCACTTGGTACCGGATTCGCTTCTCGAAGAACGCCAAGGCCAAGTACTGGGTCTACAGCAAGGTGCTCCACTTCCCTGGCGTCACTTACAGCGACGCTAGTGGCTCACCGAAGGTCAAGACCGCAACGAATACGCCACTATACAACCACGTTTTGAACTCCAAGTACCTGTCCAAGACCATCGCCCACACGCAAGACTTCGCAGCTGGGACACCAGCCGCCATCAACAAGCGGGGCGTCAAGTCCACGGATGGCACCACCTGGTACCGCGTGGTCATCAACAACAAGACTTACTGGGCTTTAGCATCAAGCTTGACTTGGAACTAATCCCGTAAAGCGTTAAAGCACCACCCAAAAACCCCTTCTTTTATCGGCTAAGCCGTTTAAAAGAAGGGATTTTTTAGAAGATTCCGCAGAACCGTCAGGCCGCCACATTAGGCGCCCCCTGGACGCCTACCCGAATCCCAGGTCGTTACTTTGGTCATTGACCAATCAATTCTCAGGTTTTGCTTAAGTTTTCCCGTCGTTCTCGTAATATACGAGCAGACGGTCCCCCAATATGGTACGCTAAAGTTAAAAGTTAGGGGAAGGAAGCGATGAGATGTGGTTAGCACTGCACTTCTGGACTTGGGTCGTCTTGACCATTGCCGTTTTACTGGGTTTAACGCGACATTCTGAAAAACGCGTGACCCAGTTTCTCCTGCTAGCCCGTTGCGCATATCTGGTCATGATTATCAGTGGCGTGGTCTTAAGTATTCGCACGTTCGGCCACGCCCCACTCCTGATCAGCCTTAAGTTCGCCCTGGGTATCGCCACGATTGCGTTGATCGAAGTCAGTTTCGGTCGCAAGATTGAACGGGATACCCCCCACTTCATCTATTGGGTCATGGGGGTCGTCGGGTTAGTCACGGTTTGTCTGGGCTTAACCTTAGCATTCAAATAAGGGCATTCAAAAAGACGTTTAAGCGTAGGGATTCACCCTGCCGTTTAAACGTCTTTTTGCGTGTTACCCGATGTTAAGCTTCATCCGGTGTCTGCCGTAACTTAGTGGCCAGCTCCAAGGTCCGGTCAACTAAAACGGACTGACTATCCGCTACGGGGTACTTGGTCTCCGGTTCCCGTTCCTGAGCCAACGAGAGCTCCGTGCACCCTAAGATCACCACGTCGGCCCGTTGGTCTTCGATCATCTCTTGAACAATCCGGTGGAACAGGTCCGCATCGACCTGGTCGCGTTCCTTGATATCGTGATAGATCAGCGTCATAGTCTGGTCTTCAATGGCCTCTGTCGGTAAGACCGGCGTCAGACCGACGCGCTTGATCTCATTTTCATAGATCTTATCCGCAATCGTTCCGCGCGTGCCGGTGATGCCAATGCGCTTGGCGTTAGGGAACTTCCGTTGAATCTCCTTAACCGTCTCACGCGGCATGTGCAAGATGGGAATCTCCCCTGCGGCTTGCTGCAAATCATCGTAGAAGTAGTGGGCGGTGTTGCAAGGCAACGTGAAGAACGCCGGCTTTAATTGCCGTTGCTGCTGAATATCCTCCAGCAAACTGGGCAACGGACTGGCTTGCGTGTGGTCTAAGATATAGGCCGTCCGATCCGGCACCGTCGCGTGGTTGACTAAGATATAATTCAAATACTCCTGATCAGCGCGTGCGGGGGTCCGCAGGTTCAACTGGTGAAGATAACTCTCGGTGGCCATCGTTCCCATGCCGCCAATAATCGTAAAGAATTTTTGCATTGTCTCTACCCCTTATTTTCCGCAAAGTACTTCTTAAAGTTTACCGTGTAGTTATGCTGCATCCACTGGATCAACGCCCAACGCTTCAGGTTCATGTCCTGATCGTAGCGGTACGTGGTGCCGTACTTGCCCGCTGCAATCAACTTCAAGGCACGGTCCTTATCGGCATTCTCGCGCGTGTAACGCTTGAAGACCTTCACCGGAACCCCCAGCCATAAGGCGTGTTGGGCTTCGTCCTGGTTCCCATAGACCGTTGGTGCGTCAACCAAGCTGTGCTTGACGTAGTCCTTGACCACCCAGTCAGCCAGGTTATAGCCGTTCAAGGTCACGAAGAAACTACTACGTCCCTGCCGTAAGTTGATTTCGAACAGCTTAAACGACTGGTCCCGCACATCGTACTTCATGTCAAAGTTGGCGTAACCGGTGAATTCAATCTCTTCCAGGAACTTCTGGATGTTTTGGTAGATGGTCTGGTTATATTCTGGGATGATGGCTACGTAATTTCCAATCGCTGATGGCGCTGGGTCCTCTAGCAACGGGTGCCCTAGACACATCATCTTCACGTGATGGTGTTGGTCCACGTAGGCGTTCAAGACCCGCATGTTACTGTCATCCCCAGGAATAAAGTCCTGCAAGATCAGGTCTGACGTGTACCCATTTTGGTAAATCTTAGCCACAATGTCGGTGAACTCCGCTGCCGACTGAATCCGAAAGGCCTTCTTCCGGCCCTCGAAGTGGACGTCCAACCATTCGACACTGTTGGCTGGCTTCAACGCTACGGGGTAGCCGAAAGGTTGGTCGATAGGCTCGCCGCTGGTGGCCTCTTCCTTGGTGATGATCCGTGTGTGCGGGTAAGGCAACCCGTACTTGTCGCAGACCTTATAGAAGTTTTCCTTATTGTTCAGCTGCCGCAACTTATCATAATCGATGTACGGGCAGATAAAGACGTCTTCCAACTCTGCCTTATGCTTACTGATCAGTTCCGCGTAACCATCCCCACACCCGATTAGGATTACGGGTTCCGGATGGTCCGCGTACCGTTCCTTTAATTTTCGCATGGTCTCGATCCAAACAGGGTCTTCATCAAACCCCGGGATCAGTTCCAGGTTCACGACCTTGGTGAAGCGGGTCGGTGCCAATTGGATACTGGCAAAAGCCTGTACGGGTTCGTGGTATAGATCATAAAACGACCGGGCCATCCCGTAAACATTAAAGTCACTCCCCAGTAAGACCGGGGTGAATTTTACGCCATTCGTTTCCATAACTACTAAAGTCCCTTCGCAACTTCCAACCAGTCTGCCTGACCGATTGGCTTAAATTCTCTTTTTTAATCCCGGTTGGGCTTCCCCATTCAGGGGCCCCACCAGTCAACCAGCTAACCAGTCTTCACCATAGCAAGTTTGCTAGTGGCTTGTCGAGGGGCTTGCTGACTATGCAACACTATCTTAACAAATTTTGGGCTTAGAATATACGGTCTGTATTCCCAGAGACCAAAACAAGGTTGTTAGTGACCGAGTCACTAGCAACCTTGACGGGTAGCTAATGAGGCAAACACCTCACTGGCCGAGCTTTAGATTTGGGTCCGGTGAACCAGATCAACCGTCTTCGCCGTGGTCTCTTCTGGGAAGTAAACTTCGTACCAGAGGATAAACGTGTAGATGGTGAAGATCTTTTGCATGCTAGACTTGCCGTTAATGTGTTCGTGTAGAATCTCCATCAACGCATCCGTATTGAAGAACTTGTGAGCCACATCGGAGTTGAACGCTTCGATGATCCGTGACTTGTAAGGTTCTTCCTTGATCCAGGTCGCAATTGGGGATGGGAAGCCCATCTTTTCCTTCTTAGCGACCCGTTCTGGTAATTCGGCTTCGGCCGCAGTCCGCAGGGAGACCTTAGTCTCGTCCGCGTGGATTCGGGTCTTGACCGGCATGGTCGCGGCAAACTTCGCCACTTCCTTATCAACCAACGGGGTCCGAACTTCCAGCGAGTTGGCCATACTCATTCGGTCAGCCTTGTGCAGGATATCGTACGGTAACCAGGTGTTGATGTCGAAGTATTGCATCTGGGTCATCTCATCCAAGCCCTTCACATCATCGAAGAGGTGTTGGGTGTAAGCTCCCGCATCCTGGTTCAACTTCGGGTTCTTCAGGATCTTGCTCCGGTCGTAGTAATCGAAGACGTAGTTGACCCGGTAATACCGTTCACTCAGTGGCTCCGCTCCCCGAACTAAGAACCGACGGCCATGGAAGCGTGGCAGGTGTTCGGCGATACCGCCTAACATCTTCCGAATCGGTGACGGGACCCACTTCTGGTAGCGTTCGAACGGAATAGCTTCTAGGTAGGTGTTGTACCCCCCGAAGAATTCATCGGCACCTTCACCAGACAAGGCCACCTTCACGCTCTTCCGCGTCCCCTTAGACAGGTAGTACAGCTGCATTGCGGACGGGTTGGATAAAGGTTCATCCATGTAATACATGATGGTTGGCAGAATATCGAAGTAATCGTCCCCCGTCATGTAGAGCGGCGTGTTCTTCTGCTTGATTTCCTTCGCGAATTCCGTCGACCAGCTCAGTTCACTGTACTTGGAATTCTTAAACCCTAAGGAGAAGGATTGAATCGGCTTCAACTTCGCGGCTTCGTTCAACACGTAGGAGGAGTCGATCCCACTAGATAAGAAGCTCCCCACTTCCACGTCGGCGATCATGTGCGCGTCCACCGACTCGTCAACAATCTTGCGAATCTTCTTCGCGTCTTCTTCGACCGTTTGGCTGTTGTCAATGTGGTCGTAGCTGAACTTGAAGTACCGGTGCGTCTCCGTCTTCCCGTTACGGTGCAGGAAGTATTGCCCCGGCAAGAGTTTGTAGACGTGCTTAAACATGGTATCCCGTGATGGGATGAACTCAAAGCTCAGGTGAATCGGTAAGAGTTCTTCATTGAATTCTTTTTTGAAGTTCGGGTGTTCCAAGAACGCCTTGATTTCTGACGCCCATAAGAAGGTGTCGCCATCGTCGTAGTAGTACAACGGCTTGATTCCGAAGTGGTCCCGTGCCCCGAAGACTTCGTTCTTGACCTTGTCGTAGATGACAAAGGCGTACATTCCCCGTAGACGGTCCAATAACTTAGGACCCCAGGCATCGTACCCGTGAATCAGCACTTCGGAATCGACGTCCGTCTTGAACTCGTATCCCAGCTTTTGCAGGTCCGCCCGAATCTCTTGGTAGTTATAAATTTCACCATTAAAGGTCAAGACCTTGGTCTGGTCCCGGTTGTACATCGGTTGCTTACCGTGAGCTAAGTCAATAATTGACAACCGCCGGAAACCCATCACGGCTTGATCGTCGCTAAAGTAGGCCTCGTCATCGGGCCCCCGGTGTTTGATGCGGTCCGCCATATCGTTAATCGTCGTTGCGGGTACATCCTTTTGATTCACATAACCAACGAATCCACACATGTGCGTATCCCCTTTGAATTTATTCTCTCTTTAAAAAGTCCTTCATTGTCTCAATAAAACACAAAACATAACACCCATCATTTTAGCAAATTTATTTTGGGAATACCATATTATTAGTGATTCTTAACCGGATAGCTAACAATGGGTCATTGTGGGGCCACTTCACGTAGCGCCTGCAAGTCCAAAACGGTCAATTGACGCCGGCCAACCGTGGCCACGGCCCCCGCCGTCACCAGCTGCTTTAACTTCCGACTTAGTGACTCCGGAGTCATCCCCAGGTACGCGGCCAAGTCCTGCTTACTCATCGGTAACGTCAAGGTCCCCGTCTTCTGGTGACTGAGTTCTAGCAGATATCCCGCTAAACGGGGCAACGCGTCGGGAATCGCCAATAACGTGGCCTGCCGCTGGGCGACCCGTAACCGAACGGCCAACGCCCCCAACAACGACAGCGCCAATGGAGGGACCCGGTCCAGCAGTTCGGTCAACGACGTCCGCGAGATGGTACAGAGTTCGGTCGCCTTGGTCGCTTCGGCGTAGTCCTGATGAATTTCATCAGTAAACAAGGCAATCTCACCGATGAAGTCTCCGGGGTTCAGGACCCGCAAGACCCGTTCCTTACCGTCCTCACCTAAATGGTATAACCGTACCTGGCCCACATTCACGATGTACAGGGTCTGCGACACCTCTTCCGGCCGGTAGATGGTCTCCCCCTTCTGTGCGTGGATGGGACGGGTGACCTTGGCAATCGACGTCCGCTGTTCCTGATTCAATTCCTGAAAAATCGGCACCTGTGACACACACTCCAACTCACGAGCCAACGTATGGTGGTGCGCTGTAATGACCTCTCCCATGAAGATTCCTTCTTTCTGTCCAACCCATTGTACACCACGAGTGTCAAAATTACCCCCGTGGGTATCCGTGGTTTGACCACCCATCTGTTATTACCGTATAGACCCATTCTATCAAATTCTCGCGCAACACTGGTAAAAGACGCTTTGCGGCCCTGCAGGAGTGGTGTATATTGAAGGTGATTATACATTCTAGTTAGGAGGAGATTTCTATGACTCACCAGACTCACCAAGCTTGCACGTCCTTTTTGGCCGGCAAACTCGCTACGTTAGACGGCAGCACGCTCATCGCGCGGAACGAAGACAACGGGGTCGCCATTTGGCCGAAACGGGCCGTGATCCATCCTGCCGATGAACCCCGGGAGAACCCCTTTGTCTCTAAGGGCAACCAGTTTAGCACCCCACTTCCCGACCACGCGGTCCAGTACTCCGCCGTGCCCGATAACGATCCCAGCGCCGGCGACTATGGTGAAAGTGGCATCAACGCCCATAACGTCGCCATGAGTGCGACCGAAAGTGCCTATACCAATAGCCGCGTTCTGGGGGTCGACCCCCTCTTGGACCACGGACTGGCCGAAGATGCCATGCTGACCGTGGTGCTCCCCTACGTGGACTCTGCGCAGGCCGGTATCCAACGCCTAGGTCACTTGGTCAGTACCCTGGGAGCGGCCGAGACCAACGGCGTGCTGTTCAGCGATCCCGATGAGGTCTGGTACATGGAAGTCGTGAGTGGTCACCACTGGGTCGCTCAACGCATCCCCGACGACGCCTACGCCGTGGTTGCCAACCAACTGGCCATTGAAGACGTTGACTTCGACAGCCCCGACTTCCTGACCTCCCCGGGTATTCGCCAATTTGTTCAGGCCAACCGACTCAATCCAGACGGCGGACGCTTTAATTCTCGGCACATCTTCGGCACCCACTCGATTCAAGATGCCCATTATAATACCCCCCGGGTCTGGTACGGCCATCAGCTACTGACACCCAGCGCGTATGAGAACCCGACCAGTATGGAATTGCCTTTCATCCAACACGCGGAGCACAAGATTGGACTCGACGACGTGGCCGCTATTCTGGGGTCACACTACCAAGAGACTCCTTATGATCCGTTAGGCGGCGGGACTTCAGCCGAAAAGACCCAATTCCGGGCCATTGGCCTCGCCCGGACTGAAAACAGCCACATCCTGCAGATTCGGCGCAACGTGGCACCACAACGGGCGGGAATCATTTGGCAAGCCTTCGGTAATCCCGCTTTCAACCCTTACGTGCCCTTCTTTGCCGCAGGGGACCAGCTCAGCGACGCCTACAGCGAGGCCAACGGGGACTACAGCGCCACCAATCCTTACTGGCAGGCCAAGTTATTGGAAGTCTTGAGCGAAGACCACTTTCACGCTAACCGGGCCCTGATCGATGACTTCATCAAGGCTACCCAGAGCCAGGCGATTCAACGAGTTACCGCCGGCGACGCCTTACCGGAGTCTTCCGCTCACGCCCTAGGGACCTTCAACGCGGAAACGGCAACTCAATTCACCACCACCATTCAACAGCAAATTGGGAAGCTGGTTCAGGCCAACGCCGAGCTCTCCGCCCTTTCATTCAAGATGGATGCAAATTTGTAAGGTGATACCGTTTTCACTGACCCGCTTCTGCGGTATACTAAGGGTAGCAGCTAGCCCCGAAAGGAATGATTGTGATGGATGAAGTTGTTTTATTTAATCCTGGTGATTCAATTGGTAACTTTCACGACTATCATGAAGCCGTCCAAACGGCGCAGATCTACCAAGAACGGCACAGTCAAGATGGTCATGTGTTAGTCGTCAAGAGTGACAAAGGGGAGCCCTCCTTCGATATCTTCTTAGCGGAGCAACAGCTCGATAACGGGCAGTCTAAGTTCAAACCCGCTAAGCCTTACACGATTTCGAAAAAACTCTGACGATGCTCAATAGGCGTTGCGGTCATAACCGCAACGCCTATTTTTACGCCATAAAAAAAACGCCCACCACTGGACGTTTACCGATGCTAACTGATGCCCCGAGCAGGATTCGAACCTGTACTTGGTCACCCAAACAGCGACCTGAACGCTGCGCGTCTGCCAGTTCCGCCATCGGGGCATTTCTTAACAACAAATAATATCTTACACTATCCCGTTAAAAAAGGGAACCCTTATTTCGAATTTTTTTGCTCCGGAAACTTAATCGCCGTTCCGTAGCCGTGGACCACCAGAAACTTCGGCGCCACGTTCATCTGCACGACCTCCGTGTTGAACCGGACCTCGATCAAGCCATCAGCACCGGCAGTCTGTGCCTGCTGCATCAGTTGCTGCTTAACCTCGTCGAACAAAACATCAAACCGTTCAAATTCATCAGGCTTTTCCGAGCGTAACATGTCGTGGGCCGTCGCCGTCAAGATTCCCTGAATTGCGTGTGCGCGGTTCAGCCCGCCAGTCGTCATAAACATTGGTCAATTCCCCCATTTAACGTCCTTTTTCTCTATACTGAACTACCGCTTCGGGCTTGTCAATCGCCAGTGACCGTACCGAGCTACTAACGCACAGGCGCAAGCGCCTAAGACTACCCCCGTCCAGTTCGTCAAGACGTCGTTGATATCGACCCACCGGCCCAGCGCCACGAACGCGTTGCCGATGGCCTGCCCTCCTTCTAAGGTCAGTCCCGTAAGCAACCCCGCGCCGATCACTTGCGACCAGCGCAAATGAGGCCAATTCCACTTCAGTAAAACCCCTTGGGGGAAAGTCATCACCACGTTCAACCAGAAGGACGTATCGATACTAGCGGGCTCTAGGGGAATTAAGACCCAGACGCCACCGCCCCATTGACTGGTGGTAATCTTCCCGAGACTCTCACTCCCGAAAGAAAAGGCCACCGGGGTCCAGGTCAGCGCACTGAGGCCCCAGCACCCTAGCCACCACAGGACCCGCCGCCAGTTACGAGCTCGCCAATTTTTCACCACTAAGACTAGCCACCCGCAACTAACCAGCATAAAAGGGACCCATCTTATCATTCTCTCACACCCTCTCAGTAGCCCCCAGTATACCGCAGGAGTCTGGTCGAAAAAAGATGTTCTCTCCCCAACGGCGCCTCACTGACCAAACGCTTTCGTCCGGATTATCATCAGTCGGCCCCCGTCATCAGGGGCATGAGCAATCTATCGTTTGACCGGTTAGGGGATATTTGTATTTAAGGTATGAACTACTAGGACGATCAGTTTCTACTACTTTTTCGGTCTCTTCAGGATCGTCCTGTGGGAATCTCCCCTACTATTTAGTTTGCGTCAGTCCCGATTTTACGGGCACCAATCGGTATTGGCCACAAAAATAAGTCAAATTATCAATAATTAGTCGACTTATCGTTCACCCTAGTTTATAATCAGGATGATGTTACGGAATCTTAAAAATGTGAGCTCTTATTTTTCACAAGCCGTGATCACTTTTCCTTGCTAATGGCAATTAAATTGTATACAATACTATTGAATTCGAAATAAAAGGAGGCCTTGGACATGGCTAAAGTCCCACCAGTACTTTTGGATGAACAACTGTGTTTTTCCATCTACTCTGCCAGTAAAAAATTTAATCACTTCTATCAAAGTGCCTTGGCACCTTTTGGACTGACCTATCCCCAATACATCGCGCTGCTTGCGCTCTGGGAAGATGCCCCATTGACGGTCCACCAATTAGGTGATCGCCTGGAACTCGATAGTGGCACGTTAACCCCCCTGTTGAAGCGGCTTGAAAAGCAGGGTTGGGTCACACGGGTCCGGAGTCGTACCGACGAACGGCAGGTCCTGATTCACCTGACGTCCATGGCAACGGCCAAGCGCGACGAAGTCTACCAACGCATCGGACAATGCCAGACCATGTTGGGCATGTCCGACCACGAGATTCAAACCCTGATGACGGATCTCATCACGGTCAAGAACCAACTCGACCACGTAAGTGACAATCAACTGATCGACAAACAAACGACACACTAAATGCTAGCCTGACCCATCGACGGATGAGTTTGGCTAGCATTTTTAATCCTCATAAACATCTTAAGATCAACTCTGTAAAGCCAAACAGCTGTGATCGTCATCCGCCTTACCGGACGGCCAGACCAGGCTGGGACCCCGTGTAACCATAGTGTTCACCATTAGGCCACGGTATCCAGGCATATTATTGACGACTATTATCAATGAAAAAACCTCATCCTAAACAGGATAAGGTCACAGTGGTCGTTTGTGTGAATCAGACCGTCAAGCGTTTGTAATCATGGTACAAACCAACCAAGCATCTGATGATGGATACACTTGATTCGAGACCCGGTCTGATTATTTGGTTTTAACAGTCCCCCGTGTTGATATTTCCAATTTCGGACGTCAGGAAACACCGTTTTTGATACGCTCAATTTAGCCGTGAGGTTGGGTCTGAAGAGGCTCAGTGGTGTCGTTTGGGTTAGTCAGCGTTCTGAGCTGGCTTACCCAAAGGCCAATCTTGAAGACCGCTCTTTGGCTTCAAGTTGTGCCCACCACGCTCCAGCCTCTTCAGGCCCAACCGGTAAGGCGGATGAAGGCCACTACCGGTAAGGCGGATGAAGGCCACTACCGGTAATCATCAGTCACGGCGGCCCTTGAGCGAATCCACCGATAAGCACCGGTACGCCTAGAGCGTTAAGACCAATAATCCCATCGCTAGCAGGTTGTTGAAGCCGTGCAGAACGATGGTCGCCTGAATCTTCCCCGTCCGTTGGTAGACGTAGGCGAACGTGCCCCCCATGACCGCGTACAGGAGACCGCTGACCCAAGTGGTACTCAAGTGAACCAGTGAAAAAGCAATCGCGCTGGCCAGGATTGGTAGCCAACGGCCCATGCCACTTAGACACCCGTCCATCAAGATGCCCCGGAAGGTGAACTCTTCTAGAAACGGTGACGCACAGATCGCCGTGATGGCCATCAGGACCATGACCCAGGGACTCTGCCCCATCAAAGTCGCGATGGCGCGGTTATTCGCCGTGGTGGTCTGGTGTGCTAGGACCATGTTCAAGTAGTTCAAGCCTTCTTCGGCTACCAGCATCGCTAAGTAGGCCCCGACCATTAGCTTCCAATCCTGGCGGGTCAACCGCCGGTAATGGTAGGTCCGCCAGAGCTTGCGGTACCGCCAAGCGGCCAACCCAACGGCGATGCCGAAGCCGCCCAGGTAGATGATTGCCCAGACCAACTGGTGGCCCGTCGTTCCGTGACTCAGTTGTACCAAGGGCAATTGCACTAAGTTCGCTAAGATAACCAACAAAATCACCCATAACCAGTTCCGCGCATTGGCGGGACGCTTTTCGTTTTGCATACAAACAACGACCCCTTCTAAAAAATTTAGCAAAAAAACTTTTCTTAATTATAGATTTTTTTATACTATTGCGGTACTATGAGGTTGCGGATAAGTTTGAACCAACTTTCAACTTAGCCGTGAGGATTCTGTCCTCATTCAACAGACAGATTTCATTTTACTCCCCCAAAGTAGATGAAATTTCTACAACATAATCCCCCAATTATGTTGTAACCTTACTCTTTGGCCATTGCGATTTATCGCGATGGCTTTTTTAATGCCCTGAATCATCATCTGACTCATCGAACGACGGGCGGGGCCAAAGCACCCAATACAGGGCAAAGCTCAAGAGGGTCCCGACCACTAGTCCTCCGAAGGCCAAGAGCCACTTGGCCCAACCAACTAAGGCCCAGGCTAAGATGGCCCAGACGGTTCCCCCCACCACCATAGCGGGTAAACTGACGATTAACAGACCAGCAAGAATCTTCACGTACACCCAGCTCCCTTCTTGTAGGACTTTGTCTCAAATCTTACCATATCTGACAGAGAAATCCGGGTGAAAAGGTGAAATCTTTTTTGAAAACGATTACAATAAGGGTGGTTGGTATTACCAAATCTTTTGAAGGAGTGACATCTATGGCAAGTGTTTTCGTAACGGCTGCAATTCCAGAATCAGCCCTGAATATCCTGCAAAAGGCCGGGTTAGACGTCGACAGTTATACCGGCGACGCGTTAATCACCAAGGACGAATTACTTAAGCGTATCGTAGGCAAGGATTACTTAATCACGCCCCTTTCCACTCAGGTTGACCAAGACGTAATCGACGCCGATCCGCAGTTAAAGCTCATCGCCAACTACGGCGCCGGCTTCAACAACATTGACGTGGCTTACGCCCGGCAAAAGAACATCCCCGTCACCAATACGCCCAAGGTCTCCACGACCTCAACGGCGGAAGTCACCACGGGCCTGATCATTACCCTGGCGCACCGGATGGTCGAAGGCGACAAGTTGATGCGTACCAAAGGCTTTGCCGGCTGGGCACCCCTGTTCTTCTTGGGTCACGAACTCGCTGGCAAGACCCTAGGAATCCTGGGAATGGGTCAGATTGGGCAGGCCGTTGCCAAGCGGATGGCTGCCTTCGACATGCACATCATCTACACCCAGCGGAAGCCATTGGATGCCGCCACAGAGGGCCAACTCAACGCAACTTACGTGACGCTGGATGAATTATTGGCACAAAGTGACGTCCTGACGATTCACGCACCATTGACGGATGAGACTCACCACCTGTTAGGCGCCCCTGAATTCAAGAAGATGAAGGACTCCGCCTACCTGATCAACGCCGCTCGGGGCCCAGTCATCGACGAGGCCGCCCTCTTAGACGCACTGCACGCTCACCAATTAGCCGGTGCAGCCCTGGACGTTTACGAAGCCGAACCACACGTTGACGACGGCTTCAAAGCCTTGGACAACGTCATCTTGACGCCGCACGTGGGGAACGCCACGGTCGAGGCCAGAGACGCAATGGCGGAGATCGTCGCTAAGAACGCCGTCAGAGTCGCTCAAGGCGAAGAACCATTGCACGTGGTCAACTAAACCACCTGCGTTAAAATCACCAATGTATCCACAAACAGCTTTTCGACTGGCCAACCGGCACTCGAAAAGCTGTTTTTTTATCGGCCTCAGTTGACACGTGATTGGTCAGTATGACCGTCGTCAACCCTCTAAAATTGCAACCGATTGCAATTGCGAGATATAAGCATTGACAGCGCTCTTATTTTTGTTAGAATTAAGGGGAATTAATTGTTATTTGGGCGATAGGCGCTTAAGCTAAATGGTGAGGACTCATCAATAATCTAGTGAAAGGAAGCCATTTTTTGAAAATCATCACCCTGCATGTGTTAGACGACTCGTTAAAGGTCAGTTACGCGCCCGACGCCCAGACCCCCCCGCAACGGCAGTTCATCATTGCCTATAATGCGGATCAGACCATCGGCGAAAACCTGGAAAATCTCCGAGTCAAGTTGGTCGGGTTAGACGTCGACGCCGCAATCGTCGATAATGCGCTGAGTTACCCGTTCTCCGACACCGTGGTCGGCATCAACCACCAACGGATCGATATCGGGTTAGCCATCACTAACATGCTGAACATCCCCGTGGTCAGTCAACAGACGGTCGCCCAGCACGGCCTGGCCCAAGCCTTGGCCGATAAACGCGACTATCTGGCTTGGCACCTCGATTACTACGGCCAATATCAAGGCAAGCGGAATTACGGTCAAGAAGCCATGCTGACAGTTGGCAACGGTTTCTTCGGCCTACGGGGAGCTTATCCGGAAGCCCACGCTAACGCGGACAACTACCCGGGGATGTATACCGCCGGGCTCTATGACCAACTGACCACCAACCTTAACGGGCGAGCGGTCATCAACGAAGACTTGGTCAAACTACCGAACGCTCAGGCGTTGACCTTCGGGGTCGATCATCAGAACCCGTTTCAGATCAAGGCCAGCGACATTCAAGACATCTACCGTAGCTTGAACCTGCACAACGGGACCTTGACCACGACCATGCTGGTCCAGTTGCCGACCGGACATATGTTGCGGCTGACTAGCACCAAGCTGGCCAACTTCAAAGACTGGCACCGCTTCGCCATTCGCTACCAGATTACTCCGCTAAACTTTGCAGGCAGTCTCCAAGTCTATTCGATGATCGATGGCAACGTCCGTAACGCTAACGTCGACCGTTATCAGGCTTTCGACCAGCGTCACCTGCGGATCACCGGAATGAGCCAACAGACTGATAGCGTCTTCTTAGAAGCCCAGACCCGGACTTCTCAGGTCAAATTGGTCTTAGGCTCCCACTTAACGGGCCCCGGCAAAGCCCTGACCGCTCCGGATGACCAATCGCCCCAAGCCCAAAAGCAGGCGCGACAGATGCGGTCCGTTCAAGTCGTGCCCCAACAGACCTATACCTTTGAGAAGAACGTGGTCCTCTTCACGGACCGTGAGACCACCACGCCCTTACTGGCGACTGCGACCCAAGAACTCGCTCACGCCAGCTTCGCCGACACGCTCACCAGCAGTCAAGCTTACTGGCAACGTCGGTGGGCTGATGCGGACATTCAGATCACGGGCGATGTGACCGCACAGAAGCTGACGCGGGTCAACCTCTACCACCTCTTCACCGCAACGCAAGCCATCGCGTCTGGCAAGATCGATGCTTCCGTGAACGCCCGGGGACTCGACGGAGAAGCCTACCGGGGGCACGTCTTCTGGGACGAGATGTTCGATTTACCAGTCTACGCCCTCCACGACCCGCAGTTGGCCCGGCAACTCCTGATGTACCGTTACCGGCGGCTACCAGCTGCTAAGGCCAACGCGAAGGCCGCGGGCTTTGCCGGGGCCATGTACCCTTGGCAATCGGGGCAAGTCGGTGACGAGCAGTCCCAAGTCACCCACCTGAATCCCTTGACCAACACCTGGGATCCCGATTATTCATCCCTTCAACGGCACGTCTCTCTGGCCATTGCCTATAACGTGATCATGTACGTTCGGCTGACTGGCGACCAGGACTTCATGGACCACTACGGGTTGGAAATGCTAGAAGAGATCGCCCAATTCTGGTTGAGTAAGGCCCATCGCGACCAGTCTGGCCGGTACACGATCGATCACGTCATGGGTCCAGATGAATTTCACGAAAACTACCCTAACGCCGACACTCAGGGCCTGGCCAACAACGCTTACACCAACCTGATGGTGGCCTGGCTATTCGGCCAATTGGACCAAGTCCTAGACGCGACTAAGCCAGCGACCAAACGCGACGTGGCGGATAAGACCCACTTCACAGCGGCGACCCGCACCCAACTAACGGATGTCCAACACCACCTGAAGCTGGACATCAACGACGACGGGATTATCGGCCAGTTCGAGGGGTACTTCAAGCTCCCCGCCCTGGACTTCGAGAAATATCACAAGAAGTACGGCGATATCTCCCGAATGGATCGTATTTTAAAATCCGAAGGTAAGACTCCTGACGCCTACCAAGTCGCCAAGCAAGCCGACACCCTGATGCCCTTCTACAATCTCGATAAGGCGCAAGTCTTGCAGTTGCTGGACCAACTCGGTTATCACCTTTCCGCAGACCAGCTGGCTAAGAACCTGCAGTTCTACCTCGACCGCACGACGCACGGATCGACCTTATCGCGTATCGTGTACGCGGCGTTAACGGCCATGGCGGGTCACCTGGACCAGTCTTGGCGACTCTACTCGCAGGCCCTGTTCTCAGACTACTACGACATTCAAGGCGGGACTACCGCCGAAGGTATCCACTTAGGGGTGATGGGCGCGGTCACCCTGATGGCGACCCGGACCTACGCCGGAGTCGATAGTCTGGCCCCTCAGATCACCGTTGACCCCCACCTGCCTCAAGCCTGGCAGGCCCTACACTTCGGGCAGACGATTCGGGGGATTCGCTACACCTTTACGATTGACCACCACCAGATTCAAGTTACGGCAGACCACGCCGCGACCCTTCAAATTCTGCACAAACCGGTTGCGCTGAAAGCTCATCAACCCGTTAAAATCAACTACTAAATAACCACTAGGAGTGTTCTAAGATGACAAAATTTTCTGAGATTAAAGGATTCGTTTTCGACCTGGACGGGGTCATCACCGATACCTCCGTCCTGCACGGGACGGCTTGGCACCAATTGGCTGATTCCCTAGGCGTCACCTGGACTAAGGAACTCGGCGACGGCCTGAAAGGAATCAGCCGGATGGATTCCCTGGAAATGATTTTAAAGGCCGGAGGGTTAGAGAATCAGTACACCCAAGACCAAAAGGTGGCCTTGGCAACGCAGAAGAACACCAACTACGTGGCCGAAGTCGACAAGATGACGCCCGCGAACATTCTTCCTGGGATGCAGGCCTTCTTGGACGACCTGCGAGCTCACGGCTACCTGTTATCCCTGGCTTCCGCTTCCAAGAACGCGCCACGGGTCTTGAACAAGTTGCAGCTGACCGACTACTTCCCTAAAATTGTGGATCCAGCCAGCCTCAAGCATGGCAAGCCGGACCCTGAGATTTACACCAAAGGCGCGGCTTTACTGAACTTAGACCCTGCCCAATGCATCGGCCTAGAAGATGCTGCTGCGGGTGTCCAAGCCATTAACGGCGCTGGGGAAACGTCCCTGGGAATTGGCGATGCAACCGAATTAGGTGCTGCCGACATGGTCTTCGCCGATACCACTGCGGTCACCCTGGAGAATATCCAAGCCCACATGGCTTAGCGCCTGGCTGTCAATTAACGGCCAACTAAACCTCAGATGAACCAAAAAACCTCGCTGAATTGGGCGAGGTTTTTATGTCGTTTGCATCATCTTAAGCAATTAAGTTAAAGTGGCGTAACCCTTGCACGATACCATCCGTGGTATTGGTGGTCGTAACGTAGGCGGCCTGCGCCTTCACTTCCGGGAGGCCGTTCCCCATCGCAACGGGCACATCCACTTGGTCGAACATCTGGAGATCGTTTAAGCCATCCCCAAAGGCGTAGGTCTTGGCATGGGTCAACCCGGCCTCTTGTAAGAAGGTCTGAATCCCCGTCTGCTTGCTGACGCCCGTGACCATGGTATCTAGGGCCCGTGGGTTATTCCGGACAAAGCTCAGCTTGCCGGCAAACTCCTGGTTGTACAAGTCGCCCTTGTCCCGGTTAAACACGTTCAAGAAGTTAATGGCGTGGTGCTGGTACCACGTTGGGTCCACCACCGCGTTCAACCGCAACAGCTTAAAGTTGTCTTGGGTATCCTGATTGGCTTGGCTTAGCCGAAAGCCCTGGGCGTTAAAGTACCCTACCGGATCACCCTGCTGGTGGGCAAAG
Organism: Levilactobacillus namurensis DSM 19117; assembly: GCF_001434785.1. Lineage (GTDB taxonomy): Bacteria > Bacillota > Bacilli > Lactobacillales > Lactobacillaceae > Levilactobacillus > Levilactobacillus namurensis. The sequence continues at coordinate 8,688 of NZ_AZDT01000053.1, read as the reverse complement.
GCCGTTAAGTCGGCCAAGACGGTTGCCGGAATGACCGCTGCGGAGAGCTTACGGCCCTGATACTGCACGTAACTGCCGTTAGCGCTGACCACGTTATCGATGCCGGTAGCATCCAAAACATCCTGAATTTCGAAGATATTCCGACCGGTAGCAATCACTGGGAGGACGCCGCGCTTGCGCATCTCCTGAATGGCCGCAATGCTAGCGGGCAACACATGCTTCTGGTCATCGAATAACGTGCCGTCTAAATCAAAAAAAACAACTGATTTTTCCATACAATCAATACTCCTCTTAATCCAGTCTTATCAACACTTCCATTATACAACACTAGCCAAAGTTCGAGGTTTGCCCCAAAGTTTTCCGTGAATGAAGATGTAGTGGTCCCGGATTTTATGGTACACTATTGGTTGTATTTTTAATAAAAGAGGGGCTATCATGGTGATTATTACAGCAGGAATGATTGGGGTCGGTAAGACGACCCTTACAGGCAAGATTGCGGCACACTTGAATACACAGGCATTTTTTGAACCAGTCGGTGATAACCCGGTGTTACCACTCTACTACCGGAACCCAAAGCAATATGGCTTCTTGCTGCAGATTTACTTTCTCAACAAGCGGTTTAGTATGATCAAGAAGGCGTTGGCGGACGACAATAACGTCTTGGACCGTTCAATCTACGAAGATGCGCTCTTCACGCGCGAGAACAACGCCGAAGGGAACATCACGGATACGGAATTGGGCGTCTACTTAAACCTCTTGGATAACATGATGAATGAACTCCAAGAACTCCCTAAGAAGGCCCCTGACCTGTTAGTCTACGCTGACGCAGACTTCGATACGATCCTTCACCGGATCAAGAAGCGTGGTCGGGACTACGAACAATTCGAAAACAATCCTGAATTGGAAGCCTACTACAAGAAGATGTGGACGGCTTACAAGGGATGGTACGACGACTACGATGTAAGTCCTAAGATCAAGATCGACTTACAGAAGTACGACTTAGACCAACCGGGCAACATCGACATCGTCTTAGGCCAGATTGACGACGCCTTAAAGGCCATCCGGACGCCTGTTCAATAAAGAACAAAATAGCCATCAAAAAAGCGACACACGGGGTCAACTGACCTCATGTGTCGCTTTTGAATTGCCCGTTAATGGCCGGCCGTCTCAGACGGGAGAATAATAATCTGACTATCGCCGTCGTCGTAGGCGAGGACCGTCTTAGGTAAATTACCGGAGTATGCAAAGTTCGTGTCAAAGGCAGCGCCCAGACTCGCATCCTCATTATCGGTCTGGACGTACTCGAACGTCGTCTGGCCTTGATTGTTGTGGAGCCTAAACGTTAATAAGTTCTCCAAGGGAAAGACCCCCTGCAGATCATCGTCAATGATCTCCCAAACGGCATCAATCATGTCGCCTGGCAGAACCGCCACGGTGCCATAACTTGCATATCGCGCATGATGACTTTCAAACATTTTCTCGCCTCCACTCGCGTCTAATTACCTCTTAATTATACCGTAAATGTACCGCGAACGGGAGCAATTACCCCTGATGACCCGTAACCGACCGGGTACTCCGCCGGTCCAAGAAGTTGACCAAGTAAGACACCACGATCAGTAAGGCACCCGCGATAAAGATGGCGTGAAGCCCCTGGTACAGGATGCCGTGCAACGTCGGTAACAGCTGAGCCGATAACTGCTTAGCCGTCTGGGGATTGATCAGTTGGTTCATCATGGCCATCGACGTTCCCGGATGACTGGCAACACCCCGGGTCATCGCCACATTCATGATGATTCCCAACAAGGAAACCATAATGGTCTGGCCTAGAGTTCGCGATAAGGTGTTAAATGAGGTGGCGACCCCCACCTCATCCACTGGGACGGCACTCTGGACCGTAACCGTAGTGGTGGTAATGGTGATCCCAAAACCGGTCCCACAGACGGCCGCAATCACGAAGAAACTCCAGAAAGGTGCCGAGGCTGGTAAGAGAGCCATAGTGACGGCCCCAACCAAGATGATGGTCAGACTCAGGTTAATAATCTGGTACGGCGAATGTTTTAACATCAACTTACCCGCAATAAACGACCCCACAATCCACATCAACGAACTGGGCGTGATGGCAAACCCGGCTTGGGACGCCAGCAACCCTAACAACCCCTGCGTCCAGGTCGGCAGGTAAACTTCAAAGCCCATAATGAACCCGCTGACCAACGCGGCAATGAGATTCTGTACCACAAAGGTCCGGTCTTTAAACAGGGTCAACGGAATCAGAGGGTCCTGGGACCGCTTTTCCTGACGGATAAACGCCCAAAAGGCCGCAATCGTGACCACCAAGCCCACTAGAACCCAGCCGAAGCCCAGTTGGCCATCCCCTAAGAGTTGGAACGTCAACATCAACGCCAGTAGACCAATCGACAACCAGAAGCTGCCCCACCAATCCATGGTAAAGTGCTTTCGCTCGGTCACTTCGTTCAAGAAGAACCAGATCAGCAGCATGGTGATAATCCCGATGGGAATGTTGATAAAGAAGATCCAATGCCAACTCAGCTGGTCCACAATGAAGCCCCCTAACAACGGGGCGACCACGGCCGCAATCCCCCAGGCAGACCCGTTCAACCCCATGACCCGAGCGCGTTGCTCAACGGGGTAGATGTCCGCTAAGATGGTGAAGGACACCGGCATAATGGCACCGGCACCAATCCCCTGCAGGGCGCGCCACGCAATCAGGGTCTCCATGCTGTGCGACAGACCGGATAGCGTGGACCCCACCACGAAGATCAAGAGGCCCACCAAAAAGACGGACTTGCGCCCGACCGTATCCGCTAACTTACCGTAGATGGGCGTTGCCAGGGCATTGGTCAACAAGAAAATCGAAAAGACCCAGTTCATCAACGCGACCCCGTGCAGGTCACCCACGATGGTGGGCATGGCCGTCGAGACGATGGTCCCTTCAATGGCCGACATGAACGTGGCGACGAAGACGGCCCCCGTCACGACCTTCACGTTAGTTTGTTGCTTACTCATGCTTTAAAATCCTCCTACCGTCGGCCCAACCACTCAACGTTTTTAAACAGCCCACTGCTGTTCCCCAAAAAATTTACTGTATTAGCGCTATTATCCAAGATTTCAGTCTAAATCTCAAGCCACCCGAACCTAAAAAATCCCACCAGTCGCGTAACCCAGACTGGCGGGACTTTCATCTGTTCACTTAATTGTTCTGGTTTAAGGCTGCCTTTAAAGCGTCGACCTTGTCGAGGTGTTCCCATGGCAAGTCAATGTCGGTCCGGCCAAAGTGACCATAGGCCGCCGTCTGCTTGTAGATGGGCCGCTTCAGGTCGAGCATCTGGATGATGCCGGCAGGCCGCAGGTCGAAGAGTTGCCGTACGGCAGCTGCCAAGGCGCTTTCCTTGACCGTTCCCGTACCAAAGGTATCGATGGAGACCGAAACGGGTTCGGCGACCCCAATCGCGTAGGCAATCTGAACTTCACACTTCTTCGCCAATTCCGCAGCGACAATGTTCTTGGCGATGTACCGGGCCGCATAACTGGCCGACCGATCCACCTTAGTGGCGTCCTTCCCGGAGAAGGCCCCACCACCATGGCGAGCTGCCCCACCGTAGGTATCCACGATGATCTTCCGTCCCGTCAAACCGGCATCCCCTTGAGGACCCCCGATGACGAACCGCCCAGTCGGGTTGATGAAGTACTTGGTCTGGTCATCCAACAACTTCGCTGGGATCACGGCCTTGATCACTTGGTCGATCACGTCTTGACGAATCTGGTCTAACGTCACATCTGGATCATGCTGGGTACTTAAGACCACCGTATCCACCCGCATAGGTTGGTCGTTGTCGTCGTATTCAACGGTAACTTCTGCCTTAGCGTCTGGCCGCAGGTACGGAATCGTTCCCGACTTCCGCAAGCTCGCAATCTTACGCATCAATGCATGACTCAGTGTGATTGGTAATGGCATGTATTCGGGCGTTTCGTCGACCGCGTACCCAAACATCAGACCTTGGTCGCCGGCACCAATCTGGTCCAGCGGGTCCGTGTCGCCATCCCGCGTTTCCAGTGAATCGTCAACCCCTTGGGCAATGTCGGGTGACTGCTCATCGATAGCAACCAATACCGCACAGGTATCGCCGTCGAAGCCAATGCTGGCATCGGTGTACCCAATCTCACGAATTGTCTGCCGAACGACCTTTTGGATGTCAACGTAGGCCTTGGTCGAAATTTCACCAAAGACCAGCACTAACCCCGTGGTCACGGACGTCTCACAAGCCACCCGTGAGTCTGGATCTTGTTCCAACATCGCGTCTAAGATGGCGTCACTGATTTGATCCGCAATCTTATCGGGATGACCTTCAGAAACGGATTCTGAAGTAAATAAATGTCTTTCTTGCAATGGATATTCCCCCTAGATATGGTGGGTGCTAAGTTGACCGATAATCTTAAGCACCGTTCGGTTACAAGGCAGCTTCACTGTGACGTGAATCCTATCGGGAATTGACTCATAACTTAAAAAGTCTAACACAAATCCGCGCAACTGACAAAGAAACCCCTAAGAAATTCACCGGATAAGTTGACCCGACCGGTCACAATTACTATGATTAAAGTTAACCTAATCTTTGTTGAAATGGAGCGATTCCATGACCGCTTTCAAGGCCTTTTTAAAAAATCGGACCGTCCAGCAACTCGTCCTCTTCACCCTATGTCAAAACCTCTTATGGTGGCTGGTCGGCTCGACCGCCGCAACTGGTCACCCCCTAGCTTGGACCGCTAAGGGCTTTTTGGGCGGTTACGGGGTTTTGCTCGCCGCCGGTTACTTCTTGATCCTACGACGCCAGTTCCAGTCCCACATCGGTCCCATCTTGGTTGTGGCGGCTGCGACGCTGGGGCTGTTAGCTGCTCCCCACGATCACTTACTTCAATTGTTCGCCGTTCTGCTGTGTATCTTTTTGGTGTTGGCCTGTATTCCACGGCTGGGACTCCAATCCGTCTACGGCCTGATCGTCTTCAGCGTTCTTGCCGGGTGTGGCGTTCCCGTCATTCTTTTCTTCCTGCGGAACCACTATCTCGCCACCCAATTTCTCATCGCATTGATTCCCATCATCGCCAGCTATGGCAACTTCTTCGCTCCCTACTACGTTCACCCGCAGGATTGGCGTTGGACCCTGGTCCCCCCCATCATCTTAATTCTGACCATCCTAGTGTTGCCCCTGACTTGGAAGACGGTTCTCGCTATTCTCCTGGTCAGCGGCTACTGGTTCTTGAACCAACATATTACTCAGCGCTACCAGCTGGTCACGGCGGGCATCGTACAACTCCTGATTGGCTTCTTGATTCTGCGCTAAGGAGCAATCGTTAAAGTTTCGCTAAGCTCCCGCTAAACGAGCCTGTTACAGACGCCTTTTATGCTAAAATAAGGCATTATTTGAACATGGAGGAACCTGAATGCCTGAAATTAAAGTGGTAGGCGATATTCGTAGTGGCAAGTATCAACCCACCCTCACCGGTAACGCTATCGTAGACGCGGCGTTAATCGACCACTTCTGTCACCAACTGGCGGCAGCCCTGCATCTTCCGAACCGTCAAGTTACCGCAGAACACCACTGGAATCAAGTCGTGGCACCTCACGTCATCTATATTATCGAAACACGAATCTGGCAGGCCAGCCTGACACCTGGGGATCACCAAAACGTGATCACGGTCCCGGCAACCGACCTGCAACGCGGTCAAATCAAAACGACGTGTGCTAAACTCGCCCCTCAGTTGACCCAGTCACCCATGCACTAATGCGACCATCCACTAACGGGATGATCGCATTTTTTGTTAGGTATAGGCTTGAACACTGAGGAAGTGATGGGCTAACCAGATCGAGTGGGGTTCCAAAAATTTCTGCAGCAGCATTAAGCCTTCGGTCCACGGAACGACCTGCTGGTGGTGGGTCACTTGATTGGTGCGCCAATACAGATGCTGGTTTTGCACCACGTAATGCCGCCGCAGTCGTAGCTTAGCCTGCGGGTAGCTGATGGTCTCCACCAGGTCCCCATTAGCAACCTGGTCTGGTTTGACCCGAAGCAACGCGTCTAGGTCCCAGCTGCGTTTACGGTGGGTCGTCTGGTCGTGAAAGGCCATCTCGTACCCAATCGTGACCGATGAACTCAAAATCACGTGCACCGTTTCAAAGAACTCCCGGCGAAAACACGCGACGTCCGTAATGTCGCCGTAGCACATGCGATTCTGGCGATAAGTCGTCAACGACATGGTGAGACTCTCCTCCGCTTGATGCAAACTGTCCTTATAGCGTTGGTTAAGTTCAAAAAACTGATCTAATAGCGCCCGTTGGTGGGCCGTAAAGGCTGGAAGTTGGGGAATTTGTAAGTTTTCAGTAGCTGTCACAGGAATGGCGCCGTGTTTTTCGGAGCTAACAATACTTGGCTCGGTCGTCATTCGGTCAAACTCAAAACGGGTTTGCATGGCAGATGACTCCTTTTTATAAGTTTAAACGAGACCAGCTTAGGTAATGACTAGCTTCCCTCGTTATGGTCATAGCATATCATAATCTCAGGATGACGCCATTAACTTTTCTAGCCGAGATCAGTGGTCTAGTTCGTGATTAAAAGTCCTAAATGCAAAGATTGCGCTTGCAGAGAAACATTTCGGCCTGTTCACCAAACATTCTGGTTTACCGCTGGTTTGTAAACTGGTTTACCAATTATAATAATGGTAATAGCAAATATTGGTCTAGCCACCACCAGCGACGCAACTTGCGTCTGAATCCCCTTTCAGGTATAGTCGAGACAGCTCTATCAAGGAGGAATGAACATGGCTACCCCAATTTTAGTCACCACTACAGAACAGATTCCTGGTAAGCATTACCAAGTCATTGGCGAAGTCTTCGGCCTGACGACCCAATCTAAGAACGTCTTACGTAACATGGGTGCGGCACTGAAGAACGTGGTCGGCGGTGAGATCCGCGACTATACCAAAATGCTCGATGAGGCCCGGAACATCGCCGTGGACCGTCTCCGACAGAACGCGGAGAAGTTAGGCGCTGATGCCGTGGTCATGATGCGGTTTGACTCCGGATCAATTGGCACGGACATGCAGTCGGTCGCCGCTTACGGAACGGCTGTTAAGTTCGTAGAGGCTGATCCCGCTCAACCACAGCAGCTGTAGCGTTTTAGTTGCCGTTAAAAGTCCCACTTGCTGATTACCTAGCAGGTGGGACTTTTTAGCGAGACCGGTGTTATTACAGAACTTGATCAGAAGTCCCCATCATCGTAGTCTGTCTGTTAGACACTTATTGGAGAAAACGACGACGTCTATGTGGCAATTATGCCCGGAGAACAGCGGTACTGGAACTGTTAAGCTCTTCATCACGGGTCTCCCCTATCCTTACTACAATCCGATAGTCATCGTCTAACGGGGATTAACGGCCGTTTAAACCGTTGTTCCCTAACGGGCGAATGGATTTAAAAAGTGAGACTACTTTTGCTACCCCAAAATCAAAAGGTAGCATAAAAGGTAGCAAACTTTTACAAAAATATGTATGAATATATATTTGATGGCATAACAAAAGAGCAGGAACGTTGATATGTCAACGTTTCTGCTCTTTTAAATCGAACTATAATGTTGCTTGATACCGGAGGTGGGGTTCGAACCCACACGACCTCAACGGTCACTGGATTTTGAGTCCAGCGCGTCTGCCAATTCCGCCACTCCGGCAAAAAATATCTGATTGGATACACCCAGTCAAAGGTGGTAATCGGATTCGAACCGACGATGAAGGTTTTGCAGACCTCTGCCTTACCACTTGGCTATACCACCATAATCGTCTATCCAATCTGACTGGAACAACCTTAAGGGGTATGCCCAATCTAGGGCGGTATGTGAGAATCGAACTCACGCGTGCCGGAACCACAATCCGGTGTGTTAACCACTTCACCAATACCGCCATAACATTACAACAGGGATAGTAGGAATTGAACCCACACCGACGGTTTTGGAGACCGTAGTTCTACCTTTAAACTATATCCCTATATGATGGAGGGGAGTGGATTCGAACCACCGAACCCGAAGGAGCGGATTTACAGTCCGCCGCGTTTAGCCAGACTTCGCTACCCCTCCATAAATGGCGCGGGACGGAATCGAACCGCCGACACATGGAGCTTCAATCCATTGCTCTACCGACTGAGCTACCGAGCCATTATTTCATCATGTAGTAATGTTGTGTATTAAATTAATAATAACATAACCACGGTCTGTACGAGACTCGAACTCGTGATCTCCTCCGTGACAGGGAGGCGTCCTAACCAACTGGACCAACAGACCATAATCAAGTGTTATGCTATTATCTTATGGAGGATACAGGGCTCGAACCTGTGACCCTCTGCTTGTAAGGCAGACGCTCTCCCAACTGAGCTAATCCTCCATGATAACAATGACCCGTACGGGATTCGAACCCATGTTACTGCCGTGAAAGGGCAGTGTCTTAAACCACTTGACCAACGGGTCATACTTTGGGAAACGGAGAGTGAGGGATTCGAACCCTCGAAACAGGTTAGTACCCGTTTACAGCATTTCCAATGCTGCTCCTTCAGCCACTCGGACAACTCTCCATCTAAAGCTCCGGCAGGCGGGCTCGAACCGTCGACAACCTGATTAACAGTCAGGTGCTCTACC
>NZ_AZDT01000007.1 GCF_001434785.1 Levilactobacillus namurensis DSM 19117 | reverse complement strand
AGGCTCAGTGGTGTCGTTTGGGTTAGTCAGCGTTTTTCAGCTGGCTTACCCAAAGGTCGAGCTTGAAGACCTGGGGCTTTCAGGGCTCCAAGTCGTGCCCACCACGTTCCAGCCTCTTCAGGGCCAACCGGTAAGGCGGGGGATTGCCACAATCTGTCCCTTGATTAAACGTAGAAAAAAGCGCTGTAAAACCATCGTTTTACAGCGCTGCAACAGCTTAATTCGCGCTTAACGCCGCTTAGTCGGTCAGCACGTGCTGGAATTCGGCACTTAACTGTTGAACGTTAAATTCATACGGGGCTAGGGCTTGGTTGGGCGCCTTGAAGTGCCCGTGGCTATCGAGATCGGCGGGTTTTAGAGAAATTTCGATGTTGGTGCTTAACCGGTGGAACTTGAGTCCCCGGAGGACCAGCGACAGGGCTAGTGCTGCTTGGAAGCCCCCGCGTCCGCCGTAGGAGACCATGCTGACGGGCTTGCCCCGCCACTCACTGTAGAGGCAGTCCAGCGCGTTCTTTAAGGGCGCGGGATAGCCCCAATTATATTGCGGGAATAGTAAGACGAAGCCTTGGTAGCCCTGAATCAAGCGGCTCCAGTTCTTGGTATGTTCGAGTTCGTAATGGCCATCGCTGGGCATGGCAATCTCGTCTAAAAGCGGCAGGTCAATCTGGGCTAAATCAATCACGTCTACGTCCAGGTGGGGTGTCTTTAACTGCTTTTGCAACCAATCAGCGATACTGGGACCGATACGACTGGGCCGGGTGGACCCCACAATAATCCCGATTTTAGGATTTGTCATCCAATCACTCCTTCAGGTTAGTCTGTGCGTCATGCACATGGTAGCATGGTTCTGGTATACTAACAATCAATCAGGAGCTGAATGGTTGGTGACTAATCTAGCGAGTAGGGGGTATAAATCGTGGATAGTGATATTTTTGAAGCGTTGTTTGACATCGTGACGTTCTTCGACCAGCCGCAACGGGACCGCTGCCTGTTGCAACGGGCACGGGTGCACTTGGAGCCGGCGGCCTTACCCATCGTAGTCTGGGTCGCCCGGCAGCCCAACATCAGCGTGGGCCAACTGGCGGACCATATTGGGCGGAACCACTCGTCGGTCAGTCGGCAGGTCGACCGGTTGATGGCGGCGGGGTGGCTTGAAGAGCCCGATCGGCGGGATCAACGGGTCCGCCGATTGACCCTGAGTACCGCGGGGCACCAAGGCTTGTTACGGATTCAACTGGCCCGAGCAGCTGAGCTTCAGGAACGGCTGAGTGATTATTCGACGGCCGACCGGGCGGAACTCTTACGGGTCTTACAACGGTTAGCCCAGACCCTGCAGGTCAAGTGAACCCCGAAAATGCATAAAAATTAACCCCATTGAATCAAACTGGGATTTAGTCTGATTCAATGGGGTTATGGTTTGGAGGCAGTTATCGCCGAAGGTAGTTTCCGGGTACCACCGGCACTGGCACCAAAAAAGCTTTAGTTTGTCGTCTGTTTGTGTTAAGCAATCTTTACGACAGAATTATCATAACAGAGAAACCGGTAGTTTTGGGGCTTCCACGCGATTTGTAATATTACAAATTTATGCCAGTAGGATCACAGACCACTTGATGGCCCTGATTCTGGTGGAAACCTTCACAAAATACTTGCCTTCGAGTGACCTTAAGGGACTATACTGGCCCCATAGTCATCTGAATGGAGGTTTTTTGATATGGCAGTTTTAACGGATACCTTTGAATTAGCAAATGGCACCGCCATTCCCCAAGTGGGCTTCGGAACTTGGCAGATCCCGGGTGGGCAGACCGCCTATGACGCTGTCGCCAACGCCTTAAAGACGGGCTACCGGCACATTGACACGGCCAAGGCTTACGCGAACGAGTCGAGTGTGGGGAAGGCGATTCGGGACTCCGGTATCGACCGGAGCGACATCTTCGTCACCACCAAGTTGCCTGCTGAAACCAAGTCGTATAAGGGGGCGTTGGCCGACTTCCAGACCACGATGAAGAATCTGGATATCGATTACGTGGACCTGTACTTGATTCATGCGCCGTGGCCATGGAATGAAATCGGGAAGGACTGTGACGCGGCGAACCTCGATGTTTGGCGCGCGATGGAAGAGATTTACGCGACGGGGAAAGCCAAGGCGATTGGCGTCTCTAACTTCAACGTCCATGATTTGCAGAACATCTTGTCCCACGCCGAAGTGGCCCCGATGGTCGACCAGATTCAATACTACGTGGGCTACACGGAACCTAAGATCGTGAAGTTTGCGACCGACCACAACTTATTGGTCGAAGCTTACTCACCGTTGGCAACGGGTGACATGTTGAATAACCCGGCTGTGAAGGAAATGGCGGCCAAGTACCACGTTTCCGCGGCACAGTTGGCCCTCCGCTTCTGCTTGGAAAATGGCGTATTGCCCTTACCGAAGGCAACCAGTCAGGACCACATTGAAGCCAACGCTCAGTTGGACTTCTCGATTACCGCCGCTGACATGTCCAAGTTGAACGGGATGGCTGATACAGCTGCGAACCATTTCCACAACGCAACGCAAGGCTAATCGTTTAGTTCGGCTAAGTGAACATTAAACAGATTAAAGGGACCTCCCGGTGAACTAGCCGGGAGGTTTTTTAGTGGGCTTAGATGCATATTTATTGAAAACATGTGCATAATTCATACCTTTTCAGCGGCGCATCTGGTGAGGCTAGTATGCTGAACATGGGAATGGTATTGTTGTGATTTCAAGATAAGCCAATTTAGTTAAAAGAATTAAACCAATTTTATTTAGTACAGACTAGTCAGTCATTTAAACAGCTAGACCAGCCTTTCCTATAGGACTATACCAATTGTGCTTTCTCAAACCTACAAATTTGTGAAAACCGTTAATTTTCTATTTACATTACCCCCTAATCAAACTATGATTATATTCATAAAAAAGGGTGGCCATAACGTCAGTTAAGTGGGCTAACCAGGTCTGAAACGGGGCTGATTCTCCGTTAGCGGCTAGGAAAAGCGCTAAACTGGCGAAAAGTCGTCACAATGGTGATTGGATTCGTGCGGCACACGGATTCGGCGCCTTAGAAGGAGTAGCTATGAGAGAACAGGGAGAATTAGAACGTAAGATTGGGACGTTTCAGGCCATTACCATTAATATGTCGCAGATGATGGGGGCCGGACCGTTCATCACGATTCCGTTGGTGTTGACGGTCATGGGCGGGCCCCAAGCCATGTTTGGCTGGATTGCCGGGGCAGCTTTAGCTTTGTTGGATGGTCAGATTTGGAGTGAGTTGGGTAGCTCATTGCCCGGTGAAGGGGGCACCTATAACTATTTGAAGGCGGCCTTCCACGACCGAACGGGGAACCTGATGCCGTTTCTATTCATCTGGTCCGTCCTTTTGGCTACACCGTTGACGCTGTCCAGCGGGGCGATTGGTTTGGCGAACTATGCCAAGTTCTTCTTCCCGGGAATGACGGGGCTGCAGACCAAGTTGATTGCGGTCGCGGTGACCCTGTTAGCCGTGGCCTTACTCTACCGGCAAGTCACCAGTGTCGCCAAGATTTCATTGGTCCTGTGGATTGGGATGATTTTAACGGTGGTCCTGATCGTGGCCACCGGGCTGTTGCACTTTGACCCGCACTTGGCGTTTGATTTTCCTAAAGGGGCCTTTACACCCAACAAGTTCTTCTTAGGCCTAGGTGCCGGAATGTTACTATCAATCTACGATTATCTGGGCTATTATACCTCCGCCTACATGGGCGACGAACTGACCCAGCCGGGGAAGACGATTCCCCGGTCGATTACCTTGTCGATTCTCTTCGTGGCGTTGATCGACCTCTTGATGAACATCGGTATCATCGGCTACGTTCCGTGGCAGACCGCCGCTAAGAGTTCGAACATTGGGTCGCTATTCATGACCAAGGCTTGGGGTCCGTGGGGTGGGACCATCATTACGCTATTGATTATTTGGACCTGCTTCGCTTCGGTTTACACCGGGTTGTTAGGTGCTTCGCGGATTCCGTACAATGCCGCCAAGGATGGCGTGTTCTTTAAGCAATTCGCCCACCTGCACCCTAAAATGAAGTTCCCGAACTATTCCTTGCTGGTGATTGGCGCCATTATGGTGGTCTGCTGCTTCTTCGACCTGACCACGGTGATCAACGCGCTGATGGCGGTTCAGATCGTGGTTCAGTTCATGATGCAGATCATCGCGCTGTCCGTCTTACGGAAGAAGCGGCCAACGTTGCAGCGGCCCTATAAGGAATGGCTGTACCCGGTGCCGAGCTTGATTGCGTTTATCGGGTGGGGCTTCGTGTTCTTCTCTTCCGGCAAGTCGGCAATCAGTTTGGCCGTCGTGTGGACGGTCGTGGGGATTCTGGTCTTCTTGGGACGGTCATTCGTGGTCAAGAACGACTGGCCCTTTAAGAAGCGTGCATAGGGGGGGCGACAAACATGACACAGACAGCAACGGGCGTGTTAGCCATCGACATTGGGGGCACCAAGATCGCCTTGGCGGCCATCAGTGCGACTGGTGAGTGGCGCGCCCAGGATAAGTTCATCATCGCGGGCGCAGTTGACCTTCGCCGCCATCGGGGTCAGTACCATCGGCGTGGTCGACGGGGACCACTTGAAGTTGGTCCCGACCATCCAGGGCTGGGACCAGGTGAACCTGCGGGCGAGCCTACAGACGGTCTTCCCCGCGGTACCCGTCTTGATTGAAAACGACGTGAAGTCGGCGACCTATGCCGAACTGCTCAACGGGGCCTTAAAGGGGACCTCGGCGGGACTCTATCTGAACCTGGGAACCGGCATTGCGACCGGGTTGACCCTGGGGAATCAGGTGGTGCGGGGCAGTCACGGCGCAGCTGGTGAAGTGGGCTATTGGCTATTGGACGCCCAGAGCTCGGCCGGGTTTGCGACCGGCCATGCACCGCTGGAAGAGGCCACGGGCGGTCAGGGCATTGGGCAACAGCTGACGGCGCTAGTCGGTCACCCTTACACGGCAAAGGACCTGTGGCAGGCCCCAACCTTGTCACCAGCGTTGCAGCAATTTAAAGATCACCTCCTGACGACCTGGGCGGTCAACCTCAGCAATCTCTGCATTGCTTGGGATCCCGCCGTGGTGGCCGTAGGTGGGGGCATGCAGGCGGCTTACCACCAGATTGCGCCAGCACTGACCGCTAAGCTAGCCCAGAGCGTTCCCTTTCCCCCGGTCTTAAAACCGGCGTTCTACCGGCAGAACGCGTCGTTGAACGGGATTGCGCTGTTGGCGTTGCGGACGCTTCAGTAAGGTGGCAGATGATTAGGATGAGCTTTTTAAAATCAGCGCGTAAGGATTAAGGAAAAATACTAAGCTGAGAGGCATAGAAGTTACCCGATGGAGGGCTTCTATGCCTCTATTAGTCTATAGCGATAGTGAAGACCGTGGACAAAAGATCTCAGACAACCCAAAAAGGGCACCACGTCAGCTAAACTCACGTGGTGCCCTTTTTCATGATGCCCCGAGCAGGATTCGAACCTGTACTTGGTTACCCAAACAGCGACCTGAACGCTGCGCGTCTGCCAGTTCCGCCATCGGGGCAAGTCATGACAATAACTATTATCTTACACTATTTGTTCGAATTAGAAAAGGGGTCACCCTAATTTTTTTAGGATGACCCCACGATGGTTAGTGGTGCTCTTTGACGATGTTTCGTTGCGGTTGCCGATTTTCTAGACGCTGTAAGCCTGCCGCAACGCCGATGCCGAAAATCAACATGCCGATCCCCAACCAAGGCGTGTTGGTCAGCTGACCCTGGGCGACGGCTTGGCCACCTAACCCGGATCCCAGCATGATGCCCACGTTGAAGGCGGAGATGTTGAGGGCGGAGGCCAAGGAGACTTCGTTGGGCGTGTAGGTCTCGGCTAACTGGACGATGTACAGTTGGAGACCAGGTACGTTCATGAAGGCGAAGAGACCCATGACCACGACGGCCAGCAGTCCCCAGACCTGCAAGTTAATGGTCAAACGGACCAGCAGGAGGGCCAGAGCTAAGCCCACGAACATCTTGATGATGGCGGGCAGGGGCCGCCGGTTCGCGAAGCGTCCGCCGAGGGTGTTTCCGATGGCAACGGCGATTCCGTAGAACACCAGGATGACCACGATGGCACTGGTCGACCAGCCCATCTGTTGGTTCAGGATGGGGGTGAGGTAGGTGTAGACCGGGAACGTCGCGCCGTAGCCTAAGGCCGTGATGATCAGGATCAAGAGGAGCTGCGGTTGCTTTAGAATCCGACAGATTCCCTTGACGCTGGTCGGGCGTGGCAGTGGGAGGTTGCGTGGGACTAGGAGGGCGTTAGTGATCAACCCGACTAGACCCAGCAGAATCAGAAAGAGAAACGAGGCCCGCCAGCCTAGGTGTTCGCCGATGAAGGTCCCCAGGGGCACCCCGGTCACGGTCGCCAGGGTCAGCCCAGTGAACATCACGGCAATGGCCGAGGCCCGTTTCTGGGGCGCCACCACGTCCGCGGCAATTAAGGACGCAATCGCCATGAAGATTCCGTGTGCCAGAGCCGCGATGATCCGGCCGGTTAGGAGAATCCCGAACGTCGGGGCGGTGACCGCGAGGAGGTTTCCAATCAGAAAGGTAACCATGATCGCCAGCAACAGGTGCTTACGGTTCCAGCGGTTGGTCAATAGGGCTAAGACGGGAGCGCCGACCGTGATGCCGGCGGCGTAGAGGGAGACGGTCAAGCCGCCTTGAGACAGTGAGATGCCGAAGCTACGCGTCAATAAGGGCAAGAGTCCGACGCTAATGAATTCGGTGGATCCGATGGCAAAGGCGCTGATGGCCAGTGATAGTAGAATCCAGTTTGATGAGATGGTGCGTGATGGCATGGGTAAACCCTCCTTTGAATGGGCGGTGGGCCGGTATTTTGGTCCCGCCGGTTAAGTGAATACTCAAGAGTATACGAGCTGCGCTGATCAAAAAGAAGACGGCACTTTAAAGTGCTCTAGGAACCTTAAGGTGCGTTTAGGCGGGCAAACCGTCTGTTTGGCGAACAAACTGATGGAAAATGAGTTTAAATTGTGAATTCTTTTAGACTTTAATGGTCAATTTCAGCAAATGGTGGGGTAACCTGATAGAATGTAAAGTAATCAAACTAGGCAAAGGGGGTGGCCGTCTTGTACTTCGGCTATCAGACGTTTCGCGTACCAGACCGTTAATTTTTAGAACCCAGAAAGGATGACCTTAATCTATGGCAGAGAAGCCAGATATGCACCAACCTACCCCAGAACCAACCGAGGCCCCCGATTCGGAGCCGAGTCAGCAACCCTTGTGGCAACTCGATGCGCAGCACTTGCAGGCGGCCTACCACACTGATCCCGATGAGGGGTTAAGTGACCAGGAAGCCCGGCAACGGCTGAAGCAGTACGGCCCCAACGAGCTGACGGCTAAGCCCCAGTCGAACCTGTTACGGTTCTTAAAGCAATTCAATAACAGTATCATCTACATCTTGGCCGCCGCGGCCATCATGACGTTCTTCATGCACCACTACTCCGACTCGATCGTTATCGGGTTGGTCATCATCGCCAACGCGTTCATTGGGTTCTTCCAGGAACGTTCGGCGGATAATGCCTTGGCTAAAATCAAGGCGTTGTTGGTGTCCGAAGCCGTGGTGTTCCGCGATGGCCAAAAGATCTCGTTGCCGTCCCGGGAACTGGTTCCCGGTGATATCGTCCAGTTGGAGGCCGGGGATACCGTGCCCGCCGACTTACGATTGATCGACGCGGATAACCTGAAGATTCAAGAATCCGCCCTGACCGGGGAAACCGATTCGGTCGAGAAGATCGAAGAGCCGATTGCCGCCCAGGACTTACCCTTAGCGGAACGACAGAACCAAGCCTTCGCCTCCACGGCCGTGACCAATGGGTCGGGCCGGGGAATCGTGACGGTGACCGGGACCCAGACCGAAATTGGGAGTATCCAACAGCACGTGGCTAAGGTGAAGGCTCAGCCGACGCCGTTGATGAAGAACCTGAACAGCCTGGGCTTAGGCCTGTCATTGGCCATTCTAGTCGTGGCCTTCCTCCTGTTTGGTTTAGGGATGATCACCCACGTCTATAGTCTCCCAACGTTACTGATCGCCGTGATCACCATGGTCGTGGGGTCAATGCCGGAAGGGCTGCCCGCCAGTACCTCGGTGGTCTTGGCGATGGGGACCCAACAGCTGACTAAGCAAAACGTAATCGTCAAGACGTTACCGGCCGTAGAAACGCTAGGTGCGGTGGATATCGTGAACACCGATAAGACCGGGACCCTGACTAAGAACGAAATGACCGTGACGGATATTTTGACGCCGCACCACACCTACACCGTGACCGGCGTGGGCTACGATGCGGCGGGCCAGATCGTCGATGAACAGGAACAGACAGTTGATTGGCAAGCCAGCTCCGACCTAGATTGGTTGGTTCAGATTGCCGGCCAGACCTCTGACGCCGAATTCCACCAGGAAGACGGTCAGTGGGTTTTGACGGGAGAACCTACCGACGGGGCGTTGACGGCGTTGTACCATAAGATGCTGCACGCGGACCCGGACCCGGCCGAGATCGATTCGTTGCCGTTTGACTCGGCGATTCGCTACTCCGCTCGTCTGGTTGATTTCCGCGACCAGCGGTGGTTGCTGGTCAAGGGGGCCCCTCAGACCCTGATTCGGTTGATGCAGGAAAATGGCGAGACGGTCGATGCAGCAGCTTGGCAGGACCGATTGTCGCAGCTGACGCGTCAAGGGAAACGGGTGGTGGCCTTAGGGTACCAGCCGGTTGCCACGGATGCGGATGAAGTGGACGACTTGCCGGTTGGGAAGAACTTCCACCTGGCCGGGATGGCGGGGATCATTGACCCACCACGTCCCGGAGTCGCCGATGCCGTCAAGCAGTTACGGTATGCGGGGATCAAGGTTAAGATGATCACCGGGGATGACCCCGAAACGGCGGCCGCGATTGCGGAACAGCTAAATCTGGCCGAACAAGCGCGGGCCATTACGGGTCCCGAATTGAACCAATTAAGTGACGACCAGCTGGTTGAGCAGATTGACCGCTACACGGTCTTCGCGCGGACCACTCCCGCTGATAAGCTCCGAATCGTTCGGGCTCAACAGAAGCGGGGTCATATCGTGTCGATGACCGGGGATGGTGTGAACGATGCACCGGCCTTAAAGCAAGCCGACATTGGGGTTGCCATGGGAATCCGGGGGACCGACGTGGCCAAGGATTCCGCCGACATGGTCTTGGCGGACGACGACTTTACCTCGATTTTAGGGGCGGTCCGGGAAGGTCGGCACGTCTTCGACAACATTCGTAAGACGATTCGCTTCCTGCTCCCTACCAGTTTCGCCGAAGGGTTGATCGTGGTGATGAGTATCTTGATGAGCCAGTCGTTACCGTTGTTCCCGACCCAGCTGTTGTGGATCAACATGGTCTCGGCCCTGACGATTCAATTTGCGTTCATCTTCGAGCCTACCGAACCGGGCATCATGCGCCGGGGACCGCGGGACGTGGCGAAGGGAATTTTGTCCAAGTATGACGTCTTCGAAGTGGTTTACGTGTCCCTGCTGATTTCTGGGTTAGGGATGTTCGCCTACGACCTGTTGACGGGCCAAGGGCTAGCTACCGTGATCGGCAGTACCATGACCTTACAAGTCATCATCTTCGGGAAAGTCTTCTACCTCTTCAACCTGCAGAACGACCACCCCGTGCTGTCGAAGTACTTCTTCCGTAACAAGATGAGCTTCCTGATTGTGGGCGTCTTACTGCTCTTGCAGGCCATGATCATCTACTGGGCACCCATGCAAAGCGTCTTCCACACCACCAGTGCCAACTTCACTTACGGGTGGGGGATTCCGATCCTTGCGGGGATCGTGGTGTTGGTGATTACCGAAATTGCCAAGGCACTGCGACACCGTTGGCGGCAAGCCGTGCAACGGAAGGAACAGCGCAGTACCGCAACGGATGCAGGAGAATAATGGGTCACGCTTTACCGTGGTGACTGATCTAAAAAAAGTAAAAGCCGATAACCATTGCGCATTATGTGCGGTGGTTATCGGCTTTTTAGCGTTTTTACCAGGGTGTGGTAGCACCAATGATGGGCTAGCGTATCAGGTTAGTAAAGTGAACGAACAAATTAATTCCGAAAATTAGCCGCTTTCATTAGGATCATTGGCAAGTTATGCGGCATGATTGACCAAAAATTACGGAATTTATTGACAATTGTGTGACAAACTCCCAAGTTAGTTGAATTGATTGCTTAGGCGTGTATACTAAGAGTGGTAATTATATTGTGTACAAATGATTTGTACAATAACGAATCTATCACGTGCTAACTAAGATTGAGCATGGACCCTGAAAGGATGTTACTTTGATCAAAACTAACGCAACAGAAGACATTAAAACTTGGACCGCCCGGGAACTGACTAAGATGGGGCGTGACGCCAGCAAGTGGGAGTTATTTGCTACTTCGGCGGAGAAAGATGTCTACCTTTTCCGTAATCCCCAAAAGAACCTGCAGGTGACGGTTTACCAAGATGCCAACGGTGAACGGTCAATGGGGAATGTCTGGGGCGCTTAAGTTAAAGCTCACCATTTAAATGAGGCAGTAATCAAGGGTCCGGCAGCGTAGGTTGCCGGACCCTTTTTGCCACAAAAAGACCGCTACGATGAGGTAGCGGCCTTTGGCTAATCAATGATTAACTGTCAGTGAACTGACATTAGTGCGTGGTGACACCAGCTTGCTTGTGTAAGTCGAGTTCGATCTCTTCCAGAGACTTCCCACGAGTTTCCAAGAACTTCTTGTGAACCACGACAACGGAAACGGCACAGATGACAGCGTAGAAGAGGAAGGAGTTGTCCAAGCCCCATGAGCTGAGCATCATTGGGAAGGTCAGTGAAACGATCATGTCGGCTAACCAGTTCGTGGCGGAGCATAGGGAGGTTCCTAACCCACGAATGTTCAATGGGAAGACTTCACCAATCAGAACCCAGGTAACGGGGGCCCAAGTACATGCGTAGAACGCGATGTAGACGGTCAGCGCAATCGCACTGACCATAGCAGCGGCTTGCGACCCGTTATCGAACTTCAGGATAGCGTACATGACTAAGAGGGAGATCCCCATTCCGGAGGCACCGAAGATCAGCATCTTCTTCCGGTCGACCTTGTCCATCAAGAACATGGCAACCACCGTAACCAAGACGTTAACGACCCCGATCCCGATGTGGGCTAACAGCGCGGCGATAACTCCCCAGCCGACATCCGTAAAGATGGTTGGTGCGTAGAAGATAACACTGTTGGAACCGATAACTTGTTGGAAGATAGCGGCACCCAGTCCAGTGATTAAGGCTGGACGAACACCCTTACCAAATAATTCTTTCCAACCACCGGTCTTCTGTTGTGCAGTTTCCTTGATTTCGTTCAAGGCTTTGTCAACGGCTTCGGTGTTACCCTTGTTGGTGTTCATCAGAACGTTGCGGGCATCTTGGAGCTTCCCAATCTTAACCAAGAACCGTGGTGATTCTGGTAAGAAGAGGGCCCCGAAGAATAGGATCGCAGCTGGTAAGGCGGCGAACCCTAACATCCAACGCCAACCAGTGTACATGTGAGCGAAGGTGTAGTTCAGGATGTAGGCTAACAGAATCCCGATCATAACCATCAATTGGAACATGGTGGCTACGGCCCCGTGCATGTTCTTAGGTGCCAGTTCATGCAGGTAGGCTGGAATCAGAGCGGAAGTAATGCCGACCCCAATCCCGAGGATAACCCGGGTGACCAGCAGAACCCAGAAGTCTGGTGCGAACCCGGAGGTAATGGCCCCGACGAAGAAGATGACGGAAGCCCAGATCAGCAATTTCCGCCGACCATACTTATCCAAGAACTTACTAGTGGCTAAGGCCCCGATAATCGCCCCGATTAAGACGGAACTAACGACCCAACCTTGTTGCCATGGTCCTAAGTGCAGTTGCTTTTGGATAAACAGGATCGCCCCAGAAACGGAAGCGATATCGTACCCGAAGAGTAGACCACCCAAAGCGCCAAACGTATAGATGAAACCGTTTGAGACTTTCTTCAACTTAAACACTCCTTAGAAAAAATTAAGTGCAAACCCTATGTAACTCTGAAAAATGGCATGTAAGCGGTTTTAGTAATCGCTTACAAATGACAGTATAGGTCTATTGTCCGTATAAATCAACATCAAAAACATTTATGAAATAAAAAGTTAGTTGATACTATATTTAGGTTACCCATTAATACTTGTGGATTAGACTAGATATAAACGCCTGAATGGCAATACTCCAGCTAAGGGTGGGATGAACTGTAAAACGGTTTAAATTGGATAAAAAGCGTTACCGAAAAATTTTTTGGTGAAAATTAGGGGTTGTGTAAACGGTATCATTGGCGTTAAACTAAAAGAGGTCTGATTTATCATTAGTCGTTTAGAAAATTTATCCGAATAACCTAATTTGGTTCCGTTTAGAAAGTAGGCTTTAATATGCAAACTGCCTGGTACGTCTTATCAGGGATCGCGGATCTGGCCCTACTGGTGTTCATCTTCCTGTGGGCGTTTGATTACGCGCGCTTAGATAAAAGTAAAGTTAAGCACAAGCGCCACTACGGGCTGTGCACGTTCGCTTCACTGGCCGCAACAATCGTCTTCATGTTGCTCTCCGGTGCCGGGAAGTAAGCGTTATTGAGGATAGTAAAGCCGCCGTCAACGATAGCTCATTGACGGCGGTTTTTTTTCGTGTTGTTTGGCGGAACTTTCTTTTAGTTTCATGGCTGGAATTGATAGTTTTTGAGAGGATTAAATCCTTGAACAGCGTCGTAATTACATATATAATTACGTTAAAACGTGGGAGGAGAATTAGTGATGAAGGTTAAAACTAGAAAGCAAGGAAACTCTTTAATGGTAACCATTCCATCAAGTTTTGAGATTCCGGAAAATGCGGAATATACACCAGTAATGGATGAAAATGGCATCATCTCTTTTATTCCAGTTCATCAAAATTTATTTAAGAAGGATCCGTCGTATGATGTTAAGGCAGCGATGGATGAGATGGGGATTGGCGATCATGGTCAGTCTATTGGTAAAGAAAATGTCTGGTAAGATGCCGGTTCAAGGAGATATTGTGTGGATAGATGCGGAACCTCATGCAGGTCATGAGTATGGTGGACATAGCGTGGTTCAGAAAAATATTCGACGTCCTTTTTTGGTGATGAGTTCGGGCGTTTATAATGAACGTACAAAAATGATTGCTGGGTTCCCAATAACCTCTGCTGTCCCTAATGGCTTTCCGATGGCATTAAAAATAAACGGTAATAAGATACATGGATATGCCATTTTAAGCGGTCTACTAGGATATGACTATGTTGCTCGAAATGGTGAAATTGTCGAAAGCGTTAGCCGGGCTACACGGTATCAAGCCGCTAATGCAATCAAAGATATTTTTGAAATGATGTAGACATCTAAGCAAGGCTTATTTGTCAGTCATTGATAGTAAAGCCGCCGTCAACGATAGCTCATTGACGGCGGCTTTTTTGTGTCCAATTTTAGATGCAGGCTACTCTGGGGATGGTCAGCGTCCCCCAACGTTGATCTTGGTGTAGTCGTAAAGGTTCCACTTCTCTGCGGTGTGGGGGTTCTTGCGTACCGTGGAAGGGTCGACCCCCACCAAGGCCTTGAAGTCGCGGGTAAAGTGCGCTTGATCTGAGAAGTTTAGGATTTCGGCGATGCGGGCCATTGAAAAATTCGTCGCGTTAATTAGCTGAATGGCCTGATTGACCTTCGCTAATCGCTTGAACTTGGGAATGCTGACGCCAATCTCTTGTCTGAACTGCTGGGACAGGTAACGCGGGGAGCGCCCCAACTGATTGCCGAACTGGGTAATGGTCGTGGTCGTTTCCGGGGAATCCATGATGGCCTGGTAGATGGCTCGTACGTTAGTGGAGAGGTGGACGTTGCGCAGGTGGTTTACCCGGTTCGCCATGTCCACTAAGATTTCCTCGATGGTCTGCATGATTTCGGTAAAGGAGGCGAGTTGCTCGATGGTGCGGACGTACTGGTCGTTTAACGAGTAGGCTTGGTCGTAGTCGAGGCCCGCGTTGATGGCGGCCCGAATCGTGACGGATACGCAGATGATGCCCCAGTTCTTCAGTCCCCGGATCTTACTCTTATCGGATAAGATACCGATTCGTCCCGACTCGACCAGTCCGGTGAAGGCCGTGTGAATGACGGCCGTATCACCAGCTAGAACGGCGGACTTCAAGGCTTTTTCGTAAACGTAGCTGATGTGCACCCCTTTTTCCTTGAAGTTAACGGTGGTGATGAGGTCGTTGAGCTGGTCCGAGGGGATCGCGTGTGCAAAGGCGGCGTCGGTTTGGGCCGTGGTGACGGGCATTCCAAGAAGCTGTGAGAAGAATAGGACTTGTTTGTAGCACTGGTCCTTGCCCATCACGGTGGTATTCAGGCGCTTAGCTAGGTAGACGATTTGATAAGTGGCGTCGAATTGGTGCTGGTGGGGCAGATCATTGACGATTTCGGGACCAATCAGGTAGGCAATGTGGTCTTTGATGAAGCAAAAGGTATAGAGCGTCTGGGTGTGGCGGAAGATGGTGAAGCCGTCATGATGGGAAACGTGCTTGAGGAGTTGGAGATACTTGTGGGTCAGAATCTTGCCCGTTTTGAATTGGATAATGTTGCCGCTTGAACTTATTTTCACTTGGGCAGCGGGGAGGTTTAAGGAGCTGATGTAGAGCTGTTCTAGCGTCATTGGGGCACCTCGTTTTGTAAATTATGGCCAAAAAATGGCGGTTTATTCAAATCTTATTCGGATATGGCCAGTATACTACAGGATGTAAGCGCTTATAAAACAAATCATATGACAAATCGCATGAGGGTTATGAGTGGTTTCTCAAGTAAGTTGTCATCATTATTAGGAGTGATTAGACGTGAAAATCTATGTTGATGCTAACGTTGTTCGCGACGGTAACGGGACCAAAGAAGCACCGTACAAACAGATTAATACGGCCGCTAAGCTTGCTCAGCCGGGCGACGAAGTTCTGGTCTTCCCCGGTACTTACCGTGAATACGTCAACCCGATCCATGGTGGAACTGACGATGCCAGAATTACATACCGGAGTGTCGAGCCCTTGAAGGCAACGATTACCGGGGCCGAAGCGGTTAAGAGCTGGCAACCTTACCAGGATAATGTCTGGGTCGCCCGAATCAATAACGGCGTGTTTGGCGCGTGGAACCCGTACACCACCTACGTGATGGGGGACTGGTACTTTGGCCCCGTTGATAAGCACACGGGTGCGGTCTACATGAACGACCGTCAATTCTACGAAACCAATTCCTTACAGGAATGTCTGGAAGCCAAGGTCTACGGGCGTTCTTGGGAGCGGAAGAACTCGGTTTATAAGTGGTATACCGAACAAGATGAAGACAAGGACGAGACTGTTATCTACGCCAACTTCCAGGGGAAGAACCCGAACCACGAAAACGTGGAAATCAACGTTCGGCGAGAAGTCTTCATGCCCCAGGAGACCGGTATCAGTAACATCACGGTTAGTGGCTTTAAGATCAACAAGGCGGCCACGACTTGGGCACCACCGGCTTCATATCAAGATGGGATGATTGGTCCTCACTGGTCCAAGAACTGGATTATTGAAGACTGTGACATCGCCCATAGCCGGTGTTCCGGTATCTCGTTAGGGAAGTACAAAGATCCCGTCAATGACCAGTACTTCACTTATAAACACGTGAAGAGCCCGACCCAAATGGAACGGGATGCCGTCTGCCGGGGCCAATACCATGGCTGGTTAAAGGAAAATATCGGGCACCATATCGTGCGGCGGTGCAACATCCACCATTGTGAACAAAACGGTATCGTTGGCCGCCAGGGGGGCGTCTTCAGTTTAATTGAAGACAACCACATTCACGACATTAACAATATGCAAGAATTAGCTGGTGCCGAAATTGCCGGGATTAAGATGCACGCGGCCATTGACGTGATCATTCGGCGGAACCACATCCACGATTGCACCATGGGAATCTGGACGGACTGGGAAGCACAAGGGACGCGGATTACCCAGAACCTCTTAGACCATAACTATGCGCCTGATGGAACGGCCGTCCGAATCATGGGGGCCATGCAAAGTCAAGACATCTTCGTGGAAGTTAGCCATGGGCCAACTCTGATCGATAATAACTTGATGCTGTCCAAGGCCTCCCTGCGGTTAGCGACTGAAGGGGTTGCCTGTGTTCACAACTTAATGCTGGGGTCCATTACTTCCATTGGGACCAACACGGACTACCCTGGCGAAGGGAAGACCGAACCACGATTCACGCCATATCACATCCAACACCGGACTGAAGTGGCTGGGTTCATGACCATCCTGCACGGGGATGACCGTTTCTACAACAACATCTTTGTCCAGAACTGGCCAGTGGAACCTAAGGATCAGGAGACCTTGGTTGACCGGGAAGCGGACGACACCGAACAAGTCGGGACTAACGGCTTTGACGATTACCCAACTTACGACGAGTGGTACGCACCGTTTGCCCGGCTTGACGGGACCTACGCGAAGGAAAACGACATGAACGAGCTGATGAGTGCGCACTTTGGTCATTTACCAATCTGGGCGGCCGGCAACATGTACTTCAACGGGGCCAAAGCTTGGAAGAAGGAAACCGACAACTTGGTCAACACTAAGGATAAAGTGGACTTTGAGTTAGTTGAAGATGGTGATCAGACCACCATTAAGACCAACCTCTTTGACCTGATTGGTGACTATGCGGAAGGCATCATCACTACGGATACATTAGGGGAAGCTTTCGAACCAGAACAACGTTATGAAGCACCAGATGGTTCCGACATCATCTTCAACCAAGACTACTTCGGCAACCATCGGGGAACTGCGACGATTCCTGGACCATTTGCGACTGAGGAAGCGGCTAAAGCGGTTCTCTGGAACCACTAAAACGCAACTATTGTGCTGACCACCCTCACGGCTTACCCTCACGCGTGAAGTTTTCTATGTGGATTTTTGATGAGAATTTATGGTAGCGACTAGCGCTGAATTCTTGTTAGTTTTTTTAGATAAGGTCTAATCATTTAAGCATTTACGGTTTTAGCAAGGATATAAAATCAATATCACTCTAGCCTTCAATGATTAAGAAAGTGCACTAGCCCAGATTCACGGCGTCGGTTGCTTAGCAACCGACGCTTTTTGGTGTTTCCAGAAACAAGGTGTATCCTAAAAATGAGGAGGGGATGTCATGTTTTTTACGGACAAAATTGATTGTCAGAAACTACCACGGTGGTGGCACATCTTAGATGGGGTGGCCCACTGGACGCAATGGGTCTTGATTGTCGGCGTCATTGCGTTGTTTTAGGTTCAGTGGCCCTGGCTCGAATGGGTGACAGCGGGGAGTCTGGTCATCACGGGTGCCTGGGCGGTGGTCACTTACGTCATCGCCCAGCGCGAGTACCAACGGCAGTGGCGAGCTTCACGCGGATTTAAATCATCGAAGTAGGGGAGTTAACCGAATATGCACGCAAAAACACAAATTGATTTCACCAATTACAGCCCGTTCATTCGCTGGTCGGACCGGTATAAGAACTGGGTGGGAATTATTGAGTTCCTGATTTTGATTGCCTGGTGGGTTCACCCCGTCGTTTGGCTGGGTGTAATCTTCGCCGTGACGATTGGTTACGATGTCATCTGGGGTGTCTGCCTTTCAGTTGAGACCTGGCGGCATCACCGGCGCGGCGATTTGCATTACAAGTAACTTTTTCATCATTTTCTCATTATCGGCTAGCGTTGCCTCCCGGTTACTCCTATACTATTAAGCAAAGGGGGCGGAACAATTGAAGATACAGAGTTCCGATTGTACCGAGATTCTAGTCGGTAAAGCCGCCAGTATGGACGGTTCCACGATTGTTGCCCGTAACGAAGATGGTTACGGTCCAGTCAATCCAATTAAGTTCGTGGTCCACGCAGCGCAGGACCAACCGAACGCATCATTTACATCGATCACCACGGGCGTGACAGTGCCGCTGCCAGCCCACGCCTACCGCTACACCGGGACGCCACAGGCTGACCAGAGTGATGGCCAGTACGAAGAAGCCGGCATCAACGAGTTTAACGTCGGCATGAGTGCGACCGAGACCACGGCGACCAACGCCCGGGTCTTGGGCTACGACCCGTTAGTTGACGATGGCATCAACGAAGAGGCCATGGTCACACTGGTCTTGCCGTACATCAAGACCGCCAAGGAAGGGGCCCAACGCTTGGGTGCTTTACTGGAGAAGTACGGGACCGGTGAAAGCAACAGTATCGCCTTTAACGATAAAAACGAAATCTGGTACCTAGAGACCGCCGGTGGGCATCATTGGGCCGCTATGCGGTTGCCGGACGACTGCTACGCCATCGCGCCGAACCAGACGCTGATGCAGGAAGTCGACGTTCAGGATACCGCCAACTTCTTAGTCGCCAGTGACCTAGTAGACTTTGTGGACCAGCACCACCTGAACCCCGAACCCGGTCACTTTAACTTCCGGGAAATCTTCGGGACCCACAGTGAAGCGGATGCTTACTACAACACGCCACGGACCTGGTACGGGCAAAAGCTGTTCAATCCTGAGATCGACCAAGAGCCGACTAGCCAGGACATGCCGTTTACCCGCCAGCCCGCCAAGAAGATCGCCATCGAAGACGTGCAGTTCTTCCTGTCGTCCCACTACAACGGGACCAAGTACGATCCCTTCGGCACCTTCGCCTCGGGCACGGCCGCGGAACAACGGAAGTACCGGCCGATTGCGATGGACCGCAACCAATGCTCGTCCATCCTGCAGATTCGTAACGATGTCGACGCCGATCACGCCGCGATTCAATGGGTCGCCATGGGCTTCTTCGCTTACAGCCCGTACGTGCCGTTCTTTACCAACATCAACGACACGCCGGAGGATTACCAGAACACCACGACCACGGTCTCGACCGGCAACGTGTACTGGTTAGAGAAGACCTTGTCCGTAATCATCGAACCACACTTCCACCGGTATGTCGACGCCATCAACGCTTACCGCGACGCCGCCCAATCCTATGCCCGGAGCCGGGTCGAAGCCACGGATCAAGCCGTGGGTTCTGCCAAGGACGTTACGGCCTTCTTAACCCAGAGCAACGCGGAGACGGCCGGTGAAGTTTCCCGGCGGACGCACGCGCTCTTCGACGAACTGGTCAAGCATGGACTGAACCTCTCCTTAACCAGTTGGGAAAAGGGTCAAAACCTGTAAGTCCGGTTTAAACCGTGGCCGTTGTACTCGGACGGCCGCTAGTTAGCACGCTAACCATTAAAAAACGTCGGTTCCCCGCAACCTTGTGGGGGACCGACGTTTTAGGTGTTAAGCCGTGTGGAATTTTAATTTATTGAAAAGCGTAACCGAACGGTGCGTTACCCCTTATGTCGCGGGGCCCCTTACACTGGCTGGTAGAGATACGGCTAAGTAGCCGTTACCTCAATCGGTTCAACGGAACAGGGGGAGTTGTTCGACGACTACCATCACGCTGAAAACCTTCAATCGACGTTGAATGGGGCCTCCGCTGTGTGCGGGGGCCTTTTTCAGGTCACGCAAAGGGCGGTTCATCGGAGGAGTTGTGGTATACTCAACTTATCCTTGGCAGGAGTGACCACCCATTGGTCACTGACGGACGATCTTAGTTGATCGTCCTTTTTTAGTTGGCCCGGTCCGCGCGTAACACGGCGAGGTCGCAACCTTCCAGCGTCAACAGGGCAATCTTGCGGTCGATTCCGCCGGCGTACCCGGTCAAGGACCCGTTGCTGCCCATCACCCGGTGACAGGGGATGATGATGGAGATGGGGTTATGCCCTACGGCACCGCCCACGGCCCGGGATACGGTGGGCCGACCCATTTGTTCGGCGATTTCCTGGTAGGTGATGGTCTGCCCGTACGGCACCTGACGAATCACGCTGAGCACCTGTTGGCGAAATGCGGTGACTTCGGGCTTGAGGGGTAGGGTGGCTGGATCCGGTTGGCGGCCGGCGAAGTAGGCGTCGAGCCAGGTCGTGACCCGGGTCAGCAGGGGCGTGACTTGACCTGTAGAACGCCCGAGGTCGTAGTTGGCCCCGTAATGTTGCTGGTCACTGAACCAGAGACCGTATAGGGCCTGGTCGTCAGCCAGCAGAGTCAGGTCGCCCAGCGGGGACGGATAGATGGTGTGGTAAAACATTGGTGACGCCTCCTTGCGTAAAATGTTTCTGGGTTCAGCATACCACGCGCACCAGCAAAAACCGCGTTCAAAGGTGCTGAACGCGGTTTTTATGAGTTTTAGGGGGAGTGCTATGCGTTAGGCGGGTCGCTTGACCCGTAAAGTCATGACGTTGATCGCCACGATGATGGTACTCAGGGACATCACCACGGCACCGACCATGGGATCCAAGATGAACCCAATTGGGGCTAACACCCCGGCGGCTAAGGGGATGGCAATCAAGTTGTATCCGGCCCCCCACCAGAGGTTCTGGGTCATCTTGCGGTTCGTGGCCCGGGCGAGGTCTAAGAACTGGATCACGTCGGCGGGGTCGCTGGCGACCAGGATGATGTCGGCGGATTCCAGCGCGACGTCCGTCCCGGAGCCAATCGCCATGCCGATATCCGCGCGCGCCAGACTAGGCGCGTCGTTGACCCCGTCCCCGATGAAGAGGACCTTGCCCTTAGCTTGGTAGTGTTGGACCAAGCGTTCCTTATCTTCGGGCAACAGGCGGGCCTGGACGTCGGTGATGCCGACCGCGTGGGCGACCTTTTCGGCCGTCTCCTGGTTGTCCCCGGTCAACATGACCGGCGTGATCCCCTGGCGTTTCAGCGCCGTGACCAATTGCTTGGCGGCGGGCTTGATTTGGTCACCCTGAGCGACTAGGCCCAAGACTTGCTGGTTGGCGACTAAGAAACTGATGGAGTTGCCTTCACTGGCGTAGGCCGCGAACTGGTCGTGGTCGTAAGCCAAGTGGTGTTGGTCCAGGTAGTTGACGGCAACTAAGCCGTACTCGGTGCCGGCGATGGTCCCAAACTGGCCCATTCCAGTCACCTGGTGCGGATCCTCCGCAGCCGTGACGGTCACCCCGGCGGCCTTAGCGGCGGTCAGGATACCGGTGGCTAGGGGATGGCTGGACCCGCTCTCCAGGTTGGCCATCAATTGGAGGATGGCTTGGTCATCGTGCTGCTGGTCTAAGCTGACCAGGTGGTTGACCGTGAAGTGGCCCTGCGTCAGGGTCCCGGTCTTATCCATTAGCGCGAACTTCAGGTGGTTGACCTGTTCCATGGCGTCTCGGTTCCGGATCAATAGGCCGTTTTGTGCGGCGAGGGCGGTACTCCGAGCGACGACTAGGGGAACGGCCAGGCCTAAAGCGTGCGGGCAGGCAATCACGAAGACGGCGACTGCTACGGGTAAGGCCACGGGGAGGCTAGTCAGCGTGACCCAGATAATGAAGGCTAGGATACCCACGAACAGCGCGGCGTAGAAGAGGTATCCCGCGACTCGGTTCGCGAGGTTCTCGGACTTCGACTTGGACTGCTTGGCGTTTTGAATCAGGTCCATGACCTGAGCCAAGTAGCCGGAGTCGCCGGTTCCCGTGACTTTGGCGGTAAAGGTCCCAGTTCCGTTGACCGACCCGCCAATCACGGTATCGCCCACGGTTTTGGCCACGGCCCGCGATTCTCCGGTGACCAGTGACTCGTTGATGTCGGAGTGTCCGGTCAGAATCTGCGCATCGGCCGGGACCTGTTCACCGGCCCGGACAGCCACCACTTGGCCGACTTGTAAGTCAGCTAAATTAAGGTCAGTGACTTGTCCACCCGCCCCTAGGACGTGGGCCGTTTGGGGAAGTAGTTTACCTAGCGAATCAACGGCCGAACCGGCGTTCATAACCGTGTTCATTTCGATCCAGTGCCCCAGCAACATGATATCGATCAACGTGGCCAGTTCCCAGAAGAAGTCGGTCACGACCGGGGTCACTTGAAAGAGGTCATTGGCGATTACGGCGTAGAGGCTGTAGATGTAGGCGACGCCGACGCCCATGGTGATCAAGGTCATCATGGCCGGCTTCTTCTGGGCAATCTCCGCCTTGGCCCCGCTGAAGAAGGGGGCTCCGCCGTAGAAGAAGAGCAGCGTGCCGATTAGCGCGACGACCCAGTCACTGCCGGGAAACGTCAGCTGGAACGGCAAGCGCATACCCATCATTGGCGACAAGAGGACGATGGGAATCGTCAGGATCAAGGAGACCCAGAACTTACGCTTGAGGTTCCCCATGTGCATCATGTGCCCGCCGCCCATGTCCATATCCCCCATGTCGCCGTGCATGTCCATGTGGTCCATGGGCATCTGGTTGGTCGCCATGTGGTCCATATCGTGACTGAGGTGTTGGCTGTGGTCAGCGTGCATCCCGAGATTATCTTGGTTCATTGGGTGCTTATCGTTCAATTGGCACAACTCCCTTCACACCCGTCCGGTAGGCAGTCGCAGTCGACTTCTTCCGGTGCGGTGGCGAGCTTGGCTTGTAAATGCGTGATTAATTCTTGAACGTCGGCGCGGCTGAGTTCCAGCTGGTCGATGGTGTGCACCAGGGCAGTTCCCCGGTGCATCGCACACATCTGGTTCAATTCGTTCATCAGTGCGGCGTCCATGGCCGCTTGTTCGCTGATCTGTGGGGTGTAGATGAATTGCCGCCCCTGTTTTTGGGTGGCCAGCGCGCCCTTTTTGACCAACCGGCCGATCAAGGTCTTGATGGTCGGGGCCTTCCAATCGTGCTGTTGTTCTAGCAGGTCAATGATGGTACGGCTATCCGTTTGTTTTAAGGTCCAGACAATCCGCATGACCCGCCATTCGGCGTCGGAAATCGTCGCAGTTAGTTCAGTAGTTGCCATTGGGGACTCAGCTCCTTTACGTTCGGTTTGATTATTTAGAGTTTACATCTGTAATCCAAAAGTGTCAAGAAAAGGGCTTTGACCATTTTTGAGATTAGATGACGGTTTTTACAATTAATTTGATAATCGGTTAAATTTTTGGCAAGATTAGCGGATTTCTCAGCTTTTCTTGTTACACTTCGTATAATGAAGGATGGTCATTTTTATATTGAAAGGAAGACGCTACTTGTGAAAAGTTTAAAACGTTGGTTGGTGCGGCTAAGTGTCGGACTACTGGTGGTCACCGGAACCCTTCCTGCCACCACCGCACAAGCGGCCAGCTCAAAAATCTCAAAAGTCCCTGCGCGGGCGGCTTACGTGATGGATGCCCAGAGCGGTCAGGTCCTGTACCAACAGAACGCCAACCACCAGTATCCCATTGCCTCATTAACTAAACTCCTCACCGTCTATCTAACGGTCAAAGCCATCAACGACGGTAAAATCAATTGGGATGATCAGGTTCCCATCGATAGTGACCTGATTCGTCTGAGTCATAACTCGGTCTTCTCCTCACTGCGGATGAAATCGAGCGACAAGTTCACGGTCCGCCAACTGGTCGAAGCCGCGATGGTCGCCTCGTCGAACAGTGCGGCGTCGGCGTTAGGGGACTACGTTGCCGGGAGCAACGCAGCCTTTATCCAGCTGATGAACCAGCAGAGCCAGGCCTGGGGCATTAACGCCCACTTCATCAGTTCATCGGGACTAGATAACTCCGATTTGGACAAGTACAACTACCGCTTGCCGGGGACGGGAGCTAAGGAAGAGAACTTGGTCTCGGCTAAGGCCATCTCAATCGTGGCCCAGCACCTGCTTCAAGCGGATCCGCAGATCACTAAGATCTCTAGTCAGACTCAGGCGCGGGTCAACGGCACCCAGATCTTCAACGAAAACGGTAGCCTGAAGGGGCAAGCCAACTACGATAAGGACACCCACATCGATGGTCTGAAGACCGGTTACACGGAAAACGCCAACCTGTGTTTCACCGCCACCTTCACGGTCGACGGTGAGCGGATGATTGCCACGATTCTGGGCGGCAACACCACGTTTACCGCCATGAACAAGCTGGTCAAGCAGGTCCAGAAGCAGTATCAGCTCCAGCCCGTGCACCTGACCAACCGTTCAGTCAAGCTGGCTAACGGTACCACGGTCCAAGCGGTGCCGGACACTTCCCAGGTGGGGTCGTGGACCACGCAGGGACAGGATGGTGGTCAGATCACCACGTCCTTCAAGCCAACATTGACGCCAGCGGCCTTGCAGGCGGGACGGGTCCAGGCTAACGACCAGGTCGCCACGTTAACGGTCCGGGATCCCCAGACGGGCGTGACGCAGGAGGTCGCTTACCGCACCCAGACGCCGGTCACCCTGTTCAGCAGTCACCAGACCTTTAGCCGCCCGACCAAAGTCGCCCCAGCCATTCAACGGTTGACGCTTCAGACTGCGGTCTTTGCGTTACGGTAAGCTAAACTTTAAACCCTTAACCACTGTGCTGGTCAGCGCCTTACCGGGTGGCCAGACAGGGCTGACGATTGGGTTGATTGCAACGTTCCAGCGGGTTGTGTCTGAACTGACGTTGGCTTTAAGTTGAATCTCGACTCTCGACTGTCGTCGAATCGAAAAATTAAGACGTAGTTATGGTAAGAATCAGCATCGCTCGGAACCCCGTTAAAGGGCCCCGAGCGATTTTTTGGTTTTATCAGGATTAGTCTTAGTTGAACGGTTACCAATAGGCCTTTAATCCAACAACGCCGCAATGTCATGCAAGGCCAGGGCTGAGTTGCCAGTTCCCGCTACCGTGAAACCGTGGTGGGAGTTGGCGTACCGGCGAACGGTGACCTTGCTGCCCGCCGCGATCAGTTGTTGGCCGAACGCCTCGCCTTCAGTCAACAACGGGTCCTGGTCGGCGGTCAACAGGAAAGTTTCCGGAAAGTTCGTGAGGTCCGCGGTCGTGGCCTTGCTGGGAGAGATCAACACGTTGTCGATCTCGCCTTGGGGCCGGTAGTAATCCGCGGTGGCCTGGACGGCATCCAGACTGGCGGAAGAGCAGGTCGTGTGGGGCAGGCGTTTGGTCAGCGGGTCCGCATCGAGGTCTAGTAAGGGACAGTCGAGGATTACCTGTTGGGCCAAGGGCTTTCCCTGCCGCAGGGCCAACAACTGGGTCCCCACCGCCAGGTTCCCGCCAGTGCTGTGGCCGATGAGCGTCGGCCACCCCAACTGTTCGCGGTACCGGTCTTGAATCTTCTGGACCGTCTCGAAGGCGGCCATTAGCGGAATTGGGAAGGGGTGCTCAGGGGCTAGGGGGTAGTCTACGTCGAAGACCGCCACGTTGGCCGCCAGACACAGTTGTTTACAGAAGAGCGCGTCCCGGTCAGTGTGCGGGTAGATGAAGCCGTTGCCGTGGAGGTTGATGACCATGCCGGTAGCGGCGTGAAAGTGGGGCCACCGCGAATAGACGGGGATGTCCCCCGCGCTGGTGTTGAAGACCTGGGTCTCGGTGAATTCGCTGGTCAGGTCCGTAGCCAGGACTGGCGCGGTCTGCTGGGCTTGCTGGTGGCGTAGCTGATTGAGTGCTTGCGATGTGGACATCAAAAAACTCCCTTATGTAGGTAGCATGACGCGGGTGGCCGATGGTTCGGGTGGGGCTTATTGCGAAATAAGGTCAGACTGATGGACCCCTAAAAAACAAAAAACCAGCCGCAATACCGGCTGGCAGAAATAATTAAGTTAATGACGAAACATAAAGATTCCCCGAATGATTTCACCGCCAATCAAGAGTAACATGACGGACCAGGTAATCAGTGTCGCAGTGCTTCCCATCTGAATGGCCTCCCTTGTGAGCTACTGAATTTACTAACTTCAGTGTACGCCCAAAGCCGTCAGAGCGCAATGGGTAACGCTTACAAAATTAGACAGGATGGTTTTTAATTTTCAGAGATAGCCTTGTGTTGAGGCGTCACAAAAACACCCCCCTAAAGTTAGGCGGGTGTTGGATATCAGAGCGCCTGGCGCGCGAGTTTACGGTAATAGTCGATGGAATCGGGCTCCAGGTGGAGCTGCTGGGTCGCCTCACGGTCGGACAACCGGGGATGACGCCGCAGATAGTTGACTAAGTAGCCCTGGTACAGAGTCGAGGGGCTCAGCCGAAAGCCCACGATGGCTTCGTCGGGCCGTAAGTACTTATGCAATCCCGGAAGCGTCAGGTGCGGGTCCGCGGCGGCGCGTTGTTTCAGCAACCAGTCGGCACACTGGAAGCGGTCCTGTAAGGGGGCCACGAAGCGGTGCCAGGTTTGAAGAAACGCTTGTTGGTCGGCCGGCCAGTCACTGGTCTTTAGGGTCGCCGTGAAGTTGGGGTGCAAGTAGACGCGCGCGGGATACCCGTGGGCGGTCAGTAACAGGACCGCCCGGGTGTAAACGTGCAACCGCGAATCAGCCAGCAGGTCCGCCAGATCATCGACCCAGTGGAAGTTGACCGGACGGGTCTCTTCCTTGGGCTTACTCTTGAGGTCTAAAGTGGGCAGGTAGGGCGTCCAGTTATGCGAGAAGAGAAACTTGAAGTAGACGTTGAGGTGGGACAGGACCTTATTATAGGTCGCATTTAGAATCTGCCGGCTATCAGTCAGCATGGCTAAGTACTGCTCAACGTCTTGGGTCTGAAGCTGGTTGACCCGGTGCTCGCGTTGATAAGTCGGGTTGAAGTTTTCTAAGTAATGGAAGAAGTCTTTTAGCGTGGACGTATATTCGTCCCGGGTGGCCTGGGCGATGTCTCGTTGCGCCAGGTCGCGTTCGAAGGCGTCTTGATAAGGGTAAACGATCTTCATGGGGAAGCAACCTCCTTGATAGAAGTTACTTTAACATAAGTCGGGGGTGAAAGAAACGGTGACGCAACGGGTGACCCAATGGTGGGCCTAGGCTTGAGCTGCTTGGACTTGTCGCCAGAGTGCAGCCTTTTGGTCGGCGGGGATGAAAGCGCCGTTGATGGCGTTACGCGTCAGTTGCGTGAGTAGGGACCAGTCGAGCCCGTAGTGGGTGTGGAGCGCCATAATCTCGGTGGTGAGGTCCGTCTGGGAGACGGTCCGGTCGTCCGTGTTGATGGTGACGGCGAGCCCCGCGCTGAGAAATTCACTGAGGGGAAAGTCCGCGTAACCAGCGACGGCCTTGGCCTGAAGGTTACTGGTCAGGCAGGTCTCGATGGTGGCGTGGGCGGCTTTGGCTTGGGCGATGACGGCCGGGTGCTGACTCATGTGAACGCCGTGACCGATACGCTGAGCACCTAAGGTCAAGGCGTCGGCCACGTTCTGGGCGGGTCCGGCTTCCCCCGCGTGCAGGGTGCAGGGGAGTCCGGTCGCTAGCCCCGCTTGAATGGCGCTGGTCAGGTCGCTGGTGGGGTGGTGGACCTCATCGCCGGCGAAGTCAAAGCCCACGACGCCTTGGTCGGCAAATTCAGCGGCGGTCCGGAAGACGGTTGCCGATTCGGCGTTGGGCCGGTCCCGCATGGCGCAGATGATGGCGTTGACCGGGACCCCGAAGTCCGCGGTTCCCCGGTGGAGTCCGGTCAAGACGCCCTGAATCCCCTGGGCTAGGGTGAGACCGCGGTCGGTAAAGAGGCTGGGGGCGAAGCGGGTCTCCAGATAGATTAGGCCGTCCGCCGCAGCGGTTCGAACCATATCATACCCAGCGATTTCGAGTTGCCGGGTGGTCTGCATCAGATCGGTGACCACCTGGAACCGTTTCAGGTAATCGATGAGACTCACCGTGGTCATGGGCGCGGACACCAGTTGCCGCAGTGCGGCGTCACTAACGGGTAAGTCGTCGCCGGTGACGGCGGCCATCTGCCGGAGGGCGGGTAAGGACAGGGAACCATCTAAGTGACAATGCAACTCAACTTTGGGAAACTGCCGCACGGCGCCGGCCGTGAACGGGGTGACTTGAGACATCTGTAATTCCTCCTCTGAAATGCCGTAATCCAAAACAACTTGAAAACACCATGAAAACTTACCTGATAGTATACCATGGTTCGTCGCGAAGCCCGTTTGTTAAGCAACTGAATTAAACTAATAGGGTTAAACATTAATTGCACAATATGCTTGAGGGGGTACCATTAGCTGGTGGTCTAGGCTAATCCCTTGTGAATCCTAGGCTGATGGCAAATTTTACAAATTTACTTTTTAGGCGAAAACCGTTGTGTCTGGTCACAAAACAATATAAAATTGGGACTGTTCAGCAAAACGTGCGATAAACGGCGCTTGCCGGGACCATTCCGGCCGCCGACAGTCTGAACACCGTTAAATTTTAAATCATATTTGAGAGAATAAATCATTTTGGCATAAGGACAGTTGGTGGGATGACCCGTGTTGGGAAACCGCTAACTGGTATTGAGTTGAGGGGGAGAAATTATGAATCAACGGAACACGCCACTTACGCGTGCGTCCTGGCGAAGTCAACGCGCCAATCACAAACGGCGGTACATCACCGGGTTCGACGGATTACGAACACTGGCAGTCTTAGGGGTGATCATCTATCACCTGGTACCGTCGTCATTACAAGGTGGGTACTTGGGGGTCCCAATCTTCTTCCTGATTTCGGGCTACCTCGTGACCTATCTTTTGATTCAAGAATTTGAAACGCATGATCGGATTAATATCAAGAGCTTCTATGAGCGGCGGGTCAAGCGACTGTATCCCGCGTTGGTCACGATGCTACTGGGAACGACGGCGTACATTACGCTGTTCCAGCGGTCACTTCTGGTCAACATTCGCGGAACCGTGACCACGAACCTGTTGTACGTCTATAACTGGTTTGAGATCAACCACGGGCAGTCGTACTTTGACCGGTTTAACGGCGAATCGCCGTTCACCCACCTCTGGACCCTGTCCATTGAAGGGCAATTCTACTTAGTCTGGCCCCTAGTGGTCCTGGCCTTATTGTTATTAGTCCGAAACAAGTTCCGGTCCATGCTGATTCTTCTGGCCTTAGCCGTAGTTTCAGCGGTCGCTATGGCGCTGTTGTTCGACCCGAACAACCTGAACCGGGTCTACTACGGGACGGACACGCGGATGTTTGCGATCCTGATTGGGGCCGGCATGGCCTTCATCTGGCCCGCTTATAAATTACGAGATGACATCAGTAGTGCCCACCGGATGCTACTGGATGCGGCGGGCTTGATTTCGCTGGTCGCCGTGGTCTACATGTTCTTCACCATGAATGGTCAGGCGCCTAGCACCTACCGTGGTGGCATGTTCTGGTTCACGGTCTTATCGGCCGTCCTAGTGGGGACCGTGGCCCATCCCGGCAGTGACATGAACCGGATCCTGTCGAACCCGCTTTTCGATTACGTTGGGAAACGCAGTTATGGGATCTACCTCTACCAGTTCCCCGTGATGATTTTCTACGAGGCACGGGTGAAAAATATCGGCAACCATCCGTTGATCAACTCGATCATTGAAGTGATCTTGATTATGCTGGTC
The DNA here is from genome assembly GCF_001434785.1 of Levilactobacillus namurensis DSM 19117. Classification (GTDB taxonomy): domain Bacteria; phylum Bacillota; class Bacilli; order Lactobacillales; family Lactobacillaceae; genus Levilactobacillus; species Levilactobacillus namurensis. The sequence continues at coordinate 15,730 of NZ_AZDT01000007.1, read as the reverse complement.
ACGGAAGCCAGTTATCGCTGGATCGAGAACCCGCTACGGCGGTACCAGTACCGGAACACCTTCCGGGACTTGAAGCGCATCTTGTCGAACCCTGGCAGTCACCGGATCGCCAGCACCATCAGTGTGCTGTCCGCCCTCTGCTTGGTCCTGACCATGACCGGCTTCGTGCAACAGCCGGCAGCACCCAAGCAAACGGCCCTACAGAAGACCATTACCAAGCGGCAATCCGAAGCGCAGAAGAAGAACGCCGCGGCGGCTAAGAAGCAACGGGAGCTGGCCGCGGCGGAATCCAAGGAAAAGCACGACAAAGCGGTGGCTTACGCGAAGCTGTCTAAGGCGGACAAGGCCACGGCGAAGTACTACTTCCTAAACGCCGATGAGTTGAACACCAGTAAGAACACGCCGTTGACGGCGATTGGCGACTCCGTCCTCCTGGATGACTCCGGTGACCTGCAAAAGGTCTTCCCTGGTGCCGTAGTGGACGGTCAGGTCGGACGACAAGCGTCCGCAATGCCCGGCGTAATTTCCAGCTTATCGCAACGGGGTCAGCTGGCGAAAAACGTACTGGTAAACATTGGGACTAACGGGACCATCACGCAGGATAATGCGGACCAGATCATTCACGGCCTGGGTCCTGACCGGCAGATCTTCTGGGTCACCGCCCACGTGCCAACGCGTGAGTGGCAGGGTCAGGTGAACGCCATGATTCACAAGACGGCTAAGAAGTACAAGAACGTCCACGTGATTGATTGGTACACCACCGCTAAGGGCCAGTCCAGCTGGTTCGTCAACGATGACGTCCACCCCAACAACACGGGGAACCGGCACTTCACGTCACTGATTGCCAAGACGATTACCAAACAATTGAACGCTGAGAACGGAAAGAAATAACGGCCCGTTTCGGCTAAATGCTGCGTATCCGGTGCGGGTGCGCAGTTTTTTAGTGGGTTAAGTTGAAGGCCGGATTATCAACAATGTTAGCGCTATTTTGTTTAATTAGTTTGCTATCTCGGTGGTTTTTACCCCGGAATTGAACGCTGGGGTCGGTGGGAGACTATACTTTAAAGTGGCTTCGCGGAGGTATCAAATTATGAAGCTGATATTTTATTTTGGGGGCAGATTAATATGATGAAGAAAGTTGCAATGGTTGCTGCTGCGGCTGCAATGGTATTACCTTTAGGGTTAGGTGCAATTGCGCCGGTGAACACGGGTGTGACGACGGCTTACGCGGCGACCAAGAAGGCCGCTAAGAAGACTACGTTGACCTTACTGAGCAGTAAGACCTTGAAGAAGACGGCATACCACGCTAAGCGTCAAGCCGCTTTGAACAACGCCTTATTCGCGGCCGACAAAGCAACGGTCACCATCAGCAAGAAGGGCGTTTTAACGCCGAAGACCACGGTTTACGCAACTAAAAAGATTGTTGTGAAAACGCGGGCTACTAAGACCACTAAGGCGAAGACCTTAACTTGCGTTTACGTCAAGAGCGCTAACGGCAAGGTCAAGGGGTGGATCGCGTTGGATCAGCTGACCAAAGGCAAGGCGGTCGCTGCTAAGAAGACCACTAAGAAGGCTAGCGCCAAGAAAGCAACGGCCAAGAAGACCAACGCCAAAAAGACCACTAAAAAGGCCACAACAAAAAAGGCGGTAACTAAGAAGACCGCTAAGAAGGACACGGTCGCTGCGACGGCTGCGGCGAAGGTCGCTAAGAAGACCACCAAGAAGACGACCAAGAAGGCCAATAAGACATATCAATTGGTCAGTGCTAAGAAGCTCAAGAAGACGGCTTACCATTACACCACTAAGCGTCCGGCCTACTTCACGGGGAAGTTCGCCGCTGACCGGTCCGTGGTCACGTTAAGCAAGAAGGGTGTTCTGCCTGCCAAGAAGACGGTCTACGCCACTAAGGCCATCACTGTTAAGCAAGGTAAGAAGACCGTCAAGTACCTGTACGTCACGACCAAGAAGGCTAAGGGCTTTGTCTTAGCTTCTGCGTTGACTGCGGGTAAGTTCTAAAGGATAAGTTCTAAGCGTACTCAAAATGGCCGTCAGTCATGACGACCATTTTTTATGGCTTTCCGAATACTGGGTCGACCAATCGGACCGCAGAAATCCAGTCGTGACGGGCTAATTGGTGGGACCACGCAGGGCTGATCAATCTCCCTAGATAATCCCTTTACAAAGGGACCTAAGGCACGCATAATGGGGGTGTGAAAGCGCTACAATCATACGGAGGTGTTCTTATGGTTAAGACGAAAGCTGTAATGATTGGTGCCGGCCTGGCGAACATGGCCGCTGCCGTTTATCTGATTCAAGAGGCGCACTGGCAAGGGAGTCAAATCACTTTCTACGGGGCGGACCTCCACGGAGCTAACGACGGCGGGCCAACCGCCGACTTCACCGACGAATATTGGAACCAAGCGCACCCGATGGCCAATACCACGGGGTACGTTGCTCGGGGTGGCCGGATGTTGAACTACCGGACTTACGTGGACTTGATGGATCTGTTGGACCGCATTCCGTCGGTTACGGAATCGGGGATGACGGCCGCGGAAGACACCCACGACTTTGACGCCCACCACCGGACCTTTGATAAGGCTCGGTTGCTCCAAGGGGGCAAGGGCATTATCGATGGTGGGAAGTTAGGCCTGAATAATAAGGACCGGGTCTTGCTGTCGAAGTTGGTACTGATGCCAGACGATGAAGAGACTAAGCTAGATAACGTCTCCATTGCGGCCTACTTTAAGGACGATCCCCACATCTTCCAGACTAACTTCTGGTATATGTGGGAGACCACGTTTGCCTTCCGGGTTCAAAGCTCAGCCCAAGAGCTGCGGCGCTACATGCACCAGATGATTTATGAATTTACGCAGATTGAACACTTAGTAGGGGTCAACCGGACCCGCTACAACCAATTCGAAAGTATCATGCTGCCCCTGATTAAATATTTGGAGGGCGAAGGGGTCACCTTCTTAGACAACCGGATCGTCACGGACTGGGAGTTCGCGGATAGTGAGCTGCAAGATGAAATCACCGTGACCGGGTTACACGTGAAGAACCTCGAGACTGATACGGAAGACTTAGTCCCGATTGACGACGAGACGGCAGTGATCTTCACCAACGGGTCGATCACGGACTCCGCGACCATGGGAGATTACAACACGCCGGCCCCTGAGAACATGGACTACGGAATCAGTGCGGCACTCTGGAAGAAAGCCACGGAACGCTTCTATAACCTGGGGACGCCGGACAAGTTCTTCAACGACCGGAAGAGTTCCGAGTGGGTCAGCTTCACGTTGACCACCAAGAACCACCTGTTACTGAACGAAATCACCCGTATTACCACCCAGGTTCCCGGCAACGCGCTGAACTCCTTCTTGTCCACGACGCCAATCACGCCGTTGGGGCATAAGGACGTCAACATGTCGATCGTGGTTCACCACCAACCCCACTTCACCACGCAGAAGCCCAACGAGTCAGTCATCTGGGGCTACTTCCTGTACCCGCGGCGGACGGGTGAATTCGTCCACAAGCAGTACATTAAGATGACGGGGAAGGAAATGGCTCAGGAACTGATTGGGCAACTGTCCAAAGTCGACCCGGGACCGAACAATATCAAGACCAAGGAACCGGAAATCCTCGACAGTATTGTGAACAACATTCCGGTCTACATGCCGTACGCCTCGGCGCTGTTCAATAACCGGGCCAAGACGGACCGGCCAGAAGTCATTCCCGCCCACTCGACCAACTTAGCCTTCACGGGTGAGTTCGCCGAACAGCCGTACCAGATGATCTTCACGGAGCAAAGTGCGGTTCGTTCGGGTGAGATGGCGGCTTACCACTTTGCCGGAATTTCCATGGACCACTTAGTTGAGACGCCGCGGTATGATAAGGATCCTAAGACCTTGATGCGGGCGACGAAGAAGATGTTTAGTTAACGTGAGACGCTTTTAAAATGAAAAGGCACGCGCAAATCGGAATGATTTGCGCGTGCCTTTTTGTAGGTTAACTTTGATGACCGGGTGTTAGTTGGCCATGCTGTTGACGTTGGTCCGGTAGGTCTTGGTACTCTGCCAGAACGGAATCTTGACGACACCCATGACCTTCTTGGCGCTGACGTAACCCCAGTAACGGCTGTCTTCGGAGACGCTGCGGTGGTCCCCCAAGACGAAGTACTTCCCCTTAGGTACCGTGGCGCCGCGATACTTCCAGTTGCGTTGCTTAGCCAGGCGACTCAGGGTCCAGTTACCAGTTCCCGACGTCCGTTCCGCTTCGCTGATGTAGGATTGACTGACCTTTTGACCGTTGACGTAAAGGTTACCGTTGTGGCTGGCGACTTTATCGCCCGGCAGACCGATGACCCGCTTGACGTAGTTGGTGTTTTTGGCAGCGGTGGGATCTTCGCCGTAAGCGTCGAAGACGATGACACTATTTCGTTTGATTTGGAGGGGCTTAATGACCATCATCCGTTCCTTGTTTTCTAGGTTGGGCTGCATGGAATCCCCCATGACCCCGACCATTTCGAAGAGGTAGGTCCGAATCAAGAAAACTGCCGCTAGGGCGACTAAGATGGGGACGACCCAGCTCATAATGTTGCGAAATGTCTTCATAATATTGATTACTCCCGTTTTTGTAAAGTGGTCTCATTGTAGCACAATCTATCCGGGAGTCAGCTGGTTTGGCGAAAACTTAAGTAAAACGGCAAAAAATTGGGAGGCTTAAGCGTTGCGTAGAGTCCCCGGGGACATTAACAGACTAATTATGCGGGTCCACGTTTTTCCCTATAACGCAATCTCGACACGCCTGGCTGGTCAATTTTTGCGCGAAAGCCCCGGACCGGGGAAATCCATGCTACGCTAATGGCCAATGAGAGGAGTTGAATCGGGGATGCGGTTAAAAACGGTCGATAACATTGTCTTTTTTGGGATGCTACTTATTTTGCTGTACCAGTACGCCTTACTCTACCTGAGTATCTTTGCGGGGACCTGGGAGAACTTTGTGATGGTTGCCGGGGCGTTTCTACTCGGACTATTTCTAGGGCGGACCACCTACATCATCCTGGCCAGTGCGCTGTCCTTTGTTTGTGTCAGCGTGGGTCTGCTGCTATTGATTCTGCACGATACGCGGCAGCTGTACTTTTGGGGCGCCATTGCGCTGATCAGCATCACCCCCCTGACGGCGTACCTGATGTATTTACTCGACCACCGGTTGATGAAGCGCCAGGCGTTGCACACGTACCTGCAAAAGGTTCAGCGGGACCGCCCAGAACTCGACGTTATCACTGGCGCCTACAATGGGTTTGCGTTGGACCAAGCACTGCGGCGCGAACTGGCCCTGTTGGCGGACAATCACGAAGACTACCGGATTACCCTGACCATGGTCAAAATCGACTTCTTGGAGAACGTGGTCAACTTCTTGGGGAACGACCACTTCAACGACCTGTTGCGGGGAACGGCACGTCAGCTGGAAGGGATGCTCTTTACCGTCGACCGCCTGTACTATATTGGGTCGGGGAAGTTTGTGATCAAGTCCCCGTTGCTCGACGAGGCTAACGCGGGGCTGTTGCGCCGTAAGTTAAAGGCCCATATTAATGAAATCGGGGGGCACTTTGGACTGGCCCGGAACGGCTTAGTGTTGCGAATCGGCCAGATTTCGTCCACGCAGGAACGTTTGGAAGACTACCACGCGGAGGAGATTATCGCGAACTTGGAGCGCAGTGCCGAGACGGATATTGTTAAGGAATATATTTAGGGGAGGCGTTGACCGTGCATTGGTTACTGTGGATGAGTTTTTTGATGACCGGGGTTTTCGTGTTGGCCGTGGTGCTGTTTGCCAGTTGTTGGTGGGTGATCTTCCAGCGGACGATTCACCGGTTCAACGCTGAGGAGGATGGCCGTGATTGATTATTTATACGTGCTGTCCATTATTTCTATCTGGGTCTCAATCGGGATGACGCTGGTCACGTTGAGTGGCGGGGTGCTCTTTTTGTTGCGCCATCTTCACCGTACCGACGTGGATAATTTGCCGCCATTACGGCGCACGCCCCGGGTGACGGTCGTGGTGCCGGCGCATAACGAAGAACTGGTGATTCAAGATACGGTCAAAGCCATCTTACGGTTGAATTATCCGGCCGATCGCCTAGAAGTCTTGGTTTACGCGGATAACTGCCAGGACCGGACCGCCGTTGCGGCCCGAAGCCTACTGACCTGGACCGAGTTTCAGGGACGGAACCTGACCGTGATTGAGCGTACGGGGACCGGCGGAAAGGCGGGGGTCTTGAACGACGCGTTAGCGATTGCGACCGGCGAATACCTAGGCGTGTATGATGCGGATGCGGCACCCGAACGCAACGCCCTGTACTTCTTGGTCCAGAAGGTCTTGGAAGATCCGGACCGCTACGCCGCGGCGTTTGGACGCAATAAAACACGGAACTACCAGCAAAACTTTCTCACGCGGTGCATCAATCTGGAAATCATCAACACTCAGCGGATTCAGCACACGGGGTTGTGGCAACTCTTTAAGATTGGGCGGATCCCGGGCACCAACTTCATCATCAATAAGCAGGTGGTCCAAGAGTTGGGCGGTTGGCACAACGGGGCGTTGACCGAGGATACCGAAATCTCGTTCAACCTGATGCGACGCGACAAGTTAATCGCGTTGGCCCACCGAGCCGAGGCCTTTCAGCAGGAACCCGAAACGCTTTTCGCCTACTACAACCAACGGAAACGCTGGGCCCGGGGCAACTATGAGGTGCTGGGGGCCAACCTTAAGCACCTATTCGACCGGTCCCCCTGGCGCATTAAGTTAGAAGTGCTGTACTACATGTGCACCTTCTTTTGGTTCAACGCGGCCATCGTTATCTCTAACGTGACCTTCTTGGGGAACGGCTTCTTGGCACTGATGCAGTGGGAGAACCCGGCGTTGCACACGATGTTGAACCTCGATGGTCCGGTGGCGTTCCTGTTTTTGGTGAACTGGTTTTTGATGTTCTACCTGTACCTGCTCCAGCTCAACATTGCCTTAGCCAGCGATTATGGCCAGGCGACCGTTAAGAACTTTCTCTATAGTCTGGTGGCCTACTTTACCTATGCCCAGCTGTTCATCGTGGTGGCGCTAGCGGCGGTCTGGGATATCTGTCGCGACCGGATAACGGGGAAACGGCGAACCCAGTGGTACAAGACGCAACGATTTTAAGGAGGGACCGGGATGCGGCATCATCGTTTTCAATGGCTGATTGGGAGTTTGTTGGTCCTGGTCACGCTGGCCATTTCTGGCGCCATCTATTTCACCCAACACCGACCCCGGACCGTTGCCGTGGTCAAGAGTCACATGATTCAGCAGCATTACCGCCAATGGCAACGGGAGTACCTTAGTGGGAACCAAGTGAAGCACGTGCGCACCACGACTAAGGGTCCTGAGCAGACCCTGTCCGAGGCCCAGGGATACGGCATGTTGATCACGGTGCTGGCCGCGGAACACGGGATTGCGACCCGGCGGACCTTTGACCAGCTGACCCGGTACTATCTCGACCACCGGATCGGCCGGCACAACGCGCTGATGGCGTGGCGCCAGCAACAAGTCCAGCATCAGATGAAGGACCGTGAGGCTGCGGCGACCAGTGCGACCGATGGCGACTTGGACATCGCTTACGCCTTGCTGTTGGCCCATGAACGGTGGGGAAGTATCGGCGATTTAGACTATAAGACCCTCGCACAACAGTTGATCAGTGATATTGAAAAGTACGAGATCAATCCGCGTACGAAGTTGCCGCGGGTGGGGAACTGGGCGACCAGCCGTCAGAGTGCCCAGATCATCCGGCCGTCGGATCTGTCGACCGCCTACTTCCGTAAGTTCGCCAAGTACATGCAGGATGGGGCCTGGATCAAGGTGGCCTTAAATAGTCAGAAGGTTCTCCAGAAGATTAGCGACCGTCACTCAACGGGCTTGATTCCGGACTTCATCCGGGTGACCAACCAGGACCTGAACTTGCAGGATGTCCGGCCTAACCAGATTGCGTCGAAGTTCGACAACGCGTATGGGTTCAACGCCTGTCGGGTCCCGTGGCGGGCCGCTTACGACTATCAAGTGTCGAAGAGCCCGTTAAGTGGGGAAGTCGCCGAAAAGCTCCTGACCTTCTTCAGCCACCAAAAGGACATTAAGGCCGTCTATACGCTAGGGGGGCAGGCCCAAGAGAAGTACAGTAGTCCGGCGTTTACGGCGCCGTTAGCGTATGCGGCCCAGGCCATGGGTCACGAAGGCTTGAGCCAGCGTTACCTGCCCTTCTTGACCGCCAAGCAACCCGCCGACAATTACTACGCGGCGACGTTGCAGATGTTGATGCTGGTGATGAGTGGGGACTTGGCTTAGCGACGAAGCCGTTGCCTTCTCGCGGCTTACCGTGCTAGTTGGCGGTTCCGGAGACCATTTAGGTTGCTAGTCATGATTAATCTTTCAATTAGAGTTTAGACAATTTCGAGGATACGGGCGTCGAACGTGAATTTGCGTTCGGCGTCTTTTAGGTAGCAGCAAACTTTTGTGATAAATTACTTTGACACACACAGTAATTGGTGATACATTTAATGCAACCAGAACGAGAGGAGTTGGTTGGGTTTGGCTGAGGTGATTTCTAAAGATCTCATCCGGGGACATACGGACACGATTATTTTGAACATTCTCCATCAAGGCGATAGTTACGGGTATCAGGTGGCTAAGCGCGTCCGCGAACTGAGCGGCGGCCACTATGACCTCAACGAGGCGACCCTCTACACGGTCTTTCGCCGGTTAGGCAAGAACGGTGCCGTGACGAATTACTGGGGGGACGAGACCCAGGGTTCGCGGCGCAAGTACTACCACATTACCGCTAAGGGAGAAGAAATCTTACAAGCAAATACGGCGGCTTGGCGGGTGGCCAAGCCCATCATTGACCAGCTGATTACTGGGCAGATCAGTCAGGAGGACTAGGTATGGACGAAAAAGTGACGTTAGAGATTCGGACGCGGATGGATCAGTTATGTAGTGGGTATCCCGCTTCGCGCGACTTAACGGAATTAAAGGAAGAACTGGTGGCCGACCTGACCGAGGCCGTCTCGGAGAAGATCAATCAGGGAATGGCCGTGGACGCCGCCATTGATGCGGCCATGGCCCAACTGGGTGACATTGACAGCCTTTTAAAGGAAGCCACGGGGACGACCAACGCACAATCCGAGACCACGCACGAGGCCAATCATGAATCGCGGAACGCGGATCAGTCCCGTGAAGCGGACGATGACGGGGTCTTCGCTGACCACAACGGGGATGACGTTCGCATCGGCGGTCGGAACGGGTTACATATCCATGGTGACCAGATCACCTGGCACGGGAAGAAGATCATCGACCATGATCGGGTCCACCTGGGCAACCTGGTGCAAGTCGATGGCGATCATGTCCGGGTGGCGGACGGATTAGTTGATGTTGATGGCGACAACGTGCGGATTGCCGGCCAGAAGATCGTTTCAACCGGAAATCACCGGCACGAGACTTCTTGGGATCAGACGGCTAAGCAGACCTTTCGGACCTACGTTGAATCTTTAAAGCTGGTCAACACCCGTCATTTTCCGGTTACGGACTTACAGCAACTGGTCATCAACTATCCGGATGCCGCGATTAAGTTAGGGCCTAGCGCCCAGGACCAGATTGTGGTCAACGAGTACATGAGTCGGGATAACCCCCGCTACTACTTACAGGCTGACCGGTCAGCGGACCGATTGACTCTGCATCAGGGGGACCGGCCGCGGCTTTGGCCGTTGCATATTCGCGCGGAAATCTTCCTGCCAGCTAGTCTGACGGGGAAGGTCCAACTGGATGCAGGGAACGGCAGCCTGGAAATCAGTGATTTAAACCAGGCCGCCACGGTGGAAGCCCATGCCACGAACGGTAGTGTCAAGCTATTCAATAACCAGCTAGCGGGGGTGCAGGTCCAAGCCACCAATGGTAGCGTCCGGGTGGATCAGATTACGGCGGCCACGGTCCAAGTTAGCAGTCAAAACGGCTCGGTGGGTGTCCGTCACGGACAGGGCCAGTTGACCGTAACGTCGCATAATGGCAGTCTCCGCATCGCGGACTTCCAGGGTGACGGCCAGGTGACCAGCCATAACGGCTCCGTCCAAGTCGACGGGTTAACGGGACAGTTAACGGGAAGCACCGACAATGGTTCACTTACCGTGCGCCAGTTACGGGGTGGAGGAACCTTCCACGCCCATCACGGAAGTCTGACGGTCGATGTCGCCCAGCTGACCGGGGACTTAGCGGCCGACGGGGCGGGCAACGTTGACCTGACCATTGCCCCGGACCAGGCCTACCGTTTCGACCTCAAGACCCGCCACGGCCACGTCGCGTTACCCCAAGTCGTGCACCTCAACTTAAACGATGATCAGCATAAGATTGGGACGGTGGGGGATGCCGCGCAGCACCAAGTCACCGTTGTCACCACCAACGGCAACGTACACCTCAAGTAATCTAAAAAAGCTATCGTTCTGCCTATTTACAGAACGGTAGCTTTTTAATTTCAGGTCCCGAAGTATTGCTTAATGGGAACTAGTTATTCTATGCAACATTAGGAATGTTACCATGTAGGGCAAATTGGGGTTACTATTTCTTGACTGACGGGAGTATAATCAGGTGAGATTGTTGTCGTTTGAGGACCTTTCCGGGCGGTCTCTGGTTAGACCATTTTTCGGCGTTAGGCTTAGAACCGCGCGGATTCTTCAAATTGTAAAGTAAATCACGACAATTTTTCAAAAAGGTTCATTTTTTCGGGTAGGGAAGCGATACTATCAGGGGTGTATCTGGTACACTAAGTGTATAGATACCACCATGGTCGTAATTGGTGTAAGTTTACTTGGCTGATTTGAGCCAACGGCAGTTCACAAGAACGACCTGCAGCTAATCCCAGGAAAACAGTGGTTGGGGTCACAAAGTCCACAGTCCCCGTATACGTTAGTCCTCCGGCAATCAGGGAGGTTAATTGGTTTTTCTGGTAGGCTGTTTGTAAGGTTGATCGAATTTGCTGACTGGCAGGTTGCATATGGTCATCACGTCCTTGAAGTGAAGATTAAATCTATTATAGAACATATGTTCCGTTTTGGGGAGCCCTATTTTTAACATCACCGGATAATTTACTTTATGGTTGAATCGTATAACAGGTGATATACTTGGCTAGAATCATCACTGAACCTGGCAAAGATTGATGGGACATCGTGACGGAACTGCCGGACAGACAAAAACAATGACTTGGTTCGCATGATGCGCGACCGCAAAGGAGTAATGGGAAGACAATGACAGAAACGACGAATGACACGTTAACGGAAGCACAGCTCAAGCAAGAATTTGACGACTTGTACATGCACATCTTCAAGTACATTGGGGACTTCGTGTCGATCCCTACGCAGAAGTACAACCTGACATTTGAAGCTTACATGGTCATGGAGAACGTGGCGCGGAGCAAGAACGGTCAGACGTTGGTAGAACTGGCCAAGCTCGAGGGTGTCTCCAAGAGCGCGATTGCCCGTCAGGTCAACGTCCTCCTGAAGGAAAACTACGTGATGCAAAAAGTAGACCCTAACGACCGGCGGGTGAAGTATATCACCTTAACGGCGGCGGGAAGTCGGGTTCAACGGAACCTGGCCCAAGCCACGGACGAACGGTTCCACCGGTGGTTAGGCTTCTTCGGTCGCGACGAAGCGGAACACTTTATCGACGTCCTCCACAAGGCGAATGAAAATGCGATTGCGGCGGGCTTTGTTGGGTTTGACAGTTTACATGATAAACGGCGGAACTCCAACCGGCATTCTGAGAAACACACCAACCGGATGGGGAATCTCTAAGATAATTGTGGAAGAGTCTGGGACTAGGTGCCCAGGCTTTTTTCGTACGTTGAGCCAAGGGGTAGTGGCATTCATCCGCCTTACCGGTTGGCCCTGAAGAGGCTGGAGCGTGGTGGGCACGACTTGAAGCCCTGAAAGCCCCAGGTCTTCAAGCTCGGCCTTTGGGTAAGCCAGCCCAAAACGCTGACTAACCCAAACGACACCACTGAGCCTCTTCAGGCCCAACCTCACGGCTAAATTGAGTGTATCCAAAACAGTGCTTTCTGATGTTTAAACAACATGCGTGACTGCTAATCAGGCAAGCTTTATTGGGCCTCGAATCAGTGGTATACGTCATCATACACTTATTGTCACAAACGGTTAACGGTCTGGTTCACGCAAACGAACACTGTGGCCTTATCCTACTTAGGATGAGTTTTTTTAACTGATCATAGTCGTCAATAATATGCCTGGGTACCGTGGCCTAATAGTGAACACTATGGGTTACACCATTGTCTGGCCGTCCGGTAAGGCGGATGACAAGCGCAGCTGAGGTTTTGCAGAGCTAATCTTAGGATGATTCGTACCTTGACAGAGGCGGTGGGGCGCCCTCGGACGGCTAATTTCGCAGAATAGCGTAGAAAATTTGGCAACGGCCCCCATAGCGTGTATACTAAGGATACTTATTATTAGTAAGTAATCAAACAAAGGAGTCGGGCGTATGACAAGTTTAAAGATGAGTGATCAGTTTTATGACTTATTGGTAAAGAAACAGCTGACGGACAAGGACTTGATCCTGATTGCGGACGATGGTGGTGGAAAGTATTCCCTGCACGGCGGGGCTTGCACGATTGGGACCCAGTTCACGCTGATTACGCTGGACCATCCGGATCCCGATTATCCGGTCGCGATTGACAACGCTCGGGGCCTCAAGTTATGGTCATCGGACTACAACTTGTACTTCTTCGATACGGGCCTCACGCTGGACTTCCAGCACAACAACATCATCATTAAAGACGATGCGCACTTGCTGGACAGCGCGGTACAGATCGCCGATGGGCAACAAGTCTTAGCGGCCTTCGAACAAGGCGTGACGGCGCCCAGTGAAACCTGCTAGTCGCGATTAACTAATTTCTAAACAACAGAATGACCCCCTAGGGTCGCCAGATGGTGGCGTCCTAGGGGGTCATTTTTATGGTTTAATTTTGAGTGGTGCCTTTAGTCGGAGTTGGCGCTAAGGCCCGGTGAATTCGGTCTTCATCGTAGAAGAGCAGGACAATCAACATGACCAGGTACAACAGGAGTGGAATCCAAGCGTAGTTGAGAATGATCATGTGTTGGGTCGCCAGGTTCTGCGGACGGTTCGCGACATAACCGGAGAAGTGGAAGAGACCGGCCGTTACCAGGCCACCCAGGCCCAGGCCCACGTTGACCCCGAAGTCATCCGTCGACGCCAGGATTCCTTCGGCTTGGATGCCCAAGGCGGTGCCGTAACGAATAGTGTCGGCAATCATGATGGAGACCAGCCCGATAATCAGGCCATTCCCCACGGCGTTGACCAGGATGCCCGCGAAGATGGTGGGCAGGTGGCTGAACGTGGTCCCTAGGGATAGGATCAACTGGCCAATGATGGCCAAGACGATGCCGCCCAGCATGGTCCGCTTCTTGCCCCAGTGGTTCGCCGCGTGGACGATCAGCACCACGCCAATCAACGCCGCGAAGGTGAAGCTGTTGGCGATGGGGACCAAGCTTTCTTGGTGCATTAAGTACTTAAAGTAGTAGATGGTGGTCTGGTTCTTAATGGCCGTGGTCAACCAGTACAGCAAGATAACCACGGAGATGATCAACCAAGGCTGGTTTTGCCGCAACATCCGCGTCACGGCGCCCCAGGATTGGGTGGGGTGGTCGGGACTGGTGAAGCGTTCGCGAACTTGGAAGAACGTGTTCCAGATCAGGATCAAGGAGATGCCCCCAAAGACGGCGATGGTCAACAGGAAGCCCTTTTGTTGATTCCCGTGACCGAAGAAGGCCACCAGGGGCAACGTGAACACCGCGACCACGATTTGCACCGCACTGCCGCTGAATTGACGGATGACCCCCAACAACGTCATTTCCTGGTCGTTGTGGGTCAGGGTCGGGAGAATCGAGGTGATGGGCAGGTTGACCGCCGTATAGAAGAAGCCCAGGCCCAGGTAAGTCACGTAGGCCCAGACCAGTTTGCCGGTACCGCTAAAGGGTGGCGTGACGAAGGTCAGGATGGCGAATGCCACGTAGGGCAACGCGTACCAGAGAAAGAACGGCCGACTCTTGCCCCACTTGGAATGGGTATGGTCGATCATGACCCCGATAATCAGGCTTTCGACCACGTCGGCGAGCCGGGCGACGATGAAGAGGATGGCGGCAGCGCTGGCGGACAGACCATAGACGTCCGTGTAGAAGAACAGCAGGTAGGTCGTCATCATCTGAAAGACCAGATTATCGGCAGCGTCACTCATGCCATAACTGATCCGCTCGGGCCATTTGGTCTGCCAGGGTGATTGCATGCGAGCACCTCCTACCTTACTTGCGTGCTTGGGCCACTAACCGGCGGTAGACCTCATCGCCGACTAGGTCGTTGGTGACCATCCAGATCACATGACCCAAAGCTTCCGAGACATGTTCTTCTTCCGGTTGTTCCTTAGCGGACGGGACGGTTCCCATGGCGGGCATGATGCCCAAGTGGAAGGCGACCCAGATGGCCAGACCGAACCAGGTGCCGGCGTCCTTCTTGATGGCCGGAATCTTCTCACCTAGAATCTGGTAGAGAACGGCGAAGGTGGTCGAGAAGCCGAAGTGGATCACGTAACTGACCCAAGGCAACTCGTGGCCGGAATAGTGGTAAGTGGCGTGGGTCACTTTGGCTGGAACGCCGAATTGTTGGAGCAGCGTTTGGGGTGGGTTCGTCGCGTCCCGTTCCTCAGTACGGGGTGGCAGGACGTTTTCCCAGCCCAGCTTGACCAGTCCGGAGACTACGCCAGCGGCCGTTCCCGCAATGATCGCAGCGGGTAAATGTAATGAACGTTTCGATAAGAATGACATCGTGAAGACTCCTTTCTAGAAACATCTACTTTGAGTATAAACGCTTCAATCGTAAAATTAAGGGAATTTGCTTTGGATTATGCGTGGTAGGGGTGGGCTTTCAGCAAGCGGCTGTAAAAGGTTACCTCATCCAACGCAGCCCGAAGTCGTTGGGCGAAATGGTCACTGTTGGCGACGTCCGGTCGGAGGGTCCCTTCGGCGGTGAAGTTCTGGTCAGCGTTCCAGAGGAGCACCGGCGTTGGTAGCACGAACATCTTAAGCATCTGGAGAATCGGCACCACCGATGCGGCGGCCAGCATCCCACCATCACTATAGTGGGAATAGGTCACCACTTGAACCGGCTTGTGGTCGACTTGAGCCCCCACCAGGTCCAGGGCGTTCTTCAGCCCACCGGGAATCGCGTGGTCGTATTCGGGACTTAAAATCACGTAGCCGTCCTGGGCCGCGAGTTGGTCCAACCAGGCCTTTTCGGTTGCGGTCGGCTGACTAATGGGGCGGTCTAGGGGCGTCTCGGGATGGTCGTAGAATGGCAACGGATAGTCGCGTAGATCCAGCCAGGTGTAGGTCACGTCCGCGGTGTTGGGAAACTGGTGTTTTAAGTAGCTGAAGATCTGGGCGCCCAGTGAAGATGACCGGGTGGTGCCGAGAATTAGGGCAATGTTTGTCATGAAAGAGGCCTCCATTAAATTACTAACTATTAGTAAGCGATGAATCCACTGTAGCACGGTTGAAGGCCATTGTCGAGGAAATGGGCGTAAAAAAAATACTAAGCTTAGAGGCATAGAAGTTACCCGACGGGGTGCTCCTATGCC
>NZ_AZDT01000001.1 GCF_001434785.1 Levilactobacillus namurensis DSM 19117 | reverse complement strand
GTTTTTGAAAAACATGAAAACTGACGACTTTTTTGAAAGGTATGAATAATTCAGGTCGTTGACTTCTTCAGGATGGTACAGGGGTTTGGCCGCCGTATAGAGTTGTTCCCAGATATCCATAAGTGCAAGCTCCTCGCTTAATTAATATTTTTTAATTATTTTCTCATTTTACGCTAATCAAGCAACTCTCACAAGTCCCGTTTTACCTACCATTTGGAAATAGTTTTGACAACTGACTAATTTTCCCGTAACATGACGCTATCAGAAATGAGGTGACGGCACATGGCATACGATCAAATTCTTGTGTGCGTAGCCGTAGAGGGGACCGGACGTTTTTCCTCAAATTCTTAAACTTACAGGAGAATGACACATGAAAAACGTCCAAAAACAACGACCATCCTTAGGCTTACTCATCACCCTGGTTGGGTTTCCCCAAATCAGTGAATCCATCTTTACCCCCATCTTGCCCGCTCTCAGTCACGCACTACGCGTTAGTGCGGGGCGCAGTCAGCTAACCTTAAGCGTCTACTTTGTGGCGTTTGCCCTGGGCGTGCTTTGCTGGGGACAATTCGCTGACAGTCAGGGACGCCGACCCGCCATGCTGGGAGGACTCATCATTTACTTGATCGGCAACTTAGGCCTCCTAATCAGTCCTAACTTCACTTGGCTTCTGGGGTGCCGGTTGATTCAAGCCTTCGGGGCGAGCGCTGGCTCCGTGGTCACCCAGACCATCATGCGCGAAAGCTTCACCGGCATAACTGGCGCGAAAGTCTTTGCTAACGTTAGTGCCGCTATGGCACTCTCACCCGCACTGGGACCGCTGATCGGTGGGGCGGTCCAGACCCATTTCGGGTACCACCACGTCTTTTCCGTACTGGTTATCTTGGCGATAGCCTGCCTCCTTTATGCGGGGGCCCGGTTACCGGAAACGCGTCCCACGACGGTCCAGGTTGCCTCGTGGC
Source organism: Levilactobacillus namurensis DSM 19117 (assembly GCF_001434785.1). Classification (GTDB taxonomy): domain Bacteria; phylum Bacillota; class Bacilli; order Lactobacillales; family Lactobacillaceae; genus Levilactobacillus; species Levilactobacillus namurensis. Next base: position 93,536 of record NZ_AZDT01000001.1, on the reverse strand, counting down.
GTCAACAGGCCCAAGTGCTCAAGCGACTGGGGACCGATCCAACTGTATGGGTCTACGGCTTATTGATCAGTGGCATCAACGGCATTCTATTTAGTTACTACGCGGAAGCCCCGTTCATCTTCGAAAGCCATTTCGGTTTCTCCGCGTTAGCCTATGGTCGCTTAGGCCTGTTACTGGCTGCGGCCAGTCTGCTGGGGGCCATCCTGGTTAATCGATTGGTGGCGTATTGGTCGTCCATGCAAGTCGCACTGGGCGGGTTAGGGGTCAGTTGCCTCGCGTCACTAGGGTTGGTGGCTACGGCCCATTTCGCCCTGGTGCCCGGAATGCTGAGCTGCATCTTCTTGGTTTTCCTGGGGCTAAACGTCACGTTACCCACGGCCTTAAACCGGGCCTTGATTGGGTATGAATCGGTCATGGGTAGCGCCAGCGGTTGGTTTAGCCTGGCCTATTATTTAGCTATCAGTGCGTTGACCTACTTGATGAGCTGGTTGCATAACGGCCGAATCACCACGCTCCCCATCTACATCTTAGGGGTCACGTTGGTCATGACCAGCGCCTATCTGGGACTGTATCGTCGAACTCGTCAGTAATTTAACCTAAAAGGAGGACCCATCTCGTGATTGAGAGGGGTCCTCTTTGATGTGCGTTTAACTTGTAATGGGCCTAGTCCGGCTGATCTTGGGAGGTGGACTGGTTCGGTAAATCGATCAGTTGGTGCAGATCCGTAGCATTCTGACGGGCTCGTTGGTATTGCGCTTTGGTCTCAGGGTCGACCGCGTGGGTCTGTGGCAGGAAGTGAACCGCTTCGGTGCCCGCCTCCACAGCCGTCTTGTAGTACCACTTTTTGTACCGCAGAAAATCGAGTTGCGCCTGCATGGCTTGAATCTTATCCGTGAGCACGGCCTCCTGGTGGTCGAGATAGTCGTAACGTTCCTTTAGGGTACCATCACCCGCCATACAAAGCTGAATAAAACTGGCAATATTTTTAACCGGAACCCCGCTTTTCTTCAGGCAGTCAATGACTTCAATAAAGTTTAAATCGTTGGGCTTAAAGGTTCGTCGGCCCGCCTGGTTCCGTTCGACAAAGGGGAGTAGGCCCTGACGATCGTAGAACCGCAGCGCTGAAGTGCTAATGTTCATCATCTTGGCGACGTCTCCGATACTATACATTAGGCTTCCTCCTGATCAGGACTAAGGGGCCGAATGATTCTTGCGGGCACGTCTCCAACTAAAACGTTATCGGGGATGTCCTTAGTCACAACGGCTCCCGAGGCCACCACCACGTTGTTGCCGATGGTCACTCCAGGATTGATCGTGACTTTACCGCCAACCCACACGTCATTGCCAATGGTGACCGGATGACCTTGGGCCAAGTTCTGGCGCCGACCAGCAACGCTGAGCGCGTGGTTGACTGTATAGATATCTACGTTAGGGCCAATCATCACGTTGCGACCAATTCGCACTGGCGCAATATCGAGAATGGTCAGGTTGTAATTACTAAGGAAGTTTTCCCCGACGTGGATGTTGCGCCCATTATCGCAATTGAAGGTCGCTTGTACCGATACGTGTTGCCCAGTTGACCCTAGGATTTCCTTAATTTTGGCCGTCTGACGTTCGGGCTCCGTTGCTGGGATCGCATTAAATTCTTGGCAAAGTTGGGCCGCACGCGCCTTACGTTTCGCCACGCCGGCGTCAAGAAAGTGATACCATTCACCCCGGTCTAGTTTCTCGAGTTCCGTTGTCATATCGTTTAGGTCCTTTCTTTGACTTTACGTTAACTTTAACTCAACCGCAGAAAATTGACCCATAGCTAAGAGATTTAACTGCCCATAGGGAGCGAGCTACGCAACCTCTCGTGCTATCTAAGTAAACGTCTACTTTCCGTACTGGCAACCGCGCCGAGTTCCGCGGAAGTTTCAGTGCTTAGCCAAGTCTTAGCCACCGCTAAATACCTTTCATTGAACACAAGTCTAGTTTAGGACTTGAACACAGGTTTAAGTCAAGCCCCAAATTGATGGTTGACTTAAACCAATGTTCAAGTTGTACGTTTGAAGAAAGGAGTGAACGCTAATGACAATGACTCATCAAGATTCTAAAGTTGCTTTGATTACGGGGGCTAGTTCTGGCTTTGGCTGGGGAACGACACTTGCGATGGCCCAAGCCGGGTATCGCATCGTGGTGACCGCCCGGCGGGAAGCCCGGCTTCAGCAACTCGTCGCCGAATGCCAAAAGCTAGGGACTTCAGCGGCCTACTATGTGGGGGATGCCCGTAAGACTGCGACGGCGCAGGGGGCCGTTGCCTTTACTTTAGAACAATTTGGTCGTTTAGATATTTTGGTCAACAATGCGGGAATCGGACGGGTCTAAAAACTCGTGGATACACCCATGGCGGATTTTGACCTGGTTATGGGTACCAACGTCCGGAGTGCCTTTGCCTTTACTAAGTTTGCGGTACCCCAGATGATTAAGCAACATTCGGGGCAACTGATTCTGGTGTCCTCGGTCACGGGAATCAAGGGACACGCTGAAGAAGCAGCGTACACCTGTAGCAAGTTTGCCCTACGTGGGTTGGGCCAAGCTCTAGACCACGAACTCCTGCCGCAGGGGATTCGGACCTGCGTCTTCTGCCCCCATGCCGGCGCAACTGAATTCGAGGTGGGCCACGGTCGGACGTCCGCTGAAGTTGCTCAATCGGGCTTTCTGACCCCTGAAGACGTGGGGGCGGCCCTGGTCAGTGTCTGCGAACAACCCGAACACTCTCGTATCGTGGAACTCCGGTTAGCTTCTAATAACGTTCCTTATTAACTCGCGATGGGGAAATGCTTGGGCATGGGTTACTTTCGAAGCTAACAGGATTTACCATCTCTGTTATACTGAAACGTATAAGGAAGGTGAGCTTATGGGATACGTCACAAACTTACGGAAGACGGTGGGTTCTCAACCACTAGTGGTCATTGGAGCCGCTGCGGTGGTCTTACGGCAAAACCAATTGCTCCTAGTCGACCGGCGCGACAATCACCTCTGGGGACTACCGGCGGGGTCTAAGGAACTCAACGAATCATTGGAAACCACCGCAATGCGCGAATTACACGAAGAAACGGGCTTATTGGGCCAAGCTCCGAACCTGCTCACGGTGGTCAGTGGTACCGGGTGTCAGTATCAGTACCCCAACGGCGACCAGATTGATTCGTCCACGGCCGTTTATCAACTCCAAGCGACCGGTACGCCGGGAAGCAGCGATGAAACTAGAACCAGTCGCTTCTTTGACCTCACTGCGTTACCCGCACAAATGACACCCATTACGCAAGAAATTCTGCGCCGCCTGATAAGCAATCATCAACTGGTAGGAGATGGTCAAAATCGGCCCATTAACTAAATTAGAAACTTACCACTACCTTGAGAAGTACCAGATTCCCTACGAGGTCGTGACGCATCCCGCCGTGTTCAACATGACAGACGCTCAACGGTTAGCTTTACCGCATCCGGAAGCAGAAGCCAAGAACCTGTTGATCAGAGACACGACTAAAACCCACTACTATTTGCTCGTGATACACGGAGATAAGCGTGTTGATCTCAAACAATTCCGCCAAGCCCAACACACCCGGCGTCTGACTTTTGCATCACCGGAAGAACTGATGACTTATCTGGGCGCTATCCCCGGTGCGGTCACACCACTGGGCGTTTTAAACGATACGGCGCACCGCGTAGTGGTTTACCTAGATCGAGAATTTGGTCCCACGGGCCTAGTTGGTGTCCACCCTAATGAGAATACTGCGACAGTTTGGCTACAGACTCAGGACCTAATTGCGCTACTACGACACCACGGAAATGAGGTCCAGGTGACGACCTTTTAGTGCCATCAGCAGGCTTCAACTTTAAACTAACCAGTCCCCAGTAAAGGCTTGAAACACACTTTACCGGGGACTGGTTAGTTTTTACCGTTTTTCTTAGCTGCGTCAAACCGCGATGACTTGGAAAAACTGGTGATGAGTTATCATGGAAGAAAAGCTCATTGCAAATGGGCCAAAATCAGATGCTGATTAGGGGAGATAACATGCGATTTAAAAAGGGGATTTGGTTCAGTCTCATCATGGGACTGCTGATATTGAGTGGGTGTAGCCGGGCCAGCAATCAACCGGTTAAAGATGTTCACCAGAGTTATGGTGCTAGCTACGTTCCCACACTTTTCTTTCACGGTTACGGTAGCAGTGCCAATGCCGAGATGCATATGATCAACGCCGCTAAGTCGGCCGGAGTAACCCGTACCATTCTGCGGGCTACCGTGGCCAAAAACGGTCACGTCACTTGGCGCGGTCAGTTTAAGCCGGGAGATCATCATCCCCTGGTCGCCGTTCAATTCACGGACAACCGCAACAGCGATTATCCCCAGGATGCTACCTGGGCCAAACGCGTGATTACTGGCCTGCAGAAGTCCTATCACATTACAAAATTTAACGTCGTCGGCCACTCCATGGGAAACATGGCCATCGTCTACTACCTACTGGCGAACGGTCAGAACCGCCACTTACCTCAACTCCAAAAAGAGGTCGACATTGCCGGCCACTTCAACGGCATTCTAGGGGTCAACGACGAACCTAACCGGATGACGTTATCGTCGGCGGGAAAACCCAACAAAATGGATCATAATTATCAACAATTGCTGGCACTACGCCAACGATTCCCACGGCAGGTTCAAGTGCTCAATATCTTCGGGGACTTAAACAATGGCACCCATTCCGACGGACGCGTCAGCAATGCCTCGTCTCAGTCGCTCAAGTACCTGGTTAAGCAACGTGCGGCGACTTACCAAGAACACCGAATCGTGGGCGCCGAGGCCCAACATAGCAAGCTCCACGATAACGCACAGGTCGATCAGCTTCTGATCCAGTTTCTCTGGCACCGTTAAGGGTCAGGATAAAGGGGGATGCTGCGATTGGCGGTTGCCTCCAGCAAGCTAGGCGTCCTAACCCAAAACATCATGGTATACTTTTAGATGTTGTATCACCACAGGAATTAACCAATATTTCAACCATGGAGGACTGTATGGCAACCACACAAGCAGAAAATCGCCTGGTCAATTTAGCCGGGCCAGTTCACCAACAACTCGGCCAATACCGGGTCCAGCAGATTCAAGCCGTTTTGACGCTACTCGATGAGGGCAACACGGTTCCGTTTATCGCACGTTATCGGAAAGAACGGACCGGGACCTTGGACGAAGTGGCCATTCGTGACATTGAAGATGAGGCCCACCGCTTGATGAAGCTCAATCAACGGCGCCAAGATGTCTTGAAGTTGATTCAAGAGCAGGGAAAGTTAACGGCCCAGCTCAAGCAACGGCTCACCCAAGCGACGACCTTACAACAAGTCGAAGACCTTTACTTACCGTATAAGCAAAAACGGCGGACTAAGGCGACCATTGCCCGGGAAGCGGGACTGACGCCACTGGCCAAGTGGCTGTTAACGTACCCGGCTAGCGGATTGGACGCCAAAGCCACGATGTTCATCGCCCCAGACAAGGGATTACCCGACCTGACCGCCGTTTGGGATGGGGTCCACGAGATTCTAGCCGAAACGTTTAGTGAACAGGCAGCCTTTCGGGAATGGATTCGGCACTACACCTGGCAACAGGGTGAGTTGACCAGTAAACGTAAACGCGGCGCCCAGACGGCTGACGAGCAACAAGTTTACGCCATGTATTACGACTTCAAGCAAGCCCTCAAACAGGTGCCACCATACCGGGTTCTGGCCATCAATCGGGGCGAACGCGAAAAAGTCTTATCGGTCGGCATTGCCGTTGACCCCGCATCCATCTTGCAGTACGGCCATTTTCGGTTAGTTGGTCAGCATCAAGGCCCCGCTGTAGCGAAGATTACCGCTGCGTTCGCCGATGCTTACAAACGCTTCTTGGGTCCCGCCATCGAACGGGAACTACGCCGCCAGCTTTCCGAGCGGGCCGACGACCACGCCATCCAGGTCTTCGGGAACAACCTCTACCACCTCTTAATGCAGGCCCCACTAAAGGGTAAAGTCGTCATGGGCTTCGATCCCGCTTATCGAACGGGGTGCAAGTTAGCCATTATGGATGCCAACGGCCGGTTTTTAGCCAAGCAGGTCATCTATCCCCATAAACCAGCTAGTCAACAGCAACGCGCTGCGGCTGGGCCTGCTTTCAAACAGCTCCTGGAAGATTACCACGTCCAGATGATTGCGATCGGTAACGGGACCGCTAGCCGTGAATCCGAGGAATTCGTCAGTGAAATTCTAAAGACGCTGGATCACCCCGTCTACTACGTTATCGTCAACGAAGCGGGGGCTTCGGTTTATTCCGCAAGTGCAAACGCGCGGGCGGAATTTGCGAACCTTCATGTGGAAGAACGGTCGGCCGTCAGCATTGGCCGGCGTCTGCAGGACCCGCTGGCGGAATTGATCAAGGTCGACCCGAAAGCCATCGGGGTCGGACAATACCAGCACGATGTTCCCGAAAAGGCCCTCGATGCCCAATTGGACCGGGTCGTCGAAACGGCGGTCAACCAAGTCGGGGTCAACGTCAACACGGCCAGTCCCGAGTTGCTCACCCATATCTCAGGACTGACTGCGACCACCGCGAAAAACATCGTGACGTACCGCAATAAAAACGGCGCTTTTGCGGACCGTCAAGCCCTCAAAGCTGTGCCGCGATTGGGACCCAAGGCCTACCAACAAGCAGTTGGCTTCCTTCGGATCTTAACGGGACGCAATCCCCTAGACAATACGGACATCCATCCGGAAAGTTACCCCGTCACCCAACGCTTGTTAGCGGGCCTACAAGCGACTCCCGCTGACATTGGGACGCCGACCTTGCGCCACCACCTACAGCAATTAAACCGGCAACAGTGGGCCCAGCGCTTAGGTATCGGTGAGGCGACCCTCGCGGATATTTTAGACGGCCTAAGTAAACCGGGACGGGATCTGCGGGATAGTATGCCGGCACCACTGTTACGTCAAGACGTCTTGACGATGGCCGACCTGAAACCGGGGATGGAACTCCAGGGGACCGTTCGGAACGTGGTCGACTTCGGGGCGTTCGTGGATATTGGGGTTAAACAGGATGGCTTGGTGCACATCTCACAACTGGCCGACCACTTTGTGAGTGACCCCAGCACCGTAGTGACCATTGGAGATATCGTAACGGTTTGGGTCCTCAGCGTGGATGAACAGCGTCAACGAATCCAGCTGACCATGCGCCAAGCGCAGCAAGATTAGGCAGGCGTGGCTAATATCACCACCGGTTATCAGGGTTCCCCATTGCAAGGATTCTTTAATCTGTTATGATGGGAAGCACCCTGTAAATTTAGCGTCTTCGATTGACGTTTACAGAATCACTCTCGACAATTCCATAAGGCGGTGACGATTACATGACTCAAAAGGAAAAAATGATGGCCCTCATCGAAAAGAAGAAACAAAACGGCCACAACCAGCAAAAGACCGTTGCAAAAAACGATCGTAAGAACATGCGCAAGGGACCGAAAATCTTCAATAAGTAAGCCGTTCTGAGCACTGATTAGACGGCTCCCAGATTACTCGAGAAGGGGGTCGCTAATTCAATAAGTCGTCACTAAAAATCGCTCGCTTCTCTTCACAGAGAACCGGGCGACTTTTGGTCATGCTTGAAATTTTAAGATGCCTTTACTTTACGATTTTTAAATTCGCTTTGCCGTTTGGCACTATAAGTGATGATTCGCATCAAAGCTTCTTCAACCCGTTACGCTGTTCTTCGTCAATCATATGCGTGTATAGCCCCGTGGCAGTGGTTGAGTTTTGTCCTAACTGGGTAGCCACCAACTGCTCGTTCTTCGTCGCTAGGTACAGCTTAGACGCTAACGTATGCCGTAACTTATGCGGGGTGATTCGTACCTTGAATGCCGCTGAGTATTTAGCGACCATCTTCTCCATGGTATTCGCCTGCATGCGTGAGGCTTGTCCCCGGTAAATGGTTAAGAAGAGGGCCCGGTCATCCTTGGCGGCGTGGTAGAGCGCTTGGCGCTGCGTGACGTACGCTTGGATATAGGGGATGGTCCAAGGTGCGATGGGCACTGTATCGCGTTGACCACCTTTCCGAACGACCCCAATCGTCTGCGTTTTTAGGTTTAGGTGACGAAGGTCGGCATTCGCCGCTTCAGAGACCCGTAGACCGCTTCCCAGTAATAAAGCGTTGATGGCCAGGTCCCGGAGCTTATCGCGCTTAAAGTAGCGCCGTTGGGCGGGCGTTAGCCGCTGCTCGTATTTGTGGTCAATGAAGTCCAAGTAGTCGTGATCCGTATTTCCCAGCATCAACTTAGTCTTTAGGTTAGCCGCTCGAGTCGCGTAGGTCTCATTGGTGCGAACCAGTGCAATCTTGTGCATCACGTTGCGGTCAAAATAGGCTTCGCCGTGCTCGTCTTCCGTATCCTCAGTGAGGTACTTAAAAAGCGACGAGAGGGCGTTTAACGAGCGGTTAATGGTCGGGTGGGACCGACTACCGGGAGCACCCGTCAGCTTAGTCTGGTTTAACAGCGCCGATTTGTATAGTTCAACCGTTTCTTTCTTTAAATGAGCCAACAGTTCTAGGGGAATATCAGCCGGCCGACTAACAGGTGTAATACCCTCGCTAATCAGCCAGTTAAAGAAGCGACGAAATTCTGTTAGATATTGATACAGCGTGGCGGGGGACAGGGGAATCGTCGCCTTGGCCTGGTAATACTCCTGAACGAACCAGGGGGCACTGGCGAGTTCCTCGTCAATGAGCTTTAAATAGTGTTGCTTCTCCATCGATACAGGCCTCCAAACATACGTTCTGATTACTCTCTATCATACCGAATAATGTCTGATGATGCAATCGCTTAGCTGTGTCCTGCAAAAGATAGCAACTATCGGTAACTAGAAAAATTACCAATAAACATCATAAAAGGGGTTGACTTTCATCAATTATCCCTGTATAGTTACTTATTAGAGTTTAAGAGATGCTAATAACCTGATTCAGAGAAATTGATTAGCAAGCCGGAGTTTCTTAGATTTTAAAAACGCTCGCCCATTCGTAGGAATGGCGGGCGTTTTTTGTTAGCCAATAACGGCTAGACTAAGGCTTTCTTATTCAACAAGGCCACGCTACTGACGATTAAAATCAAGGTCAGGCCTAGCGCCACACCCATAGCGGGAAACAGCTTTGTCAGAGACAAATTCCCCTGGAGAATGGCAACATTATCGCCAATTAGGGAAACGGGGTTAAAGTTATGGGCTTGTTTTAAAAGCTTCGCCAAGAATAAGATTGCCATCACCAGACAAGTAAATAGCAATCCTTCATAGGTGTGGCGTCCCCAAGTAGAACCGAACAGGACAACTGCTAAAAAGAACGCCCCAAAGACTAATAATGGTAAGCAAGCCGCAATCGGATGGGGGCTTTGACGATCGGAAAAGTAAAAGGTCGTGTATCCCCAGGTGATAAAGAATGCGCTAGCCACAACGACTAGCCACTGGCCGAGTAAGCACAAATACTTGGCGATAATGACTGCCCACCGGGGAAGCCCTTTAGTCACCAGGTTTACTAAGGTTTTATCGGTGAGTTCACGGCTCACGGTTCCCCCAAACAAAATTGCGATGATATAGATACCCATTTGAGAAATATTTTTATAAAATTGGGTCCAAGAATCAACCGACGTTGGGGTCGGTAGCTTAACGGCCGTTCCCAAGCTTAATCGTAAAAGATCAGGGGTTAACTTTGCGGCTAGCGGACTCATTAACGCAAATAGGAGAAACACCACGGCCAACACCCCAAAGCGCCGGGTCCGCCAAGTCTCCAAAAGCTCTTTCTTAAAGAACACGGGTAGGGTTCTCATTTTGCGTCACCTCCATGAAAATTTGGTCGAGCGTCGGGTCAACCCGCCGCAAATTTACCGGCATCAGTTTTACAGCCAGTAAGTCTTGAAAAACCTGGCGAGCCTCAGCAGCATAACTTCCCTGATACGTTATGGTTACCGTACAATCGTGCCACGGCGCCTGAAAGTGCGTGGCACACCGGCGAGTTTCCGCTACAGTCGCAAACGTTAACGCCATTTGATGCCGACCGTATATTGCACGTAAACGGGCTGGTGTATCGCAAGCAGCCAGACGCCCATGGTGTAGGATTCCAACATAATCGCTAATGCGTTCAACGTCACTAAGAATGTGGGTTGAAAAGAGAACGGTCACTCGGCCCTTCAGCGAATAAAGGAGGTTTAAAAACGCCGCTCGTCCAGCCGGGTCTAACGCACTAGTGGGCTCATCGCAGATTAAAAGTTCGGGATCGTTAAGCAACGCTTGGGCAATCCCTAAGCGTTGCCGCATCCCCCGAGAAAAGCCATGGATTCTGTGATGCACCTCTTCCAAACCAACTAGGGCTAACGTGTTCTCTATCTTGACCGTGGCATTAGCGACGTGCGTCAGGTCGGCACATAGACGTAGATATTCCCGTGAGGTCATATAGTCGTAAAAGGCAGGGACGTCCGGTAAATACCCAGTCATTCGGTTCGTTTTGGTCTGACCGTAGTGGACCTTTTCACCATTAATCAAGATAGTCCCAGCATCGGCCTTCTCTAGTCCTAGAATCAGTCGCATGGTGGTCGTCTTACCAGCACCGTTAGCGCCCACTAACCCAAAGATTGAACCACGCGGAATTTTAAAGTTTAAATCCTGCAATACAGCTCGCGAGCCGTAACGTTTTTGAAGATGGTACAGCGTTAAGAGGTCACTCATCGCTCGTAGTTCCTTTCCCCCAGGTAAAGTAAGCAACGGGACCAATAATCTGGAAGACAACAACGATAACCACCCACATCACGCGATTACCGAAGCGGTACCGCGTGTGCTGAAAGATGTGCTTTAACGCAACAAGCATCAAGCCTACTTCCAATATGGCGACGGGTAGTAAGGTTGGCCAATAATCGATTAAGAATTGGGTTTCATTGAGGTCCATGTTGACCTACCTCCTTTAATTTTCGGGCCAAAGGGAGCCAACGCTTATCACTCCGGTAAGCTGCTAGCGTGGGATCCTGCTGAATAATGTCAACTAATTGCTGTTGCACCATCGTGGCATTTCGCGGCGTCTGGTGCCCACTATCGAGGGTGTCCAACCAATCATCAATCTGGTCGAAGTACGCATCCCCATGCAAGACTGGTGGAAACTCCGTGTGGCTTAAGACGTCGACGTAGTGCGTAAGTACCTGAAAAAGCACGGTGGTCTGCTGCTGTTGGGCTAATCCCATAATGGTTGCCAGCAGAAAGTTCAGGTAAACCAAGGGATTTAGCGTAGCCATTTTAAAGACCTCCGCATAGGCTTTCCCCCGACGGTACGTCTCAGTAAACTTAGCCGGATCTGCGGTCAACAGCGTCAGATAGTTCGTAAAGTAATTCATTCCCACGCTGGCGTGCTGATACATGGCACTTTGGTAGACCGCCTGAGCTTTTTCGGTATCATGCTGCATCTGATACGCCGTTGCAATCAAATTCTCTGCGGGAAGGTACGTAGGGGTTGCCGTTCCCAGCAAGGTTAAAACCTCTTGGGGTTTGTGTAATAGAATAAGGGTGTAAGCTTCTAAGTTACGCGCATTAAGTTTCAGGGTGGTGTCATCCGTATTTTCACGGACGTGAATAAAAAGCTGACGAGCCTCCGCAACATAGCGTGCTTGCTTATCTGCCACGTCCTTACCCGGCAGGGACGTAAAATGATTAAGAATCAATAACCCCATTTGCTGAATAAAGGGGTAGCAGGCGTAGTACCGTCGAATCAGACTACGCAGTTTCGTCAAAACTTCCTCGCCAGGTTCTGTGGTAAACGACTTTTTCAAGGTATTGTAGATGTTTTGAATCTCTGAAGTGGAGAGTTGTGGTTCATAGTCTAGTAAATCATCAATCTGCAGATTGAAGTACGCCGCTAAGCTGGGGAGAAGCGTAATGTCGGGATAGCTTTGACCGGTTTCCCATTTAGAGACCGCGGCTTTCGAGACCCCAACAAAGTCGGCTAATTGTTGCTGCGTAATGTGATGTTGCTTACGCTGGTTAATCAAGACTGGTCCAATGTTGACCTCCATGATCATACCAACTCCTTTCTTATCACTAATTATAGGGGAGTCTAGGGAAAAGTATATGGAGTGGTTGTCAACAAATCCCCGTATAAATCAACTAACACGATACTTTTCTAAACAATCTACCAGATAGCAGGGGAACTGACTAAATCTATCAATAAAGCCTGGGGAGAGGAGAGACGTTTGGGACAATAAGGTCATCATGCTTAGACGATTCTCAAAAAGGTCGGGGAACCTATCGCAATCCCTAAATTCATACAGAAGGCCAGGGAGATGTATAAATTCTGGTTGATAAGGGCTGGACTACCAGAGAACGGTGCTGACGTAAACTGGATTGCTGGTAACATCGAGCCAGTCCGTATCGCATCTATTTTTCAATATAGAAGTATCTTTAAAATCCACATTTTAATGAAAGTAGTCTTAAAGAGGACTTCTATCCCAAATCCAAGAGAGCCTGGCATCATTATTTTTTGAGTCAGCAGCCCAACGTCCTAAATACAATCCAAATTTACACCGATTTAATTACCGCCCAGCAAGTAATCGTCAGGCAAATCCATTGAAAAAACGGCCGAAATCGCCGAAATAATACGGTTTTAAGCGCTCAGTCAGTCCCAAATCCAAGCTATTTTAATATGGAACAAGCCGTAGCAATCCAGTTTTAACACGGCTTTCGAGCTTAAATCGAATCGTCATGAACCACGGTGCAGCTAGCAGCGCTTGATCACTATAGCAACTCATCTACGACCATCACAACTAGTCGTTATCAGGTCGTACGTACATGATTCCCAAAGATGAGTCTTCAAAAATGAGTATCGACCAACCAATTGGGTACTTGTGCCAGTTACTATAAATGGCCCCAAATTGAACGTCAATCCTAACGACACGTTCATTTGTTTGATGGGGAGTTATCCGTTTAAATGCGTTCAGCGACGCGCTTATTCTGCAACTACTGGTCATCAGTCGACCGCGTTCAAGTACGTTGCAGTGAGTCGGTGAGCTCTTAAAAAGTTGAAGTCAAATTCACCACGCATGAATCACTGATGATCATCAGCTACACTAGAACGCTAAACTAAAGATTGCTCGCCACCACGATGACAACTTACAGTCATCTAAAAATTAGGCCATTTAGGTAAAGAGGGGTTAGCCCTAAAACTGGCTGAATTCTATTTTGATTTTCTACTTTACATAATATATATTATCGAAAGCAGGCTTTGAATGTAAAAACTCGGGTTTCAGCTGCACCCAATCTCCATAGTTCTTCAATTTTCAACATTGCATTTTAACCATAAGCTTATCCATCATCATTGTAACGACAAAATTGTTTTGCGTTTTCCTTCAAATACTTTTTGGTTAACTTACCGCTACCACTTGATTAACCACACTCGGGATTTCAATTCATATTTTTCCGTAACTTTTTAGCTGCCTAGTCATCAGCAATCGCACATGCCTAAATCCTCGACAATCCATTTACACTTTTGCCAGTCCCGTGGTTAATTTGGCCTACAGCTCGAACTGGATTTACGGTTACTCACTTGATGACGGCTTGATCCCTGAATTTGCTGCTTCCTAGACGCACTTAGCACTTTTTCCACAAATCACACAGTTTCCGGCTTTCGGTCACTGACAGTCGCCGACTAGTCCACTATAATTATTTTTAGAAATGGTTAATCTAATTAACCACATTCTCTATATTCTACATAAGGAAGTCCTATCTATGTTTAATCATCGCTTTAGCTACTGGTTAGCCGCCTTGATCCTATGTGTCAGTCTCCTAGGCGTCACGACCACCGCACAAGCCAAACGCCACACCCGCGCAGCAACCGTTTATTCCGCCTGGACTTGGCGTCCCAAGACCAAGGTCAAAGTCAAAAAAGGCACGCTTTACACCTCAATTCGCCTAACTAAGAAAAAAGCCAACCTCGCCAAGGCCAAGTACCGTAAGTTAACCTACGTAACGGGTAAACAATACGCCGTTAAAAAAGCTAATGGAAAGCATGCCCGCTATAACTACATCCGTTCCACTAACGGTAAGGTTAAAGGCTACGTTTGGTCAGGATACGTTCATCAGCTAAAACGGAAAGCCACCACCAAAAAACGGTCAACCCAAGTAACCAAAACTCGCAAGTCTGGAAACAGCACGCTTAAGTCTAGCGAACCGGCAACGCCCGTTCTCAGTACCGCAACTTACCGTTCTGCCTTCTTACAGGCCCTGAATAACGAGCGGGCCAAGCGCAACATCCCGGCCGTGACCGAAGCGGCGGCCTATGATGCCATTGCCCAGCACCGTTCAACCCAACTGCTCACTAACTTCGCTCACGGCGATGACCAAAGCGACTTCATCGCAGATGATCTCTTTACCGCAGCTGGTGTCGCGGGTTTACGGGGTGAATGCATCTCCATGGACTACATGGACGCCGCCGATACCAACCCTAGCGCTTCCGTGGCCAAACGGGATATCCATGAATACATCTACAACGATGCGGATTCCAACTGGGGACACCGGGACATCTTACTGGATGCCGCGAACACCACAATTGGGATTGGTGCCACGCAAAGACCTAGCTCCGAATACGTTTATGGCGCCATCGACATGGGAAGCAATTAACCTGCTTCCTAAATAGACCTAAAGGCGGACAACTCGACTGGTAAACCAGCTGAGTTGTCCGCCTTTTATGCGTTTAATTTGATTTCTTGGTCTGTTTCTTTCGCTTCAGATATGCATCGATCAGGGCTTGTTTTTGGGCCTTGCCCGCCTGCTTACCCGCTTTAACTTGTTTCTCCTGTCGCTTGGTCTGGGCATTAACGTTGACGCTTTCGAACACTAATCTGCTCAAATTGATTCCTCCACTCGGTTAGCTTTGCTAACCAAATTTTAGCACACCTTCGCTAATTGCCCCACCATAAATTGCAACACTAGCGGATACGTTTATAGGCAGCCGACTTATTGCCAGTGTTCCTGAATGAAGGCCTCGCGTCCGCCCATCTCTTCAATCTGGTAACGGAAAGGATTACGCCGATAGAAGTCCTGGTGTTCCTCTTCCGCAGGATAGAAAGGTTGCGCATCCTCAATCTGGGTCACGATAGGCGCATCAAACTGACCACTAGCCGCTAACTTTTCCTTAGAGGCCGTCGCAATCCGCCGTTGTTCCGGACCATTTACGTAGATGACGGGGCGGTAACTGTCGCCTCGGTCCTGGAATTGGCCACTGGCATCGGTCGGGTCCGTCTGGCGCCAGTAGATGCTGACTAATTGGTCGTAAGTGATAATGCTGGGATCAAAGGTAATCTTGACCGCTTCCGTATGCCCCGTAGTGTGGGATGCTACTTCAGTGTAGGTGGGATTGACCGTATGGCCTCCCGTGTATCCGGAAACTACCGACTGAATCCCTGGTTGCGTATCAAAGGGCTTCACCATGCACCAGAAGCATCCCCCAGCGAAAATTGCCGTTTCTGTCTTTGCCAAATCCGACCGTCTCCTTTACTTGTTTTGGGTTGAAAATAACTGTGCGAATTCACCGTAGCCCTTAGCCGCTAACTCACTTGCGGGAATAAACGTCAGGGCTGCCGAGTTGATGCAGTACCGTACCCCGCCCCGGTCGGCCGGGCCGTCATTAAAGACGTGCCCCAGATGGGAGTGAGCATCCTTGCTGATGACCTCTTGCCGGATCATGCCAAACGAATGGTCCGTGTGCTCAACGACACTCGCCGGGTCAATCGGCTTGGAAAAAGCGGGCCAACCACAGCCGGAATCGTACTTATCCGTGGAACTAAACAGCGGTTTACCGCTGACCACATCAACGTAGATCCCGGGTTCAAAAAACTGATCATACTTCCCGGTAAAGGCCGGTTCAGTAGCCGCATTTTGAGTCACCGCATAGGCTTCCGCAGACAAACGTTGCTTTAAGTCGGTTCTTGCTTCTTCAGACTTCATTCAAACTCCTCCTTACACCGTAATCAGTTGTGCACAATTATTTTGTTTCAA
The DNA here is from genome assembly GCF_001434785.1 of Levilactobacillus namurensis DSM 19117. GTDB lineage: Bacteria > Bacillota > Bacilli > Lactobacillales > Lactobacillaceae > Levilactobacillus > Levilactobacillus namurensis. The sequence goes on along the minus strand of NZ_AZDT01000001.1, from coordinate 77,483 downwards.
TTATTATTTTAACGAAAATCTCGTGGATAGCAAGCAGTTGGCTCCTAAAAGATGACTTTGTTAGCTAATGGGCCGGCTTGTTTTTGCCGACTGCTAGCCAGCACCGCAAAAGTGTTTACTAAAACAATCAACATTTTGTTGACAGTTACCGTCAACAAGTCTAAGATAGGGGCTAATCACGAACCTAGGAGGTTTCGTCTAATGAATCTCACGACATTAACACTTACCGATTTAACACAGGGCTGGCATCAAACAGCAAACGCCTTAGTCTGCAACTACTGTGACGCACAGTTTCCCCTGGACACGCCAGCAATGACAATTACCCACCATCTCCTGGTTGCCCATGGTGGTAACCTCCACGCCTTAGTCCACCTGGATAGTCGGTATAATACACTAACAACCAAACAACAGGCCTTACTCACAGCCTTTGCGACCGGGATCAAGGACAAGGACCTAGCTACCCAGACCGGGGTGACGGCCGCCACGATTCGTCATCAGAAGTTCACGTTTCGGGAAAAGGCTAAACAAGCCAAACTTTACCTAGCCACCTACCAAGCCGCCTTCGCTCAAGAGGATCCACACGAACGCCTCCTAGACGTTCCGCAGCATCCCCAAGAGCCCGATGACCGTTGGTTAATCACCGAAGACGAGGCTGCCCAGACCCTCCAGCATTACTTCGATTTCACTCAGGAACCGCCCCGGCTCATTCGGTGGCCTAAGAAGCAAAAGGCCGTCATCGTGGTCTTGACCCGCATTATTGCCGAGATTCCTGACCAACAACAGTTTACCGAACCTCAGATCAACGCCTACCTTCGTCCCATCTATCCAGACTATACCATGGTGCGGCGCTTCTTAATCGAATACCACTTTTTACAACGGACGCCGGACGGCACCGCCTACTGGCGAACCGTCGCTCCTAGAAAGGACTAATGCAATGACTCAAAACGCCCCGTTACACCTCGAGCGGTTACCCCGAAAGCAGAAGCGGCTACAACGGGTTCTCGAACAAATCGTCACAACCATCCCCACTGATCACCGATTGACGGAAGCCGAGATTAACGCCTACTTACAGCCCATCTATGCGGATTACGCGCTCCTACGCCGCTCGTTAATCGACTGGCACTATCTCGACCGCACACCAGATGGCACCGCCTATTGGCGAGTCACCACCGAAAGGAATGTTTAACGTGAATGACCAACAAAAACGAAAACTACGGGCCGACTACAAGTTTGCCCCCACGTATTACGGTGTGATTCAGATTGAAAACACACTGAACCACAAAATCTTTATCGAATCCGTCGCCAACCTCCACAACCGTTGGGGGTACTACCAACTTAATCTGAACCAAAACTTCTACCACGGCACACCACTACAAGTCGACTGGTTACGTGACGGCCCTGACGCCTTTGCCTATACCGTCCTTTGGCGGGCCGATGCCGCAGACGTGGTCAACATGCGTCAAGCCCTAAAGACGTTGCAGGATAAATGGTTGAGAAAGCTCATGCCCTTTGATGAGCGCGGCTACAACCACCGACCCTTACGCTGGACCTACGACGCCCATTAATCTTTATCATCTAAGGAGCCTACCATGTCAACTTTAAACACCCACTTTACGCCGATTGACCAATCAAGCTGGGAACGCCGTGATTATTTTTACTATTTTACTCAGATGGCGCCTACGGGATTTTCATTGACGGCTAACCTCGACGTCACCGCCACTCGAGCTTGGACTAAGACTCACCATCGCAAGTTCAACGCCACCTATCTGTACCTGGTTAGCCGAATCTTAACCCAGCATCCCGAAATGCGCATTGGTCGGGTGGATGACCAACTCGTCACCTTTGACGTCATCCATCCTTCCTACACGATTATTCACGCTGATCATACCATGGCCAACCTTTGGACGGCCTACGATGACAATTTTGACACTTTTTATCACCGCTACCTGGCTGACTTAGCCAACTATGGTCAAGTGCCAGGTCCCATGCCTAAGACACCACTGGCCACCAACTTATATCCCATTGGTAGTCTTCCCTGGTTGCACTTCACGAATTACACCCCTTTGCCATTTACGCCGCTGAAGACTTTCTTTCCCGTCTTTCAGGCCGGCCAATTTGCGTTTGACGACCAAGGGCGGTGTCAGCTTCCCTTATCAGTAACCATCCACCATGCCGTTGCGGATGGTTACCACGTAAGTATGTTGTTTCATGACCTGCAAGCCGCCTTTAACCGTCCCGACCAACTGCTTACCGCTTAACCCTGACCAACCTAAAAGGGATGTGTTCTCCCAATCAGAGAACACACCCCTTTTTGATGTGACAAAATTTCAGTCTAACTAGCTTCACCAGCGGGTGTCAAATAGCGTTCGTAAACCCCTTCGATATCTACCTTTTGGATGCCTTCCGACCGGTTTTCATAGTACATCACACTCCGCCGAGACGGGTTATGATCCAGCCCCATGGCGTGGCCTAACTCGTGCTCCGCCACGTGGACTTCATCCGCGCGACTATACTGAAACTCATGCATTAACCGTGGATTCAGCGCACACAGGACCGCCACCATGTCATAGTGACGTGCCCAATAATCCGTGAGACCGACATCGTCTCCCATCGCCGCAGCACGTTGCCCGCGGTTCGTGTCCAAATCAATTTGAGCGTTCCGGGAATGACTCTTTTCGAACTTAAACACACCAGTTGCATTCCAAGCCTTGATTGCAGACTGCCAGACCCCCCGGTAATAAGCTGACTTCGTGGTAATCACGTACGTCGCGTGCGCGTGCGCGAACCGTTCTTGACCAAATGGGGTCATTGACGCAGCCGCAGCCGTTCCCGTCACGACCTGACTGAGAAAGATCCCTAAGGTGGCCACAATGATGACCAGATTCTTGACCCATACTCCTTTACGCATGGAAACTCCCCCTCTTATGGGGAGAGTTGTTCTTCAACTACCATCACTTCCATTATAGCCAGACCCGCCGCTAGGGAAACTAAAAAGCTCTCGGTTAGCCCCTTAATCTCAACTGGACGAACACGGCGCCTAAACAGGTACACCACTACTATGCTTGGTGTGCCGTGAGGTAAGCCTTTAATGCGGCTAAGTCCGCTGTCACCATTGGTCGAACTTTCTTGAACCGTCGCGCATATGAGGGATGAAATAACGGAAAAATAGGATAAGTGGTGGCGGTCAGCTTAAACCGAGCCGAGTCGGCATCCCAGTACCGGATTGGCCGCTCTAAGAGTTGCCCGTGAACGGTCCCAATCTTAGTAGCACTGCCGAGTAACCGTTGGAGTCCCGTGTTACCTAAAGGCACCAGCAAGTGTCCCGCGAGTAGCTGAAGTTCTGCGTCCAATAGCGGTGCACTTGCGATCACTTCCGCTTGGGTGGGCTTGCGGTCCCGTTTCAATCCAGTAGGTCCCACCGTATACGGACGCGACCGTACGGCCCCCGTTAGATACAATTGATCCCGGGTCACGCCTAACTGGGCAAACCACTGGTCCAGGGTCGTTCCGGCTGGGCCTTGAAAGGGATGACCAACGCGGGCCTCCACTTTACCGGGGGCCTCCGAGACCACCACGAAGAGCGGATCAGGGGCGCCTTCTCCGGGGACAAATCCTTCTAGTTGACCGAACTTTAACGGTAAGTCGCGGCCTAGCTCAAGCTGGTCGGCCGTCAATAACGTTGTCATAGGCTCATCTTCCTTTCCAATTCCAAAATAGGCTAACGTGGGCTTCCCCACGATACCGCAAAAGGGACCCCAACGCGATGATTGGGATCCCTTAGAGGTTTAACCGTTTAAATTAAGCTTCAAAAGCATCGGTCAGTGGTGGCACAACCTGCTTCTTCCGTGAAACCACACCTGGCAGGCTAGCCCGGTTGTGGTCTAAGGTCACGTTAAAGGCCTTTTCAACCACGTCGAGATTGCTGCCGGCAACGATCAGTTCGGAATCGCTAGTCAACACATTCGTGGCTAACGTGATGAACAGGTCGTAACCTTCAGCGGCATTTTCGTCTTGCATGGCCTTTTCCAAGCCAGCTTGACGGTCGATAACTTCGCTCAAATCAACCGTGTTGATCTGGCCGATCCGAACGCTCTTGCCGCTCATGTCAAAGGACTTCGCGTCGCCGTCGATTAATTCCTTGTCGCTCTTAGCAGACAGGTTCGTGCCCGCCTTTAACATCTCAACACCGTAACTTTGAACGTCGATGTCGGCAATTTCGGCCAATTCACGAACGGCTTCACGGTCGATATCGGTCGTGGTTGGGGATTGTAAGAGTAACGTGTCGGAGATGATTGCGGATAACATCAAGCCCGCCAATTTTGCTGGAATTTCAATCTTTTCTTCATTGAACATTTCCGTCAAAATCGTGCTGCAGCAACCCACGGGTTCTGCCCGGTAGTACAGGGGCGCTGCCGTTTCGAAGTTACCGATCTTGTGGTGGTCGACCACGGCATCTACCGTGACTTGATCCCGGTCAGAAACACTTTGTTGTGCTTCGTTGTGGTCCACTAACATCACATGGTCCGTTTCGTTAGCCGCCGTCTTGATGACCCGTGGTGCGGGTTCGTCAAAGTGGTTTAACACGTAGTTGGTTTCCATGTTGGGTTCGCCCAAGGCAACGGCTTCAACATCCAAGCCCTTCTTGCTTTGGTAGTAGGCAAACGCCTTAGCGGCAACGATGGCATCCGTGTCCGGATTTTGGTGTCCGAAGATCAATACTTTACTCATAGGTAAAAAACTCCTTTAACAAATAATTTAAGATTTGAGGTTACTTGTTACGCAATTGTCTAAGCCGCGAAATGTAGTCATCGGTATGCAAGTACCGGTCGAACTGCGCCAGGAAATGGCTGATTCGCGGAATTTCAGCTTTACCCTTGCGGAAGACAAAGGCTAAATCGCACCGAATGTTGGGATCGAAGTGCGCCGTCCAGGTATTCGGTAAGTCTTCTTGACCCACCATATACGAGTTCGGTAACGCCGTTGAAACCTGCGTCTGCATCGAGAAGTGCAGCAGTTGCGTCGGCGTGGTAAAGTTAGCGACCCCTTTAGGGAAATCGGCGAGCTGATTCTTATAAGCTTCGTGTAATGCCTGATTCAAGTAATAGCCATCCGGATAAAGAGCCCAAGGATCCGCCGTCGTGTCTTTGAACTTGATACGGCGTTTCTTAGCTAATTGGGGATCATGGTGAATGAACAACAGGTCATCCGAGATGATCTTCTTGGATTCATACGGCTTCCAGTTCTTAATCGAATCATCTGGCAAGTACATAATCGCCAAATCGATTCGGTTATTCTCCAACTGCTCCCAGATTTCTTTCCGGGTCAGCATATGGAAGGAGATCTTAATATCAGGATTGTTCTGGTAGGACAGAATGGCAAAGTCCTCGAAGACGGCATCCTCAATGGAGGCCAATAAACCAATATTAATTTCCCCCTGGGTCGCACTGGTGGCCTGTTGAATCTCATCCGTGGCTTGGTTGAGAATCGCATAGATCTTATGCGTTGCATCCAGCATGGTGTACCCCGCATCGGAAAGGCGTAATTTCTTACCTACCGAATAGAACAACGGGGCACCTACCGTTCGCTCCAGCTTTTTGATCTGTTGCGTTAAGGCGGGCTGCGTAATGCCTAAGATCTGCGCAGCTTGCGTATAGTTCATGGTTTCAGCCAACTGTAAAAAGTACGTTAGCGTCTTTGAAGAAAAGATGCTTTCTTGTTTCGTCTTCATTGCGTTTGCTCCTTATGATCAACGGTCGCTAAACTCTGCTTAGTTCGTGCATTGACCTAATGGTTACCATTACTCTATATAATAAGCTGTTTAGCCTGAAAGCGCAATTAATTCTGCTTATAAAATCATTAATAAAAAGTAACGCCACCTAACTCAAAACCAGCTCGGTTGGCTTGAGTCGGAGTTGCACCGGCGTCCCCTCACTATCGGTATCCACCACGAATGACCCGTTAGAGTACCGGCCACTCAGGGGATGCTCCGCTGGTAGGATATCGTGCGTTCGCATTCGGTCCGTAATGACTTCCAGTGCCGGATTCCCCGCTGGAATCGTCAAGAAGTCCACGATTCGGTGCGGCTCACGTTTGAGTTCCCGAAGAACCATCACGCCACGCCGTGCTCGACTAGTAACCGGCAGTTCCTTCATCGCTAAGCGCTTAAAGGCTCCCCGTTGCGTCACTAAAGCAATCGTATCGTGATCCGTGACCAGTGCTAAGTTCACCACGACATCATCGTCATGGAGGTTCATTGAACGGGAACCCGTCGTCCGAGCCCCGTTGACGGAGACCTCATCGACGGCATACCGCAAAGCGTAACCGTCCCTGGAAACCAGGAGGATTCCCTGATCTGCGGGTTCTTTGAGATACTTCACCGCCACAACGCGGACTTCTGGCGTCTTCAGCTTTTCATACATCGCCGCCCGACGTTTATAGGTCCGGCCCGGTGTCAGATCAGCAAAGGCCGTCTGCTTGATGTACCCGTCGCTGGTCGCAATCAAGAAGTGCCCCGGTTCCTTTAAGGACTTAAAGGCAAAGGTGGCCACAATCTCTTCATCACTAGCCAACCCAATGGTCTGGGAGATATGCTCCCCAGTCTCCTTCCACTTCACATCCGCAATTTCGTGAACGGGACGGTAGATCAGGTTCCCCTTACTGGTGAACATCATTAGGTGGTCCAACGTGCTGAGCTTCTCCATGAAGATTGGATAGTCTTCATTCTTCAGCCCGTTATCGGCTGGATCAGAAGCCGTGTAGGACCGAATTCCGGAACGTTTAAGGTACCCGTCATGACTGACCATCACGACGACATCTTCATCGGGTACCGTGACCTCCGTCTTGATCTTCAAGTCTTCAATCTGGTCTTCAATCACGGTCCGCCGTGGATTACGGTAAGCCTTCGCCATGGCCTTGAGTTCCTTACGCATGACCGCGTTTAATTCCTTAGGTTCCGCTAAGATCTTATGGTCCTCTTCGATGGCCGCCGCTAACTTATCGGCTTCTGCTTGTAACTGTGTCACGTCGGTGTTGGTCAACCGGTAAAGTTGCAACGCCACAATGGCATCCGCTTGCTTCTGGGAAAAGTCGTAGGCTTGTACCAGGTTATTGCGGGCATCTTGCCGGTTCTTGCTAGCCCGAATCGTCTTGATGACTTGGTCCAGGATCGACAAGGCCTTGATTAACCCCATGACGATGTGTTGCCGGTCTAAAGCCTTCTGTAAGTCGTACTGGGTCCGGCGCGTGATGACGCTTCGCCGGTGTTCGAGGTAGGCGGAAAGAATCGCCTTCAAACCCACGTGTTCTGGTCGTTGATGGTTGATGGCCACCATGTTGAAATTATAGGTGACCTGTAATTCGGTATTTTTGAACAAATAGTTCAAGATTCCCTGTGCATCAGCGTCACGCTTCAACTCAATCGCAATCCGGAGCCCGTCACGGTCGGTCTCATCCCGAATTTCCGCCAACCCTTCGACCTTTTTGCCCAGCCGAATCTCATCGATTTTTTTAACTAGCTGAGCCTTATTGACTTCGTAGGGAATCTCCGTCACGGTAATCTGACTCTTATTCCCCCGAAGCTTCTCAATCGCGGTCTTGGACCGTACCACGATACGTCCTCGTCCGGTCTCATAGGCCTTAACGATTCCGTCTTTTCCTTGAATAATCCCGCCAGTTGGGAAATCCGGCCCCTGTACAAAGCCCATCAGGTCCTCAAGTGTGGCCTTAGGGTGACTGAGCAGGTAGACGGCGGCATCGATTGTTTCGCCTAGGTTGTGCGGCGGGATTTCCGTCGCGTACCCGGCTGAGATCCCGGTGGCACCGTTAACTAACAAGTTAGGGAACCGGGCCGGTAAGACGGTAGGCTCATACTCGGTATCGTCGAAGTTGAGGACCATATCGACCGTGTCCTTATCGATGTCGGCGAGCATTTCACCGGCCAGCTTACTAAGACGGGCTTCGGTGTACCGCATCGCTGCGGCAGGATCGCCGTCCATTGAGCCGTTGTTCCCGTGCATTTCGACTAACGGTTCGCGGACCTTCCAGTCCTGGCTCATCCGGGTCAGGGCTTCGTAGATGGAACTATCCCCATGGGGGTGAAAGTTCCCCATCACGTTACCGACGGACTTCGCCGATTTACGAAAGCCTTTATCGTAGGTGTTACCATCCTTGTTCATCGCAAATAAAATACGACGTTGTACGGGCTTTAAGCCGTCGCGAATATCTGGCAGGGCCCGTTCTTGAATGATGGATTTGGAATACCGGCCGAACCGGTCACCCATGACCTCTTCCAAGGTTAGTTCTTGAATTTTTTGTCCTTCACTCACGAATGTTTAACTCCTTTCACCACGGTCGGGTTATTTCTTTCCCGGGGTTTCCCCGGTCAAAAAGTCTTGGTCTTCGTCTTCCAGCGTAAACTGGACGTTTTGTTCGATCCACTTACGGCGTGGTTCGACCTTATCGCCCATCAGGGTGGTCACCCGGCGTTCCGCCAGAGCCGCATCATCGATCTGTACCCGAATCAGCGTCCGCTTATCCGGATCCATGGTGGTGTCCCAGAGCTGTTCTGCATCCATTTCACCTAACCCCTTGAACCGTTGCAGACTGTAGTTCCGGTTGCCTAACGCCTTAGTCTTATCAACCAGTTCATCGTTAGTCCAAGCATACTCGATCTTAGCCTGTTTCCCGTTGGTCTTGATTCGATACAGAGGCGGCAACGCAATGTAGACCCGACCAGCATCGATCATTGGTCGCATGTACTTGTAAAAGAACGTCAATAAGAGAATCTGAATATGCGCACCATCGTCATCGGCATCGGTCATGATAATGATCTTGTCATAGTTGGCGGAATCGATGTCAAAGTCGGCACCCACGCCCGCACCGATGGTGTAAATCATGGTACTGATTTCTTCGTTCTTCATAATGTCCGGCAGCTTGGCCTTCTCGGTATTCAAGACCTTCCCACGCAATGGCAGGATGGCTTGGAACTTCCGATTCCGGCCCTGCTTAGCCGACCCACCGGCGGAGTCCCCTTCGACTAAGAATAACTCGTTCTTAGCTGAATTTTTGGACTGGGCAGGGGTAAGTTTACCCGATAAGAGGCGCTCGTGACGCTTATGCTTCTTGCCGTTTCGGGTCTCGTCCCGGGCCTTCCGTGCAGCTTCCCGCGCCTGACGTGCCTGGGTCGCCTTGTGGATCAGCATCTTCCCGAAATCCCCGTTTTCCATTAAGAAGTAAGTCAGCTGTTCCGCGACAATCTGGTCAACGATGGTCCGGGCTTCCGGCGTGCCCAACTTTTCCTTGGTTTGACCCTCAAACTGCAACAGGTTTTCGGGGACCCGCAATGAGATCACCGCAGAAAGGCCTTCACGGATATCCGACCCTTCGATGTTTTTATCGCGGTCCTTCAATAAGCCGACCTTCCGTCCGTACTCGTTGAACGCCTTGGTCCAACCACTGCGCATCCCCGCTTCGTGGGTCCCACCGTCCTTAGTCCGCACGTTGTTGACGAAGGATAGCAGGTTTTCAGTATAGCCATCGTTATACTGGGCAGCGACTTCCACTTCGATTCCCGACTTTTTGCCGTCGAAGTACAGAATGTCACCTAGCGTGTCCTTGTCTTCGTTCAGATAACTGACGAACTCCTTGATGCCTTCCTCGTAATGGTAGACTTCTTCGCGTTCTTGTCCTTGGCGTTCGTCCGTTAACGTGATTTTCACGCCTTTCAGGAGAAAAGCGGATTCTCGTAAGCGCTCCGCTAGGGTCCCAAAGTTGTAGACCGTGGTCGTGAAGATTTGGCTATCTGGTTTAAACGTTATCGTGGTCCCGTTATGAGCTCGGGTATTCCCTAACTTCTTAAGGGTGCCCTGTGGCTTTCCACCATCACGGAACTTTTCCTGGTAGCGCACACCGTCCCGTACGATCGTCACAGTCAGCGCACTGGATAACGCGTTTACGACGGACGCACCGACCCCGTGTAACCCACCGGAAGTCTTATAACCGCCTTGGCCGAACTTCCCACCGGCATGGAGGACCGTTAAGATGACTTCGGGCGTCGGAATCCCCGAAGCATGCATCCCCACGGGCATTCCCCGTCCGTGGTCGACCACGGTAATACTATTATCCGGATGAATCGTCACATTAATTTCTTTCCCGTATCCGGCTAGGGCTTCGTCGACCGCGTTATCGACGATTTCGTAGACCAAATGATGTAAGCCCCGGCTGTCGGTCGATCCGATATACATCCCCGGACGTTTACGAACAGCTTCCAACCCCTGCAATACTTGAATGGAGGAGTCGTCATACTTTGGTTTTGCTTTCGCCATGCGTAAATCTCCTTTACTGTTTAATCCTATCTGTGAATAACTTCTAGTTTACGCTAATACGAACATATGTTCAATAGAAGCGACGAAAAGGCGTGCTAGAGGTCTTCATAACTTCATAATCATACCACAGGGAACTAAAAAATGACCAGTTCCCCCAGATAATTGGCGTTCATCAGAAAACATGCTAAAATATAGAGCAGCTTATTTGACGGTTTTAAGCCGTCACCACCAAGAGCGGAGGAATGTGTTTTGAAATTAGTCGGCTTACTTATCCTAGCCTATCTTTTAGGCGCCATTCCCAACGGCGTCTGGATTGGTAAATTCTTCTTTAAGACCGATATTCGCCAAGCCGGTTCCGGTAACATCGGGACCACGAATACTTACCGGGTCCTCGGCCCCTATGCCGGGACCACCGTTATGGTCCTCGACATCGCTAAGGGAACGGTCGCTACGTTACTGCCCACCTGGTTTCACGTAACTACGGGGCTGGGAACCGCGACGCCTTTGCTGTTCGGCCTCTTTGCCATTCTTGGTCACACGGTCTCCGTCTTCGACCACTTTAAGGGGGGCAAGGCCGTCGCCACGTCGGCGGGGATGCTGCTGGCTTACAATCCCATCATGTTCGTGATTGCTGCCGGTCTGTGGGTCAGCCTGATCTACTGGACCAGCATGGTCAGTCTGGCCAGCATGGTCGCCTTCAGCCTGGTCACGGTAATCTCGCTATTCTTCCGAGATCCATACTTGACCGGCATCGCCGTTGTCTTAACGATCTTTGTCTTCTATCGCCACCGGACGAACATCACGCGGATTCGTCAAGGGACCGAGTCCTTAGTCCCGTTCGGCCGCGGTTACCGGCGACACCGAACCAGTAAGTAACTTGAGTCTCACACAGAGGAAAGACCACACCGTTGCGCATCACGACGGTGTGGTCTTTTTCGTTAAAAGTAAGTGATTTGGTACCCGACCTGGGTATCCGCGCCGGGCGCTAACTGGTGAATCGCAACTTTGGTGCGGAGATCACCGGTGGCCTGCACATCGTCGGCCAGGCCCCACCAAGGTTCTAAGCAGACAAACGGCGCTTGCTTAGGGTAAGGTGACCAGATTCCTAGGTACGGTGCGGCGACCGTCAATGCTACCCCGTGGTCGTCCTTAGGCGTACTCAGCATGACCGTTGTCTCGCGATTATTGAGCGTCAAAATCTGGGCGTCATGGTCGAATAGCGTGTGCTTCAACGCCAACGGCTGCGTGAGGTCTAACGGTACCGCGTGTTGCGTGTCACTGTATGGTCCGACTAAGGGGACCCGCTGGTAGACTTGCTTCGGCGCAACGGTTACCTGATAATCCGTAAAGTCGGCTGATGCCTGACCCAGCGGTAAGTTGAAGCCGGGATGGGCTCCAAACGACCACGGCATGGTCTGCGTTCCTTGGTTTTGAATCGTCGCGGCGACCTGTAACCCGTGATCCACTAGGGTGTAGTGCACCGTTAACTTAAACGCAAAGGGATACTTTTCGCGACTCTGCGCATCCGCTTGTAGCTGTAGGGTCAGTGCCGTGGCACTTTGATTAACGACCGTAAACGTCCGGTCCCGGGCAAACCCGTGCTGCGTCATCTGATACGTCTGACCGTCAACCTGATACTGGTTATCCTGCAACCGTCCCACAATGGGAAACAGGAACGGGGCGTGCCGCCCCCAAAACGCCTGATCAGCCTGCCACATGTACTCTAAGTGACTGTCGTTGTCCGTGACGCTGGTCAACTCCGCACCCAATGGATTGATTTTTACCGTTAAATACTGATTCTTTAAAGTGAACATCGCGTACCTCCCATACCCAACTCACGTAAATCCTTATGTAAAAGCGCGTAGGCCACCCCACGCGCTCCATAACCTGTTAAAGAATGTACCGGGAAAGGTCCTTATTTTGAACAATATCCCCGATCTTATCGTTGACGTAACTTTCTGTGATGGTCACGTCGCCGCCACCCATATCGGGTCCTTCGTACAACAGGTCCTCCAAGAGTTTTTCTAGGACCGTCTGTAGGCGCCGAGCCCCAATGTTTTGGTTCTCATGGTTCAGTTCAAAGGCTAACTCGGCGATCCGTTGAATGGCCTCCATGGTGAAGGTCACCTTGATATTGTCGGTCCCAATCAGTGCAATGTATTGCTTGATCAGCGCATTATTGGGCTCCGTTAAGATCCGCACGAAGTCTTCCTTGCTCAGGTCGTTCAATTCGACCCGAATCGGGAACCGACCCTGCAGTTCCGCAATCAAATCACTAGGCTTGGACTCCGCAAACGCCCCGGCCGCGATAAACAGAATGTGGTCGGTATCGATGGTACCGTACTTAGTCTTCACCTGAGTGCCTTCAACGATTGGCAGAATGTCGCGTTGCACCCCTTCACGGGAAACATCCCCGCTGTTTTGGCTACTGCCCTTCGCAATCTTATCGATTTCATCCAAGAAGATGATCCCGGTGTTTTCGGCGCGCTGAATGGCGTCGTGGTTGATGTCAGCATTGTTGACCAACTTCTCAGACTCTTCGGCGATCAGGATCTCCCGGGCTTCGGCGACCGTCACCGTCCGCTTGATGCGCTTCTTGGGCATGATAGACCCTAAGGTATCGTTTAGATCGATCCCCATCTGACCCAACATGTTATTGTCCGTTGCGTTGGCCTGTTGCGGGTCGTCCATCTCGATTTCGACCTTGTGGTTCTCCAGCAACCCTTTATTCAACTGTTCCGTCAACGATAACCGTTCATTACGAATTTCGTCGGTGACTTCTTCTTGTTGGTCTGGTGCTGTTGGCGTCTGGCCGCTTTGCATCTGGGAGAACATCTTCATCATGTTCGCAAAGTCATTGTTACTCGTATCATTTTTCTTCTTGGCCGGTGCGAGCAACTTAACTAATCGCTTGTTCGCCGCCTGAGCAGCATCGTTACGGACGTTCTTGAATTGGTCCTTCTTTTCCATCGTCACGGCCACTTCGACCAGGTCACGGACCATGGATTCAACATCCCGGCCGACGTACCCAACTTCGGTGAACTTGCTGGCTTCGACCTTTGTAAATGGGGCGTGTACGATCTTCGCCAACCGCCGAGCGATTTCGGTTTTCCCGACCCCGGTCGGTCCAATCATCAGCATGTTCTTAGGCGAGATTTCTTCTTGCATGCCCGCATCAAGCTGCATCCGCCGGTACCGGTTGCGCAAGGCAATCGCGATGGCCTTCTTGGCATCGTCCTGACCAATGACGTATTGATTTAAGAGATTTACGATCTCTTTTGGTGTCTTATTAATCGCATCCACGACTAAATTCCTCCATTCGAATTAGAGTTCTTCGGAAATAACGTTTTCGTTGGTGAAGATATCGATCCCACCCGCAATGTGAATGGCACTTTCGGCGATTTCCTTCGCCGTCATGTCAGGTGCGTGGTGGTGTAGGGCCGTGGCTGCCGCTAAGGCGAAGTTGCCCCCGGACCCAATGGCTAAGATATCGTCGTCGGGTGCGATGACTTCACCGGACCCGGAGACTAGTAACATCTCATCCTTATCCATCACGATCAACAGGGCTTCCAACTTTTGTAGGGCTTGGTCCGAACGCCATTGCTTGGCTAATTCGACCGCCGCACGTTGGAGGTTGCCACTGTATTCGTTGAGTTGCGCTTCAAACTTCTCTTCGAGGTTAAAGGCATCCGCCACGCTACCGGCAAAGCCGACCACGACTTTATCGTTATAGATCCGGCGAATCTTGTGGGCGGTTCCCTTCATGATGACCTTTTCTCCCATCGTCACTTGTCCGTCACCCGCCATAGCATTATGGCCGTTATGACGCACAGCACAGATGGTCGTTGCTTCAAATTTTACTGGCATAACCGGATACTCCTTTTTAAGATGGTTTCTGAGTTGACTTTTCCGTGGCTCGTGGGAAGAACTGGCGATAATCACGCTGGAGGTGCTCCCGAGTCACATGGGTATAGATTTGAGTCGTTGACAGACTACTGTGACCTAGCAATTCCTGGACGGACCGGAGATCAGCCCCGCGGTTCAGGAGGTGCGTGGCAAACGTATGCCGCAACATGTGGGGATGAATGTCGGTGGTCAAGCTACTGCGCTTGATGATCTGGTTCAACAGATACGTGACGCCGGCCGTAGTCAGCTGCTGTCCGCGGTAGTTCACGAACACGAACTCGTGGTGTAAATCATGGGCCGTCATCAGTGGCGTCCGAGCCACGGTAAAGTACCGCTGTAAGGCGTCCGCCGCGTAATGGCCAAAGGGCACATACCGCTGCTTGTTGCCTTTTCCAGTGATCAGCATCAACCGGTTCTCAAAGTCGATGGCGCCTAACGTCAGGTTCACGCATTCACTGACCCGCATCCCGGTCCCGTACAAGACTTCTAGCAGTGCCGAATCGCGGGTGGCTAGCGTCTTATCCGGGTTAGCGGCCGCCGCAGTAAATAGCGCGGTCATTTCCCGCTCGTCAAAGAATCGCGGCAAGTGGTCCTGGTGCTTCTTCAACTGAACGTAAGCGAACGGGTCGTCTTGGGCCCACTGGTTACTCATTAAGAAGTGGTAGAACGACCGCATCGTTGACAGCTTACGCGCAATGCTGGTCCGCGCGTAGTGGTGGTCGTACAGATGACTCAAGTAGACCTCCACGTCCAAATGATCGACCTGGTCCCAGGGCTTGGTCCCGCCGTTCTCTGCTAAGAACTGAGAAAACTCACTCAGGTCTTCACGGTAGGCCTTCACCGTCTCCGCTGAGTATTGCCGCTCGCCACGTAGGTACGTCATAAATTCTGCGACGGTTTTATCCGGCATCTAACATCCCTCCCTGCACATCTGTAATGCTAGCAAACGATTTCTAAAAACTCAACTAACTCATCAAACGTAAGGCCTAAAAAGACGCGAGCCGCGGGCTCCCGTCTTTTTAGCTTACTTTTGAGGTGCTTCTTCGTAGTCTCCGTTAGGACAAACAATCTGGCTGCCCCCACGAATCTTCTTTTGAACCAGGTAGTGCCCGTCTTTAGGGCAATCCCGACCAACGGGTTTGTCCCAGGAGACGAAGTCACAGTCTGGGTATCGTGAACAACCGTAAAAGATCCGGTTCTTCTTGGATTTGCGTTCGATGACTTGTCCTTGATGACAGACGGGACAAACCACCCCGATTTCCTTAACGATTGGCTTCGTATTCCGGCAATCTGGGAACCGTGAGCAGGCGTAGAACTTTCCGTAACGGCCCATCTTGATGACCATGGGTGCGCCACAGATGTCACAGTCAAATCCAGCCGGTTCGTCACGAATTTGGATCTTTTCGATGGCGTCTTCGGCGTGAGCCACTTCCGTACTGAACGGCTTATAGAAGTCGTCGACGACCTTGACCCAGTCCTGCTTACCGGCTTCGATTCCGTCCAACTCATCTTCCAGGTCGGCCGTAAAGCCAACGTTCACGATGTCCGGGAAGTAGTCTTTGATAATCTTATCGACGATCTCACCCAACTCGGTAGGCTCGAAGCGCCGACCGACAAGCTTCACGTAATACCGTCGCTGAATCGTATCCAGCGTCGGGGCGTAGGTCGATGGCCGGCCCACACCATTTTCTTCCAAAGCCTTGATCAAGTTGGCTTCAGAATACCGTGCTGGCGGCTGCGTGAAGTGTTGGGCCGGATCCGTCTTGGCCAGGTTGACCGCATCCCCGATCTCCAGGTCTGGTAACAGGTTATCCTTTTCCTTACCGTCCTTGTAGATCTTCAAGAACCCGTCGAACTTCATCTTCGAACCGTTTGCCCGGAACGTGACGCCGTTTTGTTCGATCGTAACCGCCATGGTGTCCATAATGGCGTTAGTCATCTGGCTGGCAACGAACCGGTTCCAGATCAGCTGGTACAACCGGAACTGGTCCTTGTTCAACCGCTCCTTGAGGCTCGCCGGTGTCCGGAAGACGGACGTTGGCCGGATGGCTTCGTGGGCGTCTTGCGCCCCTTCTGGCAACTTTCCCTTGATGGGTTTCGTCGCTGCATACTCAGCACCGTACTTTTCGTGCAGGAAGGTCGACGCTTCATGCTTAGCCAAACTCGAGATTCGCGTCGAGTCGGTCCGCATATAGGTAATCAGCCCCTGGGTCCCTTCCTTCCCTAAGTTGATCCCTTCATACAGCTGTTGGGCAGCCATCATGGTCTTCCGTGTCCGGAAGTTCAGCTTCCGGTTCGCGTCCTGTTGCATGGAACTGGTCGTAAACGGTGGTTGGGGTGAGCGCTTACGTTCTTTACGCACCACGTTGGTGATCGCAAACGGCGCGTTCTTATCGACCTGTTGCAGGATTGCTTGGACCGCAGCGTTATCCTTGAGCCCCTTCTTTTTTCCGTTCAGGCCATAGAAACTAGCCGCAAACTGGGACCGGCCCTTCTTGAAGTCGCCATCGATGGTCCAATACTCTTCCGGTTGAAAGGCCTTGATCTCATTTTCTCGCTGAATGATCAAAGCTAAGGCGATGGACTGTACCCGACCGGCACTAAGTCCCTTCTTAACTTTCTTCCACAGCAAAGGCGAGATCGAATACCCCACTAACCGGTCCAGGATTCGCCGCGCTTGTTGGGCGTTGACCAGGTCCATATCGATAGTCCGGGGCGTCTTGAAGGCTTCCTTGACCGCATCCTTGGTGATTTCGTTGAACGTGACCCGGTTCTTGTCAGTCACATCCAGGTTCAAAAGGTGGGCCAAATGCCATGCAATAGACTCACCTTCCCGGTCAGGGTCAGATGCCAGATAAACAGCCTTAGCCTTCTTGGCTTCGGACCGGAGCCCCTTAATGACGTCACCCTTTCCCCGAATCGAGATGTAATGGGGATCATAGTTGTGTTCAAAATCAATTCCCATCGAACTCTTCGGCAAGTCCCGAACGTGTCCGAGACTAGGAACGACCTTGTAGGTCCGTCCGAGATACTTTTCAATCGTCTTGGCTTTCGCGGGTGATTCCACGATGACCAACTTTTTTTGTGTTTTTTTCCGCTTACGCGGGGTGGTTTTAGTTGTCGCCTTGGTTGGCAATGCGCATTACTCCCTCAAATGGTTAGCTCTTAAGCCCGATAAACCGGGCTTAATGCCAATCACAAACTTATTCTATCGGCGAATTATTAGTTCGCGTAACGCTTCACTATAATCCAACTCATAATATTTCAAGTCAAGGGCGCTTGTCAACTAAAAGTTCTTCTATTATATGTTCGGAATTCAGGATTGGTTTCGCGCCGGCCAAGATTAATTCGTTGGTTCCCACCGAGTTCGGTGCGTCGATGGCGCCCGGTATTGCAAGGACGTTGCGGTTTTCTTGCAAGGCAAAGTTAGCCGTGATCAACGACCCGGACCGTCGTGCCGCTTCGACCACCAATAAACTTTGGGACAACCCAGAAATCACACGATTACGTTCTACGAAGTGAAACTTCGCCGGTCCCGCCGCCCACGGGTACTCCGAAACTACTAATTGTTGGCGGGCCAACTGAGCCATTAACGGTCGATTGACTGCCGGGTAGCACCGTCCCAACCCCGTTCCGACCACCGCAATAGTGGTCCCGTGATGGGCCAATGCCACCTGATGGGCCAGGGTGTCCACCCCCTGAGCCATGCCGGAAACGATGGTCACACCACACTGAACCACGGCCGGCAAGACCGCCTGCATCGCCCGAAAGGCATAGGTGGAGGGATGCCGGGTCCCCACCACGCCTAACTGCGGCGCGGATAAGTGGGCCAGATTCCCCAAGTAAAACAACACGACTGGAGGCTCATAAATTTCTCGCAGGGCCACGGGGTAAGCGGCATCGGCCAGCGTCAAGCACTGACTACGACTGGTATTTAGGGTAAACTGCTGCGTCACCTGGTCGCTGAAGAGTCCTAATTGAATGGCTTGTCGTTGGCGAGCGGTTAAGACGCCGTGTGCCAGCAAGTCCGCCAGTCCGGGATCCGTCAGGCGAGTCACCTGGTGGTCTTGCATCCAACGCCAACAGACGAGAGCCACCTTACGACTCACCCCGGGAGTCAGAACTAGGCGAATCAAAAAATCACGGCAAGTCAGGTGCATTCGCACCACCTCCTAAAAGGGTCTTTAGGATTACTTCCGTGACTCATCTCATTTTATTCGATTTGCATGGCCTTTTTTACCGGTGCGAAACTCTTACGATGAATCGGAGTGATCCCCCGTTCCGCTAATCCGGCCAAGTGTTCAGCCGTTCCATACCCCGCGTTTTGCGCAAAACCGTACCCGGGATACAGCCGATCATAGCTGGCCATCAGATGGTCCCGAAAAACCTTCGCGACGATGCTAGCGGCGGCGACACTAGCGCTCTTGGCATCCCCCTTGATCAACCGGATCTGCGGCAGATCAACCGGGATCTGCATGGCATCCACGATCAGCTCCTGGGGAGCAACGCCCAGTCCCAGCACCGCCCGTTGCATCGCCACCCGGGTCGCCTGGTAAATGTTGAGCTGATCAATCAACTGGGGACTCGCCGCGCCGATGCTCACCGCCTCCGCGCGATCCAAGATAATGGGATATAACCGTTCCCGTTCCTTAGCCGTTAATTGCTTGGAGTCGTTCACTAAGGGAACGTCAAAATCCGGTGGGAGGATCACCGCACAAGTCACCACGGGACCGGCCAAGGGGCCACGGCCCACTTCATCAATGCCGGCGACCCGCTGCCCACGGGACCAGAACGGTCGCTCGTAATGGAGCCGCTCCTGGAAAGCGGCCTCCACCGCGGCTTGCTTTGCCAACCGGCGCTGAATCTGTTGGTAGAGTTGTTGGGCGCCCTTTCGCGGGTCGGTGGCTAACGTCTGGACTAACGGGTCGTCCAAGCGCGTTATCGTGGCTAGTTCGGCTTTTAACTGTGCGAGGCTAGGCCTTTTCCGGGTCATGGTCCGTCGCTTCTTTCTGCGGTGCCCGGTCGAGGGTGAAGCCCCCTAATTTCTGCCGACGCGCATCCAGGATGACCCGTTCGCTGGCCCGCTCATAATCGTCACGCATCCCCAGATTAGCCGTAATCTTCAAGAGGAGATCCACATCACTGAGTTCCCGGTCGGCGGCCGTTAACCGGTAACGCTGTTCCAACTCGGGTAAGTGGTATTGCCGGAAGAAGTGCAACGCAAACAAGGCCACATCGTCCTTGGCGTACAGTTTTTCCTTAATTGCGCCCGTCAAGGCTAATTTCTGGGCGGTCTCTTGGTCCTTAAACTTAGGCCAGAGGATACCGGGCGTGTCTAGCAACTCCAAGTGTTTACTAGAACGTAGCCACTGCTGCCCCTTAGTGACCCCTGGGGTATTCCCGACCTGGGCGGCCCGTCGCTGGACTAAGTGGTTCAGTAGCGTCGACTTGCCCACGTTAGGGACCCCGACCGTCATGGCCCGGACTGGCCGTTCCTTCAGGCCCTTCGCCTTTTCGGCCGCAAGCTTGTCACCCAAGATCTTCAACGCTAAGTTAGTGATCTGCTTAGGCGTGACGTTGGCTCGTGAATCGATGGCAATCGCCGGGATATTCTGCGCACGATAGGCGTTCAGCCACGCTGCCGTCTGCTGGGAATCGGCTAAGTCCTTCTTGGTTAAAATAATCAAATGTGGCTTGTCCCGACTGATCCGACTGACTTCTGGATTACGAGAAGCCGCGGGGATGCGGGCGTCGACAAGTTCAAACACAATGTCAACCAGGTGAACGTTTTCTTCCATCTGGCGAATTGCTTTGGCCATATGGCCAGGAAACCATTGAATGGTACTCATAGGTTGTACTCCTTTATGATCGTTAAGTTTAGTAGCCCAGTGGGCCGTTTTTAGATAAAATTAGGGATAAACGGTTACCAAACGGCGGTTTTGATGGTTGAAGTCTGGTAAATTCGCCAGCACCGCATGGTATTAGTATTCCCATTCTATCATTTTCCATCCCGTTTGCGGTAGTCCTCCTCACAAATCCAAAACGCGTTCGTCTCGAAAGGCGAACGCGTTTCCTAAGATTCATTAAATTAATTAGAGTTCAATCATGGCCTTAATGGTCTTCCGGGCTTGCATATCCTGATAAGCCTGGTTGATGTCTGCTAAGGCATAGGTTTGGGTGAAGACCCGACCTGGGTTGATGTCCCCATCTAAAACAGCCTTTAACAAGAAATGCTTGTCATAGGTTGTGACGGACGCGGAACCCCCGGCAATCGCAATATTTTGCGCAAACGTTGATCCGATGGCATGATCCGTGTAGTGGGGAACCCCCACATAACCAATACGGCCGCCGTTATGCAAGACTCCTAAGGCTTGTTCGAATGACGCACCCGTTCCCACACATTCTAGAGCGGCATCAGCACCCCCACCTAAAATCTCACGGACTTTGGCAATTCCAGTGTCTCCCCGTTCAGCGACGACCGCGCTGGCGCCGGATTGCAACGCCATTTGTTGCCGATCAGCATGGCGACTCATCAGCACAATCTGTGAGGCACCACGCATCTTGGCAGCAATGACCGCACATTGTCCCACAGCACCGTCACCAATCACGACAACCTTATCTCCAGGTTGAACGTTAGCACAGCGTGCAGCGTGGTATCCCGTTGGCATCACATCAGCTAAGGTTAATAATGACTTTAGCATACCATCCGTATAATCTTCTGGTTGTCCCGGGATCTTCACTAAAGCCCAGTTGCCATAGGTGAATCGAATATATTCGGATTGAAACCCGTTCGACCAATTACTACTCCCCGGGTGCCGGTCACAAGTGCCATCGAAACCAGCGCGGCAAGCAGCGCATTCCCCACAACCGTGGGTGAACGGCGCGATGACAAAGTCGCCCGGTTTTACCGTAGTGATGGCGGAACCAACGGCATCGACAATTCCCAGTGCTTCGTGCCCGTCGTTCGTCGAATGTGCAGCTTTCCGGTCTCCCTGCGCATACGCCCACAGATCAGAACCACAAACACAGGTCCGAACGATTTTAATAATCACATCATCGTCAGCCTGTAACGTTGGCTTATCAATATCTTCAACTTCTACTAATCCTGAATGTTCGAAAATCGCAGACTTCATGATCAATCACCCAGACTTCCCGAATTTAACGTTTCAGGAAGCGCTTCCTTTCATCCTGTAAATTAAGTTTAGTTTAACGTCTCGAAAAATGAATCACAAGAAAAACGACTTAGGATAAACGATTCAGTCCAACCACCATTTAACACTTAGACTGGATAACCATTAAATCACACGTTTGCACGCTAACCTGTCGGCTAATCGTTGCCCAATCGTCATTTATCCTCTTCAGTATAGGTGCATTTTTCTGGTAAATAAAATACCTATCACCTATCCCCAACCATAAGTTACACTTATACCGGTTGGGTGAGATGCCCCCTAATTTTCTGGTAAAGACTTCAACTTTTGATATAGTATTCAGTCAGCCTCGATTCGAAACGCTAAATTAGATTGAAACAAACTGACCCCCTAAAGTTGGATTGCGTGTCCAACCTTAGGGGGTCAGTTTATGTTCGTTCATTTACGCCAAGAAGTCCTGGTAGAGCCGCCAAGCGTCGTCAAAGATGGTCATCGAGGGCAGGTAACTGGCATTTTCTTCCAGGTACTTCGAAAGACGCTCGAAGTCCGTTTCTTGCTTGGGAAACGAACTGTCGTAAAACGCATTGTTGGCAAACTCGGCGACCGGATCATAACTCTCCGGATTCCGTTGGGTCATGAGAAACGTGTAAAATGTTTTAATCATGTCAAAACTCCTTAATTCTGTGGAATCCGCGCTTGGAAGACAAACTTGCCCTTACCGGATAAGTCAATCGTCTTCGCCGCGTACGATAACTTCTTCCCGTTACCGATAGCCGTCAAGTGCAGGGTAACCGTGTGCTTCCCGCTATCCACAGCTACCCACTTAGGCAGCGGATAGTTCTTCGCGATGTAGTTCATGACGAAGCTGACCGGTACCGGTAAAGCACCGATGGACAGCTTCTGGGCCGTTAGCTTCACATCCCCCGACGGTAGAACCGTTGGCTGAAACATTAACGAAAAGTTCACGTGCGCCCCTAATACCTGCGTTGAGCCGGTCAACATGGCGTGGTCGGCGACCTGAAAGCGGTACTTCATGGACTGATTAGTCAACGATTTATTGACGTAGTAATCAGCCAGAGCATTAACTTGTTGCTTATTCAACGTCACGTTGATCTTAGTGGTTGCCGTCGTAGCTGGTTGCGCCGTTGCGGCCACTTTAACGGGTCGCATTGCCAGAAAGATGGTGACCAAAAAGCCGACCACGATGACGGCTAGCAACGTCAGAAAGCCCAGTTTCCACCCGTTACGCGGGGTGGGTTGTGTTCCGTGTCGTTGCATCTGCATTCCCCCCTATTTCTTTAACCATTGTTGATGTGCTTGCATTTGAGTATACAACTTCTGGGTCATTAACCGGTACCCTTTCGCATTCGGGTGAAAGTGATCGGCTGGTGATAAGTAATCGTTCAGCTCGTCGTTGACGTCACTGGCCAAAATCTGCTTTTGGAACGTCTCGACGGACAGTTCTCCCGAATTGCTTTCTTGAGCGGCCCGTTTAAGCTTAGCCTGTTGACTGATTGAGCGGTATTGACCGACTGATAAGGGCCGGTCGATATCAACGTAGTATAGGTTCTGATACCTACGAGTCGCCTTGGTCGTGACCTTATTCCAGTCCGTTACGGCGTTGGTAATCTGGGTCACGTTCGCAAAGTACACGTAGATGGGATTGTAGATACTGTAGATAAAAATCGATGCGTGACCATTATACTTGCGAACTGTATTCAGCAGGCTCTCCAATTTCCCCCGGTACGTGTCTTCAGCTTGATCTAATTGCCGATCTAGCTTGGACTGCTGATTGATCATGACATTTTTGGTCAACGTCTGGAGGAGGTCATTGCCGCCCACGGTCAACGTAATGACCTGCGCTTGTTTGACCTGTTGTTGCATCTTGGGACTATCCACTAGTCGCTTTTCGATCTGGTCACTCCGGTCACCCGCGCGACCATAGTTGTGCATGATGACCTTGACCTTATCCTTTTGGTGCACCATCTTCTGGATACGGCTGGTGTACCCTCCGGTCTTGGTTTGGTCACCCACTCCTTGCGTCAACGAATCCCCCAAGGCCACCAGCCGTACCGTTTGTCGGCGGTCATTTTGAGGAACCTTATCCGTCTTCAAGGTTCGCGCGCCGGGGTGCCAGTACGTTAGAAAGGCTAAAGCCACCACGACGATCAATAGGGCGATCCCCAAGACCTTCGAGAGGTTTTTCATTTTTTTCATAATCTTCCCCCCTATACAGAAAAAGCGGTGACGTCGCCACCCCTTTTTCCGTGATTCATCGTCATTTAGTTATTTGGTTGGGTCCGTGTAGTACATTAACGCAAAAGCGCCCGGTCCACCATGGGTCGCAATAATTGGCACCGTTTCACGCACCAGTACCGGCATCCCCGGTAGAAGTTCTTTCAAGTGCGCCTGAATCTTGTCGATACTGTCAAAGGCCTCTACGTGCGAAATCCCAATCGCCTTGATATTCGGCGTCTGCTTGATCTGCTCGTAAACCTTGTCGAAGTACCGGTCGATGGTCTTCATTCCCCGACCCTTGGCCCGGACCTTCAACTGACCGCCGGTAACCTGCAACACGATCTTAATGTTCAACAGTGAGGTCAACATCCCAGCGGCCCGGCCTAACCGGCCCCCCTTAAGGATGTTTTCTAACGTCACGATTCCCATGAATAGGTGGGTATTATCCCGAACTTTAGCGGCCCGTTCCAAAATGGCAGCTTTATCGGCACCTTGAGCGGCCAACTGAGCGGCTTCGATCACTTGGAAAGCTAACGCTTGGTCGGTAAACTGACTATCGACGACCGTAACGTCAGTCTTTGAGAGATTAGCCGCTTGTTCAGCCGCGTGAATGGTCCCACTGATAGCTTCCAACATGGTGAAGCAGATAACACTACTGCCGTCCTCGCCTAATTTGTCAAAAGTCTCCACGAAAGACCCCAGCGGCGGCTGACTAGTCTTAGGTAACGTTTTAGACGTTTTCATTTTATCAATAAATTCTTTGTTGGTGATCGATTCACGTTCCACGTAGATGGTGTCGTCAATCATGACCGTCAACGGAACGATGGTGATGTGATTCTCTTGAATCTGTTGGTCGGTTAACCCGGCAGACGAATCCGTGACGATTTTGATATTAGCCATGGGGATCCCACTCTTTCTGACTAGAAATTTGGTTTATGCTACAATATGCGTAATGAAACATACGGTAATAGTATAGCAGAATTAGCTGGAATTTTCAGCTGAACCCATACAAAACCCGTTAGAAAATAAGGAGGTCGACTTTCTTGGAACCTACCCGTAGTCGGACATATCAAATTGTTAATGAGGTCTTAAACGCCGTGACGCACGGCATTGGTGCGGGGCTCAGCATCGCCGGTTTGGTGATTCTACTGCTCCAAGCCCACGCTAAAGGCGGTGCCATGCGCATCACCACTTTTGCCATCTATGGAGCCATCATGGTGTTGTTCTATCTGGCCTCGACGCTGTTCCATAGCCTGGTCTTCACCCGTGCCAGCCACGTTTTTCAAATTTTTGACCACTGTGCCATCTACCTATTGATTGCCGGAACCTACACCCCCTACACGTTACTGGTCATTGGCGGTGCTCTGGGGTGGACCATGTTCGGGGTGATCTGGGCCATGGCCATTCTGGGAATCATCTACAAAGCCATCTGGCTGGGACAGCATCAGATACTCTCAACGGTCATTTACGTGGTCATGGGCTGGATGTGTCTGCTGGGGATCAAGCCCCTATACACCGGCTTAGGACCCATCGGTTTTAGTCTATTGTTCGCGGGCGGTGTCGCCTTCACCGCGGGCGCCATCCTGTACAGCTTTAAAGGCGTTCCCTTTGGCCACGTGATCTGGCACCTCTTCGTGATGCTGGGGACCGGTCTGATGTACTTTTCAATTTTATTCTACGCTTAACCGTGACCGGGGCTTTCGTCAGGACCGCTGACGGAAGCCTTTTTCATGGGTAGCATTGCAATGCGATAGTTTCCTTAATTAAACCAGCCCCGCTGCCACGACTCTAGTCCGTGCGGGGCCTACTCTAGAAAGAAGTGACGTTCGTTGTCCACCCCTAAAGCTCACAGTCGCTACCTGGTCCTCGGGATGATTCTCGTGGCGGCCAATCTGCGGCTCCCCATCACCATGATGCCCGGTCTCCTTCCCAGTCTGCAGCACGAATTAGGCCTTCCGAGTTCCTTGGCCGGCCTGTTGACCACCATCCCCTTACTGGCCTTTGCCATTGCTTCCCCCTTACTAGCCCGTTGGGGGCAACGTTTCGGTACGGAACTGGTGATTTACGGATCTCTGATTCTAATCGGGCTAGGCAGTTTCTTACGGCTGATCCCCACGGTGGCCTGGCTCTTCGTGGGAACTTCCCTGTTAGGCGTGGGCGTCGCGGGCGGTAACGTCTTGATTCCCGCCATCATCAAGGATGATTTTAGTACCACCATGGACCGGGCTACCACGCAATACACCCTGTCCATGCTGCTAGTTGGGGCCTTGGGGACCGGGGTATCCGGGTTGCTAGCCGCCCGGTGGTCATTGACCTTGGCCATGGCCGTCCTCTCATTGATTGCCCTGGTCAACTTGGTAGTCTGGCTCCCGAACCTGCGTTTCAACCGGCCCGCATCACCGACCACGGCCACCACGGCTACCCATAAAGCAACAGCGCATCCCAGTGTCTGGCGGACGCCTTTAGCGTGGGTCGTCACCGGCTACTTCGGGGTTCAGTCACTGGTCTTTTACGTCCTGATCACCTGGCTACCCGAAATCTTCATGCACCAAGGCCTCTCGGCCGTCACTGCCGGGACGCTGGTCACCGTTATGCAACTCAGTAACCTCCCCATGGCCTACATCGTGCCGATGACGTCTTCGAAGCCTTCCGGGGTAGCTGCCATGTTAGGCGTCACCGGAATCGGCTTAGTTGGTGGCGTCGCTGGTTTCTTGATTCCCCACCTTTCCTTAGGCGTTGCGATTTTCTTAAACGTCTTGATTGGCCTAGCTGCCGGTGCGGCCTTTAACCTGTCCGTGGTCTTCTTTACCCAAAAGACCACCAACGGGGATGAAACGGCCGCGTTATCGGGGATGGCGCAATCGGCCGGCTACCTAGTCGCCGCCGTGGGTCCCGTCATGCTGGGCTGGATTGGTAACGCCTTAGGCTGGTCCTTGGTCGTGGGACTAACGGCCGCATTAAGCGCCCTGATGACGGCTATCGGCTTCGTGATTTGGCGCCACCACACCATCTACGACCGCTACTAATTCAATTAAGATAAACCAAATAAGACGAGAGACTAGTTACTAGCCTCTCGTCTTATTTATCGTGTTTTAGTTAAATTTGGGGGTGTCACCGTTAGTTCTTACGTTGAAACTGTTCGAACGTAAACGGATAGGGATTACGCTCATCCGTTTGACCGATTTGGTGCCCAATCCGGGTAAACTGCGAATAATCGATCTCGGGCATCCAGGTGTCCCCCGGGAAGTCCGCCTGAATCGTGGTCCGGTAGAGTTGATCAACGTCGGGTAAGAGTCCCGCGAACAATTGCGCGCCCCCTACTACGAAGAGCTGTTCCGCCTCATGAGCCCGGGCGTAAGTCCGGACAGCCGTTAGCGAGCCCAAGACCGTGACGTCTGCTGGAAAGTCAGCCGCCGGACGGTGACTGACCACGATATTCTTACGGTGCGGTAACGGCCGTCCAAATGAAGCAAACGTCCGGGCACCCGCAATGATTGTGTGGCCAGTTGTCGTGGTTTTAAAGAAGTGCATATCCGCGGGTAGGTGCCAAGGCAATTGCCCCTGATACCCAATCACGCCGCCGTGGCTCTCCGCCCAAAGGTAGATTAACATCTGATGTCTCCCTCCTAAACGGCTACCGGTGCTTTGATCGCCGGTGCCGGATCGTAGCCGGTTACTTTAATGTCCTTCATCCCGTAGTCGAAGATACTCGACTTCTCCGGATTCAACCACAACTGCGGCGCAGCTTTCGGCGTCCGGGCCAACTGGGTCTTGATCTGAGTAATGTGATTACGATAAATATGCGCATCCCCCAGCGTGTGCACGAAGTCGCCGACCTCCAGGCCCACTTCCTTCGCAATGAGCGACGTTAGGAGCGCGTAGCTGGCGATGTTAAAGGGAACCCCCAGGAAGATGTCGGCACTGCGTTGATACAGCTGACAGCTCAATTTACCGTCATTGACGTAGAATTGGAACAGCGTGTGGCAGGGTGGCAAAGCCATGGACGGGACATCGGCCGGATTCCACGCAGAAACGATCATCCGTCGAGAATCCGGGTGCGTCCGGAGGGTCTGAATCACGTTCGCAATCTGGTCGATAGTTTCCCCGTTGTGACCCTGCCAAGCCCGCCACTGACTGCCGTAGACCAAACCTAGGTCGCCATACACCTTCGCAAAGGCTTCATCGTTGACGATACGGTCGCAGAAAGCCTTCTTCTCAGCCTGGTATTGCTGGTTAAAGTCGGCGTCCACCAGTGACCGCCGCCCAAAATCATGCATATCCGGACCATGGTAGTCTGAACTCTCCACGTACCGCTGGAAGGCCCATTCATCCCAGATGTGATTATGGTGTTGCAGCAGGAAGCGAATATTGGTATCGCCTCGTAGGAACCAGAGTAACTCGGACTTGATTAGGCCAAAGGGGACCTTCTTGGTGGTCAATAACGGGAACCCCTCTTGTAAGTTAAAGCGCATCTGATACCCAAACAAGCTGATGGTTCCCGTTCCCGTCCGGTCTGTCTTGGCGTGACCCTCCGTTAACACGGTTCGTGCTAAATTCAAGTAAGCATCTTCCAACATGATTCCTGTGACCTCCTAGTCTTCCGCGTATTCGCTGAGATATTCCCACCGTGCGACCTTGGTATCTAACTGTTGATCCAAGTCGTCCAGTTGGGCCTGTAAATCAGCTAATTTATCGTAATTATCCCCGTTGGCGTTCATGGCTGCTTGAACGTCAGCCTTCTGGGATTCTAGCTGGTCAATTTCACCTTCGATACCTTCCCACTCTTTTTGCTCAGCGTAGGTCAGCTTGACCTTCTTCTTGGGCTTGTCCGTCGTCTCTGCCGTTGAATCCGGCGCACTAGCCGCCTTAGGCTTAGGACTCTTGGCCTTCTTATTGGCAGGGTGCAGACTAGCCAGATAGTCACTGAACTGACCGGAATACCGTTCGATCTGGCCGTCACCGTCGAAGATCAGAAGCCGATCCGCCACTTTATCCAGGAAGTACCGGTCATGGGAAACCGTGATCACGGTCCCGGCAAATTGCGCAATGTAGTCTTCTAGTACCGTTAACGTGGCAATATCCAAATCATTGGTGGGTTCATCCAGCAACAAGACGTTCGGCTGTTCCATCAATAGCTTGAGTAGGTACAACCGGCGCTTCTCACCCCCGGACAGCTTCCGAATCAACGTACCGTGCATGAACCGGGGGAACAAGAACTGTTCCAATAATTCGGTCACACTCACGGAATTCCCCTGTTTATCGGTCACGTGTTGGCCGACCTCAGAGAGGTAGTTGATCATCCGTTTGTCATCCGGAATCGGTTCAAGCTGTTGGGTGTAGTACGCCATCTTTACGGTTTCACCCACATCGATGATACCGGAGTCAAGGGGCAACTTCCCCGCGATCACGTTGAGCAGGCTGGATTTCCCCGCCCCGTTCTCGCCACTGATCCCGATGCGTTCGCCCCCCTGAATTAGGTCGCTAAAGTCTTTTAGAATCAGGTGATCACCTAATTGTAGGTTAGCGTCCTTTAACTCAATGACCTTCTTACCTAGGCGTTGTTGGCCCAGTGAGATTGAGACGTTTTTTTGAACCTGCCGCGTTCCCTGCTTATCCGCCAGTTCGTGGAACCGGTTGATCCGTGCATTCTGCTTAGTCGACCGGGCCTTAGCACCGGCCTTCATCCAGGCCAATTCCTGTTGATAGAGACGCTGGGACTTCTTGTCCGCTTCAGCCTCTTGGTCAACACGTTCGGCCTTTTCTTGGACGTAGGCTTGGTAGTTCCCTGGGTACTGGTACAACTTTCCGAAATCCAATTCCCAGATCTGGTTGGCCACTTGGTCCAAGAAGTACCGGTCATGCGTTACGACCAATAAAGCGCCCTTATAGGCTGCCAGATACTGTTGGAGCCACGCGATTGAGTCAAAGTCCAAGTGGTTGGTCGGTTCATCGAGGAGCAACAGGTCGGGTGACTGGATCAAGACTTGTGCCAAGCCAACCCGCTTAGCCTGTCCCCCGGACAACGTTTTAATCGGTTGAGCCAAGTCGGTGATCTTCAGCTGCGTCAAGATCGTCTTCACGTCGCTTTCAGCGGTCCAAGCGTCCTCTTCGTTCATCTGCGTCTCGGCGTCTAAATACCGCTTCTCGGCCTTAGGATCTTCAGGATGTTGTCCGTATGCCGTCAGTGCCGCTTCATAGCGCCGAATCGTGACGAAGACGGACTGGTCGCCGGAGAAAATGGCGTCCATAACCGTCAAGTTCTCGTCTAACGCTGGCTTTTGGGTCAGATAACCAATCGTATAATCTTTAGGCGTCGTCAACGTTCCCGTCTGCTCATTGCTGATTCCCGCTAAGGTATTCAACAAGGACGTCTTACCGCTCCCGTTCACGCCAATCAACCCGATACGGTCGCGCTCATTAATGATAAAGTTTAAGTCTTCGAAGAGGGTCTTCTCTCCGTAAGTTCGGTGTAAATGTTCCGCACGTAATGTTTGCATAGTCTTCAGTCACTCTCTTATTTCAAATTCGCTAAATCTAAGGCGTGCTGCGTCAGCGCCGCTTGGTCATTCGGCAGTTGCCCCGTCACGACCTGATATTCTAATTGCTTTAACAGATCGCCCAATTGAGGACCGGGTTGAATTCCGGCCTGCATGAGGTCCCGTCCCGTCGCAGCCAATTGCTTCTTGGCCTTTAAAGGCAACGCTTGCCAAGCAGCCAGCAGGTCTGTTTGCCGGTCAGGTGCACCCAGAATCACCGCCACGGCATTGGCGACGGGCAGAAGCTCCGAACCACACTGATACAATTGCCAAGCCGAAAGCTCACCGGCTTGGAGTGCATTGGCCGCCGCCGTAGCCGTTTGAACCGCGGCAATCGTCTGGTTAGAGGTCTTCCATTGCTTGAGGAACGGGCCAATCGCCGCCGGGACCAGCCCAAACGCACAGGCCAAAAGGGTCCAAGCCGTGGTCTCGTCAGCGACTCCCTGGGTCAACGACGTCGTTAACCGGGTCAAGGCAGGCTCCTGTTCCGCAAACTCAGGGCAGTACCGCCAAAGGTTCGTCGCCATGAACGGCTTTAACCCCCGTTGTGGCGTGGCCCCCTCTAAGAGCTTCAAGAGCTCGACTTGGGTCCGCTCCACCGCAATCTTAGTCAAGAGTTCCGCGTGCGCTGTAATCGCGGCTTCCGTTTCCGGCACAATGGTAAAGTCTAATTGACTGGCGAACCGCACCGCCCGCATCATCCGCAACGCATCCTCGTGGAACCGCTCCTGGGGATTCCCCACGGCACGAATCTGCCGTTGTTGTAAGTCTTGAAGACCGTTAAAGAGGTCAATGACCTCCCCATTTTCCCGCATCGCTAGGGCGTTAATGGTAAAGTCACGGCGCTTAAGGTCTTCCGCCAACGAGCGTACGAAGGTGACCTGATCCGGCCGCCGAAAGTCGGTATAGGTGGATTCAGAACGAAAGGTCGTGGTCTCGTAACCGGTCCCGTGGTCTAAAATCATCACGGTACCGTGTTCGATTCCGGTATCAACCGTTCGCTTAAACAGATGCTTGATTTCGTCCGGATAGGCGCTAGTTGCGATATCGACGTCATGGATGGGTTTACCCAAGATGGTGTCCCGCACACTACCACCGACGAAATAGGCCTCGTAACCGGCCCGTTCGATGGTCTGCAGGACCGGTCGCGCCAATTCAAATTCTTGTGGTAAATGTTCTAGCTTCAAAATCTTCGTTCCCTTCTACCCAAACTTTTAAAAACATTCCTTGTCCAGTTTACCAGATTCACCGGTAGAATTGAATTTAAAGCGCCAGTTTCCCCGCGACTAAGGCTCCTGCACCCCCTCAAGTTATGCTATGATGAGAACGGAATGTATTTCGGGATTCTATATTTTTGGGTTGACTGGTTCGACTGGTTTAATGGTTGCACCCATCAACAATCTCATTCAAATAGGAGGAGATGGCATGAGTCCAGTACAAGATGAATCTGTAAAACTCATCGACTTCATCATGATTGGCATCGGCTGCGCCACCATGGCGTTCAGTTTGGTGGTCTTTAACATCGCTAATCACCTGGCAGACGGCGGTATTTCCGGGATTACTTTGATTTTTCGGGCTCTGTTCCACATTGACCCCGCCCTAAGTACGATCCTGATCAACGCCCCACTATTGCTGATTGGTTGGCGCTACTTAGGTAACCAATCCTTGATTTATACGATTTACGGGACCATCATGCTATCCCTGTTCTTGTGGATCTGGCAACGGGTGCCCATTCAAATCGACCTACACGGTGACCTCTTGCTCGCTTCTCTGGCAGCCGGGGTGACTGGAGGTAGTGGCTCCGGCTTGTTGTACCGCTACGGCGGAACCACCGGGGGAACGGATATCGTCGCCCGCATCATGGAACGGTTCCGGGGCGTCCCCATGGGGCAAACGTTACTTTGGCTGGACGTCGTGATCCTATTGATTTCACTGGTCTACATCGATGTTCGTCACATGGCTTACACCTTGATTTACTCTTACATCTTCGCTCGAATCGTTAATTTTATGCAGGCTGGGGCTTACGCCGCTAGAGGTTTGATCATCGTGTCGAATCAATATCAAGCCATTACCAACGATATCATGGACCAATTGGAACGGGGGGTTAGCTTGATTTCCGGTGAAGGCGGTTACTCGCATCATCCCCGGAAGATGATCTACGTGGTGGTTTCCCCTCACGAACTGCATCAAGTTCGTCAAATCATCAATCGTCACGACGCCCACGCGTTCGTTTCCGTGATTAGCGTGACCGAAGCTGCGGGTGAAGGCTTCTCCTTTGAGATTCCGCAACGGGGTTTACGGCGATTTATTCACCGTTGAATTTGCTAGTGACTGGCAGCCGCGGGGTTTGCGGCTGCTTTTTTTGGTAGTTTTTAAGTTAAAGTAATTTTTCTATGTTCCAACCCTAAAAAAACGACCCCCGTTGGGCCGTATTTTAAACCTTAATCCTGATAGCTATCCAACATCAACGCCATTTCTTGGTCATCGGGAACCACCTTCAAGTACGCCTTTAACAGGTCGACCACTTGCTTTTGAGCCCCCTCTTCTCGGTAGAAGTAGATGGCGGGCTTCAAGAAGTCAGCCTGATCCATGAAGTATGGCGCCGCTGCGTCGTAATATTGGCGCGCCTTGGCGAAGTCTTCTTGATGTTCCGCCGTCACCGCGAGATTCCAGTAAAGCTGGGGATCCGTATTGTCCTCTTGCAGGTACGGGACAACTAAGGCCGTATTCTCGTCCCACCGTTCCTGCTTCACGTAGAGGTTACTCAACTGGATGACCGCACTTAGATCATCGTGGTCAAGGTCGTGCCCCTTCTTCAGGTACTTCTCGGCTAACGCCTCATCGTCCAGCCGAGTGGCCACGTGGGCCGCTTGCAGCCAAAGCTTCTCGTTATACTGATCAACGCCCAAGCCTTCCTGTAACGCCGTTAGGGCCTCCGCTAGCCGGTTCTCCTGTTCCAACGCCTGCCCTAAGTACGGGTAGAGGGACGTGTAGTGGGCATCGGTATCCTTCAATTCATTAAATAACCGGATTGCGGCCGGCCGGTCCTTTAATTGCAGGTAAGTGAAGGCCGTTTCGAATTTAACGTCTGGGGTCATGTCTCCAGAATGGATCTGCTTCAAATAACCGATAGCCTGTTCAAAACGCCCGGCGTTGGCATAAGCCACCCCTAGCCGTTCTACCAAGTTGACCTTGGACAGCTCCGTGGTCCCGGCTGTGATCAGGTCTAAATACAGTGGAATTGCTTTCCGGAATTCCCGCATCGTGAAATACAGTTCCGCTAACGCAAACGTGATCACCGGTTCATCCGGCGCCACCTTTTTGGCCGTTAACAGTTTTTGCTCACTCACTTCGAACAGTTCCTGAGTCTGGTAGAGGTCCGCCGCAACCATTAAGGCTTCGACGTAAGCAGGCGAATCCGGCTTGACCTGGTTCAGGTAGTCTAAGGCCTGGTCGTCCTTGTCTTCATCGATGGCAATGTCGGCCAGGTTCGTCCGCAGCTCATCTTCCTCCGGATACTTCGCCAACAACTTCTCATAGATTCGTCGGGACTGATTCAAGAACCCCAACGAATACAGCTCTTCTGCCAAGCTGAAGAGCGTATCGTCATCGTCGTGCCGTAAAGCCAACGCGTACTGTTTCTTGAAGTCCGCTAATTGGCCCTTCTCCAGCTGATCTAATGCCGTTTGTGCGTAACTCATTGACTAACCCGCCTCCTAAATTCATTAACCATTCAGATAGATTTTAAGGTAATAAAAAACCAGTCCGGTGACAACCGTCCTGGCCCTTTACCTATTAAATAGTTGTGATCAATTATTTAACAGCATCCTTTAAGGCTTTACCTGGCTTAAATGCAGGTACTTTGCTTGCAGGAATTTGGATTTCTTGTCCAGTTTGTGGGTTACGGCCCTTACGAGCTGCGCGTTCACGAACTTCAAAGTTACCAAAGCCGATCAATTGAACCTTTTCGCCTTTAGCCAACGTTGCTTGGACAGAATCGAAGACTGCATCAACTGCAGCCGTTGCGTCCTTTTTAGTTAAGCCAGTTGCAGTTGCAACATCGCTAACCAATTGTGCTTTGTTTGCCATTTTGAATTCACCTCCTGAACAGAAGATTAGATGATGACCATCTAGTGATCATTTTTGAGTGGTCCAAAAATGATGAAACAACTGCGGCGAAACCGCATCATTTCTTTATCAAAGATAGCACAGGAAGCCTTATATGACAAGGGATAACGCGATTTTTTAGTGATTTTCGGTGAATATCTTGGGATTTCCTTAAGATTCTCCCAGAATCGGGGGAAACACTGATTTCACGGGCTTAGGAACTACTTCCGCGCACGTTCGATCAGATGCAGGGGCGTCCCCTCAAAATCAAAGTGTTCCCGAATCTGATTCTCCAAGAAACGCTCATATGAGAAGTGCATCATCTTCGGATCATTCACAAAGACCACGAAAGTTGGCGGCGCCACAGCCACTTGCGTCGCGTAGTAGACCCGCAGCCGCTTCCCGTTATCGGAAGGCGTCGGATTCAACGCAATCGCATCCATGATCACGTCGTTCAACGTTGCGGATTGGACCCGTTGGTTGTGGTTCTTCGATACGCGCTTGATCAAGGCCGGTAATTGGTCCAGTCGTTGGCCCGTCTTGGCCGAAACGAACAGGATCGGCGCGTAACTCAGGTACTGGAATTCCGCCCGAATCAGGTTCTGGAAGTCGGTCAGCGTATGGTTATCCTTCTTCAGGGTATCCCACTTGTTGACCAAAATAATGACGCCCCGACCCGCTTCATGCGCATAACCAGCGACCCGCTTATCTTGTTCCCGGATACCTTCTTCGGCGTTCATGACCATCAAGACCACGTCAGAGTCATCGATAGCCCGCATGGCCCGCATCACACTATAACGTTCCGTGTTTTCGTAGACCTTACCACGCTTCCGAATCCCCGCCGTGTCGACCATGGTGAAGTGGGTCCCGTCCGCCGTAAACTTGGTATCCACGGCGTCCCGGGTCGTCCCCGCAATATTGGAGACGATGACCCGGTCTTCCCCTAACATGGCATTGACCAACGAAGACTTCCCAACGTTGGGACGGCCAATCAGACTGAAGCGAATTGAATCGTCCTGAGGCGTTCCCGCTTCATCCGGAAACTCCTTAATAACGGCGTCTAACAAGTCCCCTAGGCCCAATCCATGGACCCCGGAAACGGGATACGGATCACCGAAGCCTAAGGCGTAGAAATCGTAGACCGTTTCCCGCACCTCAGGATTATCCGCTTTGTTTACGGCTAACACGACCGGCTTCTTAGAACGGTACAAGATCTTAGCGACCTTTTCGTCCGCGTCCGTGATGCCTTCAGGCGCGCTCACGATAAAGACGATCACGTCAGCTTCATCAATGGCGATCTCCGCTTGCTGGGTAATCTGACTGAGGAACGGTTCGTCCCCCATATCAATTCCCCCGGTATCAATCATTCGGAATTCCGTCCCCAACCACTCCGCGGGCGCGTAAATCCGATCACGCGTAACCCCCGGTGTGTCTTCAACGATGGAAATGCGTTCACCGGCAATGCGGTTGAACAAGGTCGATTTCCCGACGTTGGGACGCCCAACAATGGCGACTACAGGGTATGCCATCACAAATTCCTCCTTTAGTTGTGACATTTACTTAATCGATTAAAATGATAAGAAAAAGAGGTCTAGAACGCAACCCAACAAAGTTCCGCTCTAGACCCCTTTAATCCGACTTAATTAGTCGTTGTTGTTTTCCTGGTTTTCGATATCCTTCTTCAGGCTGTCCCCAATCAGGTCACCTAAAGAGAAGCCGGTGCTTTCTTCTGGGGCGTTAGCCGTAGAAGTTTCAGCAGCGTTCCGGCTGTTCCGCCGAGAACGGTTGGCACCACCATTGTTCCGACGAGGACGGCTTTCAGCACGGTTGCTGTTACCATTTTCTTCGTCAGAGGATTGTGGCTTTTCTTCCAGAGCCTTGATGGACAATGCCAAACGGTGATCGTCTGGACGAACATCTAAGACCTTAACCTTGATTTCTTGACCAACCTTCAAGACGTCAGCTGGCGTCGCGATGTGTTGGTGAGAAATTTGGGAAATGTGAACTAAGCCTTCAACACCAGGGAAGACTTCCACGAAAGCCCCAAAGCTGGTCAACCGCTTAACGGTCCCATCTAAGACGCTACCTTGTGGTGCCTTTTCTTCGATACCATCCCATGGTTCAGGCAAAGTTTGCTTGATGGACAGGGAAATCCGGTTACGTTCTGGATCAACGGATAAGACCTTAACCTTAACGTCTTGGCCCACCTTCAGTACGTCACTAGGCTTTTCAACCCGTTCGTAAGCAATTTCAGAAACGTGAACTAAACCATCCACGCCGCCAAGATCAACGAAGGCACCGAAGTTCGTCAAACGTGCAACCTTACCTTCAACCGTGTCACCAGCTTGCAGCTTGGACATGATTTCTTCACGTTGAGCAGCGCGTTCTTTTTCAACGATTGCCCGGTGAGATAAGATCAAACGGTTTTCGCTTGGTTCGATTTCAACAATCTTGAATTCCAAGGTTTGACCCTTGAATTGCGAAAGGTCTTCAACGAAGTGGTCTGAAACCATAGATGCCGGAACAAAGCCCCGGACACCAGCATCAACCACTAAACCACCCTTAACCACTTGGGTAACAGGGGCCGTTAACGTGTGACCAGCTTCGAATTCTTTTTGAATGTCGTCCCAAACCTTACGGGCTTCCAAACGACGTTGTGAGAGCAAGTAACTCCCACCTTCTTTATCGTTACCGATACGTGAGATTACGACGAGGTCTAAGACGTCCCCGACTTTAATTACTGATTTAATATCATCGACTGGCTTCGTGGAAAGTTCCTTCTTGGGAACAACCCCTTCAATACCAGTTTCACCGATACCAACAATTGCTTGTTGATCGTCATCGATGGCTAAGATTTCACCCTTAACGACATCGCCGACCTTAACGTTGTCCACGTTGTTCAACGCGTTCAGCAAATCGTTGTTATCATTGTTTTGACTCGTGCCATTTTCACTCATGCGAATATTTCCTCCTTGCGACAACTCTAAACACCATTTTATCTGATTATAGCGATAAAAGCTAGTAAAATGCCTATTTCTGTTGCAATTCTTTTTCATGAATGATTTCAGCAATCCGATCAGCCACTTGCTCAATCGATAACGAAGTGGTGTCTAAGCGAATCGCATCGGCCGCTTGGGTCAATGGGGACACTTTCCGAGTGGAATCCTTCCGATCCCGTTCTTCAATCTCATGCTTTAACGTTGCTAACGGCGTCGTGATGCCCTTTGCTGCATTATCCTTCAACCGTCGCTGGGCCCGTTCATCCACACTGGCGACCAAGAAAATCTTCACTTCCGCTTGGGGAAGCACCGTGGAGCCAATATCGCGGCCATCCATCACAATGCCACCCGCATCAGCAATTTGTCGCTGACGCGCCGTTAATTCTTGCCGGATAGCCGGTAACGCAGAGACCTGGGAGACCGAGTTAGTCACATCGGGTTGTCGAATCGCTAACGTGACCTCAGTGTCATCCACAAACACCTTTTGAACGGGGGTTCCCGGCTCAAACCGAATCGTCATGTGATCCAGTAGGTCCTTGACCGTTGCTTCGTCGCCTAGATCTGCGCCCGCTTGCAACGCTTTCCAAGTAATTGCCCGGTACATTGCCCCGGTATCACAATAGATGTAGTTGAAGCGTTGCGCAACAATCTTAGCGACCGTACTTTTCCCAGCTGAAGCGGGGCCGTCAATGGCGACCTGTAATCCTGGCTTATCCATCTTATATCAAACTCCTTATTTCGATTTATCTAAAAACTTTACCGTACCCGTAGACGCTGGCCGGGGTGAACAGTTGCCCCGGAAGACAGGCCATTCAGTTCTTCTAACTTCTGCACAGAAATACCAGCGTTCGTCGCCACCCGATAAATCCCTTGTCCGGATTCAACCGTGGCGTACTTAGAACCGCTGGCACTCGTGCTACTACTGGTACTTGATGAGGATGCTTGGTGACTCGATTGGCTAGTGGTGCTCGAAGCGCTCGTCGCGGTAGAACTGCTAGCGGCCGCTTCAGTTGAGCTGGCCGTGGTTGCCGCCGTAGACGACTGACGCTTTTTCTTAGACGTCGTTTGGGCTTGCTTAGTCGCCTTCGACGACTGCTTCGAACTGGCCTTAGATTTAGGCTTCGCCTTCAAGGAATTCGAGGAGCTGGCAGCGACCTTCTCCGTATTCTGTGGCCGATTGACCGAACTCTGCCGAGCTAAGCCATAGACCAGCGAGGCGGCTGCAATCACGACAATGATGGCGACCAAAATAATTGTAACCATCGTATTACTATGATTCTGACGCCGCATTTTGGTTCGGGACAAGTTCCCTTGATCGTCACGATCATCGGCAAATGATTGCTCCCATGGTCGCGACGTTTCTTCCTTTGTATGCTCGTCACGCTTCTGACTCATCATCCTAACCTCCCTGAAAAACTTTCAACGGTAATTGTAGCACAACCAATCCTGATAGCATAGCAATAATTGTTTAAAATGCCGGTATGACGGCATTCTTCAAAAAGTCTTTACCTCTGAGCGGCACATGACCATCCCCTAAGATGACCAGAGCCTATCAGCTGCTAACCACCTTAAAGCCCAGTAGCCAATCCGTTAAATCTAGATAATGGGTTCAATCTAACCGGCATGGCTTCACCCCTCCGGTACCGCTGGAGCCGCCGTCAACAACCCAGCTAACTGAGTTTGCCAATCGCTGTTAGGAGCCGTCACCGCTTCGGCCGGTGTTCGCCGCAAGCCTAGCGCCGTAATATCTAAGTCTTGACCGCCTGGCGCACAACAGGTCTTGGCCTGGTGGTCCGGAGCGGTCTGGTCGAACGCCGTCAACCAATTTTGCCGTAGACACGTTGGTTCACGCACATAAGCCACCATCCGGTCCAGGGCCGCCCGTCGCTCGCGCTCACGCCGTTCAAATAAGGCGTGAACAGCCGGTTCGGAGATCCCGTGGTCGCGGTAAAAGGTCAACAACCGAATCCCCGGTTCCTCTAGGCTAAAGTGCTGGGGGGTCGCATAGAAGCGACGGATCGTCACGTCATCCGGTCGGTTGGTCTCGTTCAACGCCTGGGGCAACCGCTCATCCCCCGGCGCATAGAGCAGAATTGCCACACTGGTCTGACCATCTCGCCCCGCACGGCCCATCTCCTGAACGTAGCTCCCCAGGTCGGCCGGGAGATGATAGTGAATCACAAAGCGGATATCGTTCTTGTCGATGCCCATGCCAAAGGCACTGGTCGCACAGATCACCGCCAAATCATCTTGCATAAACTGTTGTTGAATCTTGAACCGGTCTTCACTCGACAATCCCGCATGATAGGCTGCGACCGCTAAGCCCGTCTGTTCTTGTAACCAGCTAGCCGTATCCGTTGCCTGCTGTTTACTGGAAAAATAAACCACGCCGGGCGTCTGAAGCTGGCTGACCAGCCCCAAGAGCCGCTCACGCTTCTCCGTCTCATTAGCCACGGTCTCCACATCCAAAAAAACGTTGGGCCGGTCGATGGGTTCCGCGACCACCGTGGGCGTTACTCGCATTTGCTTCGCAATTTCGATGCGCGTGGTGTGGTCAGCCGTTGCCGTCAAAAGAAGCGCCAGGGGCCGCCCCAACCGCTCACGAATTGCACCCAATAAGAGGTATTCCGGCCGAAAATCCGGTCCCCACTGCACGATACAGTGCGCCTCATCGACCACTAAGAGACTTAAGGAAATCTGCTGAATCCGGCTCAACACGGCCGGTTGCGCCAACATTTCCGGTGAGAGGAAGAGAAAACGGTACTGGTCAAGCTGGGCTAAGATCTCCTGCCGTTCCGTGAAACTGGTCAACGACGTCACGGCCGCCACCTGACGAAACCCCGCAACGCGCATACGGTCCACCTGGTCGTTCATCAAGGCCAATAAGGGAGAAACCACCAGGACGCAGCCCGGGTGACGGTACCCGTATAATTGGTAGATCAAGGTCTTGCCCGCTCCCGTCGGCAGGACGGCTAACGTATCTTTTTGGTCTTCTAGTGCCGTGAGCGCTGCTTGCTGGCCCGCACGAAAGGTCGTATAACCAAAGACGCGTTCTAGACTAGCCGTTAGACTTTCCATGAGAATCCCCCCGCTTATCTTGCCAAATTGCTAACAGTCGAAACGTAAAAAAGTCAATTTTGGCTTGTACCGCCGGCGCCAAGTCCGTATACGTCCAATCGTCAATGGCTGCCGGCAATAGCGCCAATAGGGTCCGTTGCGTGGTCGCCGGTAACAGCCGTTCGTACGGGAAGGCCGCCTCGGGTAACATAATGGCCGCCTCTAAGAGGTGCTCGCGAACCGTGCTGGGCTTGATCCGCCGTTGCCGGGCAATCTGATCCAACGTCCCCCCCGCCTGAACGGCAGCCAAGGTCGCCTGAGCGCTTTTCGTCACGGGAACCGTCCACAGTGGCCCCAGCAAGCCTGACAGAGGGTCAGTCGCGACCTGCGCCGCTTGGGCGATCGTCACGACCGCTTCAATGTGCATTAAGTAGACCTGCCAAGCCGTTGTCTGCCACCGCACGGCCAACTGCTGGTTGGTCAACCCCGGCTGCTGATAGCCGGTGAACCCCGCCACCGTCACCGTTGCGACCCGCTCCGGCAATCGCGCCAAGCTTCGGGTCAAGGTTGCCTGTAACGCCGTCCCCAACTGTTGACGGTCGCTTTGGTAGAACCACCGTCGAACCAACTGCCGGGTCGCGAGGTCCGTGGCCAAGGGGTAATACCGCTTGGTCTGATGCTGATACTCTGAAACGACCTGAACGCCTAGCAACAGGCGCTTTCGGGCGGCATTAATATCTAATTGGGGCCAGAGTACGGCGGTCTGCGGGACGAACGGTTGAGCCGCGTGCTGCGCCGCAACGCCCGCTGGGGTCAACCGCAGCTGTGGTTGTTCTTCCGCCTCCCAAGTGGCTAATTGGCGGTCCACCAACGCTTGAGCTGGGCCATCTAAACCGCCCCGCGTCAACGCTTTACCAAGGTCCAAGAGGTACAGTAGTCGGTAACGCTGCCCCCAAAAGAGCGTCGACACGGTTCGCCGTCCCCGCAGAAGATTCTCAATGACGCGTAGACGCCGAGCCTGCCGGGAACTAAGTAGCTGTAACAAATCATCCGCCTCCAACGCGTCCACCTCCTTTTATCCATGAAACCAGTTTACCATACTCAAAAAGGGCCGACGCGACCGTCGACCCCGAACAAACAAATTTAAAATTGAATCCTTAATGTTGCGCGTGCTTAGCCAACCAAGGCTGCATCCGCCGGTGGAGCAAAATGAACAGGATACCCAAGACGACACCCTTGATCAAGTTAAACGGAATGATCCCTAACAGAATCAACTGGTTCACGGGTAAGCCCAACGACATCCCCCAGACCTTCAGGTACAGGGGGGTAATCACGCCCCAATTGGCCAGCGATAAGACCGCCGTGAGGCTCAAAGTCCCGGCCAACACCGCCCACACCTGACGCCGTAATTGGTTCGGGTGAGCGCGCAAGACCGCACTAATGGGTAACATGTAGGCCAAGTCCGCGATGAACGCGGTTAAAACCCCAATCAGGTTCACAACGTCCATCCCGGTCGATACGAAGTACAAAAGCTCTTTAACCGCAGCAATTAAGATGGCGCCTCCGGGACCAAACACGCTCATCCCTAATAGAACCACCAAATCGCTTAAATCCAACTTCATATAGGGCACAATGGGAATAATTGGTAATGAAATAAACATCAACACGTACGCAACGCCTGCAAACAGCGCCATTTCCACCATTGCCCGTACGCCCAATCCCTGTTGTTGACTCTCCATCAGCTGTTTCCTCCTTGCGGCCATCTTAGCGACGCAACCAAAAAAGGTCTCGCCGCAGAAGGGCAAGACCTTGAAATTCACGTGATTATACGTAAAAACAACGTCCCATCTCCTGCA
Organism: Levilactobacillus namurensis DSM 19117; assembly: GCF_001434785.1. Lineage (GTDB taxonomy): Bacteria > Bacillota > Bacilli > Lactobacillales > Lactobacillaceae > Levilactobacillus > Levilactobacillus namurensis. The sequence continues at coordinate 35,314 of NZ_AZDT01000001.1, read as the reverse complement.
TACCAGACTATACTGTCGGTCCCGGATTTGCACCGGGTCAACCGCTCACGCGGGTCGCGGACTATTACCGCCGGTCGGGAATTGCACCCTGCCCTGAAGATGAACCATAGATTTAATTACGCTTATAATATACTAACTTTTTGTAAGATTGTCAACTAAAACTATTGAACCATGCCCGTCAAACGCTTCAACTCGGCCAATTCGCTTGGCTTCAAGTAACGTGAATCGCCCGCCTGTAAGCCCTTGAGAGTCAAGAACCCATACTCTTCTCGCTTCAGCTTCTCTACGGGACAGCCCACGGCCGCCAACAGTTTCTTGACCTCGTGGTTCTTCCCCTCGTGCAAGACTAACTGCACAATGGCCGTATGCTTCTTCTGGTCGCTACTCAACAGCTTCAACTTCGCTGGGGCGTACGCCTCACCGTCGATGGTCATCCCCTGACGAATCTGCCGCATGGCATCGTTACTCGGAATCCCCGTGACTTTGGCCACGTAAGTCTTTTCGACCTCGTACTTAGGATGGGTCAACCGATTAGCCAGCTCCCCGTCATTGGTCAACAATAATAACCCGGAGGTATCATAGTCCAACCGACCCACGGGGTAGATCCGTTGTGAGACATTTTCGATCAGATCCACGACCGTTTGCCGCCCCTTCTCATCATTGGCCGTTGAGACGACACCCCGCGGCTTATACAGCATCACGTATACGGGATCTTCATGGGTAATGGGCACATTATCCACGGAGACCTGGTCGTGCACGCCGACCTTGGTCCCCAATTCCGTGACCACCGTTCCGTTGACCCGCACGTGACCGCTAGTAATCAACTTTTCGGACTGACGCCGTGACGCGACACCGGCATGGGCTAAAACTTTTTGCAATCGTTCCATTAATTTTCATCTCCTGATTGGTTAAGGCTCTGGTTAAAAGCTTGTAAGAATAAGTCACCGTCAGGATGGTCCCCATCCGGATCGGGGGTCGCGGCAGCGGGTAACGGCGGTAAGTCCGTCAGCTGTTGCAGCCCAAAGTAGTCTAAGAAATAGGCGCTGGTACGGTAAAGCTTCGGCCGCCCCGGCTCATCCAGGCGACCGGCGTCTTCAATCAGACGCCGCAGAACCAATTTCTGCACGGTCGATGCACTCTGGACGCCCCGAATCTCATCGATCTCGATCCGCGTGATCGGCTGCCGGTAAGCAATAATGGCCAAAACCTCTAAGGACGCCTGGGACAAGGTAGTACTGAGCGGGCTTTCAAAGTAGCGCTTGATCAGGTCACTGGCGGCTTCCTTGGTCACGAGCCGATACGTGGTCTCATTGACCATCAATTCCAGTGCGGAATCCGTATCCGCGGCATATTTTTGGGCCAACCGTTCTAAGGTGGCCAAGACTGCCGGCTTCAGCAGGCCCGTGACTGTCGCTAAGTCCGCCACGGTCATCCCTTCATCGCCACTAACGAATAGTAGCCCCTCAATCTGTGCGAGTGGTGTCATGATCATCGTCTCCTTTAACAACTGCGTTCAACTGCAAGGGGACTAACCGACTCGCTTGGTGTAACGCGATTTGATGTCGCTTGGCTAATTCTAAGACGGCCAAAAAAGTTGTGACCACTTCCTCTAAGACCGGCGTCGGCCCGAACAAGTGATCAAAGGTCACGGGTTGCCGATTCAAACGGTGTAAGACCGTACGCATCTGGTCTTTCACGGTAAAACGCTCCGAGGCCACCCGCTGGGTCACGGGACGCGCCACCGACACCCGGTGGACCAACTTAAGCAACGCCGCCTGCAAATCCGCAACGGTCGTTCCCGGAGCCACGGTCAACGGCGTATCACTGGGAACCGCCATCGCGGAGCGGGTAAAGTGCTGCTGCCGCTCTTGGGCCCGGCGTTTCAAATCCTGGGCCGCCTGCTGGTACCGTTGATACTCTAACAACTGGTTGACCAGCTCTTCTCGAGGATCGCTATACGCTTCTTCGTCCGCTGCCGGAACCACCGTCTGTGGTTTCGGCAATAATAGTTTGGCTTTGATGGCCATCAGATTAGCAGCCATCACAAAATATTCGCCTGCCACGTCTAACCGTAACGTCTGCATCTGATGCAAATAATCCAGATACTGCGTGGTAATGGTGGCAATGCGAATATCGTAAATATCCATTTCATTGGTTTTAATCAGGTGAAGCAATAGATCGAGCGGCCCCTCAAAATCACTGACTTGAATCAGCGGTTGACCGTCCATCGTGGTCTTGTCCATGTTGATACTCCCACTCTGCAATAATCTTGGCATTCGCCAACGTCCCCATCACCCGTTGTTGGGGGACCGTCGCGGCCAAGTCATCCAGCATGTTCTGGGCATTACGGGTGGTCTGCTTATCCGGCATCAACGTCAGTAAACGCACCACCACGTAACGGCCCTGCTGTTCGGTGCCTAAGATTCCGGCAAAATCATCGCGGCGATCCTTCCACAAGTAAAGGGTACGGTCGTCGCCCGTCTGGTACCAGGTCAGCGCATGCTGGAGTCGGTCCCAATCCTTAAAGACGGGATCAAGGCTTAAGATCCCCATTGCAATCTTTTGATAATCGCTACGATACTTCAATAACATACTTGTCCTCCGTCTAAACGTCCACTCACTTTACCACACTTTAAAATCCGAAACAACTGGCGATCAAGCCCGGGGGTGATACCGGTCATATACCGCCGTCAAGCGTTTCTTCGAGATGTGGGTGTAAATCTGGGTCGTGGTAATATCCGCGTGTCCCAGTAGCTCCTGAACCACCCGCAGATCCGCCCCATTCTCCAAAATATGCGTCGCAAAGGAGTGGCGCAACGTGTGAGGCGTCACGTCTTTTTGGATGTCCGCCAAGGCCACGTAGCGCTTGATCTTTTGCCAAATCGCCTGGCGGGTCAAGCCGCCACCGTGAGCGTTCAAGAATAAGTAGGGACTGGTCCGCTGCTTCAATAAGACAGGCCGACTATGCTGCAAGTACTGTTGAACCCAATCGCTCGCCACATCACCAATCGGCACGATGCGCTCCTTGTCGCCCTTACCCAGGGTCTGAATCAACCCCATCTCCAGGTGCAAGTCGACCAGCTTCAGGTGAACCAGCTCACTGACCCGTAAGCCCGTTGCATATAAAACCTCCAACATGGCTCGATCCCGGATACCGTACTTATCGGTCGTGTCGGGCGCCGCTAACAGGCGGTCGACTTCCGCGACCGTCAACACGGCCGGTAAATGTTCAGCGTGCTTGGGCGCCGCCACGTTCGCCATGGGATTAGTGGTCGTCTGGTGGGTCTGTACCAGATACCGGTAAAACTTACGGAGCGCGGAGACCGCATGGATCACTGAATTGCGCGCCTTACCTTGACTGGTCAACGCCGCCAAATAATTCATCACGGTGACCCGGTCGACCTGTAAGAAGTCGCCCACTCCCTGCGTCTGCAGGTAGTCACCAAACTCCCGGACTTCCTGAGTGTAGCTGCTGACAGAATTGGCGGCTAGCCCCTGTTCAACGGTCAAATAATGGCCAAAATCAGCCGTCATCATTGCTAACGTGGTCATCAACATCCCTCCTCAGCCGCGCGTGGCCTTAGTCGGTCGTGTCTGGCGTGGTTTCGGTCGTTGATTCTTCGGGCTGAACCAGCCAGAGTTCCCCATCGTGTTGACTAATGCGCCGCGCCTTTAACAGGTGGCCCACCGCACGCTTAAATTGTCCCTTACTGATTCCAAAGTACGCTTTAATGGCCGCCGGTGAACTCTTATCACTAAACTCGAGGTGGCCCGCTTGGGAGTGCTCGAGCGCCGCTAACAGCATCGCTGAATCATCATCGATGGCTTCGTAAGCCCGTGGCTTCAGCGATAAATTAAGGGTCCCGTCATCATGTACCCCGATGACCCGAGCGTGCAGTTCTTCTCCTAAACGCGGTTCACGTTCGCGTTCGCTAGGGTGAATGAATCCCAATTCAAAGTGGTCCGTCATGACCCGAGTACCGACTAACTTCAACTGGTAAGCGGTCGCCGTTACGTTAGCGTTTTGCATGTTCGCCTTAGCCGGCTGGGCAATCGCTTGGTAAATGTCCGTATCCGCTAAGACACCCCATAACCGGTGCTTGGCGTCTTCTCGCAAGGCAATCAAAAGCCGGTCCCCCTGTTGCGGCCACAGTTCCATCATGTCTGGCAAGTCGTCTAACGAGACCACGATGTCCTTATCGGGTAAGCCGATATTCACGAAGACCCCTAACTGCCGCTGGGTCCGGACGACCGTCCCCCAACCATAGTGGTCAACTTGGGCATCCGGCGCGTTCCGGGTCATCGCCATCTGGTGATCTTCATTCTCGTAAGCAAAGCCGCGAAAAGTGGCGCCAGCACGCAATGGTTTCTTGATTTCACTCTTCGCTAACCGAAAAGTGGTCCCCGCAACCTGCACAAAGTAATCCGTTTCGTTTTGGTCCGTCACGTTACCCGCAACGATTCGTCCTAGTAAGTTTTCCATAATTTCCTCGTTTCTACCGAGCGTTCTCGGTGATCCGTTCAAAAGCCTTACCTTGTATTTTACACGGAAATGGCAGAACTAGCGAGAGATTCCCCGATAAAATCCCGACGAATCATTCGCGTAACCGCCACCAATTGCCGGCTGCCCCACCTTTTCATGATTTGCCCCGTTAGAGAACGTGGCCCCCAAGGTGATTCATACTGCTGGGTGCTTGGGGCCCGCGTTTCAGTACCGGATCGGCAAAAACGGCGTCTGCGTATTTCGTTCCGGAAAAGCAAAAAGGGTTCGAGACAGACGTCTCGAACCCTTTCGTTAGATTTCAGTTAAGCTTAAAGTGCGTTAGAAGCACCGTGGTAAACGATCCCCCGACGAGAGTCAACGGTGATCAATTCACCATCAGAGATCTTGTCACTGGCACCAGCGGCACCAACGATGACAGGAATCCCCATGGAGATACCGACAACAGCGGCATGAGAAGTCAACCCACCGTTTTCAACGATAACGGCACTGGACTTTTCAATGGCTGGTAAGTAGTCCTTGTCAGTGTTCTTGGCAATCAGGATACTACCTTCAGTTACCTTAGCGTTGGCATCAGCAGCGGTGTTCGCGATAACGGCCTTACCAATAACCGTGTCATCACCGACACCTTGACCTTGAACTAACTTAGAACCAATTAATTGGATCTTCATCAAGTTCGTAGTCCCACGTTCGCCGACAGGAACACCGGCAGTGATCAGGATTAAGTCGCCTTCCTTAGCCAAGCCGGTTTCAACAGCCTTAGCAGCTGCTAAATCGAACATTGCATCAGTGTTAGAAGGCTTTTCCGTAACGATTGGGTAAACACCCCAGTTGACCATCAACCCACGACGGGTCCGGTCATCAAACGTAACGGCTAAGATGTTGGCATTTGGACGGTACTTGGAGATCATCCGTGCCGTGTAGCCGGATTCCGTAGCAGCCACGATGGTCTTAACCCCTAATTGGTTAGCGACCCGGGCAACGGAAGCACCGATAGATTCCGTAACGTCACCGTTATCGAAGTCTAAGTTGTCCCGACCAAAGTCCTTCAAAGCATTTTCAGCCTTGATGTCAATCCGGTTCATCGTCGTAACGGCTTCAACAGGGTATTCACCGTTAGCACTTTCACCAGAAAGCATGGTTGCATCCGTACCATCAAAGACGGCGTTGGCAACGTCAGAAGCTTCGGCACGCGTAGGACGTGGGTTTTCTTGCATGGAGTCCAACATTTGGGTCGCCGTGATTACTGGCTTGCCTAAGGCGTTGCACTTCTTGATCAAAGCCTTTTGAACCAAAGGCACGTTTTCCGTTGGAATTTCGACACCCATGTCACCACGAGCAACCATCAGACCATCAGAAACCTTGATGATGTCATCAAAGTTGTCGATACCTTCTTGGGATTCGATCTTAGGGAAGATTTGCACGTGTTCCATGTGCTTTTCTTCGAGGAGTTCACGAATATCCAAAACATCTTGTGGCTTCCGAACGAAGGAAGCGGCGATGAAGTTGATTTCGTGGTCCAGACCGAAGCGAATGTCATCGGAGTCCTTTTCAGTGATCCCAGGTAAGTTGATGGAAACGCCAGGAGCGTTAACACCCTTACGGGAACCTAAAACACCATCGTTTTGGGCAGTCACAACTAATTCCTTAGTTGCGTCATCCTTCTTGTCAACGACCGTGTCCAGCAGACCATCATCGAATAAGACGTGGCCACCTTCGTGAACATCATCGTACAAGCCAGGGTAAGTAACCGCGATTTTTTCCTTGGTTCCTTCGATGGAAGCATCCATGGAGATCCGGAATTGATCACCGGTCGTGAAATTCAACTTACCACCTTGTTGAACGGTCGTCCGGATTTCGGCACCCTTCGTATCCAACATGATACCAACCGTCTTACCAGTAATCTTTTCCGCCTTGTGGACGTTTTCCAAACGACCAAGGTGTTCTTCGTGATCACCATGTGAGAAGTTAAACCGGAAAATGTTAGCGCCGGCTTCAATCAACTTAACAATCGTATCGACGTCAGTACTTGCAGGACCAAGGGTACTTACGATCTTGGTTTTCTTCATTAGAAAAATCTCTCCTTTAGAATTGGCACGAACACGGCTTACCAAAAAAATTCAGCAAACCAAAGTTTCGGCACAAATTTGATTCCAAAAGTATTTTAGCACTTTTAAAAATTTATGTCTGCTATGTTCGTCGAATTTCACTGAGTTTGTTTCTAAATTCTCAAAGTAAGCGTTTTCCGGCGACGTTTCCGTCTTTTCCGGGTTCTTTTTTTTATCATTTACTTATAATTAAGCGTCGTTTTTTTAAATTTTCGGAGCCACTTGATCCGCCGTGGGAATCGTGAAACCGAGTTCAGCGATATCCGCATCGAACGTCTTGACCGTGTCCACTGAAACCTGCAACGCGTCTTTGCCAAACTTAGTCATCTTGGCCAGAATCTTGGGGGGCACCGTAATAATGTCGCAGCCCATCCGATCAGCCTGAACGATGTTAAAGACTTCACGAGTGCTAGCCCAGAGGAGTTCCACCCCGGCCTTGGCGTGGCAGAGTGTGGCTGCTTGACGCATCAGCGGCAACGGATCAACGCCCGTATCCGCAATGCGGCCAGCAAAGACAGAAACAATGCCCCCTACTGCGGGATCCAGGGCGTTCACTGCTAACTGAACCTGTTCCAGGGTGGTAATGGCCGTCACGTTGACCTGAACCCCCGCTTGGGAAAGTTGGGAAATCACCGCCGTATTATCGGCCCCCGTCGCCCGAATGATGGGGACCTTGACCGCCACGTGTGACCCCAGGTTCGCCAAGACCAAGGCTTCCTTTAACATCTGGTCCGGTTGGTTCGCAAACACTTCAAAACTAATGGATTGATCCGGAAAGGCTGCCACGGCCTCACGGGCAAAGGCCAAATAATCAGTAATTCCCGCAGCCTTCATTAGGCTGGGATTCGTGGTAAAGCCCTGGACGATTCCTTGGGCCGCAACCTGCTTCATCGCTGTAAGTTCTGCGCCATCTGAATAAACTTTAACGTTCAACTGCATTAAAAAAACCTCCAAAGTTCAATATCGTATCATTGGTATATATCATACTAAAACCGGTATTATAAGTCTAGAGGTTTTTTTAATTAAATTGGTCTATCCATTTTGTAAAACAACGTTGCCCCGGCCCATAAGCTGTTCTAACAAGGCCTGCAACGACGAATCATCCGCCAACCACTGCCGTTGCGGCAGGACCCGCTTCTGGTCGGTCTGGGGTTGGTAGACGATGACTGGTACGGCTCCCGCATGGTGGGTCAAGAAGGTCGCCAGGGCTTGCGCCGTCTGGCGGTCATCGTGCTGGGCATCGACGCGAATGAACCATCGCGCTCCGGCCGGCAATCGCGTGGGCGCAGGCGCCATCTCCACCTGATCCGCCACGACCTGAAGCCCCCGCTCGCGCTCGACCTTACCGCGAATGACGATCACTTGATCCGTCGCTAACCACTCGGCTGCCCGCCGATAAGTGTTCGGAAAGACTGTGACCCGGACTTCTCCCGACTCATCACTGACCGTCAAGAAAGCCATGGGCTCACCTCGCTTGGTCCGAATCGTCCGAATCGCCGTGATGTAAGCGACCAGCGTTACCCGGTTGACCGTAGCCAATTCACTGATGGGTTGGGCGTGACGTTTGGCTGCCAACTCACGGTACTGTTCTACCGGATGACCCGATAAGTAGGCGCCCAAGACGGCCTCTTCTTTAGTCAGCTTCGTCATCAAGTCCAGGTCTGGCCGCGCCTTTACTTTAGGTGCTAGCGCCGCGAACAATTCCACGTTATCTCCAGACAGCTCGACACTGCTCAAGAACTCCGGAATCGCCGCAATCAGCTCCGCCCGGTTATACCCAAAGTGGTCAAAAGCCCCCGCGTAGACCAAAGCATCCAGCAAGTCTTCCTTCCGGTACTTCGGCTCAATCCGTTCCAAGAACTGGTGCAGGTCATGGTACGGCCCCTGAGCATGCCGGTCCGCCAAGACGTCGCGCAAGAAGTCGCGCCGAACCCCCTTGATGGAGCTCAGGCCAAAGATGATGGCGTGGTGCTGCGCCAGGTTGAAGTAAGCCGTCGACTGGTTGATATCTGGTGGCAAAATCGTCACGCCATGGCGTTTGGCCTCGGTGAGGTATAACTTGGTCTTGGTGGGCACGTTGATCACCGAATTCAGTAACGCTGCGTAAAACGGCCCCGGATAATGGGCTTTTAAATAGGCCAGTTGAAAGGCCAGCTTACTATACGCGACCGCGTGTGACCGGTTGAACCCGTAATTGGCAAACCGGTCCATGTACGCAAAGACCTGCTCGGCTACGTCACGCGGATAGCCCAGCCGTTGCGCGCCGCTCACAAATTGCCGTTGCATAGCGTCCATCGTGGCCTTTTTCTTCTTACTCATTGCCCGTCGCAGCAAATCGGCTTGCCCCAGCGTAAAGCCCCCCATGACGGAGGCCACCTGCATGACCTGCTCTTGATAGACCAGGATGCCATAAGTGGGACCCAAAATGGGTTGCAACGCCGCAGCCGGATAGGTTATCGGCTCTTGCCCCCGCTTGCGCTTCACAAACGTGTCAATGTTTTCCATTGGGCCGGGCCGGTACAACGCGTTGACGGCCGCGACCAATTCAAAACTATCGGGTTGCAGTTGCCGCAAGACTCGCTTGATGCCGGCTGATTCAAACTGGAAGACACCGTTAGTTTCCCCTTGGGCAAAAAGCTTCAGGGTCGCCGGGTCATTTAAGTCGATGGCGTTCACATCCAAGGAATGACCCGTCTGTCGCTTAACCAGCCGCAACGCGTTCGCTAGGATACTTAGGTTCCGCAGCCCCAAGAAGTCCATCTTCAAGAGGCCAACCGCTTCAACGGTGTTCTTGGGGTACTGCGTCATCAGCAGCTCATCACTTCCCGGTTGTAAGGGCACCAGCTGTGTCAGGTCCCCCTGGCTTAAGACGATGCCGGCCGCATGGGTCGAGTAATTACGGGGAAGCCCCTCTAATTCTTGGGCGGTGGTGAAGAGCAACTGGTTACGCTCACTATCCGCCACTAGGTTCCGTAAGCGTTGAGACTGTTGATAGGCTTCGGCTAGGGTCACGTGTAATTGGTTGGGAATCGCCGCGCTCCAGTCACTCATTTCATACGGACTGACACCTAAGACCCGCCCCACATCCCGCAGGGCGGCCTTAGCAGCCAGCGTCCCAAACGTAATGATCTGAGCGACCCGGGTATGCCCGTACTTATCATGTACGTAGTTGAGCACATCCCCGCGCCGATCATCGGGGATATCCAAGTCGATGTCGGGCATCTGCGCCCGCTCCTCGTTCAAGAACCGTTCAAATAAGAGGTGGTAGCGCAAAGGGTCGACCTCCGTAATGGCCAAGACGTAGGCCACCAGAGAACCAGCCGCTGAACCTCGTCCCGGTCCCGTCTGAATATGGGCCCGGTGCGCATAATTCATCACGTCCCAGACGATCAAAAAGTAATCATCGAACCCCATCCGGTGAATGACCCCCAGCTCCCGGTCTAACCGCTGCCGGTAGTCTTGCGTCGGCGCATCCGGTAACTCACGTAACCGGCGCGCCAATCCCTGAGTACAGAGCTGTTGCAAATACGACTGCGAGGTCTGACCAGCCGGTGTCGGGTAGTGGGGAAGCTGCGGCTGCTGAAACTTCAGCGTGACCTGGGTCGCATCAGCCAACCGGCCCGTATTAGCAGCGGCTTGTTGCAGCAACGGGCTCGCAAACCGCTGGTCTTGATCCGCGGCCGGACGCAACCAATGCTGACCCGCTTGCTGCTTGGCCGTTGCCGGATCATCAATGGTGGTTCCCGCCGCGATGGCCCGCAACACAGCCGTTGCAAAGTGGTCTTCCCGGTTCAGGTACGCCACGGGCTCCACGGCCACCAATGCAACCTGGGTCTGCCGGCTAAGTTGGGCCAACTGGTCTTGGCGCTCGGGGGATAACGTCGGCGAAATTCCTAGCCAGACTTGATCCGTCCCCACCAGTTGTTGCAGCCGTTGTAGAACCCGGGTAGCCCCGGTCGTATCACCGGTCGCCAATAACTGATGCACCTCGCTATTCAGCGGTGCAACCACCATCACGTGGGTCAACTTAGCAGCCTGCTGTCCTAGATCCACGGGACCTTGCCCCACCTGGGCGGCCGTTGAGAGTTGCATCAACTGTTGATACCCCGTAAAGTCGCGGGCAATGACCAGCCAGTCAAGGTTGGTCGCCTGTTGCGCCACGATTCCTTGCGCCGTTAGCGTCAATCCCAGCAACGGTTTAATCCCGGCCTGCTGGCAAGCGTTGTAGAAGGCAACCGCGCCGTACATGACATTTTTATCCGTCAGGGCCAGAGCGGTATACCCCCGTTGCTTGGCCGTCTGCACCAAAGCCTCAATGCGGTTAGGACTCTGTAATAAGCTGTAGGTACTCAGAACTTGTAGTGGTACGAACACACCGCTTCTCCCCTTTCTTATCCTGTCCATTATACCAGAAACCCCTAGAAAATCCGGAGAAACGAACGGACGTTCCAACATCTCCCAACCGGTGTGGCCGGTCTTAAAATAAAACCGTGGTGATCGTCATCCACCTTACAGGAACCTAATGCGCTATCAGGCCGCAGCACCTAATCTTATGATTGACAACTATTATCAATTAAAAAAGACCTCATCCCCAGCAGGATAAGGTCACAGTGATTACTTGCGTAACGACGACCGTTAGTTGTTTGTAACCATGGCGTCAACCCATCAAATGTATGATGAGGCGTACCACGGGCTCGAGGTCTAATAAGGGTTACGCCTTATCGTTTGGTTTTAACAGTCCCCCACGTTGATCCTTCCAATTTCAAACGTTAGAAACCATTGCTTTGGAACGCTCAATTTCCAACCTCGTCAGGACCAACCAGTAAGGCGGGGGTTATCACCGCCTGCCCCGTGACTAAACTAGGGTTGACTGCCTACCGGTAAAACTGAGTAAACGCCGCATCCAGGTCGCGATAGCCCGCCTGAACGGCATCGTCGATCCGGACGCCGTGGGTCTGGGTACCCTGAATCCGGACAATGTCAAAGGTGTCAAAGCCCATGACCTCCGTAAACATCTTATCCAAATAGAGCCGGGAGAATTCCATGGGGGTGTAGCGGTCTTGGCGGGTATAGACACTCCCACTGGCCTGTAATAAGAGCACCCGGTAATCGTCAGTCATCAACCCCACCGACCCCGCTTCCGTGTACCGGAACGTCTCTCGGGCAACCAGGATATTGTCCAGGTAGTCCTTTAACCGCGCCGTGACGTTAAAGTTGTGCAACGGCGACACGATGACGATTCGGTGGTGGGCCTTGAATTGTGTTAATAACTGGCGATTCACGGCGGCTGTGTGTTGCTCGTCCGGCGTCAACGTCACGTGTTGGGCCTGCTTGCGCCAGACACCCAAGAGTGCTGTCGTGGTCAGTTGCGGAATCTCGGTCCCGTATAGGTTCAAAACATCGACGGTCTGTTCCGGGAAGGCCGCCTGATAGTGTTCTAGGAAGCGCTGGGCTAACTTTGCCGAATAGTGTTGGTCATTTTGAAAATCTGGGTGGGCGTTAATCAAAAGTGTGGTCATCTAAAAACTCCTTAGTGGTTTCGATTTGATATACTAAGCATAGCGTTGAATGGTGACAATTAATGGCACCATTGAAAATCTTTTTAAGGAGTGGTTCCCATGACCCGTTCTGAACGGCTCAACCAAGAACTGATCTTTCTCAGTAACCAAACTCAGTTTCATCTGGCCGACCTCATGACGAAGTTTCAGATTTCAAAACGCACCGCCTTACGGGACATCGCCGCCCTAGAACAACTCGGACTGGCCTTTTACGTCGAGCCCGGTCGTTACGGCGGCTACCAACTGATCCACCGGCGACTCTGGATTCCCGTGACCTTTAACCTCCAAGAGGTCAACGCCTTGTTCTTCGCTATCAAAGCGCTCCGGCTCCTCGCCGTGACCCCCTTCGACCAGTCTTACCGGACCATCTACGATAAACTCATGGCAACGTTGCCCCACCAGGAACAACGGACCGTCGACCGCCTCCAGCAAGTGGTCCACTACTACACCGTCACCAACCTGGACCGTCCCAACTTTCTCCCGGACTTACTCTCCGCCATCTTAAAGCCGCAGGTGGTCCATCTGACCTTGAACATTGCCCCCTACACCGGCGACTTTCAACTCTACGACCTCCTCTTTCGCCACGGCATCTGGTTCTTTAGCGGCTACCACTTGGCTGAACAGTCCTGGGGAATCTACCGCTGCGATGCCATTCAAGCCCTGACTCCAACGGACCGTGTCGCCCCATTTACCAGTAGCGACTTACCCCAGGCCTTTCAGCGGTACCAAGACGCCCATTACACGATTCCCTTTCGCTGTCAGCTGACCCCTCTCGGCCGAGAAGAAGTGCAAAAGAACCGCTACCCCAATATGCACCTTGACCACCACGCCGACCAAGATTGGCTAACGGGCAAGTACGCTCCCAGCGAACAGGCCTACATGGTCCAATACCTCTTGGGACTGGGTGCCCAAGTCAAAGTCATCGCCCCCGCCAGCTTGCGCCAAGCCTACCTCACCGCCCTACACCAGATACTAGACCAATACAAAACGGGCCGTGCCGACCGTCCCTAAAGACGGCCTTCACGACCCAAATTCAGTAAGTTACGATTGAGCTTGGCGCCGTCGCAGAAGCGTTTCGCTCCCTAATAACGCCGCAAACCAAACCACTGACCCGATGACCGCCCAGCGGTTGACGGGATCGAAGCATAGCACCACGGTCACTGCAATAAAGAAGGCCATGGTCGCCCAGTTGGTCCAAGGAAACAGCGGCAACTTGAAGGGGTTGTGGCTGGAATCCATGGTCCGTTTGTACACCAAGTGGCAGGCCAACAACGAACACCACACGATGATAAAGTTAGTCGTCGCCACGTTCGAGATCAACGTGAAGACCGTGCTAGGCATCACGTAGTTCAAGACCACGATCACCAACAGAATCCCGGATGAAAAGGCTAACGACCGTGCCGGCACGTTATACCGGTTGACCTTCCCCATCCACTTAGGCGCATTATCGCCATGGGACAACGTGAACAGGGTCCGACTGGTACTAAAGATGGCACTGTTGCAGGCCGACAGCGCAGCGGTCAAGACCACGAAGTTGATGATGCTGGCCGCGGCTTTGATGCCCACGTCACTAAAGACTTGCACGAACGGTGATTGGGCTGGCGTAATCGCCGTCCAAGGGTAGATGCTCATGATCACCAACAACGCCCCAACGTAGAAGAACGAGATTCGCAGGGGCAAACTATTGATGGCCCGGGGTAGTTCCTTTTCGGGGTTCTCGGCTTCTCCGGCCGTGATTCCCACCATTTCAATCCCCGTGAAGGCAAAGATCACGAGTGAAAACGACATCACAAAGCCACTTAGCCCCTTAGGGAAGAAGCCCCCGTGACTAACCAGGTTCGCCATAGTGACGGTATGACCGCCCACCGTGGCGCTCGACCCAATCAAGGCCACCCCAGTAACGATCAAGGCTACGATTGCGACGACCTTGATCATCGAGAACCAGTACTCCAGTTCCCCGAAGGCACTCACGGAGAGCAGGTTGAACGCCAACAGAATCACGATGATGATCAACGGCGTCAGCCACTGCGGGATTCCCGGGAACCAGTAGCGAATATAGATCCCACTGGCCGTCAGATCGGCCATCGCAAGGCTGACCCAACATAGCCAGTAAGTCCAGCCAATCGCAAATTCATACTTCTTGCCTAAATATTGATTCACAAATTCCAAAAAAGAGTGTTTCCGCGTATCCGAGAGTAACAGTTCCCCCAACGCGCGCATCATCAGGTAACAGAAGAAGCCCCCAATGGCGTAGGCTAGCAGGATCGAAGGACCCGCCTTTTGAATGGCCGTCCCGGAACCTAAGAAGAGTCCGGTCCCGATGGCGCCTCCCAGCGCAATCATCTGAACGTGCCGCCGCTTTAACTTTCTTGCCAATTGTTGATTTTCCATATAGCCTCAACTTTCCTATTTTCAATTATCAAAACAGTGTAGCTTAAAATCAGCCTAAGAGCAACGATAGTCTCTCTAAACCGTCCGCGGGGTGAACCGCATTGCCCCCGATGCGCCGCCAAAAATGCCTCCCTTCAACTGAAACAACCGTTAGAAGGCAGGCATTTTTAAAATACTATTCGTGGGTAACGTCGCCTGAGTTTACGACTGGGCCGCCGCTTGTAAGGCGTGGGTGAAGGTCAAGTGATCGTCCGCCACGTCGATTGTGATCAGACTGTGGGCCGGAATCTGCCCCGCAATCAGCTGTTTAGCCAACGGCGTCTCCACGTGGGTCGTGATAAACCGTTGCAACGGTCGCGCCCCATAGGCAGGAAGGTACCCCGCCTGCGCGATCCAAGCCTGAGCCGCCGGCGTGATGGTCAAGTCCAACTGTTGCTCGTGTAGCCGGGTCGCTAGGTGACCGACTAACTTAACCACGATCTGTTGAACGTCCGCTAAGCTCAGTGGCGTAAACATAATGGTCTCGTCAATTCGGTTCAAGAATTCTGGCCGGAAATGACTTTGCAGGAGCTGGGCCACCTGTTGCTGAGCCGTCGGGGTAATCTGTCCCTGGTCATTGGTTCCCTGCAACAGGATGTCCGATCCCAGGTTAGAGGTCATGATCAAAATCGTATTCTTGAAGTCGACCGTCCGACCTTGGCTGTCCGTCAGCCGACCGTCGTCTAGGACCTGTAAGAGGAGGTTGAAGACGTCCGGGTGGGCCTTCTCGACTTCGTCAAAGAGCACGATGGTGTACGGGTTCCGCCGAACGGCCTCCGTCAGTTGGCCCCCTTCTTCGTATCCCACATAGCCCGGTGCCGCGCCCACTAACCGCGAAACGGACTCCTTCTCCATGTATTCACTCATGTCGATCCGAACCATGTGGTCTTCGCTGTCAAACAAGTTTTCGGCCAGAGCCTTGGCTAATTCGGTCTTCCCAACACCGGTCGGCCCCAAGAATAGGAATGATCCCAATGGCTTGGTCGGGTCTTGTAACCCCGCCCGGGAGCGCAAGACGGCATCGGCGACCGCGTTCACGGCCTGGTCTTGACCCACGACCCGGTCATGCAGCCGGTCTCCTAGCTTCAATAGTTTCTCCCGTTCGCCCTGAACCAGCTTGGTCACCGGAATCCCCGTCATTCGACTGACGACCGCCGCGATTTCATTTTCCGTGACGGATTCAGAGACCAACCAGTATTGCTGCTGGTCCTGCTGTTCTAAGGCTGCTAACTCCTTTTGCAACTGCGGAATCGTCCCGTGTTGTAATTCGGCGGCCTTGTTCAGATCATATTGGCTTTCGGCATTGGCTAGTTCGCGCTTCGCCTGATCAATGGCCGTCTTCTTGTCGCCCAGTCGCTTGATGGCGGCCTTTTCGTCGTTCCACCGTGCGCTTAACTGGTCGACCTTTTCCTTGGTATCGGCCAACTCTTTCTGGAGCGTCTTCAGGCGTTTCTGCGACGCCGCATCGGTCTCCTGCTTCAGCGCCGTCTGTTCAACCTGCATCCGCATCAGTTGTCGCCGGGATTGGTCCAAGGCCGTAGGGGCCGAGTTCATTTCCACCCGAATCGAAGCGGAGGCTTCATCGACCAAATCGATCGCCTTATCCGGCAAGAACCGGTCGGTCAGATAACGGTCCGACAGCTTAGCCGCCGCCACCAAAGCGTTATCGTGGATCCGAACGCCGTGATGAATCTCGAAACGTTCGCGCAATCCCCGCAGAATCGTCACCGTGTCTTCGATGCTGGGTTCTCCTACTAAGACCCGTTGGAACCGTCGTGCCAGGGCCTTATCCTGCTCCAGATACTGCCGGTATTCGTCAAGCGTCGTGGCCCCAATCAAGTGAAGCTCTCCTCGGGCCAGCATTGGCTTTAGGAGGTTACCGGCGTCCATACTGCCTTCGGACTTGCCGGCCCCCACAATATTGTGGATTTCATCAATGAACATGATGATCTGGCCGTTACTCTTGGTGACTTCCTTTAAAACGGCTTTCAATCGTTCTTCGAATTCTCCTCGGTACTTGGCCCCCGCAATCAGGGAACCCATATCGAGTGAGAAAATCGTCTTATCCTTTAAATTGTCCGGAACATCCCCCCGGACGATCCGTTGTGCGAGTCCCTCAACGATCGCCGTTTTACCGACCCCTGGTTCCCCAATCAAGACCGGATTATTCTTAGTCTTGCGGGATAGAATCCGAATCACTGACAGAATTTCATCATCCCGCCCGATGATCGGATCGATCTTGCCACTGCGCATGGCCTTGACCAGGTCCGTCCCGTACTTCTCTAAGGCTTTATATTGGTCTTCTTGGTTCTTCGAGGTCACCCGTTCACCGCCGCGCAACTTTTCCACGGCTTGCCGGACCCGCTGTTCCGTGACGCCCTGTTGCTTCAGATAATCAGTAAACGTCTCTCCGGTCAGTTGCATCACCGCAAGTACGACCGTATCAATCGCCAGATACTCATCGCGATAGCTGGCCCGAATCGTATCGGCCTTTTGTAACAGCTCCGTGAGGTTCCGCGAAAACTCTTGCCCGTATTGAACGCCGCTACCCGTGACGGTACTGATACCGTCCAACTCACGATCCAGTTCGGCATCGAGCTGGGCCGCATCCGCCCCCGCATCTGTAAAGAGTTGGCGGGCCAACTCTCCAGGTTGCACTAAGAATTTAAAAAGGTGCGCTACCGTGACCGCTTGGTGCTTACGCGTCATCGCAATCTGCTGGGCCTCCGCCAGTGCATCGCTTAAGGCCTGTGTAAACTTTTCTGGATTCAAACCGTCGTCCCCCATTCAAATGACTGTTATTTTTATGGTTAAAAAAGAGGCAAACCAAGGTTTACCTCAACTTTCACTCATATTCTAACCGATTCTAAGCCAAATTCAAAATAATTTGACCAATTTTGACTAATTAAATTAAGCCTGTTGTTCCGCCAGTTCCGCAATCTTAATCAGGACGTCCGTCGCCCGTTCCATGGTTTGTTCGGACACGTATTCGAACCGACCGTGCATGTTTTCGCCCCCGGCAAATAAGTTCGGTGTCGGTAACCCCATAAACGAGATCTTCGACCCGTCAGTACCGCCGCGAACTGGGAAGATTAGTGGCTTGATGTCCAAGTCTTCATAAGCTTCCTTGGCCAGGTTCACCACCGTCATGTCCTTTTCGATCACTTCCCGCATGTTGTAGTACTGGTCCTTAATCGTGACCTGAACCCGGTCAGACCCAAACGCTTGGTTCATCTGGTCGGCCACACCTTGGAAGAGCTTCTTGCGGTCTTCGAAGACGTCATGGTCGTGGTCCCGAATAATGTAACTCAGGTGGGCCGTATCAACGTCTCCCGTCATCTTATACAAGTGGAAGAAACCTTCTCGGCCTTCCGTCTTTTCCGGACGGTCATGTTCCGGCAAAGCCGCGTGGAAGTCCATGGCGACCTGCGACGCGTTGACCATCACACCCTTGGCTTCAGCGGGGTGCACGTTGGTCCCGGTAACGGTGACCTGCGCATCTGCGGCGTTGAACGTTTCGTACTCCAGTTGGCCCAAAGGTCCCCCGTCGACCGTGTAGGCGATATCGGCCCCGAAGTCGGCGACGTCAAAGTGGTCCGCCCCCGTCCCGATTTCTTCGTCGGGACCCAAGCCGATTTCAATTTCACCGTGCTTGATTTCGGGATGGGCAATCAAGTATTCCATGGCCGCCATGATCTCGGCGACCCCGGACTTGTCGTCAGCGCCTAACAGCGTCTGCCCGTTAGTGGTGATCAACGTCTGGCCCGCGTAGTTCTTCAGGTTCGGGAAGACGGCTGGATCCAAGGTGTACTTACCAGCAGCATCCAACTTGATGACCGACTGACCATCATAGTTTTCCACGATCTGGGGCTGAATGTTTTCGCTGTTGAAGTCGGCCGTATCGAAGTGGGAGATGTAGCCAATCTTCTTGACGGCTTTATCCGTGTTAGCTGGTAAGGTAGCGTAAACGTAAGCCGACTGCTGATTGATGTGAACGTTCTTCAGCCCAATGGCCGTCAGGTCCGTGACCAAACCTTCAGCGAATTCTGTCAACCGGGGCGTTGACGGCACCGTGGTCGAGCTAGGATCCGAACGGGTGTTGATCTTCACGTATTTCAAAAAGCGGGGAATCAAGTTTTCGTACTTTGCCAAAACAAATCACTCCTCAATTAAGTTTAAGTTTCAAAGTTAGTTTACGCGTTTTCCAAACTAAAGAAAAGTAAACGGGTCAGTGTTCAACGTTGATGCCTGAACCGCCACCGGCCAATCGTTTTCGGTCGCCCACGTAGTAAACAAACGAGTCAGTTCAACCTGACAGATACTTTCAATGTGGTGTCCCGGATCCACGACGCTAAGTCCCGCCGCTAACATGTCTTGGGCCGGATGGTAGGAAACATCCCCGGTGACGTAGACGTCGGCGCCCTGTGCCACGGCCGCGGTGTAAAACTCGCTACCGCTGCCACCCAATACGGCGACGCGCTGGACCGGTGCCTGGGGCGTCTGACTGATCAGCCGCAGTCCCCGCACATGAAAGACCTGCTTACAGTGCTGGGCGAACGCCTGAACCGTCGTGGGCGTTGCTAAGTTACCAATCCGTCCCATGGTCACGTCCGCAGTCGTCGCTGGGCCGTTACTGGGCACTAGCCCCTGACAATCTTGCAAGCCTAGGGCCGCTGCCAGCCAATCGTTCATGCCCCCTGGCGCACTGTCCAGGTTCGTGTGGGCCGCGTAAACCGTCAGGTGGTGGGCTAGAATGGTCGCGTACATCCGGTTTTGGGGATTACTCAAGTCCAGATTCTTGGCCGGATGGAACATGGCCGGATGATGGGCGAAGATAAAGTCGGCGCCCACATCGATAGCCTCTTGGACCGTCTCTGGCCGGACGTCTAGAACCACTAAGATTTTGTGAATCGGTGCCTCTAAATCGCCTAACTGCAGGCCCGGGACATCCCAGGGCTCGGCCCATTCCTTAGGGGCAAACCGTTCGAATCGTTCAACAAACTCACGCGCTAACACGTTCTAAGACCTCCTCAATCTGTGCCAATTCCGCCTGCAACGCCGCAACCTTCTCTGTCGGTACCGTCTTGGCCGCTTGGACTTGTTGTAAGACCTCCCGGGTCCGTTGTGCTTCGTGCCGCCATTTCGTCACGAAAGCCGCGTTTGGCGCCGCCAATAGGTAAGGACCGAAGCGCAGCTGTTCTTCCGTGTACGTTTGGGGGTGGTCGGATCGGTCCGCGACTAAGACTTCGTAGATGTGGCCGTCTTCGCTAAGAATCTGCTCGGCCTGCAACTGGAAGCCGTGGGTCATCAGGAACTGCCGGACCTGCATCGCCCCCACGTTGGGTTGGAGGACCAACCGCCGGACACCCGCCAACCGGTCAAAATCCTGCGTTAAGATCTGGGTGATCAGCGCCCCGCCCATCCCAGCGATGGCAACCGTGTCAATCTGATCGGTCGGTTCAATGGCCCGTAACCCGTTGGCCAACCGTGCTGTCAATTGATCACTAAACCCTTCACGGGCAATCTCGCGTTGGGCATTTTCAAAGGGCCCCCGGACGACCTCGCCGGCGACCCCACCAGTAATAATGCCGCGTTTGAGTAAGTTGACCGGCAGGTAGGCGTGATCCGTGCCAATGTCCGCCAACCGGCTTCCTTGAGGAATATAGTCGGCGACCGTAGCCAGCCGTTGTGATAAGTGATCTGCGTCCATGTCTGAACATCCTTTCTGGTAAAAACTGATTACTCTTAGTATAAGCTAGTCGTCGCGATTTAGATAGCGCCAACCAGCTAACGGCCCGCAGATTCTCGCCAGCCCTACGCCGGAGCGCAGCTAGATCGTGGGGCAACAAAAATGGGACGCCTAGAAAATTGCTTCCTAGACGCCCCATCTTTTATCACCGATGACGCATATCCTAACTTATTCTTCGCGAGAATGCTTAGGCGTTCGTTGTTCGTCCGCATTCCGGGCCATCCCAGAGTACGGATACGGGTACGTGATCTTCATCACGGCCGGCATCACAATTGGTAACAGGATGATCAATAAGACGATCCCCAAGATGACGGCTAACGCAATCTGAATCAACGTCATGACACCCGACGGCATCAACGCCGCAAACGTCCCGCTTAAGATGATTCCAGCCGAGATGACCACCGTTCCGATCACCGTAGCGGCCTGCAACATCTTGTCGCTAGTTGCCCCCGGTTCGTGGAGGTACTCCCGGTACTTCCGCATCAGGAAGATCGAGTAATCGACCCCTAAGGAGATCAACATCACGAAAGTAAAGAACGGCGTGTTCCAAGTCAACATGTCGGTTCCCAATACGGGCTTCACTAACCAGTGAACCAGCGTCAGGGCCCCAGAGTAAGCCACGACCAGGATACCCTCGATCACGATTGGTTGAACCAGCGAACGGGTGACCACCATCAGCGCAATAAAGATGCCGGCTAACATGATGATCACGGTCCGGGTGAAGTCCCCGGAAGCCATCTCGTTAATATCGTTGGTCTGTGACGTGTTGCCCCCAAAGGCGACTTGGGCATTCCCCAAGCTAGTCCCCTTAAGGGAGCCACTAACGACCTTCTCAAGCTTCGGTAGCCGAGCCATCGCCGCAGCGGAGCTTGGATCATCATCCAAGACCACCGTCAACTTGGTCAGCTTCTTGTTCGGCGACAGATAGGTCTTCAGCGCTGGTGCGAAACTAGCACTGTGTAGCTGCTTAGACGGGATGTAGAAGGTCTTGGCTGCCGCAGACTTTTGCAAGCCCTTGAGGTATCCGTTGGCGGACCCCATCCCAGTCGAAACACTGGAGAGACCGTTCGTGGCCGTGCCCAGGCCGGACTTCAAGGCTGCCAACTGTTTGCTGGTAGCGGCAAGCTGGGTGGCCATGGTCTGGTTACCACTGGCCACTTGGCGAGCCCCTGAGGCCAGTTGACCGGTACTTGCAGCTAATTGGTTTGACCCGCTGGCGACCTGACTAGCCCCCGAGGCTAATTGCCCGGTGCTAGATGCTAACTTGTTGGTACCAGCCGCCAAGACGCTCGCGCCAGTGACCAGCTGTGGAATCCGACCATTGATCGTGTTCATTGCGGACGATAATTGTCCCGTTGCACTCGATAACTGGCTGGATTGGGAGCTAGCCGCTTGCAAGGCGGTCGCCGCCCCTGGTAAGACCACGTTGGCCTTTTGCGCCAACGTTGCCACTGCCGTTTGTAAGGTACTGGTCGAGCTTTGAAGACTCTGCAACTGGCTGGCGACCGTCTTATCGGCGTTACCGATGGCGGAAGCGTCACTGCCAATCTTAGCCAGTGAGCTATTCAGCGTCGACGTCAATTGCTTTTGTGCCGCCGTTTGCTTGGCCAAGACACCGGACATGACCTGCTTTTGTGCCGCAGATAGCGGTGCGCCCGCAGAAGTGAAGGCTGCTTCAACTTCGGACATGGAGACCGAGTTGACCGTTCCTACAGAGTTCTTAATGTTTTGCAATTGCGTTGCGATGTCCTTGGTCTGGTTCCCAATGGTGGTCAAGGAACTCGTGACGCCACTGGCACTGCCCGTTGAGCTCCCGGCAACTTGGGTGTTCAACTGCTGGATGGCGGCATTTAACTGCGGCAAGGCAGCTTCTAGTTGCGCCAATTCAGCGGCTTGCTTGCCCCCCGAAGCCGAGGACACCTTGGTGTTTAACTGGTTCAAGCCGGCCGTGACCTGACTGATCCCGCTTTGCAGGGTCTGGGTCCCGTCACTCAGGCTTTCAGCACCACTAGATAGGGATTGACTACCACTATTCAGCTTGCCGGCCCCTGAGCTGACTTGAGAGGCCCCACTGGCTACCTTTTGGGTCCCATTATTCAGTTTGTTGGCCCCAGAACTGACTTGAGAAGCCCCACTCGCCAATTTATTAGCCCCGGAAACTGCGCCGGAAACGTTTTGACTGGCTAATTGACTATGGGCCGACTTAAGTCCCTTGTTAATCTTATTGACCCCTTGCTGAGCCTTGACCAGGCCGCCCGTGACCGTACTCATCTGGTTACGTACGTACAACGCCTTAATGGCCTTGCCGCCTGGTTGAGTTGCGGAAGCGACTGTTTTGACCCCGTCAGATTGCTGCAGTTGTTTCGTCAACCGGTCAATCAGCATCAAGGACTTTTCATTGTCTAACTTATGATTGCTTTGAATGTAAATGGTCGTCGGTTCCGCCGTCCCCTTGGAGAAGTGCTTTTGAACGACCTTGAACCCTTGCTTGGCGGGAACATTATCCCCGATTTCGACCAAGTTATCGTAATCCAACGTCCCGTGCGACGTTAAGGCCAGTGGAATGAAGATGATTCCCGTGATAATCAACGTGATCACGGGCCGAATCATCGCGTGCTTGGCCATCCCGTGCCAGAGACGACTATCGCCTTCACCCTGGAACTTCTTGACTGGCCAGAACATGTGCGGTCCGCAGATGGCCATAAAGAAGGGGTTCAAGGTTAATAGAACGGCTAACAGAACCACGACCCCCACGGCGATACCTACCGCCGAACGGTACAGGGAGAAGTTGGCAAAGCCTAAGACACTCATCCCAATTAAAACGGATAAGCCGGAGTACAGGACCGTCCGCCCCCCGATGCGAATAGCTTCCCGGGTGGCCGTATACCGGTCTTTACCGTTTGCCAGCCGCTCACGAAACTCGTTATATAGGAGGATGTTGTAGTCCGTCCCGATCCCAAACAACACAATCACAATAAACACTTCGGTGAAGTTGGAGAACGGAAAGTTGAAGCGGTCAACTAGGTTAGCGACCACCGAGACGGACGTAATGACCGATACTGCCACCGTCAAAAGCGAGAACAGCGGTGTAACTGGTGACCGGAAGACGAACCACAGGACCAAGAAAATAAAGATGGCCGCAATAATTTCCGTCTTTTGAACCCCCGCTTGGGTAGCATCGGAAAAGTCTTGATTCAAGACGTCCGCCCCAGTGACGTAGGTCGTTACCCCAGAAGTCTTAGCCAATTGGGTGATCTGCGAACGAATCTTCGTAATCGAATGACGCGACGTCTGATGAACGTTCAGCTGGAGTAGTTGGGTACTCTTATCCTTTGAGATCAGCTGGGAAGCGGCGGTCGAACTATCACTCGCTGCCGTGATCGACCGAATCTGGTACTGGTCCGCATGGTTCTTGATCCGTTGGACCGTTTGGTCGATGTGCTCATTTTGCGTCTGGGTCAGTGCCGAATCGCCGTTGTTGAAGACCACGACCACCGCCGTGGTGCCCCGCTGCGAACGGCCCCATTGTTTCTGCATATTGGTGGCCCGGGTACTTTGATAATTGCTGGGAACCGTAATCTGGCCCTTATCTGCCACTAACTTGCTCATGTTCGGAATCGTGATCACAGCTAGCATAACGATCACCAGCCAGCCGATCACGTTCCAGATGTAATGCTTATTCATCCATCGCATGATTGTTTACTACCTCCTTAAATTTTTCTTTCTCTCTCATTAAAAAAGCCTAACGCGTCAGCCACTTGGTCCAGTCCAACTGTAAGGCTTGCGTGCCATCCATCGGTAGGACTGCCCCAATCGTCAATGTCGCTAATTGCCGTCGGTACTGGGCTTCAGCCTGATGGAAGACGGCCATGACGTTAGCCACCGGTTGCTGGTCCTTGAAATCTTTCAATCCGTAAGTTGCTACGAACGCCTGCTTACGTTTTAAGCCAAAGACCTTATTGACTAATCCGGTGTTCTTGACGAAGGGTTGGTGACCCTCAATCGCGTCAAAAACGTCTAACAAGGTAATCTCATGGGGATCACGCGTTAAGACGATGCCCCCGTCCCGGCCAGGAACCGTTCGGACAATTTTGGCGACGGCCAAATGCTGCACGATTTTTTTCAAGTAGCTAGTCGAGATATCCAGCCGCTCTGCCACCAAACGACTTTGCAAAGGGCGATTACGGTCCTGGATACCAAGTAAGGCCACGATACATAACGCTTGTTCTAAACTGGGCTTCGCTTTCACGATCTGCCTTCCCCTTTCCCGTTATGAAAATCTTAAACGAGATACATTATATCCCCTTTAATGAATTTTTCAATACTTTACCCCTAATAAACTAACTCGAATCGGATTGATTTTTTATGTAAACGGTTTCTACCAAACCATTCTCCATCAATAAAGGCCCCATTGGCATCGTTTGCCAATGGGGCCTCTCCAGTTAAACCAAGCTAACTCATCACTAAATTCTCACGGACACTGGCCGGGACCTTTTGTGTCGCCACACGTTCCCACGATTCCACATTCTGTCCCTTAGTGGTAATCGCTAAGTAACAATGTGGTTTGAGGCGCCACTGGGACTCGAACGCCAGTGTGCGCGCATCCCCCTTAGCCGTATACGTCACTAGCTGGTAGCGGTATTCCTTCTCACCCGCCCCACCAATAAACGAAGAGACTGGTTTCGCCGTGGTTGAAGCATAGACCGTTTCGGTCTTCACCAACGGATTGACGTTGTCGACGGCCATGGCCAGTTCGGAATGGCGGTTCTTAGTCAGACTAGGAACGACCACCGCCCCGCCCACGATCAAGCTCCCCAACACCACAATACCTAAAATTAATTTCCCCAAAATTTTCATGATTGATTTCCCCTATTCGGTTAATTACTCGACTAACTAAGTGAGTAACGAAAGTATACCGAATCTTACACCTTTGGTCAACCCCTAGAATGAATTTTGACGTTTTTTGCGTCCTCCTAAAAATGGCCTGCTTTTTACGGATTAATCAGTGTCACGACAAAAAAACACGCATCAGCCATAGCCAATGCGTGTCAGGGTTCATTTATCCTATTCCAAGAAGTCTTTCAATTGCTTACTCCGTGAAGGGTGCCGCAACTTCCGTAAGGCCTTGGCTTCGATTTGCCGAATCCGTTCCCGGGTAACCCCGAAGACCTTGCCGACTTCTTCCAGCGTCCGAGTCCGACCATCGTCTAGGCCGAACCGCAACCGCAAAACATTTTCTTCCCGGTCGGTCAACGTGTCCAGCACGCTTTCCAACTGTTCCTTTAAGAGTTCATAAGCCGCATGGTCAGCCGGACTCGTTGCATCCTGGTCTTCAATGAAGTCACCCAGGTGTGAGTCGTCCTCTTCTCCAATTGGGGTTTCCAAGGAAACGGGTTCTTGAGCAATCTTCAGGATCTCACGAACCTTTTCGGTTGGCATATCCATTTCCGCCCCAATTTCTTCGGGCGTTGGTTCCCGCCCTAAGTCTTGGAGTAATTGCCGTTGAATCCGAATCAACTTGTTAATGGTTTCGACCATGTGGACCGGAATCCGAATCGTCCGGGCTTGGTCCGCGATGGCCCGCGTAATGGCTTGCCGAATCCACCAAGTGGCGTACGTAGAGAACTTGAACCCTTTCCGGTAATCGAATTTCTCGACCGCCTTCATCAGACCCATGTTCCCTTCTTGAATCAGGTCCAGGAATTGCATCCCCCGACCAACGTAACGCTTAGCGATGGAAACCACCAACCGCAAGTTAGCTTCTGCTAATTCCTGCTTGGCTTCCTCGTCGCCCTCTTCGATCCGCAAGGCTAAGGCCACTTCTTCGTCCGCCGTTAACAGGTTGACCCGCCCGATTTCCTTCAGGTACATCCGGACTGGGTCGTTGATCTTGACCCCGGTAGTCGTGGAAGCTTCCTTTAATTCTTTCTTCGAAACCGCCTTTTGGGCTTTTACGGCCCGTGGGTCTGGTTCACCCTTAGCATCGACCACGCTGATCCCGGCATCCGAGATCGTCTCTAACAACTTATCCATCTGCTTCGCATCCAGCGAGTACGGGGAAGCAACTTTATCCGTTAATTCATCGTACGAGATGTTGCCGGCCTTTTTCTTGTCCTTAATTAGGGCTCGCACCGTCTTGTTGTAAGCTTTTTGGTCAAACATTGGTTGATCCGTGGTCTTTTTTGCCATTCAAATACCCCCTAGACTAAACTTGCTTGTTCGCCTGTCGTTGTTGTTCCAGCTGCACAATCTCAATCACGAGTTGCCGTTGCTGGTCCGCGTCACCCAGTCGTGTGGCTTCGCTCAAAGCCCGCTTTTTATCACGTAGCTTGGCATCCAACGGGGCTTCATCCATGATGACCGTTAGATAGTCATCGATTTCCTGCGGGGTGACCGCCGCTAAGGAAATGGTGGTCTCCAACTCGATCACGAGTTGTTGTAACCGCTCCTCTTGGATAAAGTCCGTAAACTGAGCGCTCTGGTAAACTTGATGCGTTTGAAAATAACCCTGGGCCAGGGTATAAATCACTTGATAATCGTCATGCACGAAACAAAAATTGGGCACCGAACTCACCTTCGCCCACACATTACGGTCGTGCAATAACCAATAAAGCAGGTAACGTTCCGCCCGCTCTAGCCGGGTCATCGGTCGGCGTTGCTGGCGCACCGTGACGTTCGGAGCCGTCGGCGGCGTTCGCGAAGCCGCCGTTTCCTGGTACCGGTGTCGCTCGACTTGCGCCGCTGCTTGTTGCCGGACTTGCTTGAGCTGGGCCACCAAGGCATCCTTATCCAGATGAAACTCGGTCGCCAACTGATTCAAGTACAGGTCCAACGCAACGGGTTCTTTGACCTGTGCCAATAGCGGCATTGCGTCGTTCAGGTACGCTAAGCGCTCACTATCCGTCTCCAGTGCCCGGTCCCGCCGTAAATACCGCAATTGAAACCGAATCGGGGTTTCTTTAGCGCTCTGCATCACCTGCCGGAAACCTTCGTCCCCGTGTGCGCGCCGATACTCATCGGGGTCCTGCCCCTCCGGTAGCTGAATCACGCTTAACGCCAGATGACTATGCTCGCGCAAGAGACCAATGGCCCGTTGCGTTGCGCGTTGACCAGGCGTATCACCATCATAACAAATATTCAGGTGATCCGTGGTCCGCTCGATCGCATAAATCTGCTCCGTGGTCAGACTGGTTCCCATGGACGCAATCCCGTTTAAAACCCCCGCTTGGGCGGCCGAAATCACATCCATATATCCTTCGAACAGCGTCACTTCGCCCGCTTCCCGGATTGCCGGGCGCGCTAGGTCGAAGTTAAAGAGCAACCGACTCTTGGTAAAGAGCGCCGTTTCTGGACTATTCAAGTATTTCGGTTGGTCTTCTTGCTTTTGGAGCACCCGCCCCGAAAAGGCCGCCACGTGCCCACTCGCGTTCCGTAACGGAAACATGACACGCGCCGTAAAGCGATCCCGGAGTTCACCCTGCTGGTTTTCGATGAACAACCCACTCTGTCGTAAGAGCTGATAGTCGGCTTGCCGCTGATCAAAGAACGGCTTCAATAACCGCTGACTCGGCGCAAACCCCAATTGATAGGTCTCAATCGTCGCATCCGTTAATCCCCGGTTATGCAGGTAATCCAGCGCTGGTTGGCCCATCTCCGTGTTCACCAGGATATGGTGATATAACTTAGCAGCTTGCTCGTGCAACGCGATCAACTGCCCCGTCTTCGAATTCGCAGCTGGTGCATTGGCATCTTGACGATACTCACTGTCCAGGTCTACGTGACTAAAGTCAGCGACCTTGACCACTGCTTCAGGAAAGCTAACGTGCTCCAGTTCCATCAAGAACTTAAAAACGTTGCCGCCCCGACCACAACTAAAACAGTGAAAAATCTGTTTATCTTCCGAAACGGAAAATGACGGGGTCCGTTCCTCATGGAAGGGACAAAGGCCAAATAAGTTCTTACCAGATTTCTTTAATTGAACGTACTGGCCGACCACATCCGCAATGTTCGTCGCCGTCCGGACCGTTTCAATTACTTCTTCAGGAATCTTCGCCATCATTAGCCCCCTTCCCATTCAGTTCCCGCACAGTCCTAGCCTTGAAAAGCCGCACCCCGGAAACCCGAAAAGTGCGACTTGTTGACTGGAATTCGTGCGTAGAAATACATAATATATAATACCACGAAGCGCTATTTTGACCAAGTAAAATGGCCTAACTTTCCGAGTAGTCACGTCAGTACTTAAAAACAAGCACCCCACTAATGCCCCCCAAGGGACACTGGTCGGATGCTTGTTTCCAGTTAAACCACGTTTCCCGTTAACCTAGTCGTTAGCCTTCAACCACTGGTCCAACACGGCGATAAACTCATCGTGCTGATCCAGCAAGGCTAAGTGGCGACTATTGGCAAACAAATGCCACTTGGCACCCGGAATATGGTCGTAAACGGATTTGGCAATCAGCGGTGTACACAGGTCATCCGTCCCATTGGTAACCAGAACGGGGACGTGAATCTTGTGCAGGTCGTCAGTCACGTCAAAGTCACTAATGGTCCCATTCTCGGTGAACTCGTTTGGCCCTTCCGCAATCAGACTCGCCCGTTTTCCGTTCGTCGGGCGCCGTAATGGCTCCGGTGAATGCTCATCCGGATCATCCCAGCAATAGCGCTCCATGTACCGGTCATTCGCGGCTAGGTATTTCGGCCCCGTGAAGTTTCCTGTCCGTTCTGCCTCCGCAATAGCCGCACGGTCTTCATAACTTAAATAGGAAATCAACCGGTGCTGTTCTTGGGTCCACAACTTAATAGACGCTGGCGACCCGTCGATCATCACACTTTTAATACCGTCTTGGCTGTACTGCGTCAGGTAGAACATCTCAAGCATCCCACCCCAGGATTGGCCCAACATATGGACCTGATCCAAGTGCAGGTACTGGCGCAAGGCCACGAGCTCTTCCGCCCAGGTCTCCTTGACGTAGACGCCCTCATCTTCCGGCAAAGACGACTTCCCACAGCCAACTTGGTCGTACATGATCAACTGACGCCCCGTTGCCGCGTAGTCGTCCAATAACTCAAAATAATTATGCGACGACCCTGGTCCCCCGTGAATCAATAATAAGGGGGCCAAGTTTGGGTTGGGTTCTCCCACGATGCGATAGTACGTCTGATAGCCATGAAACGGCATGTAACCTTCAGTAATCTTCATATTATGTTCCTTCTTCCGCGCCAGTTTCGATATTTGCTAATGCATCACCGATTCGTTTCCAAACGGCAAGCCCCGATTTATTCTTGAAAAATATACGCCCCGTACGTAGCCGTGGGTAAATGGTCGAGATCCAAGGCGTCTAGTTCTGCATCCGTTAGCGGTTGAACCCGCCGAGAATTCATCAGATACCATCCGGCTGGTAGTTGGGCAGCTACTGACCCCCCATCGTTAGTCAAGAAGATTTCCGTTCCTTCAAATGCGACCTCTTCATCCAGATTGACATCCGAGCAATGGGGGCGCTGGTCTAAGCGCATCAGAGTAATCAGGTTCAACCCATTGCTCCCGCCATTACTGACTTCAAACGGAACGCCGTCACAGCTAACGGTCACCTTCTGGGCTTCGGTTCGGGTGGTGTAGACGGTACTAGGATCATCATTATGGTGTTTACTCATGCAATCAGGGCTCCTTTGTGATCATGATTAATTGCTTCTAAGTATACGCTAAAATCTGGTCATTCACCGTCTGATTTTCAACCAAATCTCAAGGCTCTTTCTGGTTAAATTGGTGAAACGAATCGTATAATATGAGAATAATCTCATTATTTCGGGCTGGCAAGGGGTGTCGCAGACTAAATATTATTTGTACGTTACAATAACTTTTAAATCAACAGTATATCCAGATTTTTAAGCATTTTATTTTCTGAAACTATTTTTAGTCAATAGGTGGTTTGATAGTACTTACTATACTATTGTATGATACATAAACCAGAATAAACGTATTTGATTTAACTAATTAGACCGGGCGTAAGATCTTGCTACGAGATTCGTCTAGCAGTAGCATTAAAAATAAATTAGATAAAATTAAATGACTCTAATCAAAGGAAGTGATTGTCTTGAGAAAGTTCATCAATTATCCACTGTTCAGTCTTGCCATCTTCACGAGTATTTTGGCCGGTCTAGAAACGCCCTTCAATACATTTAGCTACTCATTTTTCTTCTACTTAATTGAAAAGAAACACCTTTCCTGGATCATCCCGACCATTATCGGGATGATCCTAGTCTTTGGCCTCTTTGCCCTGCTCAACTACTGGAAGAGTTGGACCATCAACCGTAACATCTACGCCATTAATACGCAACTCAAAACGCGTTACGTTCTTCATAGCATCGCAGCAACCACGCTAAGCGGGCCCACCGAGTCCGACCACGTCTCCTTCTTTATGAATGATCTAAAACTCCTAGAAGATAATTATTGGCGTCAAGTCTTCAGCCTCATCGGATCAGTCGTGATGGTGTTGGGAACTTTAAGTTACGCACTTTACAGTAACGTCTTGGTCACCCTAATCTTTTTAGGCTTTATGATTATCCCAACCCTAACCCCAAAATTATTCAGCAAAACCATCCAAGCCAAAACCACTGCTTGGTCTCAGAAAAATCAAACCTTATCCGGGACGGTTCACGATCTCTTTCACGGCGCCCGTCTCCTTAAGCGTTACGGCGCCATCACCGGATTCAACGGTCGCTTACACCGGTCGTTATCCGCCATGGAACACGCTAACGCCAATCTCAAGAATCGCATCGCCCTTTCAAACAGCGTGATCAACTTCTTATTTATGCTTTTCTCCGACATTCCCATCGGCATTGGTCTCTATTTCACCATTACCGGTCGCTTGCACCTCTCCCAGTTTGTGGCCATTCAGTTCTCCTCAAGCTGGATTCTCAACGGGTTTAACCAGATTGTTAGCGGCTGGAACACTCTGAACAGCACCCAAGAAATTCGGCAAACCGTTCTCAACAACGTCGCCGTCCCCGCTAAAGTGCCCGACCGTGCTGCCCCCACTGTAACCACCCTAGCCTTGAACCACGTGACGTTCGCTTATCCTCAAGCCCCACACGCTATTTTTCACCAGCTCAATCTCCACTTGAAAGCTGGCGACAAAGTCTTGATCCGGGGACAATCCGGCATCGGTAAATCCACTCTGATTCGCTTACTGCTTAAAGAAGTTCAACCTATTTCCGGCCAAGTACTGGTTAATCAACGAGACTACACGCCAAGCGATGCTTACCAGTGGTTTGGGGTGGTCGGGCAAACGCCCATTATCTTTCAAGATACTGTTCAAGCCAACGTGACACTAGGCCAACCCGCAACCCCGACCAGCATTAGCACCGCTCTGACCATGGCGGGATTACCTGAATTCGCCGCCCACCTCAACACGCCCGTTCGTGAAAACGGCGCTAACTTTTCCGGCGGTCAGCTCAAACGGCTCGAAATTGCTCGTGCTTTGTTCTTCAACCGACGCGTGTTACTGATCGACGAAGGAACGGCCTCCTTGGATCCCGCCACGGCCCTCAGTATTCACCGTCAGATTCTCAAGAATCCCCACCTAACCGTCATCGAAGTGGATCACCACATTCCCGCCGATATCTTACCGTGGTACTCGTCGATTTACGACTTGCAAGCCGGTCACTTAGTCCAGTACCAGGGAACCAGCAACCCCCCCAATGAACGGCTCATCACCTGCGTCAATAACACCACCCTAACAATATCTTTACAAAAACCCCCGTTGACGGACAACTAATCGCTGCCATCAACGGGGGTTTCGATCATCTCCAAGGCCCCACTTTGGATAATTATTCGTAGTCCCTACCGAATTCGTCGGGACCATCCCGGAAGCTTAGGGTGACCGTCTACCGAAAATTAGCGACCCCACGAAAATGTAATATTACAAATGGTTGCTAACCGTTCCCCTGGCGCCCAATTTCCGATACACTAATTCTAAGGACATGTTCTCGCACACTCATACTTTGGTCGGTCTGATGGTGCTGCTTGAGAATTGTCCTTTTCATTTTGGCACCATCAAAACCACTCGTCAAGTGCGGACCAAACAGCCCACTTTTGACGAGTGGTTTTTGAATTTTTATTCACTTTCCGAACCGTTCCACTTTAAAGGGCCCACAGGAGTAATCCTAAAAAGAGTCCCATACTAAGCCAAATCATGGGTTGTGCGGTCAGGGCTCGGGCACCATGGAGGTTCAGCAGGTAATCTTGCGGAAAGGCCCGTTCCCGGGGCAAAACTTCCCCCGTGTGTTGATCATAGCGGGCTAAGCCTTGGGCATACTTGAACGGCGTCTTTCCTGTATTCCGTAACGTAATCGTGAGTGACTGGGCCATGGTCTGCGGATACCGTAGCGGCTTAGCCATCGCAGCGTTCGGCGTTGAGTGCCAGGTCTTGAGTAAGCGACCGTTAGCGTGAACCTGAACCCGCAAGCGACCATTCGGATATTGGGGTTGTACGTTGGCCTTGACCTGTTCTTGCGCCTCATTCGTCGGTTGAATCTGTAATTGCAAGGCATTAGACGGCCCGACGACCGGCATAGTCCACGTCAACTGCCGCTGAGGCGCTACCCGGGCCACGGGCAAGGTAAAGTAATCACCGTTCCCTTGCCGCCCCGGCATCTCTTCTCGGACCAGCGTGGTCTCATCGGTCTGTCCTAGGCTGAGCGCACACATGATCACGGCAAACGTCCCAAACCACCGACCATACCGCACCTGGGTCGGCGTTCGTTTCCAGACTGGTAAACCGCACCACCCCAACGTCCCCAATAACATCAAGGCCGGCAACACCGGCACTGCGTACCGGGGCTCAACTTCCCAGAAAAAGACGTGAAAAATCATCAAACCCAGCATCGCTATGGCTAGAAAGTGGCCGGCAACGAAACTGGGGCGCACCTTCAAAAGAAACCAGATACTCTGACACAGCAAGGTCAAATAGAGGACTTGGGTCCCTAAAACTAACCAAAACTGAATCGACCGTTGATTCATTAGATACCACCATGGCGCTTTGAGCCATTGCGTGGTTAATTTGAAACTATCCATGTCCCCCGTCGACCAAAAAATCTCAAACTTCCGGGCCAACTGAACCAGCACACCACTGACGCCTAAGGTGTTTAACCGCTGATTCAAGAGTCTGGTCGCCGCAACCTGTTTGGCTCGCGCCGTGGGCTGGTGGTCGATTACCATCGCATCCGTCAAACTGTACGTCCCCGGATTTTGGGGATTCATGCTCATCGCAATCCAAGCCGTCACGGGCATCTGCGCATTGGGGTCTGGTCGATACCCCGCTTGTCGACTCCACACGGACATCCCCGCAAAGACGCCGCCTAAGACCAGACACGCACCGGCAATCCAAACCACCACCTGGCGCCAGGTCAAGCGGCGTTGCCACCACAACAGGAGAATCAAGAGGCCCAAGGCCAACCATAAGACGATGAGGTTGCTCTTAACGGCCACCCCAACGCTTACCAGCAGGAGGGCTAAGCCACCACCCAGCCAGCGACACCAGCCCCGAGTAGCCACGGACCAACTGACCAGCGCCAAGCTGTCCAAGAAGAGCGGGAACACCACCGGATCCGTATAGTCGAAGAGCCCCAGGGCATACACGGGGATGCTGAGAAACCACAGCAACGTGAACCAAAAGGCCCCGGGTTGCCATAACCGCCAGTGATGTAACAAATACAACCCCGCGGCCAACCCGGTATCCAGCCACAGATACCGCAATAAATTCATCGCCACCCAGGGTGTCTTCGTCACGGGCAATAACAGTTTCAGCCACCATGCATCGATCAGGGTATAATTCACGTTATTCTGATAAACCATAAAGTAGTGGTTCCAAGTGGTCCGGCCTTGGGCCAAGGCGATGGCCTGATTGCGGACAAAGTAGCCATCCGCCCGGCTGACATCAACAAAGTTCATGGCCACCCAAACCTGCGCTCCCACGATCAAAACCAGGAGAACGGCCCAAATCAAACGGTACTTGGCCGAAGACCACTGACCCACCCGTCCCCGAAAACGATTCAAGATGAGGAACCCCCCGACTAGCAACGTCGCCATGACCAACGGTTGCGCCCAATCGGCATCCCCCAACGTGGTGACGGGCTCTGTCACAGCAAACACCGCCGCACAAGCCAGTAAGCCTGCGACCACCCAGTTTAACGTTCCGACTAGTCTTCTCATAGTGCCTAACATCCCTTATCTCCTAATTGCCTCGCCCACCGATTGCTGGTTTCTTCGACGATCATCAGTACCAGCGACTCAAATCAATTGCCTAACTACGTCCCATTTTCAACGCACCTCCGCTAAAGCACAAGCACCACCCGCTAATTAGGGACCATACTTGCCTAATGACCAATCTAGTCGTTTCCCCGTACCATCATGCCCCCCAACTACGTTTCACACTATGGGCACAACAAAAAGGGAAACCAATTGACCTGCAAATTGGCTTCCCTAAATTTCAAATCTATTTCGTTAAGGCCGCACCAAGCCAACTAACGCCCAGCGCGTCACCCCATCGCAAGTACGATTGGGAACCTACGACTCTTTCGGCAAATGATACGTCAACTCCTCAGCCGTGTAAGGCCGGTCCGTTCGTGCAGGTGCATACGCCTGATCCCCGATCTTCAGCCCACATGCGCGAATCGCCGCAATGGCAAATTCCCGAAAAAACTGGAAGCTAGACGTGACGATTCCGCAATCCGTCACCACTGGCTGGCGAACCAGGTTTTGCTTCGGAATAAACGGATTTAATGCATACGTTTCCTCAAAAATTCCCGCGGTAAACTTCGTATGGTCTAGCAAGCCCGCTTTGGCTAGCAGGACGGGGGAACTAGACATCCCCGCAATCACCGGACGCTGATCAGGCGCGACGTTTAACCGCTGTAAAAATACTAAGCTTAGAGGCATAGAAGTTACCCGACGGGGTGCTCCTATGCCTCT